>JANPEF010000052.1:0-11569 GCA_031431875.1 Candidatus Eiseniibacteriota bacterium | reverse complement strand
CGAGGCTGCCGCCCTGGAGGACGAAGTTCTCGATCTGGGCAGCGCGTGCGGCCAGGGTCTGGTAGGTGAACCAGGGCTGGTCGCTGGCGACGATGACGAGCTGGTAGCCGGACAGGTTGGTCGAGGCGAGCTGGCTCGAGGGGATGGCGTCGTAGGCGATCCCGTTCGCGGCGAGGATCTGGTTGTTCGCCGGCGAGCCCCAGGGCAGGTAGTCCTGGATCAGGAGCACGTCCGCACCCGTCTTCGCCTCGTGGGGCGCGGCCACGAAGCGGTAGGCCTCGGGGGCCCGGTCACTCCGCGCGGACGGCACGGTGCCCGCTCCAGGATCGGGCGGAGTCGTTCCGATGCGGATGCTGGAGGCCTGGACTTCGCCGACGCTCGAGGCGACGAACGTCAGGTCGCTGCCACCCGTGTTCTCGATCGTGACCGTGCGCGTGGCCTGCTCTCCGGTGAACAGGTCCGCGCTCAGCGAGTCCGGCCGGACGGCGATGTCCGGTGGCACGAGCCCGAGGCCCGACAGCGCCACAGTGGCCACGGGCCGGTCGGGATCGTCGCTCGCGATCGTGAGCGTCCCGGGCGTTGCTTCCGCCACCGTCGGCGCGAAGCTCACCACGAGCTTGCGCTGCGCACCCGGGGCCAGGGCGAAGGCGGACGGATCCACGGTGAATGCACCGGGCGTGGCCGAGACCGACGAGATGCCCAGCAGCGCCGTGCCCGGATTGCTCACCACGACGGTGTCGACCCGCGTGGCGCCGAGGAACAACGGCCCGAAGTCGATCGAGTCCGGAACGACCGAGATGTCGGGCGCGCCGGTGACGTGAAGGTGGACGGGGATCGGCACGGCGGGCTCGTCCGGGTCGTTGCTCGCGAAGACGAGGCGGGCGTCGTAGTCGCCGTCATTCATGCCGGCAGCATCGAACGTCACGTCGATGGCGAGCTGGGATCCGGCGCCGACGGTCGCCGACTCCGGCGCCGCCGCGACCCAGGCCATCAGGTCGTCGGTCACGATCGTCTGGTAGTAGGCGACCCCACCGCCCAGCGCCTCCGGGGGAACGTTCTGCGTCGGGTCCGGCGGGAAGCTGGCCGACGGCGGCCAGAACCAGCCCGCTCCCCCGATGAGCGATCCGAAGGAGGCGGGAATGGGATACGGGCTGATGTCGAGCTGGTTGAAGTAGTTGCTGTACGGCGCGAACGACGTGACGATCAAGTAGGAGCGGCCTTCGATCATCGGCAGGTCGATGTCCCCGGAGCTGTACCAGCCTTGTGCCGTTCCGGCCGGAGTCACGCTGGACGCGCTCACGAGCGAATACTCGCCCGCCGCGCTGGTCCCCTCGTAGACGAGGAACCAGAGCGGAGTCGCCAGGGAGGGAGCGAGATAGAAACGATGCTCCCGCAGGACGCGCGACGTGGTGCACGCGAAAATGTTGCCCCGGGTGCGCAGGTCGCCGCCGAAGATGTTCTGGGCGCTTCCGAACACCTCCTCGCCGGGGGCGAGGAGGGGATCCCCCTGGGACACGAAGCCGGGACGAATGACACCGAAGCGATCCGGCAAGCCGTTGCCCCCCACCTGGACGGTGGGCGCAACGCGCCGTCCGGACGCCGCCAGGGCGTCGAGCGGCACGACTTCTCCGCGCGCGAGTACGGCGTCCTTGCTCCCGGCCGGGCCGCGGATCACGTCGACCGTCAGTCCCGCCGTGTCCCCTTCCAGGCGGATCGCGAACCCGAGTTCGCTCACCCCACCATTCGAGACGGTCAACGTCCGGTGCGTGGTCGCCCCGGTGAGCAGGCTGGCCGAGAGCGAGTCCGGCGTGATCGCGATGTCCGGTGGCCCGAGCGTGGTTGCGCTCGCGTCGTTGCCGACCTCGGAGGCATTGCCGAAATCGTCCAGCACCCGGAGCGCGAAGTGAACGGTCGTGTCGAAACCGAGCCCCGTCACCACCGTCTGTTGCGCGGACCCGGCCGGAGCCGGTGCCGGCTCGCCGGTCGCCGGGGTCGCGGCGGCGAAGTTCTGTTCCGTGATCGGCGCCGTCGAGTAGCGCAGGTCGTATGAGAACGCGGTACCGCTCGAGCCGTCATCCCCGCTGGCCGTCCAGCGCAGGGTCAGGTGACTTCCACCCGGGTCGACGGCGGCGAGGTCGGTCACCGCCGCGGGCGGAGTCGTGTCCGGATCGGCGATCGCGTGCAGGGCGTCGAGCCGGGCGCCGGTGAGGACCCGGCCCGCGAGCCCGGGCCTCGGCTCCGCGCGGTTCAACAGGAGCGCCTTGGTCATGGCGACGGTCGCCGCGGGAAAGCGGCCGCGGATCAATGCCGCAACGCCAACGACGTGAGGCGTCGCCATCGAGGTGCCGCTGAGCAGTCCGTAGCCGAGTCCGGGCAGGGTGCTGTAGGTGTTGACGCCCGGTGCCGCCAGGTCAACCGAGACCACGCCATAGTTGGAGAAGTAGGCGAGCTGGTCGTTGGCGTCCGTTGCGGCCACGGCGATGATGTTGTCGAGCTCGTACGACGACGGGTAGTTCGGATAGAGGTCCGTGTCGCTGGCGTTGTTGCCCGCCGCGGCGACGAACAGGACGCCCGCCTCCCCGGCTGCCGCGATCGCGAGGCGCAGCGCCTCGGAATGGCCTCCCCCGCCCCAGCTCGCGTTGATGATGCGCACGCCCATGAGCGTCGCGTATTCGATACTGCGAATCGCCGCGTCCGTGCTTCCGGAGCCGCCGGCGTCGAGGAACTTGATCGGCAGGATGCGCACGCTCCAGCTCACGCCCGCGACCCCGATGCCGTTGTTCCCGACGGCGCCGATCGTCCCCGACACATGCGTGCCATGGTAGTGATCGTCCATGGGATCGTTGTCGTTGCTCGCGAAGTCCCAGCCACGCACGTCATCGACGAAACCGTTCATGTCGTCATCGACGCCGTTCCCGGGGACCTCGCCCAGGTTGACGAACGTGTTCGCGGCCAGGTCGGGATGCGTGTAGTCGACCCCGGTGTCGATGACGCCGACCAGGACGGCGGAGGATCCCGTGAACGTGTTCCAAGCCTGGGCAGCGTGAATGTCCGCCCCGGGCGTGCCACCCGTCTGCCCCATGTTCAGGAGTCCCCACAGCTGCTCGAATGCGGGGTCGTTCGGGATCACCGATGCCCGGTAGATGTAGTTCGGTTCCGCGAACTCCACGGCGGGGTCGCTGCGCAGTCGCGCCACGGCGTCCTCGACGCCGACGTCGGTGACGCGCAGGCGATCGATGCCGAGCTTGGGAAAGCGCTCGATCAGGTCCGTGCCCAACTCGCCCGTGAGCACCGCGATCGCCGACGGGGTCGCGAAGGCACGGTACTTGACGAGGACCTCGCCAGGCCGGTAGGCCGGAACGGCCTGGGCCAGGGTGTCCGGGATGCGGGCGCAGAGCAGAAGCGCGATGGCGGCGAGCAGGAAACGGATGGAGCCGGCGCGGGCACGCATGGCATTCCTCACGGGTTCTTCGACACCAGGGAGCGGTGGTGGGAAACGGTGGAGTTCGGGCGGTCCTACCGGTAGTGCGCCTTCAGGCTGCCCCAGGTGGCCACGTTCGCCGGCGTGGCAGGGCTCGTGTACACGCCAAGGAAAAAGTTCGCCGCCGGGTTACCGCTGAAGTTGATGGCGAATCCCGACGGGAATTCCGGTGGAGCGAACCAGACCACATCGTGCGAGTCGCCGAGGCTGGGCGGGCCGAAGCACAGCAGTCCGGTCGAGCCGTCGCTGAACGCGACGCCCATCCAGAGATCCGACTGGAGCATCGCTCCGGCGACTTCGAGGTGGAACGCGTTGAGTCCCGCCGGAAGCCCCTCGATGACATACGGCCCTGCCAGCACGGGGCCGCGACCCGGATCGAACGGCGCGTTGGCGTAGAAAGTCACGGTGGCGTCGACCAGCCCCGCGCCCGCCTTGTAGTAGCCGAGGTCGAACCCGCACAGCAGCTGGTTGCCCACGATCGACGTGTGGAGGTCGTCGGCAAGCTCGACGTTGGCGGCGACCGGCGCATAGAACAGGGCCGAGATGGACTCATTCAGATAGTTCATCGTGCAGGTGGGTTCGAGGTCCCGGCCGAAGTCATGGACGACGAACGGCTTGGGCAACGCGACGGGCAACGGGACGACGTCCACGGCCGGCGGCGCGGCAGCGAGTGCGGGCGTGGCCGCGACGACAAGCAGAAGGGACCAGGCGAGCTGGGCGAACATGGGGACTCCCCGGTGAGGGCCGGACGACGAAGGCTCGTCAGGAGATCGGACTCGCCCCGGGGGGAGTGCGCCGCTCCCGACGATGGACTCACGGGGAGCACGACACGGGCAAGGCAGAGGAAGGATAGATCCAGAATGAGATTTGCTGCAACAAATCGTGAATCTATTCCAGGCGCTCCAGCCGCTCCCGCCACGCGTACAGCAGGGCCAGGGCCTCGCGTGGAGCGAGCCGATCCAAATCGATATCGGCCAAGAGGTTGCATAGCTCGCCCGCGCGGGGATCCGCGCCGAAGAGGCTCAGTTGCGGCTCGCGACCCCGGGGAACCGGTGGCCGGGCGTCCGCCACCCGGGACGCCCCGCCGACGGCCTCCGGCGCGGTGTCGGCCTCCAGGGGGTCCACTCGCTCGGTCTCGAGGAGCGCCAGGATCGTCCGCGCCCGCGCCACCACGTGTTCGGGTAAGCCCGCCAGGCGTGCGACATGGATCCCGTAGCTCTTGTCGGCGGGGCCGTCGACCACCTCGTGCAGGAACACGACGTCCTCCCCGTTCTCCACCACCCGCACGCTGCGATTGACCAGACGGGGCAGGCGATCGGCCAGCCGCGTCAGCTCGTGGTAGTGCGTGGCGAACAGCGTGCGCGGTCGCGGTCCCCCGTCGCGATGCAGCTCCTCGGTCACGGCCCACGCGAGCGACATGCCGTCGTAGGTCGAGGTGCCACGGCCGATCTCGTCGAGCACCACGAGCGAGCGCGCGGTCGCGCGGCGCAGGATGTTCGCGGTCTCGAGCATCTCGAGCATGAACGTCGACTGCCCGCCGGCCACATGATCGCCGGCGCCGACGCGGGTGAAGATCTGGTCGACGACGCCGATCTCGGCCGCTGCTGCCGGTACGAACGAGCCGGCCTGGGCGAGCAGGACGATCAGCGCGACCTGACGCATGTAGGTCGACTTGCCCGCCATGTTCGGCCCGGTCAGGAGGATGATCTGCCGCCGCGCCGGGTCGAGGTCGACGTCGTTGGGAACGAAGCGTCCCGGCGGCAGGAGCCGCTCGACCACCGGGTGCCGCGCGGCCACCAGGTGCAGGCGATCGCCGCCGTGGACATGCGGGCGCGTCCAGCCGCCCGTGGCAGCGACCTCGGCGAGCCCGGCGAGCGCGTCGATCTCGGCCAGCGCACGCGCGGTGCCCTGCAGCGTCTCGAAGTCGCGCGCCGTGCGCTCGCGCAGCGCGAGAAAGATCGCGGCCTCGGCCTCGCGCAGGCGCTCCTCGGCGCCGAGCACCTGCGACTCCTTCGCGCGCAGCTCGGGCGTGACATAGCGCTCGGCGGTGGTCAGCGTCTGTCGTCGCTCGTAGTGCACCGGGGCACGCGGCGCCTGCGCGCGCGTGATCTCGATGAAGTAGCCGAACACGCGGTTGTAGCCGACCTTGAGCGAGCCGATGCCCGTGGCCTCGCGCTCGCGCGTCTCGAACTCGGCGAGCCAGCGCTTGCCGCCGGCGGCGAGTTCGCGCAGCTCGTCGAGTGCGGCATCGAATCCCGGGCGGATCATGCCGCCGTCCTTGATCGTGACGGGAGGGTCGTCGACCAGCGCCCGCGCCAGGTGCGCCGCCAACTCGGCGTGCGGATCGAGCGCGGCGGTGGCGGCCGCCAGCGCCGGGCGGTCGGCCAGCCGCGCGGCCAGCGCGGGCACGGCGAGCAAGGTCTCGCCCAGTGCGACCAGGTCGCGCGCGTTCGCCTTGGCGGCCGCGATCCGCGCGGCCAGGCGCTCGAGGTCATAGGTGCGATCGAGTGCGGCGCGGCACGCCGCACGCAGCCCGGCGTCGTCGACCAGCGTGGCGACCGCATCGAGGCGCGCCTCGATCGCCGTGGCGTCGACCAGCGGGCGCTCGAGCGTGGCGCGCAGGCGCCGCGCCCCCGCCGGGGTGCGGGTGCGATTGATGACGGCCCACAGCGTGTGCGCGGGATCGCCGCCGGGCGCCGGCTCGAACAACTCGAGCGAACGCCGCGTCGCCGGGTCGAGGCCGAGGTGCTCGCGGCTCGACAGGCGCGAGAGGCGGCGGACCTGCGTGAGCGCGCTGCCTTGCACCTCGCCCAGGTACGACAGCGCGACGGCACCCGCGCGGGCGGCGAGCGGCGACAGGCGTTGCGCCTCTGCGGCCGCGTCGCCGAAATGCGCGGCGAACCCATCGCGCGGCGCGTCGCCGTCATACCTCGCTGCCGGCAACCGGGTGACGGTGCGGGCGAGAAACAGGATCGCCTCGAGCGGGCGCGGGAGCGCCTGCCCGGCGGGCACGAGGAACTCCGACACCGGGTAGCGCCCGAGCTCGGCGGCCGCTTCATCGACCGGCATCTCGGCCACGAGGAACTCGCCGGTCGACGCCTCGACGAGCGCGATCCCGGCACGCACGCCCGTCGCGTCCGGCGCGACGGCCGCCAGGTAGTTGCTCTCGCCGGCGACGAGGAACGCGTCTTCCACGACCGAGCCGGGCGTGAGGATCTCGGTCACGCCGCGCTCGAGGAGCCCCTTCGCCAGCGCCGGGTCCTCGAGCTGCTCGCAGATCGCCACCCGGCGGCCCTGGCGCAGCAGCCGCGCGACGTAGACGTCGCGCTGGTGCCACGGGATGCCGGCCAGCGGAATGGGATCGGGATCGTTCTTGTTGCGCGAGGTGAGCGTGATGCCCAGCAGCCTGGCGGCCTGCACCGCATCGTCGTAGAACGTCTCGTAGAAGTCGCCGACGCGGAACAGGAGCAGGGTGTCGGGATGGGCGCGCTTGATGCGCCCGAACTGCTCCATGAGCGGCGAGGTCTTGGCGGCCACCGTGCTACCGCCCGCGGACGCTGCCGGAGTCGGCCCGGGCCGGCGGGCGCGGTGCCTCGTCGGCGTGGAGGCTGGCCGCCTCGGGGCTGCCCGGGGCGCGGGCCAGCAGGCGTGTGCGCCATGCGGCAGCGTCTTCGCTGCGGCCCAGCTCGCGGGCCAGCCCGACACCCTGGAACAGCGCGGCGGCCTCGGCCCCCGCGGGCGGCAGCGCGAAGAGCTCGCGGTAGGCGGCGAGCGCCTCGGACTTCTTGCCCTCCTGGGCCCACGACAAGGCGACGAGATACGCGGCATCCCAGCGGCGCGGTCCGGCCTGGCGCGGCTTCGCCTTCGCCAGGGGCAGGGCGAGGGTGCGCGCCTCGCGGGTGCGCCCGAGCGCGAACGCCGATAATGCCTCCCAGTAACGCGCCTCGTCGCCGCCGCTGGCGGGCCGGCCGCGGCGGAACGCATCGCGTGCCGCTGCGTAGTCCCCGCGCGCGTAGGCGAGGAGGCCGAGTTCGTGCTGCGCGTCGCGCGCCTGCGGCTGGCGCGGGTAGCGCGCGAGGAAGGCCTCGAGCCGCGCGCGCGTCGTGTCGGCGAGCCCGGGAGCGACCGCGGCGTCCCACGCGGCGCGGACCGGATCGACGGGGCCGACGGGTGCGGGCGTCGGCGCGGGTCGACGGCCCTGGGCGTGGGCTGCGCCGACGCCGACAGCAAACGCCAGCGTTGCGGCGAGGGCGATGATCGGGCGAGCGAGTGGGCGAGGCGCGCGCCGCGCGAGGCGAGGCGCGCACCGGGGGCGCGGGATCATGCGCGGATCAAACCGCGCCGACGAGGCGGCCATGCAGCGTCTGCCCCTCGGCCCGCTCGACCACGGCCTCGGCGAACTGGCCGGGAGCGAGCCCGTCCTGCCACGGCACGAGGACCATCTTGTTCTGTCCCGTGCGGGTGAGGCCGTTGCCGTGTCTCTCGTCGCGGCCCTCGACCAGCACCTCGACGGTGCGGCCGACCCATGCCTGGTTGATCTGGTGCGAGAGGCGGCGCTGGGCGGCGAGCAGGAGCGCCAGGCGGCGCTGCTTCTCCTCGCCGGTCACGTCGTCTTCGCGGCGCGCCGCGGCGGTGCCCGAGCGCGGCGAGTACTTGAAGGCGTAGGACGTGTCGTAACGCACGCGCTCGACCAGGGCCAGCGTCTGCGCGAAATCGTCCTCGGTCTCGCCGGGGAAGCCGACGATGAGGTCGGTGGTCACGGCGAGGTCCGGCATCGCCTCGCGCGCGGCGTCGATGGCGACGAGGTACTGCTCGAGCGTGTAGTCGCGATTCATGGCGCGCAGCAGGCGCGGCGAGCCGCTCTGCACCGGCAAGTGCAGCCACGGGGCCAGGCGCGGGGCTTGCGCGATCCGGCGCACGACGTCAGGGGCCATGTCCCGCGGGTGGCTCGTAGTAAAGCGCAGGCGCCACTTTCCTGCCACCGCACCGCACCGTGCCAACAACTCGGGAAAATCGACGCCTGCGGCGTGATAGCTATTCACGTTCTGCCCGAGGAGCGTGATCTCCTTCGCCCCGCGCAGCACCAGCTCCTGCACCTCGAGCACGACGTCGTCGGGATGGCGGCTGACCTCGGGCCCGCGCGTGGTGGGGACGATGCAGTAGGCGCAAGCCTTGTTGCAGCCGCGGATGATGGTGACGAAGCCCTTGAGGTTCTTCGCGTCGAGTCGGGGGCGCGGTGGCGGCAGGTAGTGGTTCAGTGGCTCGACGACAGGCCCGGTCGATTCCCCCCGTTCGAGCGCCTTGAGCGCGGGGAGCACGGCGGGCAGAGCCTGCGCGCCGACGATCAGGTCGACGCGGGGGACGCGCCGCTTGATCTCCGCGCCCATGCGCTGCGCCATGCAACCGCAGACGCCGAGCTTGAGCGCGGGATTCTTCGCCTTGAGCCGGGAGAGGACCGCGAGCCGGTTGAGCGTGCGCTCCTCGGCATGCTCGCGGACGGAGCAGGTGTTGACCAGGACGACGTCGGCGTCCTCGGGAGTGGCGACACGCGTGTAGCCATGGTCCTCGAGCTGCCGCTCGAGTCCCTGCGTGTCGTACACGTTCATCTGGCAGCCGTAGCTCTCGAGATAGAAGCGCTGCACGGTCCCTCCTGGAGTTCAGACGGAGACCAGCGGGGAGAAGAAAGGAGCGGCCGGGTGGGCACCCGGACCGCTCCCCTTCCGGTGTTCCTTACGCTTCGTCTTCGACTTCGACTTCGGGTTCGACTTCGGCGACGCCATCCTCGGCTTCGCGGGCCTTGCGCTCGCCCCGCGCCTCGGCCCGGGCGGCCTCGGCCTTCTCGGCTTCGGCTGCCTCGGCCCGGGCCCGATTGCGAGCCGCGGTCCACTCGGCGAGCGTGACGTCGTCCTGATCCTGCAGCCATGCCTTGACCGACAGCACCAGGCGATGGTTCGGCACGTCAACGCGCGTCACCTTGAGGGTGAGCGGTTCGGCGGGCACGAATGCCTCGCCCGGGCGCTTGAGGTCGTCGACGCCGAGCTGCGACAGGGGCACGAAGCCCTCGATGTCGCCACCCACGTCCACGATCGCGCCGCGGTCGAACAGGCGGTTCACGGTGGCCGTGACCGTCATGCCCGAGGGGAACTTGTCGGCCAGCGTCGGCCACGGATCGTCCTGCACCTGCTTGAGGCCGAGCGAGATCCGGCGGTGCTCCTTGTCGATCGCCAGCACCACGACCTCGACGCCCTCGCCCTTCTTGACCACCTCGGACGGGTGCGAGACGCGCTTGGTCCACGACATGTCGGACACGTGCACCAGGCCGTCGATGCCCTCCTCGAGCTCGACGAAGGCGCCGAAGTTCGTGAGGTTGCGCACCTTGCCCTGCACGCGCGAGCCGATCGGGAAGCGGTCGTCGAGCGTGAGCCACGGATCGGGCTCGACCTGCTTGAGCCCGAGCGAGATCTTCTCGTTCGACGGATCGACCTTGAGCACGAGCGCTTCGATCGTGTCGCCGATGGTGACCACCTTGGACGGATGGCGCACGTGCCGCGTCCAGCTCATCTCGGACACGTGGACCAGGCCCTCGACGCCCTTCTCGAGCTCGACGAAGGCGCCGTAGTCGGTGATCGAGACCACCTTGCCGTTGACGCGGGTGCCGACCGGGTACTTCTTGTCGACGCCCTCCCACGGGTACGGCGTGAGCTGCTTCAAGCCGAGCGAGATGCGCTCCTTCTCGGGATCGAAGTTGAGCACCTTGACCGTGACCTTGTCGCCGATCTTGACGATCTCGGACGGATGCGACACGCGACCCCACGACATGTCCGTGATGTGCAGCAGGCCGTCGATGCCGCCGAGGTCGACGAACGCGCCGAAATCGGTGATGTTCTTGACCACGCCCTCGCGAATCTGGTCCTTGCCCAGGTCCTTGAGGACGCCGGCCTTCATGCGCTCGCGCTCCTCCTCGAGGACGGCGCGGCGCGACACCACGATGTTGCGGCGGCGCTTGTTGAGCTTGATGATCTTGACCAGCACCGACTGGCCCAGCAGCGCGTCCACGTTCTGCACCTGGCGTAGCGCAATCTGGCTGCCCGGGAGGAACGCTTCGACCCCGTAGAGGTCGACCACGACGCCGCCCTTGATCTTGCGGACCAGCTTGCCCTCGACCAGTTCACCGGCGTCGGCCGCGGCCTTGACGCGGTCCCACACGCGCACGAAGTCGGCGCGCTGCTTGGAGAGGACGACGAGGCCGTCCTGATTCTCCATCTTCTCGAGGAACACCTCGACTTCGTCGCCGACCTTGATCTCGTCGCGATTGGTGAACTCCGAGAGGTTGATCACACCCTCGGACTTGAACCCGACGTCGACCAGGACTTCCGTGTCGGAGATGTGGAGCACGGTTCCGCGCACGATCTCGCCCTCGCCCAGCGACTGCAGCGATGGGGCGTAGAGCTCGTACATGGCCGAGCGCTCGATGGCGGTCATGCCGCCTTCTTCATCCTCATCGTCGTCGACGAAGACGGGAGCAGTGATGCGGCGAGGGGTGCTGGCGCGCGGTTCGTCGTCTTCGGTGGCGCCGGGGGTGAAACGTTCGCGATCTTCGTGCATGTAGCAGAAGCCTCCTGGGTGGAGTCGCGGTTACGGGGATGCGGTGTCGGGGGCGGCCCCGTTCCGCGCCGTCTCCTCCTGCTGACGCCGGAGGAGGGCGATCTCCTGCATGACGCGGTCCCCGATCAAACGTTGCCGATCGCGACCGGTTCGGGTCGACTGCTCGCCCGCCGACGACCAGAGGGTCGAGGGGAGGGGCGCACCGACGGTGATGCGCACGCGATCGCGGCGCAGCACACAGCGGCGGATGCGATTCGTGCCCGACACATAGAGGGGCACGACAGGCACCCGGGCGCGGGACACGAGGTGCCCGAGGCCCGGGAGGGCCGGATGCAACCGACCGTCCTTCATGCGACCGCCCTCGGGAAAGACGAGCAGCGCGTGCCCGGCGGCGAGTACGCCCAGGGCGCGCTCGAGGCCGGAGTGATCGGCGACCCGTTGCCGGATCGGGATCGCGTTCAGCGAGCGGATCAACCCGCCGAA
>JANPEF010000051.1:0-18240 GCA_031431875.1 Candidatus Eiseniibacteriota bacterium | reverse complement strand
GATCCCGAGGAGAGAGGTTGCGCCGCCAGAGACGAAGCCCGATGACCCGTCGGAGGGCTGATGCGTCGCAGGGCCGCCTTGTTCGCCGTCGAACACGCCTTTGAGGTCCGGGGCGTTGCCGAATCAAGCGAAGGCATTTAGCGCCTTCGCCTAGCTCGCGCGCACCACCATCGCGATGCCCTGGCCGCCGCCGATGCAGGCCGAGGCGACGCCGATCGACTTCTTCCGCTTGTGCAACTCGATCAGCAGCGTGTGCACCAGCCGCGTGCCGGTCGCCCCGAGCGGATGCCCCAGCGCGATCGCGCCGCCGTTGACGTTCACCTTCTCGCGATCGAGACCCAGTTCCTTCTCGACGGCGAGGTACTGCCCGGCGAACGCCTCGTTGATCTCGAACAGGTCGACCTGGTCGAGCGTCAGGCCCGCGCGCGTCAGCGCCGCGCGGATCGCCGGCGCCGGCCCGATGCCCATCTCGGTCGGCTCGACACCGACGGAGGCCCACGCCACGATCGTCCCCATGGGCACAAGGCCGCGCGCCTTCGCCTCCTCGCCGGTGGCGATCACCACGCACGCCGCGCCGTCGACGATGCCCGAGGCGTTGCCCGCGGTGACGGTCGACTCGGGGCCGAAGTGCGCGGGCAGCTTGCCCAGCGCCTCGCGCGACGGATTCGGCACGAAGTGGTCGTCGGCCGAGACGACGATCGGATCGCCCTTCCTCTGCGGCAGCGCGACCGGCTCGATCTCCTCGGCGAAGCGGCCCGACAGCGTGGCCGCCGTGCCCGCCGTGTGCGACCGGAAAGCGTAGTCGTCCTGCGCCTCGCGCGACAGCGCGTACTTCTTCGCCAGGTTGTCCGAGGTCTGCGCCATCAGCAGCTTGCAGTTGGAGTCGAGCAGCGCCACCGACAGCGAGTCCTCGAGCGGCGGCTGCACGCCGAGCCGAAGCCCCGTGCGCAGCCCGCGCACGACGTGCGGCGCCTGCGACATGTTCTCCATGCCGCCGGCGAGCACGATCTTCGCCTCGCCGAGCGCCAGCATCTGCGCGCCCGAGATGATCGCCTGGATCCCCGAGCCACAGAGGCGGTTCACCGTCAGCGCAGGGACGGGCTTGGGCACGCCGGCCTTGAGCCCGACGTGGCGTGCGCCGTAGATCGCGTCGCCCGAGGTCTGCATCGCGTTGCCCATGACGACGTGGTCGACCGCATCGGCCGGCACGTGTGAGCGGGTGAGCGCGGCCTTCGCCGCGATCGCGCCAAGGTCGATTGCCGAGACCGCCGCAAGCGCGCCGCCGGGCTTCCCGTCGCCGCGCTTGCCGCCGATCCACTCGGTCATCGGCGTGCGCGCGCCACCGAGGATGACCAGCTCCGGGAGGCCGCTCACCTGGCCTGCCCCGACGCGTAGTCGTAGAAGCCGCGGCCGCTCTTCCGGCCGTGCCAGCCCGCGAGCACCATGCGCTTGAGCAGCGGCGGGGGGGCGAAGCGTGGTTCCTTGAACTCGTCGAACATGATGTCGGCGATGTAGAGCGTGGTGTCGAGGCCGACGAAGTCGAGCAGCGTCAGCGGGCCCATCGGGTGGCCGCAGCCCAGCTTCATGCCGGCGTCGATATCCTCCTTCGTGGCAATGCCGGACTCGAGCACACGGATCGCGTCGAGCAGGAACGGCACGAGCAGGCGATTGACGACGAAGCCGGGCGTGTCCTGCGCCGCAACGACGACCTTGGGCAGCGCCTTCGCGAACGTGTCGACCGCGGCGAGCACGGCGTCGTCGGTCATGGGCGTGCGCACGACCTCGACCAGCTGCATGAGCGGCACCGGGTTGAAGAAGTGGAGCCCGACGAAGCGCGCCGGGCGCTTCGTCTTCGCCGCCATCTCGGTGATCGACAGGGACGAGGTGTTCGAGGCGAAGATCGCGTCGGGACCGCAGGCGGCGTCGAGCGCGGCGTAGACCTCGTGCTTGGCGGCGATGTTCTCGACCGCGGCCTCGATCACCAGGTCGCAGCCGCCGAGGTCGGCGAGCTTCGTCGTGCCCTTGATCTTCCCGAGGATCGCGGCCTTCTGCTCGGCCGTCAGCTTGCCCTTGTCGACGCCGCTCTGCAGGAACTTGTCGATGCGGCCGAGGCCCCTGGCCAGTGCGGCGTCGTCGATCTCGCGGACCGTGACATCGAACCCGGCCTGGGCGCACACCTGCACGATGCCGGAGCCCATGAGGCCGCAGCCGACCACGCCGACCTTCTGAATCGCCATGCGGAAGCACTCCCTGGACCGTCGCGGTCCGTCGCTGAAGTTGGAGGGTGAAGCCTGACGCGCCGAGGAGGGTGCAAAGGGGCGCGCCGATCGGAAATCTCGTTCGCAGTCTAGGCAGCGCGGTTCGGGGGTGTCAAGGCGGGCCCTGTGCTAGACTCGCCCTGCCCGTCGGCCGGATGGGCCGTTCTGCGCGGTTCCGGGATCCGCGTCTCGTGGGAGCGCATGCGCTCCCGGCTCGTCGAGGAGGATTCCTGATGCACGCAACGCCGCGCCCGCTCCTGCCTGCCCCCGCGTTCGTCCTTGCGCTCGCCTGCGCACTCGCCCCGGCGCTCGCCGGCGCCGAGGACGTGACCTCGATCGTTCGTTCCGACTTTCCCGATCGCCGCTGGGCTCCCGTCACGGCGGCCGATGCGGGGCTCGCCGGCGCTGGACTCGCCACCGATCCTGCCGCTTCGGCGTATGGCAACCCCGCGCTGTGGCTCACCGCGCCGTGGTCGTTCCGCATCTCCGGCGGAATGATGAACCCGAACCGCGACGACCTGCGCGCCAGCACGACCGACTTCCAGGAGGCGAACGGCTTTCCCTTCCTCGGCGAGGCCGCGGTGCGCTTCAAGGCGAAGGGGCTTGGCTTCGGGGCCTACTTCGCGCAGCCGCACTACGAGCACGGCGAGACGCGCTTCGTCGGTTTCGACCCGGCGACCGGCGGGGGCGGCGACCCGTTCCCGCGCACCAACACGTTCACCTCAGCGACACGACTGGCCGGCGCGGGCGCCGCCATCCGCCTGCAGGGCGGGATCGTGATCGGCGCCGGGGCCGAGGCGGTGTTCACGCAGGAGAGCTACACGTCCGTCCCCGACGTGCCCGCCGGCAGCGGCATCGCCGACACGGCCGAGGTCGACGTCGACGATTCGGCCATCGGCGGCGTGCTCGGCGTGCTCGTGCCGTTCGCCGGCGTGTGGAGCGTCGGTGCGTCCTACCGCTTCGCGGGCGAGCTGAGCTACGGCGAGAGCGGCACCGGCTACGACGATGCGCCGACGCTTGGCCTCGTCGGAGTGCGCTACGGACAGTCTGCCGGCTCCGCCGGCTACATGGGCCTGCGCTGGCTGGGCGAGCGCAAGGTCAACCTTGGCGAGCCTGCCGCCTCCAGCGACGCAACCGCGGACACCCGATTGGAGTATGCCCTCGGGTACGCGTTTCTCGATCCCGCCGGCGGCTGGGCGGTGCGCGTTGGCGGGGCGCTGTCGCCCGCGCCGAACGACGCTGCCAACCTTCTGACCCGTTTCGGTGTCTCACTCGGATTGGGCGGCGACGGCCTGCGCGGTGCGCTTGCCTACTCACGCGAATCCGAGACGCGTCCCGATGATCGCAACTCGTCCCGCAACCTGGTGATCGCCACCGTCGAGCTCGGCCGCTAGACCCGGCTGGCTGTCCGAGCCGCACCGAGGAGTCGCACCGCCATGGCCCACTGGAGACTCGACATCGCACTGCTGCCGGAGCGCTACGCCGTCTGCCGCATGGACCCCGACACCCCGCCGCCCACCTGGGCGATGCGCGGACCACTCACCTCGATCGTGCGCAACGGGACCGACCTGTGCATCGTCTGCCCCGAGCGCGACGCGCCGTCCCGGGTCAGGAAGCTGACCGGCTGGCGCTGCCTGCGCGTGGCCGGTGACATGGACCACACCGGCGAGTCGGGCGTCCTGCTGACCGTGATCGAGCCGCTGGCCCGGGCCGGGGTCCCCGTGTTCCCCATCACCTCGTGGGACGAGGGCTACGTGCTGATCCACGAACCGCACGTCGAGAAGGCGCTGGCCACGCTGACCGCCTGGGGCCACACCATCCACGACCAGCCGCGGGTCTGACGGCGGCGGCGAAAGACGCGACCGGAGGGGCCGCGGCGGCCCTTCCGACCCCCGCGCACGCGTGGTAGACTGCGGCGACCCTTCCATATCGGTACACCTGCATCAGCGCGAGAGTGGCGGAACTGGCAGACGCGCCGGATTTAGGTTCCGGTGGGGAAACTCGTGGGGGTTCAACTCCCCCCTCTCGCATCTCGTCCGAGGAGAGCACCTCGCCTTGAACGTCCAGACCGTCGACACGACCCCGACCCGCCGCACCATCGCCTTCGAGCTCTCGCCCGAGGAAATCGGACAGGAGCTCGAACGCGTGGTTGCCGACTATTCCCGCCGCGTGCAACTCCCCGGGTTCCGCAAGGGGAAGGTGCCGCGCACGCTGCTCGAGGCGCGCTACAGCACGTCCTTCGAGCAAGAGACCATCGAGCGCGCCATCGAGCGCGCCTGCCGCGAGGCGTTCACCGAGCAGAACCTCGCTCCGCTCGCGCCGGCCGAGATCGAGGACCTGAAGTTCGAGCCCGGCGGTCCGTTGTCGTTCAAGGCGGTGGTCGAGGTGCGTCCCGAGGTCACCGCGAAGGACTACACGGGCCTCGCCGTCACGCGCCGCACTCGCCCCGTCGCCGACCCCGAGGTCGAGCGCGAACTCTCGAGCCTCGTCGAGGCGACGACCGTGTGGCTCGACGTCGAGCGCGCGGCGCAGGCCGGCGACCGCTTGATCGTCGACTACGTGCGGCTCGACGCGAAGGGCCAGACGCTCAAGAACACGCGCCGGCGCGACTACGAGATCACCCTCGGCGAGGGCGGCCTGCTGCCCGAGTTCGACCAGGCGCTGACCGGGGGGCAGGCGGGTGAGAGCCGCACGGTCAACGTCGCCTACGCGGAAGATTTCGGGAATGCCGACCTGGCGGGGAAAACCGTGCAATTCCACGTCAAGGTCAAGAAAATCAAGGAGAAGAAAGCGGTCCCTCTGGACGATAATTGGGCGAGGGAGAACCTCGGCGTGGAGTCGCTCGACGAACTGAGGGCCCGCATCCGGCTCAACCTCGAGGGGGAAGCCATGATGCAGGCCCGCCGCGAGGTCGAAGATGCCCTGCTCGAGCAGGTGCTGGCGGCCAACCCGGTGCCGGTGCCCGAGCGCTGGGCCGAACGTCGCGTCGGTGAGGAGATCGTCGAGGTCGAACGCCGGGGCGGCGGTCCGATCCCGGCGGCCGAACTCGACGCGGTCAGGGCGCAGATCCGGGCTTCCCTCGAGCGGCAGTTGCGGCGCGAGCTGGTGCTTGATGCGATCGCCCGGCAGGAGACGCTGGAGGTCGCCGACCCCGAGGTGGGGGAGGAGATCGCCCGGTTGCTCGAGGCCGGCGGGCGCATCGCACAGGAGTTCCGGGCCCTGCCGGCGGAACAGCGCCGGCAGCGGGTGCGGGACGTCCTCGAGCGGCGCAAGGTGTTCGACTTCCTGCTCGGCGCCGCACAGGTGGCCGAGGAGAGCGCATCGAATCCTTCGGAGCAGGTCGCTTCCGCGTAGGCGGCGACCTCGGTTCAGGACCGGCATTCCAGGACGGAGACCCGCACCATGGCCCTCGTGCCCATCGTCGTCGAGCAGACCAGCCGCGGAGAACGCTCGTACGACATCTACTCGCGACTCCTGAAGGACCGGATCGTCTTCATCGGGACTCCGATCGACGACATGATCGCGAACCTGGTCATCGCCCAGCTCCTGTTCCTCGAGGCCGAGGACCCGGATCGCGACATCTGGATCTACATCAACTCGCCGGGCGGCGTGGTCACGGCCGGCCTGGCGATCTACGACACGATGCAGTTCATCAAGCCCGACGTGGCGACGTACTGCATGGGCCAGGCCGCATCGATGGGTGCGGTGCTGCTGGCCGGCGGCGCCAAGGGCAAGCGCTCGGCGCTGCCCAACTCGCGCATCATGATCCACCAGCCGCTCGGTGGCACGCAGGGCCAGGCCTCGGACATCGAGATCTACACGAGGGAGATGCTGAAGACGCGGGAGCAGCTCAACGGAATCATCGCCCACCACACGGGCCTGAGCCTCGAGCGCATCCAGCACGACACCGACCGCAACTTCTTCATGTCGGCCGACGAGGCGAAGGACTACGGCATCGTCGACACGGTGATCAACAAGCGCACCGATCTCACGCCCGTCCCCCAGCCGGTGGCCCGATGAAGAAGCGCATCGCCTCCCCGCATCCCATCCGCTGCTCGTTCTGCGGCCGTGGCCAGGACGAGGTCGCCCGACTCGTTTCCGGACCGTCGGTCTACATCTGCAGCGAGTGCGTGAAGCTGTGCAACGACATCCTCGAGGGGGAGATCGAGCGCGACCAGCCGCAGGCCACGGGCAGCCTGCCCAAGCCGGCGGAGATCAAGAAGATCCTCGACGACTACGTGGTGGGACAGGATCGCGCCAAGAAGACGCTGTCGGTCGCGGTCTACAACCACTACAAGCGCATCTACTCGCAGTCGGGCACCAGCGATGTCGAGCTCGAGAAGTCGAACATCCTGCTGGTTGGTCCCACGGGCACGGGCAAGACGCTGCTGGCGCGCACGCTCGCGAGGTTCCTCAAGGTGCCGTTCGCGATCGTCGACGCCACCTGCCTGACCGAGGCGGGTTACGTCGGCGAGGACGTCGAGAACATCCTCGTCCGCCTGCTGCAGGCGGCCGACTTCAACCTGGTCAACGCCGAGCACGGCATCGTCTACGTCGACGAGATCGACAAGATCTCCCGCAAGAGCGAGAACCCGTCGATCACCCGCGACGTGTCGGGCGAGGGCGTGCAGCAGGCGCTGCTCAAGATCATCGAGGGAACGGTCGCCAACGTCCCGCCGCAGGGCGGACGCAAGCACCCGCAGCAGAAGTACATCGAGGTGAACACCAAGGACATTCTGTTCATCTGCGGCGGTGCGTTCGAGGGCCTGGAGAAGATCATCGAGCGCCGCGTCGGCCAGAAGACGATGGGCTTCGGCGCGACGATCAAGACCAAGCAGGAGCAGGGCCCGGCCGGAATGCTGTCCCAGGTCGAACCCGAGGACCTGCTCAAGTACGGACTCATTCCCGAGCTGGTGGGACGCCTGCCCGTGCTCGGGACGCTCGATTCGCTCGACACGGCGGCGCTGGTGTCGATCCTGACCGAGCCCAAGAACGCGTTGACCAAGCAGTACCAGAAGTTCTTCGAGATGGAGGGCGTGAAGCTCGACTTCACCGAGGACGCCCTGAAGACGATCGCGCAGCTCGCCATGAAGCGGGGAACCGGGGCGCGTGGCCTTCGGGCCGTGCTCGAGGAGTCCATGCTGGACGTGATGTACGACATCCCGTCGCGCCTCGATGTCATCGGCTGCACCGTCTCCACCGAGACCGTGCTCAAACAGTCCCAGCCGCTCCTGACCTACCGGGGTGAACGCGAGAAGCGCAAGAAGGAAGCCTAGACATTGGGAAAGGAGATCGCGTGAGCGAGCCGAAGAACCCGCAGGACAAGAAGAGCAGGAAGACGCCGACCGCGGCCCCGCTGGCCGGGGCGGCCGCAACGGACCTCGACCCCACGACCGCCCAGGCGGCCGAGGGGTCGAAGGCCAATGGGGGACGCGCGCGCAAGCTGACGGCGACGCGCGGTGACGAGTCGTTCGAGTTCGTCGACCGCCTGCCGCTGCTGCCGCTGCGCGACCTGGTCGTGTTCCCGTACATGACGATCCCGCTGCTGGTCGGCCGGGTCGCCTCGGTGAACGCCGTCGAGCGCGCCGTGAGCAAGGATCGCATCCTCTTCGTCACCGCGCAGAAGCGCTCCGAGGTGGCGGACCCGACGCACGACGAGCTGCACAAGGTCGGGACCGTCGTGCGCGTGCTGCAGTTGTTCCGCCTGCCCGATGGCACGCTGCGCGTGCTGGTCGAGGGCATCGGGCGCGCGCGCGCCGACAAGCTGCAGTGGACCAGCGACTCGCACACCGCGCACATCTCGCTGCTGCCCGAGACCGAGCCGGTCGAACCCACGACCGAGGCGCTCATGCGCAACGTGCTCTCGGCGTTCAACGAGTACGTGCACCTCAACCGGCGCATCCCGGACGAGGTGCTGCTCACCGCCAACAACATCGTCGATCCGTCGTGCCTGGCGCACACGGTCGCCGCCCAGCTGCTGATCAAGGCGCCGGCCAAGCAGAAGCTGCTCGAGACCGGCCCGGCCGCCGAGCGGCTCCAGGAACTGTCGGCGCTCTTGGCCTCGGAGCTCGAGATCGTCAAGCTCGAGCGCAAGATCGAGGGCCAGGTTCGCTCGCAGGTGAACAAGAACCAGAAGGAGTTCTACCTCAACGAGCAGCTCAAGGCGATCCGCAAGGAACTCGGCTACCAGAACGAGTTCTCGAACGAGCTCGAGGAGGTGGCGCAGGCCATTCGCCGCGCGCGCATGCCGAAGGACGTCCACGCCAAGGCGATGAAGGAGCTGGATCGCCTGAGCAAGATGTCGTTCATGTCGCCCGAGGCGACCGTCGTGCGGACCTACATCGACTGGCTCGTCGGCATGCCGTGGAGCAAGCAGACCAAGGACCACGACGACCTGGCGCAGGTGCAGCGCATCCTCGACGAGGACCATTTCGGCCTCAAGAAGGTCAAGGAGCGCATCCTCGAGCACATTGCCGTGCTCAAGCTGACCGGTGAGAACAAGGGCCCGATCCTGTGCCTGGTCGGCCCCCCGGGTGTGGGCAAGACGTCGCTCGGCAAGTCGATCGCGCGGGCGCTGGGCAAGAAGTTCATCCGGGTCTCGCTGGGCGGCGTGCACGACGAGGCCGAGATCCGCGGTCACCGACGCACCTACATCGGCTCGCTGCCGGGACGCGTCGTGCAGAGCCTCAAGAAGGCGGGCTCGAAGAATCCGCTGTTCCTGCTCGACGAGGTCGACAAGCTGGGCTCGGACTTCCGCGGGGATCCGGCGTCGGCGTTGCTCGAGGTGCTCGATCCCGAGCAGAACCATTCGTTCACCGATCACTATCTCGAGGTCGAGTTCGACCTGTCGCGGGTGATGTTCATCTGCACGGCGAACACGCTGTACACGATCCCGCCGGCGCTGGCCGATCGCATGGAGATCATCCGGCTGCCGGGATACCTCGACGACGACAAGATCGCCATCGGGAAGACATTCCTGCTGCCCAAGGCGAAGAAGGCCGCCGGGCTCGCCGACAAGGACGTGAAGATCGCGCCCGAGGCGTTCCGGGGCATCGTCCGCGGCTGGACGCGCGAGGCCGGCGTGCGCTCGCTCGAGCGCGAGATCAACGTCATCTGCCGCAAGGTCGCCCGGCGCAAGGCGTCGGGCACGCTCGACAAGGGTGTGCTGGTCACGCTCGAGAACCTGCCCGAGTTGCTCGGTCCGCCGAAGTTCCTCGAAGCCGAGATCGAGCGCACCCAGCGGGTCGGGGTGGCGACCGGCCTGGCGTGGACCGAGACCGGCGGCGACATCATGAACTTCGAGGTGTCGATCCTGCCCGGCAAGGGCGACCTGCTGCTCACCGGCCAGCTCGGCGACGTGATGCGCGAGTCGGCCCACGCGGGGATGTCCTACATTCGCTCGCGGGCGGCCAAGCTGGGTCTCGACAAGAGCTTCCACCGGGAAGTGGACATTCACGTTCATGTCCCGGAGGGCGCCATTCCCAAGGACGGGCCGTCGGCCGGCATCACCATGGCCACCGCGATCGTCTCGGCCCTGACCGGCGTTCCGACCCGGCCCGACGTGGCCATGACCGGCGAGATCACCCTGCGCGGCCGGGTCCTGCCGATTGGCGGGCTCAACGAGAAGGCCGTGGCCGCCCGACGCATGGGCATGCGCACCATCGTGTTACCGCGGGCCAACGAGAAGGACCTGAGCGAACTGCCCGACGACGTCCGGGAGGGGCTCGAGTTCGTGTTCGTCGAGAACATGGACGAGGTGCTTGACATCGTTCTGGACCGGGGCGTACAAACGAAGCCAGAACGGGGTGAGGGTGTGCGCGCGGGGTATGCAGCGCACTAGGTTTCCCTCCCGCGGACCGGACGCCGCGACCCTGGTTCGAAGGTTCGTCAGCGGCAGGACCCGCTGATGAAGCCCTCCGCAAGGAGGGACTGTGCGAAGCGAAGCGGCCCCCGCTGACGCCACGGCAGTGATGCCGTGGCGTCGCGCTTTTACCCCCAGAGTTGACCGGCCGCCCGATCCCGGGCTAGCCTTCTTGCCGGACCCCTCGTCCCGGAGAAAGGCTCGCCATGCCCCGCTCCATCGCCTCGCCCCTTGTGCGCGTGGCCCGTCGAATCCTTGTCGGGTCGGCCATGCTCCTCGCGCTCGTCGCTCCGACCGTCGCGAACGCCGGCGCGCACTGGGACCCGAAGGGCAGCGTCGACTTCCCGCCCGGGCACCTGGGTTCGTCCAGCGACTACTCCACGTATCTCTACAACACAGGCCCTGAGTCGTTCGTCGTGTCCCCGGGAGTCTCGTCGTCGCCCGAGTTCGAGTTCGTCTCGTATTATCCTTCGACCACCGTGCCCCCCGGGGGCTTCACCCAGATTGTCCTGAGCTATCGCCGGCTCACCGTGGGCTCCCACACCGCAACGATGAGCCTGACGCTCAGCCTGCCGGGCTCGCCGACACTCACGCGGTCGGTGAGCGGATCGACGTCCGCCGGGTCCCCCCTCGCGACGCCCAGCGTTTCCTCGCTCGACTTCGGGAGCATGTCGGTCGGGACCTCCGCGGAGCGTACGTTCTGGATCACCAACGGCGGGGATGCCCAGCTCACGATCCACTCGATCGCGGGATCCCGGCCCGAGCTTACTGTGCTCGGATCGTTCCCGGTGATCGTGCCAACCTCGAACACACGGAACTTCACGGTTCGATTTGATGCGCTCCAGGCGGGGGCGTTCAGCGACTCCCTGACCATTCTCTCGACGGCGGTGAACGATTCGGCCCTCGAATTGCCAGCCGTCGCCCACGTGGCCCGGCCCGCGATCGCCGTGCTGGATCCCCAGGGCTTCGTTCCGGTCTCGATCGGATTCGAGGACTCGGTCCGGCAGGAGGTGACGTTCCGTAACGACGGCGACGAATGGCCACTCGAGGGCACGATCGTGGTCGAGATCGATTCGTTCGTCGAGGTCCCCGGTGACCCGCCGCTTCCGTCCGTTGAGCTGCCTCAACTTCGTTCGGATGGGGATGGCGTCCTGTGGGAGATTCAGGCAGACGGGAAGGTCACCCAGTGGGAGGCTGGCGGATTCGAGATTGGTGCGGACTGGCTCGCGTTTCCGGACGTGTCCTCGGCGGACCTGCTCGAGAGCGGAAGGGCGCTGCGCCTCGGTCCGACCGTGATCCAGGATCGGTGGGAGCTGACCCGCGAGATCCGTGTCGCCCTGGCGGGCGCCGGCGTCCGGTATCTCGAGACAGTGCGCAACGTGTCGGCGTCTCCAGCGGTCTTCCGGATGCAGCTCACCAGTGCGATCCGGCTCGGGGAAACCTGGCAAGCGTCCACCTCGAGCGGCGACGCCGTCCTCCACGAGTCGGATGACTGGATCGTCGTCGCGAACGGCGGTGGGCCCGCGATCGCACACGTCATCGCTGGGCCTGGCGGGGCGACACGGCCGGCCTACGTGAACTACAGTCCGAGCCTCGAGCGGGTGAACGTCGACTTCAGCCTTGCGCTCGACTCCGGCCAGAGCGCCTCGATCCTGCACTTCCTGCAGCAGTCCGCCTCGGCAGCGGAGGCGATCGAGCGCGCCGGCGCGCTGCGCGCACTGGCGTTGGATGCGACGATCGGGCTCGACCCGTTCGAGCGTCAACGCGTGCGCAACTCCCGGGTGCCCCAGGCGATCTGGCCGAGCCTGAGCGTCTTCTCCATTCCTCCGCTTGCATCGATTCCGCTGGCGCTCGACTTCGATGGCCGCATGACCGACGGGCTCGCGCGCGTCTTCGGCACGCTGCGCATCGCGACCAACGATCCGGCGCGGCCGACGATCACACTGCCGGTGGAACTCGAGTTGACGGGATCCGATCCCGACATCGTCGATGTCGGCCGGCCGCCCGATGGGACGACGCTTGCGGCGCGCTTCACGCCCAATCCGGCAAGCGATGGCGCGCTTCGGCTCGCCTATTCGCTGCCGACGAGCGGGACGGCGGAGTTCGCGCTCTTCGACGTGCGCGGCAGACAGATAGCCTCGCGCGTGCTGGCCGACGCCGCAGCCGGCCCGGGCATGCTCGACTGGAACGGCGCGGTGAGCAGGCGCAGCGAGCTTCCCACCGGCGTCTACTGGTCGCGACTCACGCACGCCGGCAAGAGCGTGATCACGAAGGGCGTGGTGTTGCGCTGACGCGCGACTTCGCTCAGCGATAGCCCGCCTTCACCCGGCCCCAGGTCGACGGCGCTGCCGGCACGATGAAGCTCTGACAACGGATGTACACGTTCGAGTCGAGGATGCCGTCACCGGCGTCGGCGATGGCGATCTTCAAAGTGTTCCATCCGGTCACCGTCGTGCCGCTCGCCTTGAACACGGTCGTGAACCCGTCCATCTCGCTGTCGAACGACGGCGGCGTCGCCGGAATGACCAGGTAGTTCCACTCGTTGTTCCGGTAGCAGCCGCAGTTCACGGCCGCGATCGTGGGTTCGAGCTGATTCCCGCAGTTCACGTTGTCGACGCTGGTGGGCCCGCCCGTGACGGTGGCGCAGGCGGCGGTGACGCGCGCGATGTTCTGCGCCACGCCCGTGCCGTTGAGGAAGAACGCGAGCACGTCGTCGAAGCCCGCGCCGACGAACTCGGAGTATTCCTCCGAGGCGAACACGTAGTCGAACTCGATGGTGCGCGGCTGGTCGGTGAAGAACTCGAACGCGAGCACGCACGCGTCATAGGTGTCTTCCGGATCGACGAACTGGTCGAGGGCCGGGTCGCCGGCGGCGAAGTGATCCTTGCCCTCGCTGCCGAACTCGCTGTTGGGTCCCAGGGCGCCCTGGATCGTGCCGGTCGAGAGGGCGACGCCGCCCTCGAAGCCGATGATGGTCGCGCCGTTGGTGAACAGGCCGGTGGAGCTGTCGGCCGCGACGAGGCCCGCATTGCGGATCGGCACACTCGTCCCCACCAGGCACTGGACGAGAGTCGTCGCGTCGTTCTCGAGCGTGAACTGCAGGCCGGTTCCCCCGGCTTTTGCGACGGGTGGACGCCCCGTGCGGGTCGGGCCGGCAAGGGCGGGGGTCGAGAGGGCGGCGGTGAGCACGAGGGCGCAGCCGCAGGTGGCGAGGAGAAGTTTTGCTGAGCGCATGGGGATCCTCACGGCCGGGGATGAAGCATCGCAAACATGAGGGACCTCTGCGCGGACCTTGCCCCAGCCGCGAGGCCGAAGCCAGCCGCAAATCATGGTTGGGGGCCGGTCTGCCGGGCATGCTGGGACATGGCTCCTGTGACTGGGGCGGGTGACTGGGGCGGGTGACTGGGTCGGGTGACTGGGTCGGGTGACTGGGACCTTGACGGTTTGGGGCACCCCAACTAAGCTTTTTGCCGGACCCCCAACTCGCGCCCACTCCCCCCGGGCCTCGCTCCATGTACCGACGGGCTCAGACGCCGCCCGGATCGCTTGCCCCGCGACCCGGACCCTCGGCGAACGACCCTGGAGAAAGGCACCTCATGTTCCCGCGCCGCGTGTCCCGCCCGGTCCTCGTTGTCCTGTGCGCCCTCTCCCTCACCGCAAGTCCCGCTGCCGCGCAGCTGCTCGGTCCGCGCACCGATCTCAACACCGGCCCGGTGCCGCGCAGCGTCGCCGTCGCCGACGTGAACGAGGACGGCCTTCCCGACGTGATCGCCACCGTGCAGGGCACGTCGGTGGTCTCGATCTTTCCCGGCAACGGCAACCTGACGTTCCAACCGCGCGTCGACGTGCCCGTCCATTCGCAGCCGATCGCGCTCGCGGTGGTGGACTGGACGGGCGATGGAAATCTCGACCTGCTCGTCGGCGCGGCGGGCGACACGTCGCTCACCGTCTATCGAGGCGACGGCGCCGGAGGATTCATTCCCGGGGCGTCGGTGAAGTGCCCGACGATCCCGTACGAGATCGAGGTGGCCGACGTCACCGGAGACGGAATCCTCGACGTGGTGATCGCGGCCGACGAGCTCGGCGTGGCGCTGTTCGACGTGCCGGGCGTGTCCGGTGGCGGATTCGGGACGCCGCGCACGTGGATCGCGGCCACCTCGGACCGCAGTCGCAGCATCGAGGTCGGACAACTCGACGGGCTGCACGGGCCCGACGTCTACTTTGCCTCGACGCAGGGTCCGTCGCAGGTCCTCTTCAGCAACGGTGCCGGCGGATTCTCGCCACCGGTGCCGGTCGCGTCCTCGAGTGCATCGAGCGGGGTGGCCCTCGCCGACATCGATCTGGACGGAAAGCTCGACGTACTCGAGGTGGGCGCGACGGGCGGCGTCAACGGCGGCTGGCGCGTGCTGCGCGGCACGGGGAGCGGCGGGTTCGCACCGTACCTCGCGGGCGATCTCGGCGCGCAGCCCCTCGCGCCGATCGTCGCCGACTTCAACCTTGACGGCCACATCGACTTCGCGGCCGCCCACGGCATCGGCTCCTATCTCGGCGTGAGCCTCGGGTCCTGCACGTTTCTGCCCGAACTGATCGCCAGCGTGGACTTCGACCCGATCGACCTGGTGGGCGCCGACCTCGACCTCGATGGCGACGTGGACTTCATCACCGCGAACCTGAGCGGCGCCTCGCTGACGGTCCGGCGCAACGACCGTGGAGCGGCGACCCCGTGCACGGGGAATCTCGAGGTGACGCCGACGAGCATCGATTTCGGGGAGCAACCGGTCGAGTTGGCGACCGCGTCGATCCTTGAGCTGCGGAACATCGGAACCGGTTCCGTCGTTCTCACCGGCACCAGCGTGGACACCCCCGGGTTCGAGTTCGACCCGCCCGCCAGCCTCGAGATTCCGGCCGGGCAGATGCGCACGATGACCGTCCGGGCATTGCGTCCCCAGCTCGGCACGGCGCTCGACACGTTGCGGCTCACGACGACCAGCCCGCTGACCCCCGCGTTGACGGTTCCGCTGCGGTCCGCGGCGCGCGTGGGCACGCCGCCGGTCGCCTCGGTGCTGCCCGGATCGCTCTCCTGGCCGCTTGGGCCCCAGGGGTTCCCCGAGAACCGGACGCTCGTGTTCGTCAACGGCGGCGAATCCTCGCTCAGCCTCGGCAGTGGCTCGTTCGGCGGAGCGGAGTTCACGACGACGACGAGCTTTCCGCTCGTCGTTCCGCCTCTCCAGTCCCGGTCGATCGTGGTGCGCTACCTGCGGGCCACCGTGGGGTCCTTCGTCGACACGCTCCGCGTCTCGACGAACGACCTGCTGCACCCGACACTCGAGGTTCCCCTCAGCGGATCGACGCGAGAAGGCGCTGCGGCTCCCTCGCTCTCGCCGACGCAGTTCGACTATGGCGACGCGCCGCACCTCGTCGTCTCGGATGGGTACGTGACATTCTCCAACGCGGGGGAGCTTCCGTACACGATCCTCACGTTCTCCTCGTCCTCGCCCGAGTTCGTTCTCCTGGGAGCGATCCCGTTCGTCGTGCAGCCCGGGGTCCCGGTCACGCGAACCGTCCGCTACCTGCGGATCACGCCGGGGCTCGCCACCGGCTTCGCAACCATCACGACCGATGACCCGGGGACGCCGCAGTTCAACCTGGGGCTCCAGGGCCGCGCGACGGTGTCCTCGGCGTACGCGCAGCTCGATGTCGCAGCGCTCGACTTCGGATCCAGCGGGAGCGGCACGAGCAGCGATCGCACGGTGCGCATCACCTCGTTCGGGTCGACGACGCTCGGCATCACTTCGGCCGCCGCGGGCACGCCCGGGGTCTCCGTCGTCACCCCCGTGCCGTTCAATCTCTACCCGGGAGAGGGTCGCGACGTCGTCGTGCGGTGGGATCGGCCACAACCGGGGACGCTCGTCGACACGCTGGTGGTCAGCACGTCGAGCAATCCAGACCCGGTTCGCCGGCTCCCGCTCACCGGCGTGTCGCTGCGTCCGCCGATCGCCGCCGTGGAGCCCGCGGCGATTCCGCTCGTCGAGCTGCCGTTCGGGGGCGCCGACACGCGCAGCGTGACGATTCGCAACGACGGGGACGAGTGGCCGCTCTCGGTCTCGGCCACCGTCGTCGTCGACTCGATCGTCGCGGACGGGACCGCCTCGCCGCTCGACGCCTGGGCCGGCGAGGGAGTCGGCGCGGGGGATGGGCTCACCGTGTCGCCGCCCCAACTGCGCATCGACGCCGGAGGGCATGCGTGGGACGTGCAGGCGGACGGCTCGATCGCAACGGGCGATCCGGGCGGTTTCGTCGGCGGACTCAAGTGGACCGGGTTCCCGCCCCAGGCCCAGGCCACGCTCGAGGATGGTGGGCGGACGATCGTGCTCGGTCCCGTCACGAGCGGCAACTTCGAGCTGACGCGGCGGGTCCACATCTCGCCGACCGAGGCGTGGGCGCGCTGGCACGACACGGTCCGCAACCTGACCGCAGGGCCGCTCACGTACCGGATCCCGCTCCGCAGCGATCTCGACGTCGCGCTGCCGCGCATCACGATCACCTCGAGCGGCGACGGCAGCTTCCAGCCGGCGGACGACTGGATCGTCATCGAGGACGATACGGCGCCCGCGATCGCGCACGTGATCGCCGGGCCGGGCGCCTCCCTGCGTCCCGTGTTCACCTCGGTCGGCCCCGGACTGAGGGTCGTGCGCTACGAGTTCGAGTTCACGCTGGCGCCGGGGGCGACCGCCGGCATCCTGCACTATGCCGTGCAGGCGCCGACCCGCGCCCTTGCCCTCGAGGCTGCGGAGGCGCTGCGCACACCGTTCGGGCCGCCCCTGCTCGGACTGTCGGGGGAGGACCGCGCGCGACTGCTCAACTACTCGCTCGGGAAGCCGTTCTCCGTGCCATCGCCGACGCTCGGGATCCCGCCCCTGTCCTCGGCGCTGCTCCTGGTCGGCTACGACGGCGGCACGGGCGAGGGCGACGTGACGAACCATGGGACGCTGCGGATCACGACCAACGATCCCCTGCGACCGCTCTTCGTCGTCGACCTGGCGCTGCATGTCGGCCCGCCCGACGGCGGGGCGGTGCTCGATGGCGGGCCGGGCAATGCGCCGTCGCTTTCGCTCTCCGCGCGCTTCGTGCCGAATCCGGCCGTGGGGCGAGGCCTGCGCCTGTCGTACGCGCTGCCGACCGCGGGTGAGGCGCGCTTCGAGCTCTATGACGTGCGCGGGCGGCGGATCGCTTCGCGGGTGCTCGCCGAGGCGGCGCCGGGGCCCGGCATGCTCGACTGGAGCGGGGGTGCAGGCGCCGGCGGGGGCGTCGCGCTCGCGCCGGGCGTGTACTGGACGCGTCTGTCGCACGGCGGAAAGAGCGTGGTGACGAAGGGCGTGGTGCTGCGCTGAGCGGGGTCGAACCGGCGGGCAGGAAAAGGGCGGGCCGCCGAGGCAGCCCGCCCACCGTGAGCGCGCCGGTCGCAGCGCGCTCCTCCCTGCGAGTCCGGGTCTACAGCGTGAAGTAGTACGACACCTTGGCGAGGAAGATGTTGTCCGCTTCGGTGTCGAACAGCTCGCCGAACGAGTCCCCGGCGGGGAAGCCCGGGCCGAGCGAGTCCGTGTTTTCGCGGCCGTGGTTCCACACCAGGAAGAACGTCGAGCCCGGCCGGTATTCCCAGCGGAAGATCGCGTTCCCGCGCAGCGACTTGTAGTTGAAGTCGTCCGCGCCGTCGGCGATGGGGACGGCATCGAACTCGTACGAGCGCGGGCGCGCCAGCGCCTTGTAGTCCTCGTACTCGCCGATCGACACCAGCGGCTGGCCGAAGAATTGCAGGCTCTTGTTCGGCGAGAACGCCCAGTTGAGGCGGAGCCCTGCCGCGTAGGTGCGCTGGTCGAGGCGGGCGAACACGTAGCGCTTGCCGTAGGTCGCGGTGGCGGCCGCGTCGTCGTAGGTCGTGATGTACTGCGCGTTCTCCGAGTTGCGCTCGTACGACGGCTCGAGGCGCAGCGTCACGTTCGACGCCGGTTTGAACTCGATGCCGGGGCTGAACCAGAAGGCGAGCGAGTTCTCGTCGGGCTGCAGGTACGTGCCCGTGCTCACGAAGTAGAACAGCTTCGCCTTGCCGTCGGTGTCGAAGTA
>JANPEF010000050.1:0-25550 GCA_031431875.1 Candidatus Eiseniibacteriota bacterium | reverse complement strand
CGCACCGACCCGCGGCGCGCGCCGTACGAGGGGAACGCCGCGGCGGCCGAAAGCGCTGCGACGATCGGGCGCGGCGGGGGAGCGTTCGAGTTGGGCGCAACGTGGGCGCGCGGCGGCGATGCACTGCTTGTTGCGGCGGCGTTCGATGCGAAGGGGCGGGCGCGAACGCGCGTGACCGCGAGCACCACCGTGCGCGCACTGCCAGGGGGCGCCCGCATGCGCTCCGGGTTCATCCTCGAGACCGAGGCGCGCGGATTCATTCCGCCGCGCGCGCTGCCCGAACGGCGGCCGCGCGCGCACGCCGGTGTCCTGTTCGAGCGCAGCGGAGCGCATGCGTGGGCGCTCGAAGCGCACGCGACCGATCGCGGCCCGTTCGCCGATCCGCGCGCGTGGCTCGTCGCACGCGTCGAGCCGGTGCCCGGCCTGCGTCTCGACCTGCGCCACGACGTGCGACCGTGGCGCACGCTGCTCGCGGTGCGGACCACGACCGGGCCGCTCGCCGCCGGTGCGGAGGCGCGCTTCGATCCGGCAGGGCTGGCGCGGCGCAGCGGCTGGATCGCGGTGCAGGGTCGGCTCGGCGTCGGCGTGCTCGGCCGACTCGAAACCCGCCTCGGCGGGGGGCGCAGCGCCCCGGTGTACCTCGACTCGGATCGCCCGGGCGGCATGCTCGTTCGCCCGGGCCGCGCTGCGGCCCGTACACGGGTCGAGCTGGCGCGCCCGGGGCGAGTCGAACCGCGTCTGGCCTGGACCCAGCTCGCCACCGCCGAAGGCCGTTCCAGCGAGGTCCGGCTGGCGGTACACTGGTTCGTCGGCCCATTTCCGGGCCTGCCCGAAGACTCCCCCATCGATTGAGCCCCGTCGGAGGCGCGCATGGATGTTTCCACCCGGATGTCCCGCCTTGGCACCGAGACCGCGTTCGAAGTGCTGGCTCGGGCGCAGGCGCTGGAGGCGCAGGGGAAGTCGGTCGTCCACCTCGAGATCGGCGAGCCCGACTTCGACACGCCCGAGCACATCCGCCGCGCCGCGGCCGATGCGCTCGAGAGCGGGTGGACGCACTACGGCCCCTCGGCCGGCCAGCGCGACCTGCGCGAGGCGATCGCCAGGTACATCGAGAAGACGCGCGGCATCTACGTCGAACCCGAGCAGGTCGTGGTCACGCCCGGCGGCAAGCCGATCCTGTTCTACACGATGCTGACGCTGCTCGAGGAGGGCGACGAGGCGATCTATCCGAACCCGGGCTTCCCGATCTACGAGTCGATGATCGACTTCGTTGGTGCTACGGCCGTGCCGCTGCGCCTGCGCGAGGAGCGCAACTGGTCGTTCGATGTCGACGAGCTCGCCTCGCTGATCACGCCGCGCACCAAGCTGATCGTGCTCAACTCGCCGCACAACCCGACCGGCGGCACGCTCGACCACGCGACGTTGCGCGCCATCGCCGCGCTGGCCGAGAAGCACCCGTTCATGATCCTGTCGGACGAGATCTACAGCCGCATGCAGTACGACGGCACGCACGAGTCGATCGCCACCTTCCCGGGCCTCCAGGAACGGACGATCCTGCTCGACGGGTTCTCGAAGACCTACGCCATGACCGGCTGGCGCCTGGGCTACGGCGTGATGGCGAAGCCGCTGGCGGTGCACATGGCGCGCCTGATGACCAACAGCAACTCGTGCACCAATACGTTCGTGCAGAAGGCGGGCGTGGCCGCGCTGAACGGCCCGCAGGGCCCGGCCGAGGACATGATCGCCGAGTTCCACCGCCGCCGCGACCGCATCGTCCCGGGCTTGAACGCGCTCCCCGGCGTCACCTGCACCATGCCCGGCGGCGCGTTCTACGCGTATCCGAACATCACCGGCACCGGCATGGCCTCGGCCGACCTCGCGCGCGCGATGCTCGACGAGGCCGGCGTGGCGGTGCTCTCGGGGACGGCATTCGGCAAGTACGGCGAAGGATACCTGCGGCTCTCGTACGCGAACTCGATCGCCAACCTCGACACCGCGCTGTCCCGCATGGGCGCCTGGCTCGAGGAGAAGATGAAGGCGCGCACGCGCTGAGACGCGGCAACCCGTAGTCCCCGAAAGCAGCCCCCGCATCGCCCCCGAAGACCGCCCCCGGGGAGATGCACCATGTCCATCACGAACATCCCCTCGCCGCGCCGAATCCTCGTGTTCGGCGCGGTCCTCGCGCTGTCCTCTGTCCTCGCCCTCATGCACGCCGGAGCCGCAGCATGCGACGTTCGCCTCAACGAGTTCATGGCCGCCCCCGGCCAGGACTGGGACGGCGACGCGCTGTACCACGCGCGCGACGACGAGTGGGTCGAGCTCATCAACTTCGGGCTCCCCACCGACCTGTCCGAGTACGTGATCACCGACGCCGACTCGACGTGGCGCTGGCGCGGCTCGGGATCGATCGGCATGGCCGAGCACCGCGCGATCTTCGGCTCCGACGCGGTCGCCTGGCAGGGCGCCAACGGACAGTCGATCGCCGGCTTCTCGCTGGCCAACGCGGGTGACACCGTACGGCTGTGGCACGTCACCGCGGGCGAGACGCTCCTGGTCGAGAGCTACACGTACAAGGCGCACGAGGGCGCGACCAATCGCTCGCTCGGTCGGCATCCCGACATGACCGGCGGTTGGGCGCTGTTCGACGGGCTCAACCCGTACACCGGCACGCTCACGCCGCAGGGCAACGGCTGCATGCCGACGCCCCGCAACGCGAACGCCTGCGGGACGACCCCGGCCGATCCCTCGAGCTGGGGTCGCGTGAAGGCGGTCTATCGATAGCGGATCGCGTAGAGCCGCAGGGACGGGGGCGCGGGCGGCGGAGGCCCGCGTCTTCCCCCGGTCCCGGGCGCGTGCTAGATTTCCAGTCCCATGTCCGAGACCGCCTCCCAGATCGTCGCCGAAGACGCGCTCGCCGCCCGCCTCACGACGGGACGGTGCCATGCGCGCGGCCGGCTCCAGTTCTCGCTCGACGAGTTGAAGGGCATGTCGCTGCGCATCCGCCGCGACATCATCACCATGCTCATCGACGCCGGCTCGGGCCACTCGGGCGGGCCGCTGTCGTGCGCCGACTTCGGCGCGGTGCTGTTCTTCCACGAGATGAAGCTCGACCCGATCGATCCCACGTGGGTCGAGCGCGATTTCTGGCACTTCTCGATCGGCCACGTCACGCCCGTCATCTACTCGCTGATGGCCGAGCGCGGCTACTTCGCGCTCGCCGACCTGATGAAGTTCCGCAAGTTCGACGGCCACCTGCAGGGCCATCCGTCGCGGCACGACACGCCGGGCATCGAGGTCTCGGCCGGCTCGCTGGGCCAGGGCCTGTCGATCTGCAACGGCGTCGCACTCGCCTCGCGGCTCGATCGCAACCCGCGTCGGGTGTACTGCGTGATGGGTGACGGAGAGCAGCAGGAGGGGCAGGTGTGGGAGGCGGTGATGTCGGCCGCGCACTTCAAGCTCGACAACCTGTGCGCCGTGATCGACTACAACCGGAAGCAGATCGACGGCGACGTCGAGGACATCATGGGCATCGCCCCGCTGGCCGAGAAGTACCGCTCGTTCAACTGGAACGTGATCGAGGTCGACGGCCACGATCCCGCGCAGGTGATCGCCGGCTTCGCCGCGGCGCGCACGCACAAGGGCCGCCCGAGCGTCCTGCTGGCCCACACCGTGATGGGGCAGGGCGTCTCGTACATGGCCGACGACTATCGCTGGCATGGCAAGCCGCCGAAGAAGGACGAGGGCGAGAAGGCCCTGGTCGAGCTCGGCACCACCTACGACGCGTGGAAAGCCCGGCTTCTCGCCGGCTGACCCGCCCCGCCCCGCCGCACCGGAGCCCGCCATGCCCGACATCCTGCTCGCCGATCCGCCGGCCATGAAGAAGACGCGCGAGGGCTTCGGCCGCGCGCTGGTCGAGCTGGGCCACGCCGACCCGCGCGTCGTGGTGCTGGTCGGCGATCTCGTCGAGTCGACGATGACGTCGTTCTTCGCCGAGGAATTCCCCGAGCGCTTCTTCGAGATCGGCATCGCCGAGCAGAACATGGCGTGCATCGCCGCCGGCATGGCCGCGATGGGGAAGATCCCGTACTTCGCCACCTACGGCGCGTTCGCCTCGTGCCGCGCCGCCGACCAGATCCGCGTCTCGATCGCCTACTCGAACCTGCCCGTGAAGATCGGCGGCGCGCACGGCGGCATCTCGGTCGGGCCCGACGGCGCCACGCACCAGGCGATGGAGGAGTTCGCGATCATCCGTGCGATCCCCAACATGAACCTGGTCGTCCCGTGCGACTATCACGAGGCGCGGAAGGCCACCGTCGCCGCCGCCGCCGTGCCGGGCCCGGTCTACATCCGCTTCGGGCGCGAGGACGTGCCCGTCGTCACCGACGAGACCACGCCGTTCACCTTCGGCAAGGGCGAGGTCTTCGGCGAGGGCACGGACGTCACCGTGATCGCCTGCGGGGTGATGGTCTACGAGGCGCTGAGGGCGCGCGAGACGATGGCCGGCCGCGGCGTATCCGTGCGCGTCGTCAACCTGCACACGATCAAGCCGCTCGACGCCGCGCTGATCGAGCGCTGCGCGAAGGAGACCGGCGCCATCGTCACCGCCGAGGAGCACCAGGTGAACGGCGGCCTGGGCGGCGCCGTCGCCGAGGTCGTCGTCCGCACGCACCCGGTGCCGGTCGAGATGGTCGCGGTCCACGACCGCTTCGGCCAGTCGGGCAAGCCCGCCGAACTGATGGCCGCATTCGGGCTCAAGGAGCCGCACGTCGTCGCCGCGATCGAGCGCGTGATCCAGCGAAGACGGGCGGCGCAGGCGTAGCGAAAGCCAGCGCCTGGCCAGTTCGTGCTGGCGAGACGTGGCCTTCCTGCGGCAAGATTCTCCTGCCCCCGACGCGCGTTCCGATCGAGTCAGTTCCGAGCAGGAGGACTGAATGAAGACTCAGGACTTCGATGACCATCGGGTCGCCATCGACGATCCGTCGAGCCGTCCTGCCTACACGATTGCCGAGGCCAGTCGGTACCTGCAGATGCCCGATGCCACGCTTCGCGACTGGTGTGTTGGTCACCCGCGCGGAGCCGGATCGCCCAGCCGACACTCGCAGCCTGTGATCGAGATTGCCGACCCGGCAAGTCGATACCTGTCGTTCGTGAATCTGGTCGAAGCGCATGTTCTCAACGCGCTCCGCCGCCAGCACCGGATCTCACTGCAACAGCTGCGGTCTGCAATCGAGGTGCTGCACTCGATCGATCCCCGACCTCATCCACTGGCCCTGAACGCGTTTGCGGCGTCGAACCTGAAGCTGTTCGTCGTGCACTACGGCAATCTCGTGAACCTGTCGGAGCGTGGGCAACTGGAGATGAGGGAGGTTCTCGATACGCACTTGAAGCGTGTCGAGTGGAATGAGCGCGGATTCGCCTTGCGCCTTTATCCCTTCGTACGGGCGGTGGGTCCGACCGCTCCGCGCCTCGTGGTGATCGACCCAAGAGTGGGATTCGGTCGCCCAACGCTCGCGGGATCTGGTGTGCCGACGGCTGCGATTGCGAGCCGCTTCGATGCCGGTGAGTCCATCGCCGAACTTTCTGCCGACTTCGAGCTTGCCCCCGAGGCGATTCAAGAGGCGATTCGGTGTGAGCTCCGGGCCGCCTGACCTTCCGACTCTGTTTATTGATCGATCGTTGGGCAAGCACGTCGTCGGGGCGGCGATTCGCGCTGTCCATCGGAAGGTCCTCCTGCATGACGACGTATTTCGGCAGGACGAACCCGATGATCTCTGGCTTGCGCGCGCCGGTGCGGAGAACTGGATCGTCCTCACCAGGGACAAGAGGATTCGTTACAACCCCGCCGAGAGAAAGGCGATCATCGACTGCAACGCGCGAGTCTTCGTCTTCACGGGGGGAAATGTCACCGGGACGCGCATGGGCGAGATCCTCTCCCGCGCGGTGCCCACGATCCTGACGTACTCGGAGGAACATCGCGGGCCGTTCCTGGTGTTGATCGATCGGAGCGGAGGACTGTTGGCGCTAGCTCTGTCTCGAAGCACGAGGACAGGAAATCCTCCGGCCCGGCGGGGACCCTCCGGGTCGCGAGGGAGGAAGTCATGACTCGAACTCGAATCCTGAAGTGGCGTGGGGAACTCGGGCTGGTGCTGCCCCGCTCCGTGGTGAGCAGCCTCGGACTCCGCGCGGGTGACCGGCTCGACCTGGATCTGCAGCACGGGGGGATCCGGATTCAACCGGTCGATCAAGTGAATCCCAACCTGGAGTCGCTGCTCCGGCGGGTGACGAACCGGAATCGGCACTCCGCGATCGACGAACTGCCGCGCGGTCGGAAGATCTGGTGACGATTCGAGACTGATTCCACGGGCCGGATGTCCTCCGCCCCTCCGCCTTGACGCCTCCGCCGCCCTCCGGTATCGTCCCGATCTCGATGCGGGAGTGGCGGAATTGGCAGACGCGCAGGCTTCAGGTGCCTGTGGGAGCAATCTCGTGGGGGTTCAACTCCCCCCTTCCGCACCAGTTTTCAAAAGGCAGCCCGCCGGGCTGCCTTTGCTTTTTTCGGGGGGCGCGACCGGCGAGGGACGCGAGGGCGGGCGGGGGCGATGGCTGAAGGCAAGGACGACAAGGCCGCGGGCGAGTTCCTCGTCGCCTCCAACCGCAAGGCCTACCACGAGTATTTCATCGAGCAGACGTTCGAGGCGGGACTCGTCCTCTCGGGCACCGAGGTCAAGTCGCTGCGGGCGAAGAACGCACAGCTTGCCGACGGCTACGCCATGATCGAGGGCGGCCAGATCTTCCTCCATCACGTCCACATCGCGCCGTACGCCATGGGCAACCGGGCGAACCACGAGCCCATGCGCACGCGCAAGCTGCTCCTCCATCGCCGCGAGATCGACCGGCTGTGGGGACTCACGCGGCAGCAGGGCTACACGCTCATCCCACTGCGGCTCTACTTCACGCGCGGCAAGGCCAAGGTCGCGATCGGCCTGTGCAAGGGCAAGAAGGGGCACGACAAGCGGCAGGCCATCGCCGAGCGCGACTCGAAGCGCGAAGTGGCGCGCGCCATCCGCTCGCGCGGGCGGGACATTTGAGGAGCGCCTGCGGCGGGGTGTTCGCCGTGCTCGTATTCACGGCCACAGCTCTTGCCGCGCCTGTCGGCGCGGCAATTAAAGTCGAGCGCGTCGGCCGCGGCACGACCGAGACCGTCGCCACGACCATGCTCGACGGCCGGCCCGCGATCGGCGCGAATGCGCTGGCGCGTCTGGTCGGCGGCACCAAGTACTGGCGGCCCGACCTGCGCAAGCTCGAGGTGCGCACCGTGCGCCACTCGCTGCGCCTCACCGTCGACGCGCCGTACGTGATCGTCGACGAGGTGGCGATCCGCCTGCCGAGCCCGGTGCGCCTGGTCGACGGCGAAGTGCGCGTTCCCGTCGAGGTGTTCCCGCTCGCGCTGTCCGGGCGCTTCATTCCGCGCGCCGCGTACGACGCCAGGGCGGGACGCCTGGTGCTGTTCGACCAGGAGCCGAACCTCGGCCCGCCCGGGCTCACCGCCGAGGGCCCGCGCACGCGGCTGTCGCTGCCGCTGGCGGCGCCGCTCGAGCCGTCGATTCTCTCCGCGCGCAAGAGCCGCTTCCTGATCGAGGTCGCCGGCGCGGTGCTCGCCGCGGTGCCGGGCGATTCCCTGCCGGCGAAGGGCTTGCTCTCCAAGGTGCGCTTCCGGCGCGAGCCCGGCGGCGTCGTGTTCGACCTCGCGCTTGCTTCCGAGGCACGTGGGTACCGCGTGCAGGTGCCCAGGGGCCAGGCGCTGCTCGAGCTCGAGTTCGCGGCCGAGGTGCCCGCGGGCTGGGTCGCATTCGCACCCGAGTACGGCGCGCCGCCGAATCGTCCGTTGCGCGTGCTCGTGCTCGATCCGGGCCACGGCGGCGCCGACTCGGGCTACGTCGCCGGCGGAGTGCGCGAGAAGGACCTGGCGCTGCAACTGGCGCGCCTCGTGCGCGAGCGTGTGCAGCAGCGGCTGCCCGGAGTCGAGGTGCGGCTGACCCGCGGCAGCGACGTCGCGACGGGCGCGGCCGAGCGCGTGGAAGCGGCGAACCGCGCGCGCGGTGATCTCTACCTGTCGCTCCACTTCGACGGTGTGCCCGGCAGCCTGGCCCGCGGCGTCAGTGCGACCGTGGCGCCGCCGCTGGGCTTCGATGTCGAGACCGCGTTCGCCGCCGACAGCGATCCGCGCCGGCCCGGCACGCGGCCGATCGCGCTCGTACCCTGGCGCGATGCGGCCGGCCGCTACGCCTCGGACAGCCGCGGCGTGGCCGAGCTTCTGCTCGCCGCGCTCGACGCGGACGGGCGCGCGCCCGCGCGCCTGCGCCAGGCCCGCGTGCTGCCGCTCGAGGGTGCGAGCATGCCCGCGGTGATGCTCGAATGCGGCATGCTCTCGGATCCGGCCGAACGTGCGAAGCTGGCCGCACCCGACGGACTGCCCAGGCTCGCGGACGTGATCGCCCGCGCGCTCGAGCGCTACGCGGGCGGGGGATTCTGGCCATGATGCGCTTCGTGCGACGGCTGCTCGCGTTGATCGGCAAGAGCCTGGCGGTGATCGTGATCCTGGCGATCGTCGGCGGCGGGGGCGCGATCTGGTGGTTCCGCCGCCAGGCCGCACTGCCGCCGAGCCCGACGCAGGGCGACGTGGTCGTCCCGCACGGTACGCGCGCGATCGAACTGTGGTTTCCCGACGAGCGGGGCGCCGGGCTGGTGCTCGAGACGCGCGAGGTGGTCGAGGATGCGATCGAGGGCGACCAGCTCGTGCGCACCGTCGTGACGGAGTACTTGCGGGGACCCGAGGGCGGGGGCGCGCGCGCCGCGCTGCCCGAGGGCACGACGATCGCGCACGCCTACCGGGACCCCGGCGGCGGCCTGCACCTCGACTTCGGCTCCGATCTCAGGCGCAATTTCCACGGCGGCTCGACCGCCGAGCACCTGCTCGTCGCCTCGCTGCTGCGCACCGTCGCCGCGAATGCGCCGGCCGTCTCGCGCGTGACGCTGACCGCCGGTGGCCAGCCGATCATCACGCTGGGCGGCCACGTGCGGCTCGACGGCCCGCTCATCGTCTCGGAGTGGCGATGACCACGCCGCGCCCGGACACGGTGCACGACCCGCGCCCTCTCGGCGTCTTCGACTCGGGCATCGGCGGGCTCACCGTCGTGCGTGAGCTGCTGCGCCAGGTGCCCGCCGAAGCGCTGCTCTACTTCGGCGACGTGGCCCGCCTGCCCTACGGCAACAAGTCGCCCGCCACGGTGACGCGATTCTCCCGCGAGATTGCGGCCTTCCTCCTGAAGCGCGACGTCAAGGCGCTCGTCGTCGCCTGCAACACCGCGAGCGCGCTGGCCCTGCCGGCGCTCGAGCAGGAGCTGTCCGTGCCGGTGATCGGGGTGATCGACTCGGGCGCCCGCGCCGCGGTCGAGCGCACCAGGAGCGGTCGCGTTGGCGTCATCGCCACGGCCAGCACCGTGGGCAGCGGCGCCTACGCCGCCGCCGTGCGGGCGCTGCGTCCGGATGTCGAAGTGGTCGAGCGGGCGTGCCCACTCTTCGTGCCGCTGGTCGAGGAGGGCTGGATCGACCACGCCGTGACGCGGCAGGTCGCTCACGAATACCTGGCGCCGCTCGAGGACCATCGCCTCGACACGCTCGTGCTGGGCTGCACGCACTACCCGCTGCTCGAGGCGGTGCTGCACGCCGAGATGGGCGACGGCGTGACCCTCATCGACTCCGGCCGCGAGACCGCGGCCACCGTGCGCGACCTGCTCGTCGAGCGCGGCATGACTGCGCCCCCGGGGCGTGTGCCGCGGCACGCGCTCTATCTGTCCGACCTGCCGGCGGCGTTCACCGCGACGGCCGAACGTTTCCTCGGCCGCGCGCTCCCGCCGGTCGAGGTCGTCCAAATCTGAAGTCGAAGGAGGCCTCCATGTCCCGTGTCGACGGCCGCGTGGCGCACGAGCTGCGTCCCATGAAGTTCACGCGCAAATACCTGAATCACGCCGAGGGCAGCTGCCTGGTCCAGTTCGGGCAGACGCACGTGCTGTGCGCGGCCACGGTGGAGGAACGCGTGCCCGGCTTCCTCAAGGGCAAGGGGCAGGGTTGGGTCACCGCCGAGTACGCGATGCTGCCGCGCTCGACCACCGAGCGCGTGTCGCGGGAGGCGCATCGCGGCGGCCGCTCGCTCGAGATCTCGCGCCTGATCGGCCGTTCCCTGCGCGCGGTGACGAACCTCGGGACGTTCGGCGAGCGCACCATCACGCTCGATTGCGACGTGGTCGAGGCCGATGGCGGCACGCGCACCGCGGCGATCAACGGCGCGTTCATCGCGCTGCACGACGCGCTGTTCTCGATCGCCAACCGCAACGGCCTCACCGCGCCGCCGCTCAGGGACCAGGTGACCGCGATCAGCGTCGGCAAGGTGGCGGGGGACGTGCTGCTCGACCTGTGCTACCTCGAGGACTCGACGGCCGAGGCCGACATGAACGTCGTCATGACCGGGGCGGGGAACTTCGTCGAACTGCAGGGGACGGCCGAGCAGGGCACGTTCGACAAGGCTGAACTGAATGCGCTGATCAGGATGGCCGAGCGCGGGCTCAAGAAGATCGTCAAGGCGCAGGCGAAGGCGATCGGCGACACCGCCCTGTTTGCCCGCAGCGCGTGAGCGCCATGAGCGCGCACTGGGTGCTCGCTACGGCGAACGCGCACAAGGTCGAGGAGCTGGCCGCCATCTTCGCCACGGCCGCCGCCGCGGACGCGGTCGAGCTCGAACCGCTCCCCGCGGGCGTGGTCCTGCCCGAGGAGACCGGGAACTCCTTCCTGGCCAATGCGCGCCTCAAGGCGCGCGCTGTCGTCGCTGCGACCGGCCGGGCCGCGCTGGCCGACGACAGCGGGCTCGAGGTCGACGCCATCGGCGGTGATCCGGGCGTGCTCTCGGCTCGCTACGCCGGTGTCGCGGGCGCCGGCGCGGATGCGGCGAACAACGCGAAGCTGCTCACCGAGCTCACCGGGATCCACGGACCGAACCGCCGGGCGCGCTTCCGCTGCGTGCTCGTGGTCGCTTCGCCGGAGGGCCCCGAAATCGTCGCCCAGGGGGCGATCGAGGGCTTCATCCTCTCCGCCGCGCAAGGGGACGGGGGCTTCGGCTACGACCCGCTCTTCCAACCCGAGGGCGACACGCGGAGCCTGGCCGAGTACGCTCCTGAGGAGAAGAACCGCATCTCCCACCGCGGCCAGGCCGCCCGCCAGCTCGTCTCCCTGCTCTCCGCGCGCGGGGGCCTCGCACCCTAACCCGGGAGTTCCCGTGGCCAGGTCCATCGCATCGCTGCTCGATCATTACCGCGTCACCGACGGGAAGAAGTTCCGCCTCAAGAAGATCAAGCCAGGGGACACGGGCGGCCTGGCTTCCGAGATCGCGGACGACGCGAAATCCCTCCTCGCCGACGGGACGCAGCGACTCGACGACCTGCAGGCGCGGCTCTACGCCGAGGACCGCTGGGCCGTGCTGCTCATCTTCCAGGCGATGGACGCCGCGGGCAAGGACGGCACGATCAAGCACGTCATGGCCGGGATGGACCCGACGGCCTCGATCGTCACGTCGTTCAAGCAGCCGTCCGCGGAGGAACTCGACCACGACTTCCTGTGGCGCTGCGCGAAGGCGTTGCCCGAGCGCGGGCGCATCGCGATCTTCAACCGCTCGTACTACGAGGAGACGCTGATCGTGCGCGTCCACCCCGAGATCCTCGGGCGTCAGCAGTTGCCGCCGAAGCTGGTGACGAAGAACATCTGGAAGGAGCGCTTCGAGGACATCCGCAACTTCGAACGGCACCTCGCGCGCAACGGGACGCTCGTGCTGAAGTTCTTCCTGCACCTGTCGAAGAAGGAACAGAAGAAGCGCTTCCTGTCCCGCCTCGAGGAGAAGTCGAAGAACTGGAAGTTCTCACTCGCCGACGCGGAGGAGCGCGGCTACTGGAAGCAGTACCAGGCGGCCTACGAGGACGCGATCCGCAACACGGCGACGCCCCACGCCCCGTGGTACGTCGTGCCGGCCGACAACAAGTGGTTCACCCGGCTGGTCGTCGCCGAGGCGATCGCCGAAGGCATGGCGGGCCTGAAGAACGAGTTCCCGAAACTGGACGCGCCGAAGCTGCGCGAGCTGGCGAAGGCGCGGGCGGCGCTGCTGCGGGAGTAGGACTGCGGGCGCCCGGGCGGCGAGCCTCGAAGCACGAATGCCGCCCGGCTTGCGCCGGACGGCGTCACGTGTACGGACGATGGGGTGGGTGACGGGGCTCGAACCCGCGACACCCGGCACCACAAGCCGGTGCTCTGCCAACTGAGCTACACCCACCACGAGACGCTGCCCCCCCCGGAGCGAAAACGGGATGCGCCTGGAGGGAATCGAACCCCCGACCGGCGGATTAGAAATCCGCTGCTCTATCCGGCTGAGCTACAGGCGCACACCCTGCAACCGATCGGGTCATGTGCGGGAGAGTCGGGGCGAGAGGATTTGAACCTCCGACAACCTGCTCCCAAAGCAGGTGCGCTACCGGGCTGCGCCACGCCCCGGAGCTGATGTCCAGCCGCAAGACGATGCAACGTATCGCGTTTCCGACCAGCCTGTCAATCCGCCCCCACCGGTCGGTTTCAGCCCGGCGAAAGCGCCCGTTTTCGCGGCCCCACGACGATTGTCCCGCCCCGGTCGATTGACGCGATCGCGCGCGGCCCCGTACAGTGCGCGTGGGCAAGGATTCCTCTCCTGGCTCCGTCGCCCTGTCGTCCGCCGGTTCGCCCGCGTTCCGTTCCCCCGCGCGGGCGAAGTCTTGTCCCTTCCGCCCTGGACCTTCATGCGCAACCTGTTCCGGCGTTGCGTCGGCCTGCTGCCGCAGCGCGCCCGCCGATCCTGTGCCGTTCTCCTCGCCTGCGGGTCGCTCCTCGGAGCGGGCTGCGGACCCGCGGTTGCGCTCGCGCACGGCCTGGAGTCGTGCCTCATCCTGCCGGCGGAGCCGGCCCTCGAGTGGACACTGGTCACGTATCCGTCGGGGGAAACGGACGCGCTGATCGCCACCGCCGACACGGACGAGATCGTCGCGCCCCCGGTCTCCGCCCTCGCGCTCGCCGGCCAGCCGACCTGGGCCGACGATGGCATTCCCCTCGAGGCCGCCGCCCTCGGCGCACCCTCGACGAGCGCCGGCAGCCTCTACGTCCGGGCGTGGCTGCCGATCACGATCGGCGAATTGTCGCTCCTGACCATCACCGCGATGTTGCCCAAGGACTGGACCGGGTGGTCGGCGAACTTCGTCGGCGAGGGGGCCGGCCACTTTGCCGAGGCGTGGACCAAGCCGCCGATCATGGACACCGATCACTGGTTCCACAACTACATCGGCCATCCCTACGGCGGGAGCTTCTACTACAATTCGGTGCGCACGCGCGGTGCGCCGCCGATGCCCTCCATGGCGTTCGCCGCCGCGCTCTCGTTCCAGTGGGAGTACATCTTCGAGGCCGTGGCGGAACGCCCGAGCATCCAGGACCTGGTCATCACGCCGATCGCCGGCGCCGCGCTCGGCGAGTTGACACACCGGATGTCGAGGAGCATGCGCAAGGGCCGCGTCACGCTTCCCGAGAAGGTCGTGATGACGGTGCTCAATCCCGCCGACGTCCTCGTCCACGGCTACAGGAGCAGCGACCCGCCGCCCCGCTCCGCACGGTAGCGAGGCGTCCACGAATCGACCGATTCCGGCCATGGCCGCGCGGATCTCCTCGTCGGTGGCCGGCGGTGCAAAGTTGAACAGGGTGCGGATGTTGCGGCACATGATGCGGTCCTCCGAGGCCCGGCCTTCGACGATCCGGGATTGGGCGGTTCGGTTCGGTGTACGCGCCGCGGACCGAGTCGAACTCAGGTGGTGCCCCTCCGGATCGAGCCCCATGGAGCCGCGCGCGCCATCGTCCTCGGTGCGCAGCGGCCGCAGGACGCGTGCGCCGGCGGAAGCACGGCACGCACGGGCTCGACCTTGCGCCTCGAGTCGAGCCGGCCCAGCTTCGGCCTGCAGGCCGACACCACGTGGACGCAGGGCGCGCTCGTCATCGCGCTGTCGCGTCGCTGGTTCTCGCTCACGGGGACCGAGCAGTCGGCGCCCGATGCGACCACCGACCCGGTGCAAGTCACCTCGCGCATCGCGGGCACCGACTCGACCGCACGCGACGTCGTCACGGTCGGCCATACCGGCACGAGTTCCATCGGCGGGCTGAACCCGCTGCGCGACGAGTCCTGGTTGCGGGTCGCGCAAGCGGACACGCTGATCTCGCACTTCACCGCGCTCCATCGCCCGGTGACGCGCTGGTTCGAGGGCCGCACGACCACCACCGCGACCGCGTACCGCGACGGCGCGCGGCTGGACGTCGAGAAGTCGTGGAGTGCGACGATCGTCGTGACCTTCAACGGGACGCCGTACCCGGACGTGGCAATCAACGGCTCGTGGTTCTACGTCTGGGACCTCGAGACCGGCGCGATCTACCGTGGCAACTCCGCCTGGGCGGCTCCTCGGGGCCGAGAGGCGCCCGCCGAGGGCCGGTTGCTTTCGGTCCCCGGTGGGCCTTACTCTAGGCTAACAAGGCGACGTCGAGCCCCCGCGGGCCGCCGTGCCGCCCCCGCGTACGCCCTCGCAAGGAGCGTCTTCATGAGCGTCAACAAGGTCATCCTCATCGGCAACCTGGGCAAGAAGCCCGAGCTGCGCTACACGCCCGGCGGCCAGGCGGTCGCCCAGTTCAACATCGCGACCAACGAGCGCTGGGGCGGCAAGGACGGACAGCCCGCCCAGGAGCGGACGGAGTGGCACCGGATCGTCGTCTGGGGCCGCACCGCCGAGAACTGCGCGCAGTACCTGGACAAGGGCCGCTCGGCCTACGTCGAGGGCCGCCTGCAGACCCGCGAGTGGACGGACAAGGAAGGCCAGAAGAAGTACACGACCGAGGTCATCGCCCAGACCGTGCAGTTCCTGGGTGGCAAGGGCGGCGGCGCCGGTGGCAGCGACTTCGCGGCCGGCGGCGGCGACGAGCGGATGACCGCGAGCGTGCCGGCCGGCGGGATGGCCGACGAGTTCAGCGGCGAGCCCGGGGGTGGAACGGGCGACGACGATCTGCCCTTCTAGGCTGCATCAGAAGGGGCAACAACCGTCGGGGGCGATTGGTTTCGACGGGGAAACTGCAGCGACAGGAGCATGCCGAGGTGCCGGTACCTCGTTAAACCGTCGGCAAAAATCATCTGCCAACACGCAGATGGCAATGGCTGCCTAGTTCCTAGGAACTAACGCGGCTACGGTGCACCTGGGCCTGCCGAGCGGCACGGGATGTCACCGTCGATAATGATCGGCTGGTCCGACGCCTCGCCCGGGGGCCGACGACGAGAGCAGGACGGGCTAGCACCGGCAGTCTCCTGCCCTTCGGGGCTGACGGCGCGAAGGCGATAAAGAAGGGCGAAGCATGTGGGGCCTGTCGGGAATGATTCTTCGGACGCGGGTTCGACTCCCGCCGCCTCCACCAAAACAGTCGCGGGGCTTCGGCTGCAAGGCCGGGGCCCCGTTCGCTTTCCCGGGCTTTGTCCTGCCAGGAGCGTGCAAGGGCTTGCCGAACCGCGGCTTCGGCCCTATCTTGAGGCGTTTTCCGGCATGCCGCCGCGAGGAACCCCGTGTCCGAGCCTTTCTTCGACGATCGTCTGGCCGCCCTGCGCGGGCGGATCGCCGCGGCCGCCGGACGCTCGGGGCGACCGGCCGGGGCGGTGCGCCTGATCGCTGCGGCCAAGACCATCCCGGCGGATCGGCTTTCGGCGGCGGTGGCCGCGGGGCTGACCGACCTGGGCGAGAACCGGGTGCAGGAGGCGGAGGAGAAGATCCCCGTCGTCATGCCCCGCCCGACCTGGCACCTGATCGGGCACCTGCAATCGAACAAGGCGCGTCGCGCGGCGGCTCTGTTCGACTGCATCCAGACGGTCGACTCGGCCCGCCTGGCGGGGGCGCTCGATCGCCACGTCGCCGAGCTCGGCCGCGCCGCGCCCCTCGACGTGCTGATCGAGGTCAATGTCAGCGGCGAGGCGGCCAAGCACGGCGTCGAACCGGTGGACGCGTCGGAGTTGATTGCGAGCGTGCGGCGGGACTTTCCGCGGCTGGCCCTGCGCGGCCTGATGACCGTGGGTCCGCTCGTCGCGCAGCCGGACGAGGCGCGACCGGCCTACCAGATGCTGGCAAGGCTGGCCCGCTCCGCGGGCCTGAATGAGCTGTCGATGGGGATGAGCGGCGACTTCGAGGTGGCAATCGAGGAGGGGGCCACGATGGTCCGCGTCGGCAGCGCGCTCTTCGGGGCCCGCGGCTGACGGCAGTGGAGCGAAAGGACGGCGGACTTGTTCGTGCTCGGGAACCTGCTCAACGCGCTGGCGACGCTGCTCGGGATGATCCTCAACCTGTGGTCGTTCGCCATCTTCGCCAGCGCGATCCTGTCGTGGATTCCGAGCCTCGATCCATACCACCCCGTCGTCGTCGCGATCCGGCGCATCGCCGGTCTCCTGTGCGATCCGATCCGCCGCGTCGTGCCGATGGACAGCCTGGGGATCGACCTGTCGCCTTTGCTGGCGATCCTGTTGTTGCAGTTCACCAACCAGTTCGTGGTCGCCTCGCTGCTCGGGCTGGCCGAGCGCCTGGGGTGACCAAGCCCGCATCCGCCCGGCTCGACGTTCGCGTCACGCCGGGGGCAAAGCAGAGTCGCTGGGCCGGGTGCCTGCCCGACGGCCGACACCGGGTGAAGATCGCGGCACCGCCGATCGATGGGCGCGCCAATCACGCGCTCGTCGCGTTCGTGGCCACGAGCCTCGACCTGCCGTCGCGGTCCGTGCGCCTCGTGCACGGCGCCGGTGGACGTGACAAGCGGCTCGAGATCGACCTCGCGGTCGACGAGCTGGAACGCAGACTGGCGGCGCGGGTCGCCGCGGGAGACACATGAGCCTGACGCACACCGACAAGCCCGGCGCGCTGCGCGCCCAGATCGACGAGGCGGTCGCCGCGATCCGCACCCGGACGGCGCTCGTGCCCGAGGTTGCGGTCATCCTCGGGACCGGGCTCGGCGCGCTGTCGGACAGCCTGACGGTCGAGGCCCGCGTGGACTACGGCGACATCCCGCACTTCGTCGCCTCGACGGTCGAGGGCCATCGCGGCGAGCTCGTGTTCGGGCGCCTCGCCGGGCGCCCCGCCGTGGTGATGAACGGTCGCCTGCACTATTACGAGGGGTACACGATGCGCCAGGTCTCGTTCCCGGTGCGCGTGCTGCAGGCGCTCGGGGCGAGGACGCTGATCGTGTCCAACGCGGTCGGTGGGATGAACCCGCTGTTCGGCGTGGGCGACATCATGGTGGTCACCGATCACATCAACCTGATGGGCGACAACCCGCTGCTCGGGCCCAACGACGAAACGCTCGGTCCGCGCTTTCCCGACATGAGCGAGCCGTACGACCGGGAGCTGATCCAGCTCGCCGAGGACGTCGCGCTGGAGCAGAAGCTCGCGGTCAGGAAGGGCGTGTTCGTCGCCGTCGCCGGGCCCAACCTCGAGACGGCGGCGGAGTACCGCTTCCTGCGCGGCATCGGCGCCGACGTGGTCGGCATGTCGCTCGTGCCGGAGAACCTGGTCGCGGTGCACGGTGGGCTGCGCACGCTCGCTCTCGCCGTGATCACCGATCGCTGCTGGCCGGATGCCCTCGAACCGGTCGACATTCCGAAGATCCTGGCGGCCGCGGCGGCCACGGCACCGCGGCTCGATCGCCTGGTGAGCCGCGTCGTCGAGCGGCTCGACGAGGCGCCGCCGCGCCCGCGCGTCCACGGCCACTAGCCCCCGAGCGAGGAGACTCCATGCCTGCCCGCAAGAGCCCGACGACCTCCTCCGCGGCTTCGTCCTCCCGTGCCCGGGCGAGGATGAAGGTCGCGGCCGCGAAGCCCGCGCTGGCCAAGGCGAAGGCCCGGCCCGCCGCGAAGCCCGCCAAGCCTTCCGTGGTCGCCCGGCCCGCGACCAAGACGGCCAGGCCGGCCAAGCCCGCCAACCCCGCAAGGCGCGCGCCGGTGGCGGCACCCGCGGTCCGGCCCGCCCCGGCGGCGAAGTTCGCGCCGCCGGCGACGCGTCCCGCGCCCGCGCCGGTGGCGAAGCAGCCTGCGGTCGTCGAGCGCGTGAGCGCCGCGGACCACAAGCACTTCGAGGGCCGCCTGCTCGAGGAGCGCGGGCGCCTGCTCAAGGAGCTCGGGTACCTCGAGGCCAACGTGCTCAACAAGAATCCGCGGGACTCGTCGGGGGACCTGTCGGGCTACTCGTTCCACATGGCCGACGCGGGCACCGACGCGATGGAGCGCGAGAAGGCGTTCCTCTTCGCCTCGACCGAGGGCCGCGCGCTGTACGATGTCGACGAGGCGCTGCGGCGCCTGTACGGCGGCGACTACGGGATGTGCGAGACGTGCAACAAGCCGATCGCGCCGCAGCGGCTCGAGGTGGTGCCCCACGCCCGCCTGTGCATCACCTGCAAGGAGAAGGAGGAGAAGGCGGGCCGCCGCTGACGCATGCGTGCCGCCTGGCGTCATCCCACGTTTCTCGCCGTCTGGCTGGCGGCCCTCGCCGTCTTCGCGCTCGATCGCTGGAGCAAGGCGTGGGCGGTCAGCGAGTTGGCGCTGGTCCACTCGAAGCCGCTGTTCGGCGACTGGATGCGGCTGACCTACGTGCGCAACACCGGCGTGGCCTTCGGCCTGGGTGCGGGGCAGGGCCTGCCGTTCGCGGTGATCACGGCCGCCGCGCTCCTGCTCGTCATCGGGCTCGCCCTCCAGTCGCGCAGCCGCACCTGGCTGCGCTCGCTCGCCCTCGGCTGCGTCATCGGCGGCGCGGCGGGCAACCTGCTCGATCGCGTCCGCTGGGGCTCGGTCGTCGACTTCCTCGACTTCGGCTTCGGCCGCAACATGTTCCCCGTGTTCAACGCCGCCGACTCGGCGATCACGGTCGGCGTCGCGCTGTTCGCGTGGACGCTTCTCTTCGGTCCCGACGCCCACGAGGCCCCGCATGAGCTCGACTCCGATCCCTGAGGCATCCCGGCGGACGCACCAGGTGACGCTGGAGGAGCAGGGCGTCCGGCTTGATCGCGTGCTCGCGCAGGCCTGGCCCGACCTCACCCGCGGCCGCATCCAGACGCTGATCGAAGACGGCCACATCCTGGTCGACGGCAAGAACGTCAAGTCCTCCGAGGCGACGCGGGCGGGCACCGTGGTCGTGGCCGAGATGCCGGCGGCGTCGCTGGGCGGCCTCGTCCCCGAGGACGTGCCGCTCTCGATCGTCTACGAGGACGACGATCTGCTCGTCGTCGACAAGCCTGCCGGGCTGGTCGTCCATCCGGGCGCGGGCGTCCGCACGGGCACGCTCGTCCACGCGCTGCTCGCCCATGCGCCCATGATTGCGGGCGTGGGGGGCGCCTCGCGGCCCGGCCTCGTGCACCGGCTCGACAAGGACACGAGCGGACTGCTGCTGGTCGCCAAGACGACGGCCACCCACCGGGCCCTCACCGAGGCCCTGGCCGCGCGCGAGATCCGCCGCACCTACCTGGCGCTGGTGTGGGGCGCGCCGCGCTTCGAAAAGGAGCGCATCGAGGCCCCGATCGGCCGCGATCGCAAGGACCGCCTGCGCATGGCCGTCGTGCCCTCGGGCCGGCCGGGCTCGCGGGCCGCGGCGACGCGGGTGCGCGTCCTGGCACGCCTGCCCGTTGACGCCCAAAGGCCGCGCTTCGCGCTGCTTGAGTGCTCGCTCGAGACCGGGCGCACGCACCAGATCCGGGTCCACTTGAGTCACCGGGGGCACGCCGTGGTGGGGGATGAGACCTACGGCGGCGGTGCCAAAAAGACCTTGAGCCTCCCTCCGGCCGACCGTAGACTCGCCTCCCGATTGGTGGACGATCTGGGTCGGCAGGCTTTGCATGCCGTACGCCTGTCGTTTCGCCATCCGGGCACCGGCGAGGAGTTGTCGTTCACCTCGCCGCTGCCCGACGACATCGCCCGGGCGCTCGAGGCGCTCGGGTTTTCATTCCGCCCGGCCTGACCGTGACGCGCGTCCAGGAGTCCCCCCAGTGAGCGCACCCACCTCGTCGCCCGTCGCTATCGAGACGATCCACCTGACCATCCCCAGCCGGCTCGAACTGTTGCGGCTGGTCGATCAGCTCGCCGCGGGCATCAGCGAGCGGATGGAGTTCGACGACGAGAGCAGGATGCAGATCTCGATCTCGGTGCTCGAGGCCGGCACGAATGCGATCCAGCACGGCAACCGCATCGACCCGGCAAAGCAGGTCGACATGTCGTTCCTGCTCCACCCCGACAAGCTCGAGGTCGTCGTCCATGACCTGGGCAAGGGCTTCGACGTCGAGAAGCTGCTCACCGACATCACATCGCCCGAGCACCTGCTCGACCTGCGCGGCCGCGGCATCTACATGATGAGATCCTGCATGGATTCGGTCGACTTCGCCTTCGGCCCCGAGGGCACGACCGTGCGGCTGGTCAAGGTGCGCCGCACCGCCGGCAAGAACGGCAACCAGAGCGCCGCCTGACGAGCGGCCGGTCCGGCACGGTGGCCCGCATCCTCGCCGTTGACTGGGGCGTCCGCCGCCTTGGCCTCGCGCGTTCCGACGAACTCGGCATCACCGCCCAACCGCTGCCTCCCTTGATCCTGCCCGCCTTCGCCGGCAACCCCGGCGACGCCGCTCGTCGGGCCACCCGCGCTGCTGCCGACGCCATCGCCGAGACCGTTGCTGCACACGCCATCGAGCGCGTCGTGGTCGGGCTGCCGCTCGAGTTGTCGGGACGCGCCGGCGAGGCCGCCGAGCGCGTCACCGGGCTCGTCGCCGCGCTGGTGGCGAAACTGGGAGCGGCCGTGCCGGTCGAGACGTGGGACGAGCGCCTGACCAGCGTCCAGGCCGAGCGCTCGCTGCGCGAGGAAGGCTGGTCCGCCGGGTCGCGCAAGGGCGGCGGCCGCGAACGCACGCGGGCGAGCCAGGAGGACAAGGCGCGGATCGACCAGCGCGCTGCGCTCCTGTTGCTGCAGTCGTGGCTCGATGCCCATCCGGGGGCCCGCGGTGGGGGGAGCCGCACGCCGGCCGCGGAGTCCGGCGCATGAAGCCGGCCCCGCGTCGGCGTGGCTTCCATCCGCGCCAGCTCGTCTACGTCCTGGCGCTGGTGCTGATCGGACTGGTCGTGCGCGACGTGTTCTTCCCCAGCGGCTTCCGTCGCACGGGCGAGGACGCGACGCTGTTCATTCGCCCCGGCGCGACGATCGACGAGATCGCCCGCGACCTGGTGCAGGCCGGCCTGCTCAAGAGCCCGTTCGCGTTCTCGATCCTGGCGCGCGCGACGGCGACCGACCGCCAGCTCAAGGCCGGGCAGTACACGTTTCATCGCGGCGACTCGGTCCTCTCGATCCTGACCACGCTGGTGCGCGGCATGAGCGGCCAGAACCTGGTGACCATCCGCGAGGGGCAAACCGCGCGCGACCTCGCGAGCCTGTTCGCGGACCGTCTGGGGATCGACCCCGAGGTCTTTCTCGCCGCCGTCGCCGATTCGGCACTGCGGGCCGAGTTCGCGTGCCCCGGCCCGACGCTCGAGGGCTACCTGTTCCCCGAGACCTACGCATTCCTGCCGACCACCACGGCCGAGACCATCGTGCGCACGATGGCCGCCCAGACCCGGCGCATTCTGGCCGAGGAAGTGGCCCGCGGCGGACCGATCGCGCTCGAGTTCACGCCCCACGAGATCCTGACCCTCGCCTCGATCGTCGAGGCCGAGGCGATGCTCGGCTCGGAGCGGCCCCGGATCGCGGCCGTCTACCTGAACCGGCTGCGGCGCAAGATGCTGCTGCAGGCCGATCCGACGGTCCAGTACGCGCTGGGGGGCCACCGGGCGCGCATCTTCTACTCGGACCTCCGGATCGAAAGCCCGTACAATACGTACATGCACCCGGGGCTGCCGCCGGGGCCGATCGGCAACCCCGGTCGCTCCAGCGTGCAGGCCGTCCTCAATCCGACTCCCGGGAGCCGCGAGTTGTTCTTCGTCGCCCGGGGCGACGGGGGCCACGTCTTCACCGAGACGGGTGAGCAGCACCTGGCCGCCGTGGCGCGCGTGCGCTCCGCGCGGGCGGCGCTGCCCGATTCCCTCGGCGGCGGGTTCGTCCCGCTGGACTCGACCGGCGCCCGGTTCGTCGCGCCCGCGACCGTCGCCGTTCCCGACTCCGACTGAGGGTCCGTTCCTTGATCGAACGCATCACTGTCTCACCGACCGATTTCGCGACGCGCGTCGCAGCGTTGCGGGCCTTCCTGCGCGAGCTCGGCTCCTGTGTCGTCGCCTACTCCGGCGGCGTCGACTCGAGCGTCGTGCTCGCCGTTGCGCGCGAGGAACTGGGTGCGCGCGCCCTCGCTGTCATCGGCCGCTCGGCCACCTACGCCACGAGTGAACTCGAGTCGGCCCTGGCCCAGGCGCGGCAACTCGGCATCGAGCCGCGCGTCGTCGCCACCGCCGAGCTCGACGATCCGCGCTTCGCCTCGAATCCGTCGAATCGCTGCTACTTCTGCAAGGGCGAGCTCTACGTGCAGCTCGCCGCACTGGCCGCGAGCGAAGACTTCGCCGCCGTCGTCGACGGCACGAATGCCGACGATCTCGGTGATCACCGCCCCGGACATCGCGCCGCCGGCGAGCACGGCGTGCGCTCGCCGCTGGCCGCGCTGGGCTTCACCAAGGCCGAGGTCCGCGCGCTGGCGGCGCAGCTTGGCCTGCCGTCGGCCGACAAGCCGGCGATGCCGTGCCTGTCGTCGCGCTTTCCCTACGGCAGCCGCATCACCGCCGAGCAGCTGACGCAGGTCGAGGCCGGCGAGCTGTGGTTCCGCGAGCGCGGCTTCCGCGAGGTGCGCCTGCGGCACCACGGCAGCGTCGCCCGCCTCGAACTGGAACCTGCGGAGTTTGCACGTCTGGTGACTGATCCCTTGCGGGATGAATGCGTCCAGGCGCTCAAGCGCCTGGGTTTTGCCTACGTCGCACTCGACCTGCAAGGCTTCCGATCCGGCAGCCTCAACGAGACGCTGCCGGCCGTCTCCGTTCCCCTCACCCGGAGTTCGACCTGATGAGTGCGCCCCGACCGGTGCGCGACGCGCGTTCGTCGCGCCGCCCCGCCAACGCCCGCGGCGCCCAGGCGGCCCGCCTGGCCCTGCGCGGAGAGAGCGTTCGCCACGAGCCGTTCCTCGCCTTCGGGCGCAACAACTGGCTGCTCATGGGGGCCGGAGTGCTCGCCGCCGGGATCGGCTACGTCCTGCTGGCCCGCGGGGACATCTCCCTGGCGCCGGCCCTGATCGTGGTCGGCTATTGCGCCCTGATCCCCCTCGGGATCGTCTGGCGCGACCGGCCGCGAAAGGTAGAGAAACCCGGCGCTCCCGGGGGCGAATAGCTCAGCTGGTTAGAGCACTTGCCTTACAAGCAAGGGGTCACAGGTTCGAATCCTGTTTCGCCCATCGATTTTGTAAGTGATTGGGAATATTGTCTTTAGGTGAGCCAATCGTTTGGGTTCCCCGTTCGGGGAGGGCGCTGGGGCCGATTCTGGCCGTCGAATTCAGGGGTAGAATCCTGCCTCCGGCGGGATCGGCCGAGAGTTGCAAAGAAAAAGTTCGGAACCAGGGGATCCGGGGCGGGGTTCATGTCGGAGGACGCGCCGAGCATCCCCCGCGCGACCCGACTTTCGGGTTGACATTCCGGAGCTAGGCTGGTAGCCTTCTTCGCGTTAGACGATGTCCGTCCCCCAGGCGCACATCGGCCCGATTTGTCGTTCGAGATTTGCTCGGCTACAGCGGGTTCCGCACTTTTCGTCGAATTGAAAAAGCCAGTTGTTGAAAGGGGGTGTACGAGCCAGCCACCATCGACCACAGTCAGCAGCTTGCACTTGCATGCGTTACGGTGACCGGAGTTTCCTTCGAGGAGGTACGTGAAAATGACTGGAATGGTTCGGAAGGCTCTCACCTTCGCCGCCGGGTTTGCGGTCGTGGCCTCCGTGGCTTCGGCTGGCGTTCCGAGTAACGTCTTCTCGACCAGCGATGCCGTCGTCGTGGGCAACGCTTCGGGAACGGCGATCGGTGGTACGCCCGCAGGCTTCGACGTGCTCGTGAAGGACATCAACGCCGCACCGCTTCCTGGCCGTACGGTGACGCTCGACTTCTCGGCCACGCCGATGAAGGTCTTCAACGCCCAGAACGCGGGCACGACGCTCAACTGCGCGGCCAAGACGATCAGCCGCGTGACCAACGCCAGCGGCGCCGTCAACTTCGCCTCGCGCGCTGCCAAGTTCGACAACGCGAACAACGTCGACGTCATCGCCGATGGCGTTCCGCTCTTCGTGGTGAAGGGTCGTTCGACGGATATCGACGGTCTCGACGGCCGCACCGGCCTCGGCGACTTCGTTCTCTTCTCGTCGGCTTTCCTTTCGGCCCCCGCGACGCAGCAGACCGACTTCGACCTGAACGGCAACACCGGTCTCGGTGACTTCGTGATTTTCTCGGCCCAGTTCCTGGGTGGCGTGATCGGGACGTACTGCCCGTAAGCGCGTTCGAAGGCGGTCCGGAATTCTCGTGCGGGGCGAAAACTCCGCACGGGGTGACCGCCGCCCTGAAGTGGTTTCAAGGAGGCGTGTGCTGAAAACGGACTTCGTGAAAGCGGAGGAGGTGAGGGTCCAGAGACCTCGAAGGCGCACGACTTGTAGAAATCGATCAACTCATTGTCCGTGTTGTTTGCCCGTACCAACTGCAACGCTTACCCCCCCCTTGCGTAGGGATCCGGGTTTGGAGGCTCCAATGAAGGTGACTCGCTTCCTCGTTTCGCTCATCATGCTGGGTGCTGTCGCCACGACTGCGTCGGCGCAGGGTGTGGCCAGCCTCAACTGGAACAGCTGCACCGGCCCGCTCAATCGCACCATTACGCCGGACGCGCTGAACAGCCTGTACGCTTCGGTCATCGGCCAGAGCATTCCGCACAGTGGCTACCAGGTGTTCGTCGTGCTCGGTTCGGGCTCGGCAGGCCCGCTCCGCGATGCGTGGCGTTTCGACGCGGCCGGCTGCCAGGGCTCGTCGTTCATCACGATCGATCACCTGGCCCCGGCGGCGGTTGTCAAGACCTGCCCGTCGCTTCAGGGCCTCGCACAGTCGCTGCAGATCAAGGACTACTCGGTGGATGCCGTGACGGGCAAGGCTCGTGCCGTGCTCGCCAACGCGTATCCGTCGGGCATCGCCACTTCGAACCCGGCGCAGCGCTACTTCCTCGCGCGTTTCCTCTTCGATCACAGCTTCTCGGTTGCCGGTGCGACTACGCCGGGTGCCGATTGCGGTGGTGTCGAAGTGCCGGTTTGCGCTCACTTCACGTCGACGGCCTGGATCGAGCTGGCCACCGGCGTCGAATTCGAGTGGGCGAAGAACAGCGAGTTCGTCACGGCGAACGACCCGAACAACGATAC
>JANPEF010000049.1:0-59118 GCA_031431875.1 Candidatus Eiseniibacteriota bacterium | reverse complement strand
CCGCCGCCGCGCAGCGCGCACGCCGCGCGGCGGGCGAGTTCGCTCGCGAGGGCGATCACGAACGCGAGGGCATGGCGTGGGTCGCGGCGGGTCGCGCCGAACTCGTCCGCGCAAGCCGGGCCCGCGCCGCCGGCGCGTCGGCGGTGGCCCGCGCCCGGGTCTGCGCGCGTGCGGCCGGCTCGTCCTTCCTCGCCTTTCGTGTCGCCTGCCTCGAGGGCGACTTCGCGTTCGGCGGTGGCGACCTGGCTGCGGCGCGGCGCGCTTACCTGCGCGCGGCGCGGCTTTCCGAGTCGACCGCAGCGCGCGTGCGCGGCGAAATGGTTCGCGCCACCGACTGGTCGGCGTGGGAAGACGCTTACCCCCGGCTCGTGGCCGTCGAGTATGCCGCAGGCCGCACCCCGGCGTTGTTCCGCGCTCTCGAGCGCGGGCGTGCCTCGGCGTTCGAGCGCGTCGCGGCGGCATTGCCCAGGCTCAGCCGCGAGCGGGACGACGCGCAGGCGAGGCTCGAGCGTCGTCTCGAGTCGATTGCATTGCGGCTCGAAGCGCGGGGTCGAGGCCGTGCATCGTTCGCCGCATCGGCGCCCCCGAGCGACGTGGTGCAGGAGGAGCGCCGTGCCGTCGCGCGCGAACTCGAACGCCTTGATCGCCTGGGTGCCCCGCGCGCCCGCGCGGCCGGGGTCGGCTTCGATCTCAATGCGACGCGTTGCGCCCTGCCTCGAGGAACGCTCGCCCTCGAGTGGTTCTCGACGGCGCGCGGACCGGCGGTCCTCGCCATCGGCAAGCACGGCGCCCGCACTTTCGCGCCGCGCGCGCGCGATGCGGAGGTCACGCACTGGATCGAAGAGATGCGCTACCACGCTCGCGCCGGCGCGGCCGGTGATCCCTCGGCGGCCCGGGCGCTCGGCGACGTGCTCGCCGAAGCCCGCGGTCGCCTGCTCGACGACGTCCTCGCCTGGGCCCGGGCCGATGGAGGAGCGGTCGAGGCTCTGGTGGTCGTCCCCGACGGTGCCCTGGCCGGACTGCCGTGGCCCGCACTGTCGCCGGTCCCGGTCGCGGTCCTGCCGACCCTCGCCGCGCTCCGCCGGCCGGCGCGATCGAGCCATCGTCGGGCTGTCCTGTTGGTTGGCCTGGGGGGGGACGACCTCCCCGAAGTGCAGGCCGAGATCGAGGACTTGAGTCGACTCGTCCCGGCGGCGCGCGTTCTGATGGGGACGGACGCCACCGTCGCCCGCCTGCGCCGGGCGGTCGTCGACGTTGACTGGCTGCACATCGCCGGGCACGGTCACGCCGACGTCGATCGACCGATCCTCTCGGGTGTGCGCCTTGCCGACCGCTGGGCACACGTACCGGACTTCGCCCCCGAGGGGCGCGCGCCGCGTGTGGTGGTGCTTGCCGCCTGCCGGACGGGGGAGCTGGTGGGCGGGTTTCGCAACCAATGGCAGGGGCTGCCGGGGGGACTCCTGCGGGCGGGCGCCGAGGCCGTGCTGGCCAGCCTCTGGGAGGTCGCAGACGCGCCGGCGCGGGCCGTGAGCGTGGCGCTGGTACGCGCCCTCCGCGAGGGAGCGCCCCTGGGTGAAGCGTTGCGAACTGCCCGCACGGCGGCCCAGGCGGACCCTGTTCATTCCTGGAACGCCTGGACCTGGGGGCTCTTCGGCCGTCTCGACATTCGCTTTCCGGGGATCCGCCCGGTGCGCCGCGCGTCGTTCCGCGGTGCCGCTCAAGGGGATGCCCGCGGCAATCGATTCCCTCCCGTGGTAAAATCAAGCGACTCGTCTCGCATCGAACCGGAGGCTCGCTCGTGATCTGTCACTCCGCTCGCACCGCAGTTCTCGTCGCAGCCTGCTCGTTGATCGCGCTCCTGCCGCTCGGTTGCGCGCCAGGGACCGCGCCCGAGCCGGTGGCCGTGCGTGCCCGCGGCCCGTACCCGACGATCGCGCGCGGGGACCTCGGGGGCGCGACCGTCGCCGTCGAGTACGATCCGTCGGTCGTCATCTGGTGGGGCGCCCCGGACGGCGACGACGATGCGCTCGAGGCCGAATACGGACTCGACCTCGAGAGCGAGCTCGGCATGGCCCGGGTCTGTGCGATCCCCGCCGGGGAGACCGTGGCCTCGCTCCTGACCCGGATGGCGAGCGATCCCCGGGTCACCTGGGCCGAACCGAACCTGATCAGCGAGAGCGCCGAATCGCGCGGTCACTCGTTCGCCTTCGATGATGGCTCCGATTTCGGCTCGGCCATCGTCGACCTGGCTGCGGCGCGCCGCGTCGGCCTGCACGAGGCGCACAAGGTCTCGCGTGGACGCGGCATCCTCGTGGCGGTTCTCGACACGGGCATCGATCCCGACCACCGCGCTTTCGCCGGACGCCTCGTCGCGGGATACGACTTCGTCGATGGCGACGCCGATCCGACCGAAGCGCCCAACGGCATCGACGAGGATCAGGACGGCCGCATCGACGAAGCCCTGGGCCACGGCAGCCACGTCGCCGGCATCGTCGCGCTGGTCGCCCCCGAGGCGCGCATCCTGCCGCTGCGGGTGCTCGACGACGACGGCCGCGGCGAGGCGTACGACATCGCGCGCGCCATCGATCTCGCCGTCGCCCGTGGCGCCCGCGTCATGAACCTGAGCCTCGGCATGCTGGTCGAGGATCGCCTGATCGACGAGGCCCTCGAGCGGGCGGTCGCGTGCGGCGTCGTTGTCTTCGCCTCCGCCGGCAACTGGGGCGCGGAGAATCCCGAGGAGTTCCCGGCCCACGAATCCGACGCGTTCGCCGTGGCCGCCACGAATCCCGCGTCGCTGCCCGCGTCCTTCACCAGCTTCGGCAGTCACGTCGCGATCTCGGCTCCCGGCGAGGGCATCCGCAGCGCGTACTGGAACGGGCACACCGCCGTGTGGAGCGGCACCTCGATGGCCACGCCCTGGGTGGCCGGTGGCGCCGCGCTCCTCCTCGCCGTGCATCCGCAGTGGACCCGCGCCGAGGTCATGCAGCGCCTGGGCGAGGGCGCCCGCGCGTTCGATCCCTCGGTGCCCGAGGCGACATCGCACTACGGCGTGGGGATCCTCGACCTGGCCGCGGCCCTGGCGCCCGATCGAGGCGCCGGCGAGGATGGGATCGGCATCGTGCGGTCGGTGGTAACCACCCCCTAGGCGCGCCGGGCGGCCCCGTCAGGCCCCGACTCGCGCCTGCGAGCCAGGGCCGCCGATCGATTTTCCGCCACAGTTCTCGATCAAGCAGAGTGGGCGTCCTGCCGATATCCCCCAGCGTGCACCCTTCTCCTCCGACTCCCGACACTCCCGTGGCGATTATTGCCCGCGAGGGCCGGCAGCGCCGTCGTCTGTCCGCGCGGCTCGACGTGAGCCGTCTGGTCGCCTCCGCGCTCGACCCGCACGCACTCCTCGAGACCGTCGCCGCCTGGATGAGCGATCTCGTGGGCGCGACCGAGTTCGATTTTCTGTATCAGAAGGGTTGCCGCGCCCACCTGTGGGGCATGCACCCTCGTTCCCGCATCCTGCGCCGCACCGCCGGCCGAGTCGCCCCAGGCTCCCTTCGAGGCGGCTCCCTGGCGCTTCTCCGGCTGCTCGCGACCGTGGCCATCGGCTGCTCCCTCACCGCACCGGCGATGGCCCGGACCGCGGCCCCCGAGTTCGCCGGCACAGCGCGTCTCGACGTCTTCGCCACCAGCGACGTCTTCCCCGGGGGCGACACCCGCGAGCCTGACCAGGGGCTTCGCCTCGGACTCGCCCCCGAGGTGACGTTTCACGCCGGCGATCACCTGCGGATCAAGCCGTGGGCGGACCTCGGGATCGAGCGTTACCACGTGTATCCGGAGCGCGACCTCGTCGCCTACGAGTTCGGCGTCGACCTTCGCCGCTCCAATGTTCGCCTCCGCCTGTTCCATGGATTCGCCAACGACGAGCTCTATTTCCCCGACCCGTCCGGCGACGCAATCGTCGATCGGCGCAACACCGGAGCCGAAGTTCGGGTCGAGGTGGTCCCCGGCGTTCGCCTCCACGGCGGCATCGAGCGCGAGGAGAACGCATTCGACGAACTTCACCCGGAGCGAGACGACCGCCGCTGGTCGACGCGTCTCGGCGTCGAGCGCGGCCAGGCGCAGACGTTTCGCACGGCGCTGACCTGGTTCTACCGCGACACGCAATCGATCACCGATCTCTACAGCTACGGCCAGAACGTCCTGCGCCTCGACGCCGAGGGCGCGCTCGTCGCGCGCCTGCATGGTGCGCTCCGCCTCGAGGGCGGTGTCCGCTCCTACCGCACCGGGGACGTCTTCGCCTCCAACTTCAGTCGCCAGGACAATCGCTGGCGCGTCTTCACCACGCTCGATCATCCCATCGCCGGTCCGCTGCGCGTCGAATTCGGCGCCCAGTGGCGCGCGACCGGATCGACGCGTGACGCGAAGAACTCCGTGGTCCGGGGCGTCGGCCTCGGTCTTGTCGTCGAACGCTGAGCCGAGGAGAACTGCCGATGCGTCCCATGTCGATGCGCCCACCGGTCCCCGCCGGTCTCCTTGCTGTCGCGCTCGCGCTGCTCGCTCCCGCCGTCGGCGCCCAGCCGGCGTCCTCGGCCTGGCCCCTGTTCCACGGGGACGCCGCGCGCTCCGGCCGTTCAACCGCGCCGTCGCTGGCGACCGCGCAACTGCGTTGGACCTTCACCACCGGGGACTCGATCGTCGCCTCCTCGCCGGTGATCGGGCCGGACGGCGCGGTGTACGTCGGTTCGATCGATCGTCGGCTCTACGCGGTGAACGCGAACGGCACGCTGCGCTGGTCGTTCCTCACCGGCGGCGAGCTGCGCTTTGGCGGCCCGGCGCTCGCCACCGACGGCACGGTCTACATCGGATCGATGGACAGCACCCTGTACGCCGTGACTGCGGCCGGCACGTTGCGCTGGAAGGCAACACGCGGTAGCACGTTCCGCACCTCGCCGCTGCTCCTGCCCAACGGCGACGTGGTCGCGGGCAACGGCGACAACAACCTGTATCGCTTCACGGCCGCGGGCGTGCCGGTGTGGACCTATGCGACGCTCGGCAACGTGCGCTCGTCGGCCGCCCGGGGACCGAGCGGCGCGCTGTACGTCGGCTCGCACGACTTCATGCTCCACGCGGTGAGCGATACCGGATCGTCACTGTGGACGGGCGTGACCGGTGACATCATCGACCTGGCGTCGCCCGCCGTGGCGAACGACGGAACGGTCTACATCGGCAGCGAGGACACGTTCCTGTACGCGGTTCGCCCGGACGGAGTGCTGCGCTGGGCGTACACCGACGGTCGCCGCTTCGACACCACCCCGTGCGTACGCGCCGACGGTTCGCTCGTGGCCGCGGCGGGATCGCACGTCGTCGCGCTCGAGCCGACGACCGGAGCGTTCCTGTGGGACTTCAACGCCGGCAACAGCATCCGCTCCTCGCCCGTGTGCGCGGCGGATGGCGCCGTCTACTTCGGCTCCGACGACTCGACATTCTATTGCCTCGAGCCGAACGGCACGCTGCGCTGGTCGTTCCCGGTCGGCGCGCCGGTGCGCTCATCGCCGGCGATCGGCGCGGACGGCGCGGTGTACTTCGGCGCCTACGACGGAAAGCTGTACGCGCTCGGCGCCCCGCAGGCGGTCGCCGTCGCCGGCGGCGCGCCCGCAATGCGCCTGGGCGCCCCCGCGCCGTCGCCGGCCCGCGCCGCGGTCGCCTTCACGTTTGCCGGAGGCAGCGGACGCGCGTTCGACCTCGCGGTCGTTGACGCCGCCGGCCGTCGCGTGGCGGACGTGCATCGCGGCGGGGCGGGCAACAGTGCCGGTCGCGCCGCGTGGGACCTGCGCGATCGCACCGGCCGGCGCGTGCCGCCCGGCGTCTACCGCGTGCGCTGGAGCGACGGCGCGAGCGTCGAGACGCGCCCGTTCGTGGTGCTGCCGTGAGCGGGCGCCAGATGTGCGCCGTCGCGGGATTCGTCGCGTTGTTCGCGAGCGGGTGCGGCGTGAGCCGCGAGACGGGCCCGACCGGGCCGGCGCCGACACACGACGTCTCCGGCGTGGTGCGTCGCGCCGGCGCGCCCGCAGTCGCCATCAAGGTGAAGCTCTACGACGACGCCAGCGGCGCGCAGCGCGACTCGGTCTTCGCCGGCGCCGACGGATCATACGGCTTCGATAACCTGCCCGCCGGGAGCTGGATGGTGAAGGTCTCGGGCGCGCTGGCGAGCGACCTTGGCTATGTGCGCTGGTTCTTCGTGACTTCGGCCGCGGGGCAGGTCGTCGCAGTCCCGCCGTTCGACGTCGCCTCCCACGGGTTCGATCAGCTTGCTCCTGCCGATGGAGCGAGCGTGCCCCGTCCAGGTTTCAGCACGCCGCTGGTCTTCCGCTGGTCGGCCTACGCCGCGCCCGCGCTCTGGTCGGCGGTCTATCTCGACGATGCGAATGGCGAACTCGCGTGGCAGTCGGCCCAGGTTCCCTCGACCGAGGCGTCGTGGAACGGCGTGGGCAACCAGAACGGCTTTGCCGGGCAGGTGCTGGGCGCCGGACGCTGGTACTGGCGCGTCAAGCTGCGCTTCGCCAACAATGTGCAGGGGGCGAGCCGCGCGCGCGCGCTCGATCTGCAGTGACCGTGGCCCGCGGTCCGCGCATCGCGCTCTATGGACACGACACGTTCGGGCTCGGCCACCTGCGCCGCAACCTGACGCTGGCGCATCGCCTGGCGCGCGACCTGCCCGCGGTCCACCTGCTCGCGCTCACGGGATCGAACCAGGCGCACGCCTTTCCGCTGCCGCCGCGCTTCGATTTCGTGAAGATCCCGTCCGCCACCAAGGGCCCTGGTGGAGCCTATGAGTCGCGCTCGCTCGACCTCACGCTGGGCGAGTTGACCGACCTCCGGTCGCGGCTCATTGCCGAGGCGCTGCTCGCCTTCGCCCCCGACGTGCTGCTCGTCGACCACGCGCCGGCGGGCATGGCGGGGGAGTTGGTCACCCCGCTGGAGCGCCTGCGCAAGGCGCGGCCCGGGGTGCGGCTCGTGCTCGGCCTGCGCGACGTGATCGACGAGCCGGCCCGGGTGCGCGCCGAGTGGGAGCGCGACGGAACGCTCGACTGGATGGATCGCATCTACGATCGCGTCCTCGTGTACGGCGAGCGTGGACTCGGTCCATCGCCCGAGGAGTACGGGCTGTCGCCGCGGCTCAACGGCCGCGTGCGATTCACCGGTTACGTGCTGTGGGCCGAGCCGCGCACGGCCGCCGCGCGGGTTCGCGAGCGTTTCGCGCTGGCGCCGCAGGAGCGGCTGGTCGTCGCCACGGTGGGCGGAGGTGGCGACGGCGCGGCCGTGCTCGAGGCGTTGCTCGACGGCTTCGCCCGCACGCCGCCGCCGGCGACCCGTCTCGTCGTGATCACCGGCCCGTTGATGGCGAACGACTCCGCGGACGCGCTCAAGTCCCGCGCCGCGCCGATTCCCTCGGTGGTGATGCAGGAGTTCGAGCCCGACCTGCCATCGCTCGTCGCCGCGGCCGATTGCGTGGTGTCGATGGCGGGCTATAACTCGATGACCGAGATCCTCGCGGCCGGCACGCCCGCCGTCGTGGTGCCGCGCGTCACGCCGCGGCTCGAACAGTGGATTCGCGCCAGCGCGATGGCCGAGCGCGGGCTGTGCACCATGCTTCATCCGGACGAGGCCGATCCCGCGGCACTGCTTGCCGCGATCGCCGGCGCGCTCGCCCTGGGCCCGCGGCAAACGGCGCTGCCGTTCCGCACCGACGGCGCCTCGCGCGTGAGCGAGGAGATGCGCGACCTCGTGTCGGCGCGCTTCCCGGCGGTGCGACGGGCGGAGGTCGCGTGATGCCACGGCTCGGCTACGTGGTGAAGATGTTCCCGCGACTGTCCGAGACGTTCATCCTCAGCGAGCTTCTCGAGCTCGAGCGCCGCGGCTTCACACTCACGGTCTATTCGTTGAAACGCGCCGCGACCGGCCCGCGGCATCCCGACGTGGCGCACCTCAAGGCGCGCGTGGTGGAGCTGCCGGAACGCCCCGTCGCGTGGCTCCTCTACGGCGGGGCGGCGGCGCTCGCACTCCTCGTGCGTCATCCCCGGCGGGTCGGAAGCCTCCTGCGCTACGTGGCGACGCGGCGGACGCACCAGGCGTGGAAGCGCTTTTTCCAGGCGGCCGTGATGGTGCGCGATCTCGAGCCTGATCCGCCGCGCCACCTGCACGCGCACTTTGCGAGCGCCCCGTCGCGGGTCGCCATGTTCGCGGCCCACCTCGCCGGAGTGCCCTTCAGCTTCACGGCGCACGCGAAGGACATCTTCCATGCCGACACGGACCTCGACCTGCTGCGCGCCAAGATGCGCGCCGCACGATTCGTCGTCACCGTCTCCGACTTCAATCGCGCCCATCTCGAGGGCGTGCTGGGCGGCGAGCGGACTCGTGTGCGGCGACTGTACAACGGCGTCGACCTCGAGCGCTTCTCCCCGGGCGCGCGGGCGGCACCGGCGCCGCACGACGGGCCGGTCGTCCTCGCCATCGGGCGCCTGGTCGAGAAGAAGGGCTTCGCCGACCTGCTCGACGCGTGGCCCGCGGTCGTGGCCCGCGTGCCGGCGGCGCGGCTCGTCCTCGTCGGCGAGGGCCCCGAGCGCGACGCGCTGGTGGCGCGCGCGCAGAGGCTCGGCATCACGGACACCGTGCGCTGGGCGGGGGCGCTGCCGCAGGACGCGGTGCGCGAGCTGTTCGCCTCGGCGACGCTGTTTGCGCTGCCCTGTCGCATCGCCCGCGATGGCAATCGCGACGGCCTGCCGACCGTCCTGCTCGAGGCGCTCGCCTCGGGCGTGCCCTGCGTCACGACGACCGTCACCGGGAATCCCGAGATTGTGCGCGATGGCATCGAGGGGCGACTCGTCGCCCCCGGCGATCCCGACGCGCTCGCCGCGGCCCTGGTCGAGCTGTTGCTCGACCCCGCTACCCGGGCGCGCATGGCGGTGGCGGCCCGCGCCAGCGCGGTCGAGCGCTTCGACCTGCGCCGCAACGTCGCCACGCTGTCGTCGTGGTTCGACGACGCCCCCCGCGCGGAGTGCGCGTGAACGTGCTGGCCCTCTGCGCCGATCCGGGGATCGCCTACGACGGCACGAAGGGGGCGAGCGTCCACCTGCGCGAGCTGTGGCGCGCGCTCGGCGCCGAAGGAGCTGCTGTCTGTGGCGTCGCGGCGGTCCGCGGCGAAGCGCCGCCGCCCCTGCCCCCGGGGGTCACGCTCAAGCCCATCGCGCGTGGCCGCGACGACGGGGCGGTGATCGCCGAACGCGTGTTCGCAGCGGCTCTGGCGGCAGTCACGCTGCCCGCCGCACGCCGCCCGGACTTCGTGCTCGAGCGGCTGGCCCTCGACAGCGCGGCCGGCGTGACGCTGGCCCGCCGCCTGGGCGTGCCGCTCGTGGTCGAAGTCAACGCGCCGCTCGACGACGAGGCCGCGCGCTACCGCGGCGCGACGCCCGGACCCGCGACGCGCAAGCGCCTGCACGACACGCTGGCGACGGCCGACCTCGTCGTCTGCGTGTCGCGGCCGCTCGTGCCGTGGGTGGTCGCGCGCGGTGGTTCGTCGCGGCGCACGCTGGTGATTCCGAATGGTGTGCGGGTCGACCTGTTCGACGGACCGCGTCCCGAGCCGCCTGCGGGCGCGCCCGTGCGCATCGGCTTCGTCGGTTCGTTCAAGCCGTGGCACGGGCTCGACCTCGTGCTCGACGCCTGGCTCGACGCGCGCGCGCGCGGCGCACGCACGATGCTCGAGTTCATGGGCGACGGGCCGGTGCGGGGGCAGCTCGAGGCGCGGGCCGCCCAGGCGGGGGCCGGCGACGACGTGCGCTTCCACGGCGCACGCCCGCACGAGGAGGTGGCGGAGTTCCTGCGCGGGATCGACATCGCGGTCGCGGCGTCGGCTCCGGGCGAGGAGCCGTACTTCTCGCCGCTCAAGGTCTACGAATATGCCGCCGCCGGGTGCGCCATCGTCGCGCCGGCGACCGGGCAGACCGGGGAACGCTTTCTCCACGGTCGCGACGCGCTGCTGGTTCCGCCGGTGGATGTTCGCGCCCTGGCCGATGCGCTCGTGCTGCTGGCGCACGACCGCGCGCTGCGGCTCCGCCTTGGCGCTGCCGCCCGCGTGCGCGCGCGGCGCGAGTTCGACTGGCGCCACGTGGCGCGCCGGCTCCTCGCCGAGGTCGATGCAGTGGTGCGCACCGTGCGCGCCACCCGCGTCGAAGGGTCGGCCTGATGAACCGCCTGACCACGCAACCGCTGGCGCGCCTGGCGCGTACCGCCCTCGCCGGGCACGTGCGCCCGCTCACGCTCGCCGCGCTGGCGACGATCGGCGCGGGCGTGATCGAGCTGCTCAAGCCGTGGCCGATCAAGCTCGCCCTCGACCTGTTCGTCGCCCCGCCTTCGGCGGCCCGCCCGCGCGACGCGGCATTCGCCTTCCTGCGCGAGATGCCCGCGCCCTGGGGCATGGCGGCCGTGGCGGCCACCTTCGTGGGGATCGCGGTGCTGGGCGCGGCGTTCGCCGGGGCGCAGACGCGACTCCAGGCGACGGTCGGCCAGCGCGCGCTGCTCTCGCTGCGCATGCTCGTGTTCCGCCACCTGGCGCGCCTGTCGCCGGCGTTCCATCGCAAGCGGCGCGCCGGCGAGCTGCTCGTTCACCTGATCGGCGACCTCAACATCGTCAGCGAGTTTCTCGTCGGACAGGTGAGTCGCGTGGTGGGCCGCGGCGTCTTTCTCATCGGGATGGTCGTCGTGCTGGTGCACCTCGACCCGCGCCTCGCGTTGGTCGCGGCGGCGGCCACGCCGATCCTGGCGCTCATCGTGCGGCGCCAGGTCGGCGCGATCCGCACCGCCGCGCGCACGCAGCGCAAGCGCGAGGGGCGGCTCGCCGCCGTGGCGGGGGAGAGCCTGCAACTCGTCTCCGTGCTCCAGACCTTCGGCGCCGAGGAGCGCGCGGCACGTCGCCTCGAGCAGGAGGGCGAGGGGTTCGTCGCCGCGGGCCTCGCCGCGGCGCGCGCCGAGGCACGCATACAGGCGACGGTCGAGATAGCGGGCGGGGGGGGGCTCGCGCTCGTGCTGTTCGCCGGCCTGTTGCGGGTCCACTCCGGGGCGATCACCGCCGGCGACCTCGTCGTCGTCCTCTCCTACGTGCGCAGCCTGCAACGCCCCCTGCGCGACCTGGCGCGGGCGGCACAGCGCGCCTCGAAGGCGCAGGCCTGTGCCGAGCGCGTCGTCTCGCTGCTCGACACCGCGCCGACCGTGGTCGATCGCCCGGACGCGATCGGCGCCGAGGGCGTGCGTGGCGACCTCGAGTTCGCGGGCATCCATCACACCTATGCGGCGGGACGCACGGCCCTGCATGACGTCAACTTCCGGATCGCCGCCGGCGAGCGCGTCGCGATCGTGGGCGCAACGGGCGCCGGCAAGAGCACGCTGTTCGCGCTGGTCTCACGGCTGTTCGATCCCGAGCACGGCGCGCTGCGCCTCGATGGCCGCGATCTCCGGGAGTACAAGGTCGCGAGCCTGCGCCGGCAGATCGCCGTGGGCCTCCAGGAGTCGGTCCTGCTCGGCGCGACGATTCGCGAGAACCTGTTGCTCGCCGATCCGACGCGCGGCGACGAGGACCTGTGGCGCGCGCTGGCCGACGCACAGGTCGACCGCTTCGTGCGCGCATTGCCACAGGGGCTCGAGACGCCGCTCGCCGAGCGCGGGGCCACGCTTTCGGGCGGTCAGCGCCAGCGGATCGCGCTGGCCCGCGCATTTCTACGCGACGCGCCGATCCTGCTCCTCGACGAGCCGGCGACCGGGCTCGACGCGGCCACGGAGCGCGCGCTCGCCGCGGCGATCGATCGCCGCGCCCGCGGACGCACCTGCCTCGTGATCGTTCACCAACTGGAGGCCATCCGGGACGCCGAACGCATCGTCGTGCTCGACGACGGGTGCGTCGTCGGCGATGGCCGGCACGACGACCTGCTCGCCGACTGCGCGGCCTATCGCCGCCTCTGGGAGGCGCGCGCCTTCGCCCGCGCCGCCACCGCATGAGCGCGGCCCCGGTGGAGCGCCACGTGCTCAAGAATCGCCCGGGACGGCGCTGCGTCGAGTTCCATGGCCGGATGGCGGAGACCGCGTTCGGTCGAGCGATCATCGACGGTCGCGTGCGCAAGCGCACCGACCCCGAGCGCACGCGCCGGCTGCACGAGCGCTACCTGGCGTTGCACAGCGCGCTTGTCGCCGGTCGCGATCCGGTGTGGGCCGGGCCGCGTGCTCCGGCCATCACGGACGTCGACATGGCGGCCGGGTGGATCGAGATCGAGGCCTTTCCGGGCCTCGCGCTGTCGCGCCTGCCCGACGGTGAGGCGCGCCGGCGCGGCCTGTGTGGCGTCGCGCGCGCGCTCGCCGTGCTCGAAGCCGATCCCGTGGCGGCCGCGCGCTGGCCGGATCGTGAATGGAGCGCCGCCCGCGAAATCGAGAACCTGGCCCGGCTATGGTCGGGGAGCGGTCGCCCGTGGCCCGCCCTCGCGATGCCGTTGGCGCGCGCCCTGGCCAAGCACGGTGAGGGTCCGCGCGTGCCCGCGCACCGCGATCTCAACGAAGAGCAGGTGCTGCTCGATCCCGAGCGCCCCGACGACGCCCGTCACTGGGTCGACTGGGACCAGGCAAGTCACGCGCCGGCGGGTCTCGATCTCGGCAACCTGCTGGCGCACGAACGCCTGCGCGCCCTGCGCCGCGAGGACGAGGTCGGAGCGCTCGAGCCGCCGCATCGGGCCGCGGTTGTTGCCGCCTACCGCGAGGCCGGCGGGCGCGCGCGCCGCCGGGTCGTCGGCGCGTGGGAAGCTGCGGCTTGCCTGCGTCTCGCGGCACTGGCGCGTGACCGCGCGGTGGCGGCCGCGGCCTATCGTAACCCCGAGTGGGTGCCCCTGCCCGCCGGGGACGCTGCACAGGCGGAGCATTGGGCCCGCCTGCTCGAACTCACCGCGGAGCGGGCCTTCGGGTTCGCAGCGCAAGGAGGCATCCGTGAAGATTGACCGCATGCACCAGATCGCCGCTTCGGCACTCATCGTTGTCGTGCTGGCGCTCGGCGTCGGCTGCAGTGACAACAACACCAACGTCATCAACCCGGCATTCCAGCCGGAGGTGACGAACAACATCGACAGCTTCCAGTTCCAGGCCACGAACGTGACGAACGTCACGCAGGTCCTCAGCTATTCGTGGCGGAACACGGGTGTCCAGGCGAACGTGGACCAGTCGAGCAGCATCACGGCGGGGACCGCGACGTTGACTCTGAGCGACTCGACGGGCAGCCAGGTCTACACGCGGAACCTGACCGAGGGCGGATCCCTGGCCAGCGCGGCCGGGCTGGCGGGAGCCTGGACGATCCGCGTGACGCTGACCAACGTCAACGGGACGCTCAACTTCCGGGTGCAGAAGAAGACCTGAGGAAGGGCGATCGGCGCGGGAACCCCCCGCGCTACTCATCTCCGCGCCGATCGGATATTCTCGTGGGCCATGCCACGCGCATCGACCACAACCGTCCCGGTAACCGTTGCCGCGCGTCTGCGCCTCGCCGTCCACCCGCTGACGCCAGAGCGCTGGTCCGACTTTGCGGCCCTGTTCGGCCCGCGCGGCGCGTACGGCGGCTGTTGGTGCATGTTCTTTCGCCTGCCGCGCAAGGAGTACACCACCGGTTGCGCCGACGAGGGTGCCGGCAACAAGCGCGCCATGAGGGCACTCGTGCGCCGCGGTGCCATCCCCGGCCTGCTCGCCTACGACGGCGACGTGCCCGTCGGCTGGTGCGCGCTTGCCCCGCGCGAGGACTACGCCGGCCTCGCCCGCTCGCGCATCGCAAAACCCATCGACGATCGTCCCGTGTGGTCGGTGACCTGCTTCTTCGTGGCCCGCGCGCATCGTCGCCGCGGCGTGACGGTCGCGCTGCTCAACGCCGCGGCGAGGCATGTGGCCGCGCTCGGCGGGCGGATCCTCGAGGGCTACCCGACGGCGGGAACGACGGGGGCGTGGGCCGACGTGACCGCATTCCACGGCACGATCGCCGCGTTCGCGAAGGCCGGCTTCAAGGAGGTCGCGCGCCCCTCGAAGACCCGAGCGGTCATGCGCCGGACCGTGCCTTCCGCGCGAAGCGCAGGCCCCGGCAAGCCGACGCGCAGCCAGGATTGATCCGCTTCCGGGCCGGTGCCGAGGTGGTCGGCCCCGGGCCCCCTTGGGCTCGTTCCGGCCGGCGGCCGGGTCAGCGGTCAACGTCCATCAGGACAAGGTCTTGGGGAGCAATCTCGGGCCGCACCGCGGGCCCGACGGCCGGTCTGGCTCTGAAACTTGACTAATCCGTCTACTTTCTCCAGAATCCGGGCATGAAGCTCTCCTCGCAGGAAGAGATCGGGCTGCGCTGCCTGGTACAGCTGGCTCGCCACTCCGACGGCGCCTCGACCATTCAGGAGGTGGCGAAGGCCGAAGGGCTCACCCCCGCGTACGTGGCCAAGGTCCTCGGCATCCTTCGGCGCAGTGGGCTCGTCGTCGCCACCCGCGGCCGCGACGGCGGGTACGCGCTCGTCCGCAGCGCCGAGGAGATCAACCTGTCCGCGGCCTTGATCGCGCTCGGCGGCCGCCTCTACGACACGGAGTTCTGCGAGAACCACAGTGCCAACGCCGCCGAGGGGGGCCGCTGCATGCACGAGAGCAACTGCTCGATTCGTCCGGTGCTGGTCACCCTCGATCGGCTCGTCCACGACGCGCTGGGCAAGGTGTCGCTCAAGTCCCTGGTCCGCTCCGAGCCCGCGCTGAGCGCGTGGCTCCAGATTCGTCTTCCGTCCTCCGCCGAGAGCCGGTCATGAGCCCGAACGAAGTCCTCAAGGAGTTCACCGAGCGCGAGTACGAGTATGGCTTCGTCTCGGACTTCGCCGCCGACGCCGCACCGCGCGGGCTGTCCGAGGACATCGTGCGTTTCATCTCGGCGAAGAAGGACGAGCCCGAGTGGCTGCTCGAGTGGCGCCTCAAGGCCTACCGCCACTGGCTCACGCTCGAGGAGCCCGCGTGGCCCAACGTGGCGTACCCGCCGATCGACTACCAGGACATCATCTACTACTCGGCGCCGGTGGCGAAGGGGCCTGCGCCGAAGAGTCTGGACGAAGTCGATCCCGAGATGCGCGCCATGTTCGACAAGCTCGGCATCTCGCTGCGCGAGCAGGAGCGCATGAGCGGCATCGCGGTCGACGCGGTTGTCGACTCGGTCTCGGTCGGCACGACGTTCAAGCACAAGCTCGCGGCCATGGGCGTGATCTTCTGCTCGTTCTCCGAGGCGGTGCGCGAGCATCCCGAGCTCGTCCGCAAGTACCTGGGCTCGGTCGTGCCGGCGGGGGACAACTTCTTCGCCGCGCTCAACTCGGCGGTCTTCTCCGACGGCTCGTTCTGCTACGTGCCGAAGGGCGTCCGTTGCCCGATGGAGCTGTCGACCTACTTCCGCATCAACGCCGCCGACACGGGGCAGTTCGAGCGCACGCTGATCATCGCGGAAGACTCTTCATACGTCAGCTACCTGGAAGGCTGCACCGCGCCGATGCGCGACAAGAACCAGCTCCATGCCGCCGTCGTCGAGCTGGTCGCGCTGGACAAGGCCGAGATCAAGTACTCGACCGTGCAGAACTGGTACCCCGGCGACAAGGACGGCAAGGGCGGCATCTTCAACTTCGTCACCAAGCGCGGCGCTTGCCGCGGCAAGGGCTCGAAGATCTCGTGGACCCAGGTCGAGACCGGCTCGGCGATCACGTGGAAGTACCCGAGCGTACTGCTCCTCGGCGACGACTCGGTCGGTGAGTTCTACTCGGTCGCGGTGGTCAACAACTACCAGCAGGCCGACACGGGCACGAAGATGATCCACGTGGGAAAGAACACGCGCTCGACCATCGTGTCGAAGGGTATCTCGGCCGGACGCGGCCAGAACACCTACCGCGGCCTGGTCAAGATCGGCAAGGGCGCCGCGGGCGCGCGCAACTACTCGCAGTGCGACTCGCTCCTGATCGGCGACCGCTGCGGCGCGCACACGTTTCCCTACATCGAGGCCAAGCACCCGTTCTCGCAGGTCGAGCACGAGGCCACCACCTCGAAGATCAGCGAGGACCAGTTGTTCTATTGCCGGCAGCGCGGCATCGGCACCGAGGACGCCGTGGGGATGATCGTCAACGGCTTCTGCAAGGAAGTCATGCGCAAGCTGCCCATGGAGTTCGCCGTCGAGGCGCAGAAGCTGCTCGGCGTGAGCCTCGAAGGTTCGGTCGGTTAAGGGTCCAGTCGCCCCGCCAGGCGCGGGGCCCCGGGAAAGGAATCGTCGTTCATGCTGTCGATCAAGGATCTGCACGTCGAAGTGGACGGGAAGCCCGTCCTCAAGGGACTCACGCTCGAGGTGAACGCCGGCGAGGTCCACGCCATCATGGGACCCAACGGCTCGGGCAAGTCGACGCTCGCCCACGTCCTGGCCGGGCGCGAGGGCTACACCGTGACCGCCGGCACCGCGACGTACGACGGCGCCGACCTGCTCGCCATGGCCCCCGAAATCCGCGCCCGCAAGGGCGTGTTCCTCGCCTTCCAGTACCCGATCGAGATCCCCGGCGTGGGCAACCTGTACTTCCTGCGGACCGCGGTGAACGCGGTGCGCAAGGAGCGCGGGCTCGAGCCGTTCGATGCGGTCGACTTCCTGGCTGCGGCGAAGGACCGGATGAAGCTGCTCGGCATGCCTGCCGCGCTCCTCGAGCGCTCGGTCAACGAGGGGTTCTCGGGCGGCGAGAAGAAGCGCAACGAGATCTTCCAGATGGCCATGCTCGAGCCGCGCCTGTGCGTGCTCGACGAGACCGACTCGGGCCTCGATATCGACGCGCTCCGGGTGGTCGCCGGCGGCGTCAATGCGCTGCGCGGCCCCGAACGGGCGATGGTCGTGATCACGCACTACCAGCGCCTGCTCGATCACATCGTGCCCGACCGCGTGCACGTGCTGTCCGACGGTCGCATCGTCGAGTCGGGATCGAAGGAACTGGCGCACGAGCTCGAGAAGAAGGGCTACGGCTGGGTGCACGACATGCCGGTCGCGACCGACGCGACGGCCGGAAGCGCCCCCGGGGCGGCCCGATGACGCAGGCGACCGCCACCGCGCGCACCGCTCCCACGCTGCGCGCCCAGGCCGCCGCCCGGCTCGCCGAGCTCGGGCTGCCGACGGTGAAGCTCGAGGAGTGGCGCTTCACCAACCCGGCGGCGATCACGCGCGTGGCCTGGTGTACGGCGGAGCCCTATACGGCGGAGCCGACGGTGTTCGTACCCGCCACCACGGCAGCACCTGCCTGGTCCCGCCACGCGGTCGCCACCGTCGACGGCCGCCTCGTCACACCCGTTGCCGCGCCGGGCCTCGCCATCACCGCCTTGCCGGCCGACGACACCACATCCCTGCCCGACGCCTACGGCACGATCGCGCCCGCCGACGCTGCGACACATTCATTCGTGCTGCACAACACCGCTCGGGCCACCGCCGGCGTGCACGTGCGCGTCGCCGACGGCGCCGCGATCGCCGCGCCCGTGGTGATCGCCCACGGCCGCGGCATCCGCTCGGGGGAGGCGCGCATCGTGGTCACCCCGCGCGTGCTCCTCGAAGTGGGCGCCGGCGCCACGGTGACGGTGGTCGAGGACTTCCGCGGGCTCACCTCCGGCGACGAGTTCACCAACGCGGTCACCGAGGTGGTGCTCGCCGCCGGGGCGACCTGCACGCTCGTCCGCCTGGTGGGCGAGCGGGCGCAGGGCTTCCACGTGGGCCTGGCCGCCGTGCGACTGGCACGCGACGCCCGCTTCACGGCGCGCACCTTCGCGCCGGGCGGCCCGATCGTGCGCGACGACCTGCGCGTCCTCTTCGCGGGCGAGGGCGGCGAGGCACACCTCGACGGGCTGTTCACGGTCACGGGGAACCAGGTCGTCGATCACCACACCATCCTCGATCACGCCGCGGCGCGCTGCACCAGCCGCGAGTACTACAAGGGTGTGCTCACCGGCGCGGGGCACGGCGTGTTCAACGGCGCCGTCCTGATCCGCACCGACGCGCAGAAGAGCGACTCGAACCAGCGCAGCATGAACCTGCTCCTGTCGAACGACGCGACGATCGACACCAAGCCCGAGCTCCAGATCTACGCCGACGACGTGAAGTGCGGTCACGGTGCCACCGTCGGCCGACTCGACGACGATGCGCTGTTCTACCTGCGCGCCCGCGGCATCGGCGCGAACGAGGCCCGCGCGCTGCTCGTCCGCGCGTTCGCCGGCGAGCTGGTCGACCGCGTCGAGCATGACGGCCTGCGTGCCGAGATCGGGGCGTGGATCGGCGAGCGCATGGACCGCGTCGGTACGGAGGTCGCATGAGCGCCGCCTTGCACACACCGTCCCGCGCCGCCGTGCCCTTCGATCCCGCGGCGGTTCGCGCCCAGTGTCCCATCCTGGCCACGACCGTGCACGGCAAGCCGCTGGTCTACCTCGACAACGCCGCGACGGCGCAGAAGCCGCTGGCCGTGCTCGACGCCGAACGCGACTACTACACGACGGCGAACGCCAACGTGCACCGTGGCGTCCACTTCCTGTCCGAGGAGGCGACCCGTCGCTACGAGGCCGCGCGCGGCGCCGTGCGCCGTTTCGTCCATGCGGCCGGGGACGACGAGATCGTCTTCGTGCGCGGCACCACCGAGGCGGTGAACCTGGTCGCGCACTCGTTCGTCGGCCCGCGGCTCACCCCCGGCGACGAGATCGTGATCACGCACCTCGAGCACCACTCGAACATCGTGCCGTGGCAGCTGCTGTGCGAACGGACCGGGGCGGTGCTCAGGGTCGCGCCGATCGACGACCGCGGCGACGTCGATGCCGCCGTCCTCGAGCGCCTGCTGGCTTCGCCGCGGGCGCGCTTCCTCGCCATGGCGCACGTCTCGAACGCGCTCGGCACGATCCTGCCGGTCGCCGCGTTCACCGCCCTCGCGCACGCGCACGGCATTCCGGTGCTGGTCGACGGCGCGCAGGCCGCGCCGCACCTGCCGGTCGACGTGCAGGCACTGGGCTGCGACTTCTACGCGTTCTCGGGGCACAAGGTGTTCGGCCCGACCGGGATCGGCGCGCTGTACGCCCGCCGCGAGCACCTGGAGGCGATGATCCCGTGGCAGGGCGGGGGCGACATGATCGCCTCGGTCACGTTCGAGAAGACGACGTGGAACCGCGTGCCCTACAAGTTCGAGGCGGGGACGCCGAACATCGCCGGCGCGATCGGCCTGGCCGCGGCGCTCGACTGGCTGAGCGCACAGGACCTGGCGCAGGTCGCCGCCTACGAGCACGACCTGCTGGCCTACGGCACCGCGGCCCTGTCCGCCGTTCCGGGGCTGCGCCTGGTCGGCACCGCCGTCGCCAAGGCGAGCGTGCTGTCGTTCACGCTCGCGGGCGTGCACCCGCACGACGTCGGCACGATCCTCGACGGCGAGGGGATCGCGATCCGCACCGGGCATCATTGCGCTCAGCCGGTCATGGATCGCTTCGGGATCCCGGCCACCGCGCGCGCATCCCTGGCGCTGTACAACCTGCGCACCGACCTCGATGCGCTCGTCGCCGGGCTGGCGCGGGTGCGCGCACTGTTCCCCGCGTGAGCCGCCCGTGAGCGACCTGCGCGACCTCTACCAGGAATTGATCCTCGACCACGGCCGCCAGCCGCGGAACTTCCGCGCGATCGAAGGCGCCTCGGGCGATGCCGACGGGTACAACCCGCTGTGCGGCGACAAGGTCCACGTCTACGTGAAGACCGATGGCGAGATCGTCACCGACGTGTCGTTCACCGGCGACGGTTGTGCCATCAGCAAGGCCTCGGCCTCGCTCATGACCCAGGCGGTGAAGGGCCGGACCACCACCGAGACCGAGCGCCTGTTCGCCAGCTTTCACGCCCTCGTCACCGGCCAGGGCGATTCGACCGAAGCGGCGGGCGGCAAGCTCGACGTCTTCGCCGGTGTCGTCGAGTTCCCGGCGCGCGTCAAGTGCGCGAGCCTCGCCTGGCACACGTTGCGCGCGGCGCTCGCCGGCCGCGGCGCCGCCGTCACCACGGAGTAGCAACTTCATGCGCGAGAGCGAACCGATCGCCCTGATCCGCGACGTCGAAGTCGTCGAGATCCCCGCCGGAACGCGGTCCCTGCTGCCGGCCGGCACCCACGTCCTGCTCACCCAGACGCTGGGCGGCAACTACACGGTCATGACCGTCGACGGCTACCTGTTCCGCATCGACGGACGCGATGCCGACGCCCTCGGCAAGGATGTCCGCGTGGTCGATCCGCGCCTGGCCGTGCCGGTCACCGTGACTGACGGCCCGGTCGACGAGACCCTGGTCAACGACCAGCTGCGCACGGTCTACGATCCCGAGATCCCGGTGAACATCGTCGACCTGGGGCTGGTCTATCGCTGCGAGGCGGTGCCGTTGCCCGCCGGCGGCAACCGCATCGAGATCGACATGACGATGACCGCGCCCGGCTGCGGCATGGGCGAGTTCCTGAAGCAGGACGTCGAGGAGAAGCTGCACGCCGTGCCCGGCGTGCGCGAGGTGCAGGTGAACATCGTGTGGGAACCGCTGTGGGAGCGCGAGATGATGTCCGAGGCGGCGCGGCTGCAACTGGGCATGCTGTAGCGCCCCGCTAAGGCAGCCAGACCACCTTCGCCCGCGCCTCGGCGGCGCCCTGTCGCACGCGCGCGAAGTAGATCCCGGCCGCCGCCCGGCGTCCGGCCATGTCGCGCCCATCCCACGCGAACGCATGCCGCCCGGCCGCGAACGACCCCGCGGCCACGGTTCGCACGGCACGCCCCCGCGCGTCGACCAGCTCGAGCGCGAGCGGTCCCGTTGTCGGCAGCGTGCACTCGAAGCGCGCCGCGCCGCGCGCCGGGTTCGCGCCGGCCAGCGCCAGCGTCAACCCGCCCGTGCCGGCCGTCGGCACATCCCCGCCCGGCACGCCGACCACCGCCGTGAAGTCCATCTCCCACGTGTCGTGCAGCACGCCGTTGAGGTTGAAGCCGCCGAACGAGACGAGCCGATCGGAGTCCACGTCGTAGACCGACTTGTGGTCGGAGCGCGAGGTCGGTCCCTGGCCGGGCCCCGACAGGCGGCTCCAGCTCGCCGACGTGCCGAAACCCGTGAACTGCAGCGCCCAGGTCTCGTCGTGGAAGTTGACGAAGTCGGTTCCGCTGGCCACCAGCATGCGATCGCGCGTCGTGTCGTACGACGTCGCGCCGGCGAAGCGGGGGACCGGGGCCGTGCCCGTGGGCGTGAGCGCGGACCACACCGGGCCGTTCGTGAACGAGAGCTGCCAGACGTCGCCGAGGGGCGTGAAGTTCTGCGTGTAGCCGCCGAAGACGACGATCCGGTCGCGCACCGTGTCGAAGATCGCCTGCGCGCCGCCGCGAGCCGGCGGCCGGTTGCCGGTGGTCGCGAGCAGGCTCCACGTCGGCGTGCCAGCGAGCGAGAGTGCCCAGGCGTCGTTGAACGAGCCGCCGGCGTCCATCCCGCCGAAGACGAGGATGCGATAGCGCGACGCGTCGAGGACCGCGACATGGTCGAAGCGCGGTGGCGGGGGCGTCCCCGCCGCCTCGACGAGGCGCCACTCGAGCGAGCCCGACAGCGTCAGCTCCCAGAGGTCATTGGTCGGCGGCCCGCCGCGTCCGCCGAAGACCATCATGCGATCCCGTCGGTCATCGTAGATCGCCGTGTGCAGCGCGCGCGCCGAGGGCGGCGTCCCGGCGGGATTGAGTCGCGCCCACGTCGAGCCCGCGCCGAGCCCCAGCTCCCAGAGGTCGTTGAGCTGCGTCGAGTTCTCGCCGCCGAAGATCACCATGCGCCGGCGCGCGGTGTCGAGCACGGCCGTATGGCCCTTGCGCCGCGTCCCCGACAGCGGAATCCACGCCGAGCCGGGCGACGAGAGCGGCAGCGCCCAGGTATCCGAGAGCACGGGACCGGACGATCCGCCGTAGACCAGCAGTCGATCACCGAACGGATCGTAGGCGGCGGTGTGGAACTGGCGACCCTGCGGTGCGTTCGACGAGGGGAGCAGTGTCCACGCGGGCGTGCCCTCGAGCGTGAGCGCCCACGTCTCGTTCGTATTCGGGGCGCCGACGCCGCCGCCGAAGAAGATCGCGCGTCGTCGCAGGCGGTCGTAGGTCCCGCTCGCGCCGTAGCGCGCACCCGGGGGCGTCCCGGTCGGCGTGAGTGCGGCCCATGTGGGTGTCCCCCCGAGCGACAGCGTCCACGCCGTCGCCGTGGCCTGGCCGGCCGCATCGATGCCGGCGAACACGATCAGGCGATCGCCCAGCGCATCGAGCGCCACGGCGTGCGCCGAGCGCGCGCCCGGGCCGGCGCCGGCGGTCGCGAGCTGCGTCCACGCCGGCGTCGCGCCGAGCGACAGCGCCCAGGTGTCGGCGAGCCCGGTCCCGTTGACCTGCCCGCCATGCACGATCATCCGGTTGCGCGCGCGATCGACGACCGCGGCGTGCCACGCGCGCGGTGACGGCGGCGTGCCCGTGGGGCCGAGCTGCGACCAGGTCGGGCTGCCGGCGAACGAGAGCGCCCAGACGTCGTTGCGCGGCGAGCCGTCATTGCCGCCGAAGACGATCATCCGGTCGAGCAGCGAGTCGAACACCGCGCTGTGGAACGCGCGCGCCGACGGCGAGGCTCCCGAGGTGGAGAGTCTCGTCCAGCGCGGGATTCCCGAGAGGCTGAGCGCCCACACCTCGTTGGTCGAGCCGGAGTAGCCCTGGCCGCCGAACACGATCATGCGATCGCGCACGGGGTCGTAGATCGTGGAATGCACCCAGCGTGCCGGCGGCGGCAGCGGGCTCCACGGCCCTTCCACCGTGAGACCCGCAAACGGGGCGGCGGCGAAGTCGAAGGCCGGGGCCACGGCGCCCTGCGGCGCATCGTCGCCCGGCTGGCGAAACCCGTCGACGAAGGCGTCGAGGTGGAGGCCGGTGAGCCGCGACTCGATGAGCAGGGTGCGCCCGATGGGGTCGCCCTGCTCGCCGGTGAGGCGGCGGGCGGGCGAGGCGTCCGCGGGCTGGGCCAGGGCGGCGCAGGCGAGCCCGGCAACGAACGCGCAGGCGAGCACGAGCGCACCAGGCATGCGGGCGGGGTGGAATGGGGACATGGGCGGGTGATCCTGCAAGGAATGGGACAAGGGTCAGGGCGCGGCAACGACCGCAATCGTTGCACAATTGTACGGGGGCCGCCGACGCCCGTCAATCACAAGTGAGGAACGCGCCGGCCCGGCCCAGGACCGCCTCCGCCGCAGCCTCGCCCGCGGCGATGCAGTCGGGGAGGCCGACGCCCGCGTACGAATTCCCCGCCAGCTGCAACCCCGGCCAGGCCGCCATCCGGGCGCGCAGCGCGGCCACCCGATCGAGATGCCCGACGTGGTAGTGCGGCATGGCGTTCTCCCAGCGCACGACCCGGGCGAACGGGGCCGCCCCGGACGCCACGCCGAGCAGTTCGGCGAGTTCGGCACGCGCCCGGGCGACCAGCGCTGCGTCTTCGAAGCTGAAGGCGCGCTCGTCGAAGAACGCGCGGACGATCGCCCGGTCCGCGGGGGCGCGGTCAGCGAACTTGCGGTGCGCGAACGAGGCACCGAGCAGCAGGAACCCTTCGCGGCGCGGCGCGACGAACCCGGCGCCGTCGAGCGGGTGGGCGACGTCGGCGGCGCGGAAGGCGAACGTGACGCAGGCCGAGGAGCCGCGCGGGAACCCGCCGAGTGCCCGACCCAGGTCGCGGTCGAAGTCGGCGACGAGGCGGCCGGTGGCGGGGGCGGCAAGCGTCAGGATCACGGCGTCGAAGCGCTCGTTGCCGGTCGGTGTGGCGACGAGCCAGTGGTCGTCCTCGCGCGCCAGGCCCGTTACGGGCGTGCGCAGGCGCAGCGCGCCCTTGGGCAGACGGGCGGCGAGCGCATCGGTGAGCTCCTGCATGCCACCGGCGAGGGAGGCGAACAGCCCGTAGCGCGGCCCGCTGGCCTCGGCGACGCGCGCGACGCGCAAACCGCGAAGCACGCTGCCGTGCTCGGCTTCGAGGCGCAGGTAGCGGGGAAAGGTGGCGAGCAGCGACAGGCGCTCGGGGTCGGCGCCGTAGATGCCGCCGATCATCGGCTGGGCGATGGCCGACAGCAGTTCGCTGCCGAAGCGACGGCGCACGAATGCGCCCAGGCTCTCGTCGACGATCGCATCGACGTCGCGCGTGCGCGGCGGGATGAGCGGCTCGGCCAGGGCGCGCAGGCGGCCCCAGGGCGAGAGGATCGGGCTCTTCAGGAACGGCAGGGCGCGCACCGGGGCGAGGAGCTGGAATCCCGGCGGCGTGCGGCGCAGGCGGCCCTGCGCGACGACGAAGCTCGTGCGGAACGCCGGATTGGTGCCCACGACGCGCGACTCGAGGCCGAGGCGGCGCAGGAGCCCGAGTGCAGCGGGCTTCTCGGTGAGGAACGAGTCGGGACCGTCCTCGAGCCGCAGTCCGTCGTCCCCGTGAAACGTGGCGACGATGCCACCGGCTCGGGGGCTCGCCTCGAAGAGCGCGACCTCGATCGCTGTCGCGCCGCCGCCTGCGGCATCGCCGCCGGCGAGCTCGAGAACGTGGTGCGCCGCCGCCAGGCCGGTGATCCCGGCGCCGACGACCGCGATGCGCCGCGGCGACGGAGGCATGCTCAGTCGCTGTGCGCTGCCGCCGCACCGCCCCTGGCCAGGCCTGCGGCAAGCAGCTCGCCGATCATGGTGGTGAACTCGGGATGGTCGTTGACGCAGCGTGCACGGTGGAGCGTGAGCCCGATCTCGGCCGCGGTGTCCCGCGCCTCGCGATCGAGGTCGAACAGCACCTCGACGTGATCGGAGAGGAAGCCGATCGCCTGAACGACGACGCGAGTGGCACCCGCGGCGCGCCGGCGGCGCAGCACCGCGTTCACGTCGGGCTCGAGCCACGGCGTGCGCGGGTCGCCCGAGCGGCTCTGCCAGCACAGTTCCCAGTCGTTCGCGTCCAGCAGCTTCGCCACTCCCGTGCAGGAGGCGGTGATGTCGGCCAGGTAGGTGGAGCGCTCGGCCATCGCGGTGGGAATCGAATGCGCGGTGAAGATCACGGGCAGGTCGGCCGGCCACGCGCCGCGGTGCACGCCGGTCGCTTCCTCGATGAGCTGCGCGTTCGCCTCGAAGAAGCGCGGGTGGTCGAACCATGGCTCGAGGTAGGTCACCTGCGGGCCGAGGCCCGCGTTCCCGGCGATGGCGCAGGCGACATCGCCCATGTAACGCTCCCAGCTCACCTCGGAGCGATGCGCCGCGAGGATGACGCCGAGCGCGTGCCTTTTCCCGTCGGCGTTCATGCGCGCGATCGTGTCCTTCATGTGCGGGTCCCAGTTGCGCATGCCGACGTAGAGCGGCAGGTCGATCCCGTGGACGCGCAGCCAGCGCTCGACGCCGGCGCGCTGCGCCTCGGTCTGCTCGTTGTAGGGCGAGCGGCCGCCGACCTCCATGTAGTGGTGCTCGACGTCGACGAGGCGCTCGTCGGGTACGCCACGACCGAACACGACGGTGCGCAGGAACGGCATGATGTGCGCGGGCTCGGTCGGCCCGCCGAAGCCGATGAACAGGACCGAATCGATGGGGACCGGGGACGTCATGGTGCCTCCGGACGGTGGAAGGTCACCGCCCACTCCGTTCATGGACGTGGTCGATCAGTCGCACGACGTGATCGACCGGGGTGCCGGGCAGGATGCCATGCCCGAGGTTGAAGATGTGTCCGGCGCGGCCGGCGGCCTCGCCGAGGATGCGGTCGGCCTCGCGCTCGAGGACGGGGATCTCGGCGAACAGCAGCAGCGGGTCGAGGTTGCCCATCACCGCGATGTCGTGGCCGACCTCTTCCCACGCGCGGTCGAGCTCGACGCGCCAGTCGAAGCCGATCACGGATCCACCGGCGGCGCGCAGGTCGGGCAGCAGCGTCGCGGTGTTCGTGCCGAAGTGGATCGTGGGCACGCCGGCGGGCAGGGCCTGAAACAGCGCGCGCGTGTGCGGCAGCACGTAGCGACGGTAGTCGGCCGGCGACAGCGCGCCCACCCAGCTGTCGAATACCTGCAGCGCCTGGCAGCCGGCGTCGACCTGACGCTCGAGGTAGCCGATCGTGCCGCGCACGATCTTCGCCATCAGCGCGTTCCACGCGCCCTCGTCGCGGTACATGAAGCCCTTCACCTGGTCGAAGTGACGCGTGCCCCGGCCCTCGATCAGGTACGAGGCGACGGTGAATGGCGCGCCGGCGAAGCCGATCAGCGGGATCGTTGGTTCGAGATCGCGGCGGACCGCGCGCACGGCGTCGTACACGTACGACAACTCGGCCGGGTCCACCTCGCGCAGGCGGTCGACCGCGGCGGCGTCGCGCACTGCGGGCTCGAGCCCGGGCCCCTCGCCGGCGGCGAACGTGAGCGTCAGCCCGAGTGGCTCGGCGATGAGCAGCAGGTCGGCGAACAGGATCGCCGCGTCGGCGCCGATCCGGCGCCGCGCGAAGCACGTCACCTCGCTCACCACGTCGGGCGACTTGCACAACTCGAGCATGGACATCTTCGCGCGGATCGCGCGGTACTCGGGCATGTAGCGCCCGGCCTGGCGCATGAGCCAGACGGGCGTGTGGGGCACCGCTTCGCGCCGGCAGGCCCGGAGGAAGGCCGAGTCGTGCGACGGGTGGACGGCGGGACGCGAGGGCGAGGCGGCGGGCGTGGTCATAGGAGGCCAGAATAGCAGGAAGGGCGGGGAGATGGTCCTCCCCGCCCTTCCGGATGATTCGCGCTGTCAGCCGAGCTTACTGGCGGTAAAGCGACTTCACCTGGCCCCATGTCGCGGCCGAGGCCGGCACCGTGCCGCAGTGGCCCGGGCCGATCAGGCCGTTGTTGAAGTCGTCGAGCAGGTTCGCGTAGCCGACCGCCGGGCTGTTCGGCAGGTTGTCGCCGCCGATGGGCGGGACGACCAGCGCACCGATGATCGCATCCGCCGCCGCGATCGTCGCGGCCGCAGCGCTGGGATCGGCGCCGTTGGCGAGGTTCAGCTTCGCCGCGATCAGCTGGTGCGCGAGGATGATCAGCTTGTTGCCCCCGGCGGGCTGGTTGAAGATCGCCAGCAACTCGGCCGCGGTGTAGTTGACGGTGCCGAGCGTGAGGCTGGTCACCGGCCACACCTCGAAGTGGTTTTTCCAGAAGCCCTGCGTGTACGTGCAATTAGCCGCCAGCGGCGAGCTGTTGACGATCATCGCGTCGGTGAAGTCGCTCGGCGAACCGGCGCCGGCGCCCTGGGTGCGCACGCGCACGACGTACTGCGTGCCCGGCGTGAGCTCGTCCGTGTCGTCGGCCAAAACGCCGGTCTCGTCGAACAGCTGACCGAGCTCGACCTCGATGCCCTCGGCGGGTCCCAGGATGTAGGAGTTGGCGGTGCCCTCGGTGTTGAACGTCGGGGCGCCGGTGAACGTGCCCTCGACCAGCGTCGAGGCGACGCCGTCGGCGGGGAAGCCGCCGAGCAGGTCGAACTCGGCCTTCGTGATCCACTGCACCTCGAAGCCGGACGGAGCACCGCTCGCGCCGGCAATGACCATGAGGCGGACCGAGCTCGGCTTGCTCTGCATCGCGTTGACCAGCGGAGCGTCGAGGGTCTGGGCGGCGACCGGTCCGGCGGCGACGAACAGTCCGACGGCGGCTGCAACCAACATGCGTACGCGATTCAGCTTCATGGAGTCTCTCCTTAAGGGGGGTCGAAATCCTGCGTTCTCAACGCACAATCAACCAACAACCAGGCAACTGCGAATCGCCGGGGGCGGCGATTCCGGACGGAATCAGGGACAGCGGACGAATCCTGGAGTTCGACAAAATCGATGTACCGACCCGCCGTCCGATGGGGAGATCGAACGCCCTGATTTCGGTTGGGAGAAACTATCGCAGATTGAAACAGGAAGTAAAGGGACAATTTGTCCGGGGAAACGAAACGGGGGCGGGGGGGTGCGTCCCCCCGCCCCCGTTCGGGCGGCTGTACGAGCCCGAGGCCTAGTGGTGGTAGATCGCCTTGACCGTGCCCCAGGTCGAGGCCGTCGCCGGGACCGAGCCGCAGTGTCCCGGGCCGATCAGGCCATTGTTGAAGTCATCCAGGGTGTTGGCGTAGCCGGTCGCGGGGTTGGTCGGCAGGGAGCCGTTGCCGATCGGAGCGATGACCAGGCCGCCGATCAGGGCCTCGGCCGCCGCAATCGTCGCCGCGATCGAGACCGGGTTCGCGCCGTTCGCCAGGTTCAGCTTCGCCGCGATCAACTGGTGCGCCAGGATCGTCAGCTTGTTGCCCTGGGCCGGCTGCTGGAAGATCGCCAACAGCTGTGCGGCGCTGTAGTTGACGGTGCCGATCATCAGGCTGCCGGTCGGCCACACCTCGGTGTGGTTCTTCCAGTAGCCCTGCGTGTAGGTGCAGTTCTGCGCCAGGCCGGCGCTCGTCACCGACATCGTCTCGGTGTAGGGGCTGGGCTGGCCGCCGGACAGGTTGTTGGCGCGGATGCGGAAGACGTACGAGGTCGAGGCATCCAGCTCCTCGTAGTCGGTCGCGCCGACGCCCGTCTCGTCGAACAGCTGGCCGAGCTCGACTTCGATACCTTCGCCAGCAGCGAGGCGGTAGTCGTCGGCGGTACCCTCGATGTTGAAAGTCGGCCGACCCTCGAACGAGCTCATGACCCGGCTGGTGGCGATCGAGGTGGCCCACCCGCCGAATGCATCGTAATCGCCCTGGCTCATGCGGTCGATGGTGAAACCGGCCGGCGCGCCACTGGCGCCCGCACTCACCATGAGGCGCACGGAGCCGGGCTTCGACAGCAGGACGGTGACGACCGGCGCATCGACGGCTGCAGCCGGACCGGCGAGAAGGATCACGAAAGTGAACAGGAAGGAGGTGACACGAATGATCGCCGGCTTCATCGGGGCTCCCGCTGAATGTAAGGACTGCATCGACACGCACGTCGAGTAAGGCAGATCGGTCAGGACTTCGAATCGAATCAAGGCCGGGCGGGCCGAAAGCGTTACGATCCGGGCGTCCGAATGGATGTGCCCGCAGGGGAACAGGCACCGTTCACATCAAGGCCGTAAGGATAGCGGAAGAATCCACGCTTCGGCAATCGAATTCGTTGGCCACCGGGACTTTCCGGTGCGCCTTGCGTCCACCCGGAGACGACATGAGCGATCCCCGTTACCCGTTGGGCCGCTTCATCTTCGACGGATCATCCAACCCCGAGAAGCGGGCCGCGTGGATCGCCCGGATCGCCGCAACGCCCGGGCGCCTGCGAGCCGCCGTCTCCGCTCTCGACGAGCCGGCCCTCGAACGCACCTATCGCGAGGGGGGCTGGACGATTCGCCAGGTCGCCCATCACCTGCCGGACAGTCATCTCAATGCGTTCGTGCGCTTTCGCCTGGCGCTCACCGAGGACGCCCCGCTCATCAAGCCCTACGACGAGGCGGCGTGGGCGGAACTCGTCGACTCGCGCACGGCGCCGGTCGACGTTTCCCTGCGGCTGCTCGAGGCCCTGCACGAGCGCTGGGTGATCCTGTTGGGCGGCATGGGCGACGACGACTTCGCGCGCACGTTCCGCCACCCGGAGCAGGCCGAGCCGCGCTCGCTCGACTGGCTGCTGGCGCTCTATGCCTGGCATGGCGATCACCACGTGGCGCAGATCGAACAGGCGCGCGCCGCGGTCGGACGGGGCTGAGGCACGACGCGCGTGCTTTCCGGGGAACTCACTTCCGGCGTCCTCGCGCTCCGGCTCGCGGTCGCGCTCGGCATCGGCCTGCTCGTCGGGCTCGAGCGCGAGCGCAGGAAGGGCGAGAGCACGACGCTGTCGGCGGCCGGCATCCGCACGTTCGCGCTCGTCGCGCTGGTCGGCGGACTCTCCGCCATGCTGCCGGGCCTCGTCATCTTCGCGCTCGCCGGCGCGTTCGTCTCGGTGATGACCGCACTTTCCTACGTGCGGACGGACGCGAAGGACCCCGGCTTGACGACCGAGGTCGCGCTTCTCACCACGTTCCTGCTCGGCGGGCTCGCGATGCGCGAACCCGCGCTCGCCGCGGGTATCGGCGTCGTCGTGACCGCGCTCCTCGCCGCGAGGGGGGCGCTCCATCGCTTCGTTCGCCGCGTGCTCAGCGAGCGCGAGCTGCACGACCTGCTCGTCTTTGCGGCGGCGGCGCTCGTCGTGCTCCCGCTGACGCCGGACCGCGGGTTCGGCCCCTACGAAGTGTTCAACCCGCGCAGCGTGTGGCGCCTGGTCGTCGTCGTGCTCGCGATCGGTGGCCTGGGCTACGTCGCGATCCGGGCGCTGGGGCCGCGCGCCGGCCTGCCGCTGGCGGGATTCGCCGGCGGCTTCATCTCGAGCACGGCGACGATCGGGAGCCTGGGCGCGCGGGCGCGCACGGTCCCCGCCTTGCGCCACGAGGCGACCGCGGGCGCCGTCCTCTCGACGGTGGCCACGGTCCTCCAGCTCGGCGTCGTGCTCGGGCTCACGAGCGTCGCCACGCTGCGGGTGCTCGCACTCCCGCTCGCGGCGGCGGCCACGGCGGCGGTCGCGTACGGCGCGCTGTTCGCCCTCGTCGCCGCGCGGCGACGACGGGGCCGCGCGTCCGCGGCTGCGTCGCGGGCGGCCGCGGACGAGGACGTGGGGTCCGGCGGGCACGCCTTCGACCTGCGCACGGCGCTCCTCTTCGCGGGTCTGGTCAGCGCGATCCTGATCCTCACCGGGCTCGTGACCGCGTGGATCGGCTCGCGCGGATTGCTCCTCGCGGCCGGCCTTTCGGGCTTCGCCGACGCGCACGCGGCCGCCAACTCGTCCGCGTCGCTCGCCGCGGCCGGAAGGATCGAGCCGGCCGAGGCCGCGTTCGCGGTCCTCGTCGGCATGACGACGAACACCATCTCGAAGATCATCGTCGCCGTAGCCGCAGGAACCCGCTCCTTCGCGCTGGCGACGGTGCCGGGATTGCTGTTTGTCGTCGGCGTGGCGTGGGCCGGCTGGCTCCTCGCGCGCTCCTGACCCTGTGGTACCCTGACGCGGTCCACGCGGGCCCGGCGCGTCGCCGTCTTCCTGCCCCAGCCCCCGATCGCGGAGGTCGTACCCCATGAGCACCATCGTTTCCGCGGGCGCCGTCCTCGAGCGCCTGGGTATCCGTCCCGTCAACTCGGGTGCCTCCGCCGGGCACTGGCTCGAGACGAAGGGCGACGAGGTCGTCTCCTTCAACCCCGCCACCGGCGAGCCGCTGGCCGCCGTGCGCCAGGCGACCGCGGCCGACTACGAGACCGTCGTCGCCACCGCGGCAAAGACCTTCGAGACCTGGCGCAACGTCCCGGCGCCGCGTCGCGGCGAGGTCATCCGCCTGCTCGGCAACGCGCTGCGCGAGCACAAGGCGGACCTCGGCTCCCTGGTGGCGCTCGAGAACGGGAAGATCCTTTCCGAGGGCCTGGGCGAAGTGCAGGAGATGATCGACATCTGCGACTACGCGGTGGGCCTGTCGCGCCAGCTCTACGGGCTGTCGATGCACAGCGAACGCCCGTCGCATCGCATGTACGAGCAGTGGCAGCCGCTGGGCGTCGTGGGCGTCATCACCGCGTTCAATTTCCCGGTCGCGGTGTGGGCATGGAACGCCGCGCTCGCCGCCGTCTGCGGCGACACTGTCGTGTGGAAGCCGTCGCACAAGGTGCCGCTGTGCGCCGTCGCGGTGCAGGCGATCGCCGATCGCGTGCTCGCCGCCGAGGGCTTCCCGGGCGTGTTCGGCCTGGTCATGGGCCCGGTCTCCGAAGTGGGCGAGCGCATGCTCGCCGATGCCCGCATTCCGCTCATCTCGGCCACCGGCTCGACGCGGATGGGCCGCCGCATCGCGGGCGTGGTCGGGCCGCGGATGGGCAAGACGATTCTCGAACTCGGCGGCAACAACGCGATCGTCGTGCTCGACGACGCGGACCTCGATCTCGCCGTGCGCGCGGTGACGTTCGCCGCCTGCGGGACCGCCGGCCAGCGCTGCACGACGACGCGCCGTCTCGTCGTCCAGAAAGGCGTCGCGGCGACCATGGTCGACCGCCTGAAGAAGGTCTACGGCTCGATCCGCATCGGCGATCCGATCGATCCGGGCACGCTGATGGGCCCGCTCGTCGACGAGCACGCCGTGGCCGACTACGAAGAGGCGCTGAAGCAGGTGCAGGCCGAAGGCGGCACGATCCTCTACGGCGGGAAGAAGCTCGAACGCCCCGGGCACTTCGTCGAGCCGACGATCGTCAAGGCGCGGGCCGACATGAAGATCGTCCACGAAGAGACGTTCGCGCCGATCCTCTACGTGATCGAGGTGGCCGATCTCGACGAGGCGATCGCCGTCAACAACGGCGTGCCCCAGGGTCTGTCGTCGGCGATCTTTACCCGCGACGTGCTTGCCGCGGAGAAGTTCCTTTCGGCGCAGGGCTCCGACTGCGGGATCGCGAACGTGAACATCGGTACCTCGGGCGCCGAGATCGGCGGGGCGTTCGGCGGCGAGAAGGATACCGGCGGTGGTCGCGAGGCGGGCTCGAACTCGTGGCAGGCCTACATGCGCCGCCAGACCGTGACGATCAACTACGGGCGCGACCTGCCGCTCGCCCAGGGTGTGCACTTCGACGTGTGATGACACGGGGCCTCGTTCCGCGGGTGAACGCAGGGACCGAGACGAGGGAGGCGGCCGCGCGGCGACGCGCGGCCGTCGTGCTTTCGGCGGTGCGCGCCATTCCGCGCGGGAGAGTCGCGACCTACGGCGACGTGGCCGCCGCCGCGGGCCTGCCGGGGCGCGCTCGATTGGTGGGTCGCGTGCTGCGCGAGGCGCCGGCTGCGCTGGCCGCGATCGTCCCGTGGCATCGTGTCGTCGGGGCGGGGGGCGTGCTTTCGGTCGGCCGCTTCGCGCCACACACGGCGTTGACCCAGCGCATGCGTCTCGAGCGCGAAGGCGTGCGCTTCACCCGCGGCGGGCGCGTCGACCTGGAGCGGCATCGGGCCCGTGCAGGCGGTCGCCGGCGGGTGTAGACTCGCCCCTCCCTATCGTCGATTCGATCCTTCGAGATTCCAGCCTCGTGGAGCCCACATTGGCCGCATTCCCGCGCTGCGTTTCTCGCTGCCTACTGGCGTTGGCCCTCGTTGTCGGCGGCGCCTTTCAAGGCGCGCCTGCGGCGTACACTGCCACGCTCAACTGGGCCAACCCCGCCGGTGGCGCCTACGCGACGCCGGCCAATTGGGCGCCGGCCCAGGCGCCGACCTCGATCGACGCGCTGGTGTTCAACCTCAACGCAACCTACGGCGTGACCGCGGGCAACACGACGCTGCAGTCGGCCACCCAGACCTATCGCCGCGGCAGCGTGTCCCTGCTGGCCACCTCGCCGCACACGATCGCCGGCGTGCTGCAGATCGCGACCACGAACCTGGACGTCGCGGCGCTCGAGGTCGTCGGCGCGCTCGCGGCCGGATCGACGTCGCAGCTCGGCGCCGTCGCCGGCAGCACGGGATCGCTGGTCGTGCGCGGCGCGGGCTCGCAGTTCCAGGTGACCGGCGCCGGACAGGACCTTCGCGTCGGCAGCCGTGGCGTGGGTGACCTGCAGGCGCTCGACGGCGCGGCGGTGAAGGTGACCGACGACGTGTTCATCGGCGACGACGCCGGATCCGACGGCGGCATCACGGTGAGCGGCGTCGCCGACACGGTCGCATCGCTGCTGCAGACGACCGGCGTGACCGGCGACCTCTTCGTGGGGGAACAGGGCAGCGGGCGGCTCAGCATCCTCGCGGGCGGCCGCGCCCAGGCGCGCAGCGCGATCTACGTCGGCTACCTGAGCGGCGCGTTCGGCACGCTCGAAGCCGGTTCCGGCGGCCCCGTCTCGCGCGTGACGAGCGACGGCAACCTCTACATCGGTGCGAACCTCACGACCGCGGCCGCGGGGGACGGGATCGCATCGGCCGGTGCCGGCGGCGAGTTTCGCTGCGCCGCGCGCCTGCAGGTCGGCGATGCGCACGGCGGCTCGGGCAGCCTGCTGGTCCAGGGCGGCACCGTGCACACGCAGACGCTCGCGGTGATCCCGGGGAGCGGATCGCTCGCGCTCACCGGCGGCACGCTCAGGGTCGACGGCGGCACGCTCGACCTGCCCGATCCTCTCGTCCTCGGCGCGTCGGTCGGATCCGGGCGCGGTGCACTCGAGTTGATCCGTGGCGCGGTGGGGACGGTCGCCGGACCGCTGACGCTCGTGGGAACGGCGGCGGACACCGCGGCGCTCGTCCTCGCGTCGGGGGCGCACCTCACGGTCGGCGGAGCGCTGGTGGCGACCGATGGCGTAGCCGCGATCGACGCCGACTCGAGCGCGACGCTCAGCGTGCAGGGCCCGTTGTTCCTGGGTGCGGAGGCCGCGGCGACGGTCACGAACGAAGCGACTCTCGCGCTCACCGACTCGCTCGAGTTGCGCGGTCGCCTGCGGCTCGACGGGGGAACGCTCGTCGCGAGCCGCATGCGTTTCGCGGCGGCCGGCCGCCTCGAAGCGCGGGGTGTGCTTGCCGTGCCGATCGCGGGCGACTCCGCGGGAACGACGATCGCGGCGCTCGCCGACCTCGACCTGGGTGTGGCGGCCGATCCGGCCGGCTATGCGTTCGCGGGCACCCTCGAGGTGGGCGCGCATCACGTGCGGCTGCTTGCCGCCGCGGACATCGCGCTCGGCGACTCGACGCGCCTCGAGGGTGGCACGCTCGAGGTCGCCGACACGCTGTCGAACCCGGCGGCCGCCGTGCTTGCAGGTCGGGGCACGCTCGTCGCGGCGCACTTCGAGAACGACGGGGTCCTCGACGTCGGAGAAGATGCGGCGAGCGATCTGTTCCTGGCCGGCGGGGGCGACCTCGGCACGACGAGCGAGCTCCTCCTCGACGTCGCGGGCGCCCTGGGAGGCGAGTTCGATCGCGTCGTGGTTGCGGGCGCGCTGACCTGTGGCGGCAAGCTGCGGCTGCGCATCGCGCCGGGGCTCAACCTGCCCGCGGGGGCGGAACTCCCGCTGCTGACGGCCGGAACGCGCACCGGGGTGTTCGAGTCGCTCGTCCTCGAGGGCGACACGACGGGGACCTCCGGACTCGCGCTGGATTACACCGACTCGACGGTGGTGCTCCTCGTACCCAAGCCGGTCTCTGTTCCGCAATGGAACGACACACCGGCCGACTTCGCGCTGACCCCGCTCGGAGGAAGATCTCCGGCGTTCGTCCTCGCCCTGCCCGAGGCGGGGCGTGTCCAGGTCGACCTCTTCAGCGTGACCGGTCGCCGGGTCCGGACGCTCCTGCACGCCGCCGACTTGCCCGGCGGGCAGTACCACGTCGCAGTCGCGCGGTCCGGCAGTTGGAGCGGCGGCCTCGCGCCGGGGCTGTACTTCGCGCGCGCCACGTTTCGGACGCGCGGGAACACCGTCGTGTGCGGCGCCGAACTCCTCGTTCGCTGAGGCATTGGCGCCGGGGATCCCGTCCAACTTCATTCTTTCTTGACACCTGCACGGGGATGACTACTCTACTTGCCACGCCGGACGCTCCGATTTGATGAGCTCCCCCGCGGCGTCCTGCCTTCATTTTGCGTTTCGGACGACGCGAACCCGGCTGCTCCAGAACTCATTTCCTACTCGGCTGTGCCCACCGAAAGGGGATTCCTGATGACCCGAAACGGATGGATTTTCGTCGGTTCGACGGCTGCGCTGGCGGGGGCGTTCGCGCTTTCGCTCGCGCAGACGCCGACCGTTTCCGCTCCCGCGACGGCTGTCGCGACGCCCGACGTCGTGTCGGCGCCCGCCATTGCGGCCGCTCCGGCGCTCGCCGTCGCGCCGCTCGCCGTCGCACCGCCGGCAGTCACTCCGGCCGCCCCGGCCGCGACGCCGGTCTCCGGCATCGTCCCCGGCACCGCCGGCATGGTGATCGCGATCGATCCCGAGACCGGACTGGTGGGCGCGCCCTCCAGCGAGCAGCTCGCGGAGATGAAGCTCGACGAAAACGAGTTGGTCTCCCGCGAGGGCGGCATCCTCGTCCGGCACCCGAACGGAATGGTCAGCCTCGACCTGCAGGGCCGGAACCAGGACTACGCGGTGGTCAAGCGCACGGCCGACGGCAAGATCGTCACCGGCTGCGTGCAGCACCCGGGCGACATGGATCACACGCACCTCACCCCGACCGAACTCGAGGAGAAGTAACCATGCGCCCCGAGCTCGTTCGCTTCCGCAACCTCTCGGCCGTCCTGGCCTGCGCGGGCATCCTCGCCGCCGCGAGCGCCCAGGCCGCCACGATCACCATCGTCAACAACGACGGCGTCGGTGAAGGCTTCAACGACGTCACGCCGGCCGCGCCGGTCGGTGGCAACCCCGGCGTGACCATCGGCCAGCAGCGCCTGGCGGTGTTCCAGCACGCGGCGAACATCTGGGGCGCGCTCCTTCCGAGCACGGTCGAGATCCGCGTCAACGCCGTGTTCAATCCGCAGACCTGCACCGCGACCAGCGCCGTCCTCGGCAGCGCCGGCCCGACGCAAATCTGGGTCAACTTCCCGGGAGCTCCGTTCAACAACTTCTGGTACCACGTCGCGCTCGCCAACCGCCTGACGTTCGCGGACCTCGACCCGGCGCTGAACGACATCAATGCGACGTTCAACTCGAACCTCGGCCTGCCGGGCTGCGGGTTCACCTGGTACTACGGGCTCGATGGCAACGAAGGAACCGCGACCGAGCTGTTGCCGGTCGTGCTCCACGAACTCGGACACGGGCTCGGCTTCAGCACGACGACGAATGGCACGACCGGAAACTTCAACACGGGCTTGCCGAGCATCTTCGACAAGTTCCTGTACGACAACATCAGCGGCGGTCACTGGGACACCATGACCGCCGCGCAGCGTGTCGCCTCGGCAATCAGCTGCGGCAAGCTGGCGTGGGACGGCACGAGCGCGATGGCCGGCGCCAGCGTCACGATGGGACCGAAGTCGCTGCTCCGCGTCCACGCCCCGGCGCCCGCCGTCGGGGACTACGACATCGGCGCCGCTTCGTTCGGCCCGTCGATCTCGGCCGGCACGGTGACGGGTGACGTCGTTCTCTACGAGGATGCCGTGGCCCCGATCAACGACGGTTGCGAGGCTCCGCCGGTCAATGCGGCGGCGCTCGCGGGCAAGATCGCGCTCATCGACCGGGGTTTCTGCGGCTTCGTGATCAAGGTGAAGAACGCGCAGAACGCCGGCGCCATCGGCGTCATCATCGCCGACAACGCGGCGGGCTGCCCGCCGGCCGGACTCGGCGGCGCCGACCCGACGATCACGATCCCGTCGGTCCGCATCACGCTGCCCAACGGCAACCTGCTCAAGGCCAACCTGGTCGGCCTCAACGTGTCGCTGACGATCGATCCGGGCTCGCTCGCCGGACTCGATGCCGGCGGTCGCGTGCGCATGAACACGCCGAATCCGTTCCAGGGCGGCTCGTCGGTCTCGCACTGGGATACGGCGCTGCAGCCCAACGTCCTCATGGAGCCGGCGATCAACGGCAACCTGTCGTCGACCGTCGACATCACGCTCAATCACTTCGCGGACATCGGCTGGCTCGATGCGGCGACGTCGATTGCGATCGCGCCGGGCTACATCAACGTCGGCAGCGAGGGCGTGCGCATCGAGTGGTTTGCGGCGGGCGCGTCGGAGCTGTCGTGGTCGGCCGAGCGGACCACGGGTGACGACCAGTGGACGACGATCGCAGAGCCCACGCTGATGGGCCGCAGCGTGCTCATCCTCGAGGATCCGACCGTCACGCCCGGCACGGACTACGGCTATCGCGTGATCGGCCGGGGCAATGGCGAGACGACGACGTCGGAGATCGTGTGGGTCTCGACGCCGGATGCCGCGATGCAGCTGGCGCTCGAGGGTGCCCAGCCGAATCCGGCCGTCGGCCGCAACATGAACGTCGCCTTCACCCTGCCGGGTGTCGCGCGCGCGCGCCTCGACCTGGTGAACGTCGCCGGTCGCGTGCTGCGTTCGGCCGACCTGTCGGGCTACGGTCCGGGTCGGCACGCGGTCAACCTGGGCGGCGATCGTTCGCTGCCGGCGGGAACGTACTTCCTGCGCCTGTATCAGGATGGCAAGTCGGTGGCGAAGCCGGTCGTCGTCATCGACTGACGTCGCTGCATTGCAGGCAGCACACGAACCGGCCCGGGGAACGATCCCCGGGCCGGCTTCGTTCTCGCCCGATCGCCGCCCGGGGCGGTAGACTGCCGGTCATGAGCGAATTCCGTAGCAGTGGTCCCGACCGGCTTGCCTCGAGCTTGATCCTTCCGTTGGTCGTGGTTGCCCTGTTCCACGCGTCTACTGCTTGCGCCTTCGGCGCGTATTCACCCGCCGAGTCCGCCGCCGTCGCCCGCCGCGCCTGGGGCGAGGCGCGCGAGGCCCGCACGGGCAAGCGCTATCCCGAGGTCCTCGTCCTTGCCGAGCGCGCGCACGCCGCGTGGCCCGCGCAATGGGTCTATGCCTACGGGCTCGCCTCGGTCGGCGCCCTGGCCGGTGATGGCGCGGCCTGCGCGCGGGGCCTCGGCCACCTGGCCGAGATCGGCGGCGGGCCGAACCTCGCGCCCGACACGACGCTCGTCGCCTTCGCCCGCTCGGCCGCGGGCCGCGCCGCCGGGGCCGACGTCGCACTCGCGCGCGTCGAGGCGAATGGCGTGTCGCGCCCGCGCAGCACGATCGCGATCGCATTTCCGGCCGCCGACTCGGCGCTGTGGCCCGAGGGTCTTGCGCATGACCACGCCACCGGGCGCACGTTCGTCGCCGGCGTGCGCGCGGGACGCGTCGCGGTGGTGGCGAAGGACGGCAAGGTCCGCGACTTCGTGCGGGCGGACGTCGACGTGCCGTGGTCGGCGATGGCCGTCGCGGTCGATGCGCCGCGCGGGCTCCTGTGGGTGACGACCGCGGCGCTCCCGCAGGGCGCGGGCTACGTCCGGGCCGACAGCGGGCGGGCCGCGCTGCTCGCCTTCGACCTGGCGACCGGCGCGTCGCGCTCGCGCCACGACCTGCCGGCCGCGGCCGGAGGGCACGTGCCCGGCGACGTGTGTGTCGCGGCCGACGGCGACGTCTTCGTGTCGGACAGCCTGCACCCGGCGATCTACCGGCTGCGCGCCGGGGTGCTCGCTGTGTGGTCGACGGACCCGGCCTTCCGCTCGCTGCAGGGCCAGGCGCTCGCGCCGGACCAGAAGACGCTGTACGTCGCCGACTACTCGCACGGGCTGGCAGCGATCGATCGGGCGAGTGGCAAGGTCACCTGGCTCCCGGGCCCGACCGGCGGCGGCAGCACACTCGGTCTCGACGGTCTCATCGGCTGGGAGGACGACCTGGTCGGTGTGCAGAACGGGATCGCGCCGCCGCACGTCGTCCGCATCACGCTGGCGCGGGGCGCCGACGGCTCGCCGGTCGCGGTGCGCTCGGTCGTCGAGGTCGATCGCAATCTCGAGTTCGCCGACGAGCCGACGCTGCTCGCCCGCGTGGGCGACGGTCTGGTCTACGTGGCGAACTCGCAATGGGAGAAGTACGAGGAGGACGGCACGCGCCGCCCGGGCACGACGCTCGAGGCCCCGCGGCTGCTCCGCCTCCGGATGATCCCGGCGCGTGAGGCTCCGGCCGGAAGCCCCGCGCGCTAGGGGGATGCAGCGCGGGGAGAAGGTGCTATGCTTCCGCGTCGAAACGGAGTTCCGATCCCCGAACGCTCGCACCCTCCGCGAGATGCGTGGCCCGTGAGCCGCGACTTGCCGGACCCACCGCAAGGAGCAGGCATGGCCACGACCGCGCTGCATCCCGTCCGCGACTACGTGGGCGGGCGCTGGGTGGAACCGAACACCGGCACCCACGCCGAAGTCAGGAACCCCGCCACCGGCGACCTGCTCGCCCGCGTCCCCATGGGCGGGGTGGCCGAGGTCGACGCCGCCGTCAAGGCCGCGCGCGAGGCGTTCCCGGCCTGGCGCCGCACGCCGGTCGTCCAGCGCGCCCGCTACTTCTACAAGATGAAGGTGGCGATGGACGCGCGGGTCGACGACATCGCGCGCATCGTCACGCTCGAGCACGGCAAGACGCTCGACGAGGCGCGCGGCAGCGTGCGCCGCGGCATCGAGAACATCGAGATGGCCTGCTCCGTGCCGGTGACCATGCAGGGCGCCACGCTCGAGGACATCTCGACCGGCATCGACTGCGAGACCATCCGCCAGCCGCTGGGCGTGTTCGCCGCGATCGCGCCGTTCAACTTCCCCGCCATGGTCCCGCTGTGGTTCCTGCCGCACGCCGTCGCGCTGGGCAACACGTTCGTGGTCAAGCCGAGCGAGCGCGTGCCGCTGTCTCAGCAGATCATCTTCGAGGTGATGTCCGAATGCGGGCTGCCGCCGGGCGTCATCAACCTGGTCAACGGCGGGCACGCAGCGGTCGACGCGATTCTCGACCACCCGGACATCGCCGGCGTGTCGTTCGTCGGCTCGACGCCGGTGGCGCATTACGTCTACAAGCGCGCGGCCGAGCGCGGCAAGCGCGTGCAGGCTCTGGGTGGCGCCAAGAACTTCACGGTGGTCATGCCCGACGCGGTGATGGACACGGCGTGCGAGATCTCGTCGGAGTCGGCGTTCGGCTGCGCTGGCGAGCGCTGCCTCGCCAACAGCGCGGTCATCGCCGTCGGCGACGCCTATGACAAGGTGCGGGCGGGGCTGCTCGCCCACGCCAGCGCCATCAAGGTCGGCAACGGGCTCGAGCCCGGCGTGACCATGGGCCCGGTGATCACGCGCGAGCATCGCGATCGCATCCTCGCCCACATCGAGAAGGGAATCGCCGAGGGGGCGAAGCTCATCCTCGACGGGCGCGACGTCAAGGTGCCCGGGCACGAGGGCGGCAACTGGATCGGGCCGTGCATCTTCGACGGCGTCACGCCCGACATGACGATCGCCAACGAGGAGATCTTCGGCCCCGTGCTGTGCCTGCTCAAGGCGAAGGATTTCGACGCCGCGTGCGAGATCGTCAACGCGCATCCGCAGGGCAACGCCTCGAGCATCTTCACGTCGAGCGGCAAGTGGGCGCGCGAGTATCGGCACCGCGTCGCCCCGGCGATGCTCGGCGTGAACATCGGCGTCGCCGCACCGATGGCGATGTTCCCGTTCGGCGGTTCGAAGGCGTCGTTCTTCGGCGACACCAAGGCCCACGGCCGCGAGTGCGTCGATTTCTACACCGACAAGAAGGTCGTCATCAGCCGCTGGCTCTAGATCCGCAGTCGGCACGTTCCTTTCACCGCGGGAGAACGCTCGATGCCGCGCATGGTCACCGGTGGGCTGATCCAGTGCAGCAATCCGATCAACGACGAGTCGCAGCCGGTTGCGAAGATCCAGCAGGCGGCGCTCGAGAAGCACCTGGCGTTCGTCGAGGAGGCCGGCAAGAGGGGCGTGCAGGTGCTGTGCCTGCAGGAGATCTTCAACGGCCCGTACTTCTGCCCGGGGCAGGATCCGCGCTGGTACGCGGCGGCCGAGCCCGTGCCCGGACCGACGACCGGGATCATCGCCGACGCGGCGAAGAAGTACGAGATGGCCGTCGTCGTGCCGGTCTACGAGCGCGAGCAGGCGGGCGTCTACTACAACACCGCCGCGGTGTACGACGCCGACGGGACGTACCTGGGCAAGTACCGGAAGAACCACATCCCGCAGACGTCGGGCTTCTGGGAGAAGTACTATTTCCGTCCCGGCAACCTCGGCTACCCGGTGTTCCAGACGCGCTATGCGAAGATCGGCGTCTACATCTGCTATGACCGCCACTTTCCCGAGGGCGCACGCCTGCTCGGCCTCAACGGCGCCGAGATCGTGTTCAATCCCAGCGCCACCGTCGCCGGGCTGTCGCAGTACCTGTGGAAGCTCGAGCAGCCCGCGCACGCCGTGGCCAACGGCTACTACGTGGGCGCCAGCAATCGCGTCGGCACCGAGGGACCGTGGAACATCGGCAAGTTCTACGGCAGCTCGTACTTCGTCGATCCGCGCGGCGCGTTCCTCGCGCAGGCGAGCGAGGACAAGGACGAACTGGTCGTCGCCACGATGGACCTCGACGTGATCGAGGACGTGCGCCGCATCTGGCAGTTCTACCGCGATCGCCGGCCCGAGACTTACGCCGGCCTCACCGCGATCTAGCCGCAGTTCTTCGGACCCGGGAGAGAATCGCCATGGGCGTGCTGATCAAGAACGGGACGGTCGTCAACGCGGGCGGCCGCACGCAGTCCGACGTGCTGTGCCAGGACGGGAAGATCGTCGCGCTGGGAATGAACCTCGAGAAGGCGTCGGCCAAGGACGAGGTGATCGACGCGAGCGGGCAGTTCGTGTTGCCGGGTGGCGTCGACCCGCACGTCCACCTGGCGCTGCCGTTCATGGGCACGGTCTCGTCCGACGACTTCGAGTACGGCACCGCTGCCGCGATGGCCGGCGGCACGACCACCGTCATCGACCTCGTCATTCCCGGCCGCGAGCGCTCGCTGCTGGTCGGCCTCGCCGAGTGGCACGAGAAGTCGAAGCGCGCCGTCGCCGACTACACGTACCACATGAGCGTCAACGGCTGGAACGACAACACCGCCGAGGAAATGCGCATCGTGGTCGAGGACGAGGGCATCACCTCGTTCAAGCTGTTCATGGCCTACAAGGGCGCGATCATGGTCGATGACGACGAGCTCTACCGCATGATGAAGCGTGCGGGCGAGCTTGGCGCGGTCGTCACGGTGCACGCCGAGCACGGCGACTCGATCGCCCACCGCCAGCGCGAGCTGATCGCCGCCGGGAACACCGCGCCCAGGTACCACGCCATCTCGCGGCCGTCGTCGGTCGAGGGCGAGGCGACCGGTCGCGCGCTCATGATCGGCCGGCTCACCGGCGCGACGGTGTACATCGTCCACATGTCGGCGCGCGAGGCGGTCGAGGCGCTGGCCCGCGCCAAGGCGGATGGCCAGCACTGCTACGGCGAGACCTGCCCGCAGTACCTGCTGCTCGACGACTCGGTCTACGAGCAGCCCGACTTCGAGGGCTCGACCTGCGTCATGTCGCCGCCGATCCGCCCGCGCGCGGGCGGCCACCAGGATGCGCTATGGGCCCACGTGCAGGACGGGCTGCTCGCCACGATGGGCACCGACCACTGCCCGTTCACCATGGAGCAGAAGCGCATGGGGATCGACGACTTCACCAAGATCCCGAACGGCGCGGCCGGCGTCGAAGAGCGCCTCGCGCTCCTGTACACGTTCGGCGTCAAGACCGGGCGCATCTCGCTCGAGCGCATGGTCGAGCTGTGCTCGGCCGCACCGGCGCGGATCTTCGGCCTGATGGGCCGCAAGGGCCTGGTCGCCGCGGGCGCCGACGCCGACCTCGTCGTCTGGAACCCCGAGGGCGAGCGGACGATCTCGGCGAAGACGCACCAGTCGAAGTCGGATCGCAACATGTTCGAGGGCGTGAAGGTGACCGGTTCTCCGTCGTACGTCGTGGCGGCCGGGCGCGTGCAGTACGCGAACGGGAATCTCAAGGTCGAGCGCGGGGCGGGCCGCTTCCTCCGGCGCGAGCCGGGGCCGCGCGCCAACGCCGCCGCTCTCGTGGGCGCGGGCAACGCCGGGAGACGGGGATGAGCGCGAAGACCGAGGCGACACGCAGCGCGGCGGACATCCGGGCCGCGCACAAGAAGCACCTGTTCCCGGCCTGCACCAACTACTACGCGGAGCCGATCGTCCTCGCCTCGGGCAAGGGCATGCGCGTCACCGACATGGACGGGAAGTCGTACCTCGACTTCTTCGGCGGCATCCTCACCGTCTCCGTGGGTCACTGCAACGACGACGTGAACAACGCGGTCAAGGCGCAGATCGACCGCCTGGGCCACGTCTCGACGCTGTACCCCACGCTGCCCATCGTCGAGCTGGCCGAGAAGCTGGCGTCGATCACGCCGGGCGCGCTCGACAAGTGCTACTTCACCGCGTCGGGTACGGAAGCCGACGAGACCGCGGTGATGATGGCGCAGGTCTACACGGGCCGGCAGGAGATCATCGCCCTGCGCCACGGCTACTCGGGCCGCTCGATGCTGGCGCAGTCACTGACCGCGCACTCGACGTGGCGCGCGGTACCGACGCAGATCGCCGGCATCAAGCACGCGGCTGCGCCCTACTGCTACCGCTGCCCGTTCGGGCTCACCTACCCGAGCTGCGGCGTGAAATGCGCGCAGGACATCGAGGACCTGATCCTGACGACGACGACCGGGAAGGTCGCCGCGTTCCTGGCCGAGCCGATCCAGGGAGTGGGCGGGTTCGTCACGCCGCCCAGGGAGTACTTCAAGATCGCCACCGATATCGTGCGCAAGTACGGCGGCGTGTTCATCTGCGACGAGGTGCAGACCGGCTTCGGCCGCACCGGCGATTCGTGGTGGGGGATCGAGCACTGGGACGTCGAGCCCGACATCATGACCATGGCCAAGGGCATCGCCAACGGGCTGCCCCTGTCGGCCACCGTGTGCACGACCCCGATCGCCGACTCGCTCAAGACGTTGACCATCTCGACCTTCGGCGGCAACCCGATCTCGGCCACCGCGGGCAACGCGACGATCGACTACATCGAGAAACACGGGCTGCGCCAGAACGCGACGAAGGTGGGCAAGGCGCTGCGCGAAGGTCTCGACGGGCTCAAGCGCAAGTACCCGAGGATCATCGGCGACGTGCGCGGGCTGGGGCTCATGCTCGGCGTCGAGTTCGTGATGGACGAGACGAAGCAGGACCGCACGCCCAATCCGCAGGCGTTGGCCCGCCTGTTCGAGGAGACGAAGGCGCGCGGGCTCCTGATCGGCAAGGGCGGTCTGTACGGCAACGTGGCACGCATCTCGCCTCCGCTCATCGCCTCCGAGGCAGACGTCACCGAGGCGGTGCGCATTCTCGGCGAGGGACTCGCCGCGATCGAGGCGGCGTAGGCACGTGGCCCACGACGATCGGCTGGAGCACGCGCTTCCCGACCTCAAGCCCACGTACACGCCGGGCCAGGCCGTGGCCGAGGCGAACCGCTGCCTCTACTGCTACGACGCGCCGTGCATCACGGCGTGCCCGACGGGGATCGACATCCCGGGCTTCATCAGGAAGATCGCGACCGATAACCTGAAGGGCTCCGCGCGCACAATCCTGTCGGCGAACCTGCTCGGCTACTCGTGCGCGCGCGTCTGCCCGGTCGAGGTCCTCTGCGCGGGCGCATGCGTCCACCAGCACCAGGGCCACGAGACGATCGCGATCGGCCGGCTGCAGCGCTACGCCGTCGAGGCCGCATTCGAGCGCGGCGACGCGGCGACGCTGCTGCGCCGCATGCCCGCGAACGGGAAGAAGGTCGCCTGCGTGGGCGCGGGGCCGGCCTCGCTGGCGTGCGCGGGCTATCTCGCGCTCGAAGGCGTTGCGGTCACCGTGTTCGAAAAGCGCGCGATGCCCGGGGGGCTCAACACGACCGGCGTGGCACCATACAAGATGCATGTCGACGGCTCGCTGCGCGAGGTGGACCTGGTGCGCGAGCTGGGCGTGACGATCCGCACCGGCGTCGAGGTCGGGCGGGACTTGACGGGAGCGCAGCTCCTGGACGATTTCGACGCCGTGTTCCTCGGCGTGGGCCTGGGCGGCGACGCGAAGCTGGGCATCCGCGGCGAGGACGGCCCGGGCGTGAGCGGTGCGACCGCGTGGATCGAGCGCCTGAAGAACGAGCCCGGCTTCGCGCTGGGCGCCGTCAGGCGGGCGGTCGTGATCGGCGGCGGCAACACCGCGATCGACGCCGTGCGCGAACTGGCGCACCTGGGCGTGCCCGACGTGAGCCTCGCCTACCGGCGCACCGAGGCCGACATGTCCGGCTACGCCCACGAACTGCTGCACGCGCGCGAGGAGGGCGTGCGGCTGGTCGAGCGCGCGGTCCCCGAGATGTTCATGCGCGGTGCCGAGGGCTCGCTCACGGCGCTGGTGCTGGCCGACGGCCGGAAGCTCGAGGCGGACCTCGTCCTCGTGGCGATCGGCCAGGCGAAGCCCGACGCCGCCGTGGTGGCCGGGTTCGACGGCGTGAAGTGCGATCCGAAGGGTGGCATCGTCGCCGATCCGGCGACGGGCCGCACCGGGAACCCACGCGTCTACGCCGGCGGCGACAGCACCGGCGTCGGCGAACTCGTGGTGACCGCCGTCCAGGATGGGAAGCGCGCGGCGCGTGCGATCGCCGCAGCGTGCGGCCTGACCGTCGACCCGGATGCGCCGATGATGGCCGGGCACGTGTAAAACGACTCGTCCCAGAACCAGTGGACTTACCGGGATCTGACTGGTATTCCGGACGTGCTGTCGTAAGTACATAACACATAATAGTTTGCGATTCACCGAATCATCGGTCCGCCACGGAACGAACGACCCTCGGCAGACCGGGCAACGGATCCAGAAGGGGGTACGCAGCGTGGCGGACCTGTCGATCGACTTCGCGGGGATCAAGTCCCCGAACCCGTTCTGGCTCGCCTCGGCGCCGCCGACGAACACGGGCGAGCAGGTGATGCGTGCCTTCGACGCCGGCTGGGGCGGCGCGGTGTGGAAGACGCTGGGCGAGCCCATCGTCGACACCTCCAGTCGCTTCGGTGCGGTCGCGCTGGGCGGCATGAAGATGGCGGGCTTCAACAACATCGAGCTGATCACCGACCGGCCGCTCGAGACCAACCTGCGCGAGATCAAGGAAGTGAAGCGGCGCTACCCGGATCGCGCGCTGATCGCCTCGCTCATGGTCGAGTCGAAGGACGACTGGAAGGAGATCATCAAGCGCACGATCGACACCGGTTGCGACGGGCTCGAGCTCAACTTCGGCTGCCCGCACGGCATGTGCGAGCGCGGCATGGGCTCGGCGGTGGGGCAGGAGCCCGAGGTGCTCAAGGTCGTCGCCGGCTGGGCCGTCGAGTTCTCGAGCATCCCGGTGCTGATCAAGCTGACGCCGAACATCGGCGATGTCACCGAGCCCGGCGCCGCCGCGGTCGAGGCCGGCGCGCACGGGCTGTCGCTCATCAACACGATCAAGAGCATCGTCGGCGTCGACCTCGACAAGCTGGTGCCGTACCCGGTCGTCGGCATGCGCTCGACCAACGGCGGCTACTGCGGCCCGGCGGTCAAGCCGATCGCGCTGCACATGGTCGCCGCCCTGGGGCGCGATCCACGGATCACGATCCCGATCTCGGGCATCGGCGGGATCGCCACGTGGCGCGACGCGGCCGAGTTCATCGCCCTGGGGTCCACCTCGGTGCAGGTCTGCACGGCGGCGATGCACTACGGCTTCCGCATCGTCGAGGACATGATCGACGGGCTGTCGGCCTACCTCGACGGCAAGGGCATGAAGTCGGTGAACGAGCTGCGCGGGAAGGCGCTGCCGGCCTACGTCGAGTGGGGCGACCTCGACCTCAACTACAAGGTGGTCGCCCACGTCGACGCCGACAAGTGCGTGGGCTGTAACCTGTGCTACGTCGCCTGCCGCGACACCGCCGTGCACTGCATCCACAACGCGGACGATCCGCTGGCCGCGGGCCACCTCGCCCCGACACGCGACGCGGCGATCGCCGGGAGCGCCGAGCGCAAGACCCACATCGTGTGGGTGGACGAGACCGAGTGCATCGGCTGCAACCTGTGCTCGCATGTCTGCCCCGTCGACGGCTGCATCACCATGAAGGACGTGACCGGCGATCGGCCGTTCGAGTCGTGGAACGACCGCATCGCCAAGGGAACCGCGCACGTCCCCGGCGGCCTGCACGACCGATGAGCGCGATCGAGGGAAGCGACCCGTCGCTGATCAATGCCGACATTGCCCCCGTCCCCGCCTCGGCGCGCACCTGGAACTGGTGGCACTACTGCGCGCTGTGGATCGGCATGTCGGTGTGCATCACGACCTACACGCTGGCCTCGGGCCTGATCGACTCGGGGATGTCGTGGAAGCAGGCGATGTTCACGATCTTCCTCGGCAACTCGATCGTGCTGCTGCCCATGCTGCTCAACGCGCACGCCGGCGCCAAGTACGGCATCCCGTTCCCGGTGTTCGCCCGCGCCTCGTTCGGCGTGCTGGGCGCCAACGTGCCCGCGCTGCTGCGCGCGCTCGTGGCCTGTGGCTGGTTCGGGATCCAGACGTGGATCGGCGGTGCGGCGATTTTTCAGCTGACCAAGGCGCTGTGGCCCGCGGTGGCGACGCTGCCGGCCATCCTTCCCGGCTGGGTCGGGCTGGGGACCGGGGAGTTCCTTGCGTTCCTGTTGTTCTGGCTCATGAACCTGCACTTCATCTGGCACGGGACCGAGTCGATCAAGGGGCTCGAGTCGATCGCGGCGCCGTTCCTCATCATCATGGGGCTCGTGCTGCTGGGCTGGGCGTACCTGCGCGCCGGCGGCTTCGGGCCGATGCTGGCGCAGCCATCGAAGTTTCCGACGACGGCTGCCTTCCTCCCCATCTTCTTCCCGGCGCTGACGGCGATGATCGGCTACTGGGCGACGTTGTCGCTCAACATCCCCGACTTCACGCGCTACGCCAGGAGCCAGCGCGACCAGATCGTGGGGCAGGCGGCGGGGCTGCCGACGACGATGACGCTGTACGCGTTCATCGGCGTGGCGGTGACCTCGGCGACGGCGGTCATCTTCCCGGGCGGCGGCGTGATCTGGGACCCGGTCGTGCTGCTGGCGAAGATCGGCGGACCCGTCGCGGTGATCGTGTCGATGATCGCGCTCACCGTCGCGACGCTGACGACGAACCTGGCGGCAAACGTGGTTTCGCCGGCGAACGATTTCTCGAACCTCGCGCCGCGGCGGATCTCGTACCGCACCGGCGGCATCATCACGGCGGTCATCGGCGTGCTGATCATGCCGTGGAACCTGCTCAAGAGTTCGCAGGGCTACATCTTCACCTGGCTCGTCGGCTACTCGGCGCTGCTCGGCCCGATCGGTGGCATCCTGATCGCCGACTACTTCGTGCTGCGCCGCCGGACGCTCGACCTCGGGGACCTGTACCGCCGCGGTGGGCGCTACGAGTACGCGCAGGGATTCAACCCGGCGGCGTTGATCGCGCTCGCGGCCGGCATCGTGCCCAACGTCCCGGGCTTCCTCGCGCAGGCGTTCCCGGCGCGATTCGGCGGGGTCGGGGCGCTGTGGACGGGCCTCTACGCCTACGCGTGGTTCGTCGGCTTCGGGCTCGCCGGTGCTGTCTACCTGGCGCTGATGCGCGGGCGGCGTTGAGCGGTCCCGACGACATCCAGGCGATTCGCGAGGCGATCGAGGGGCTCGACGCGCGCTTGATCGCCCTGCTGGGCGAGCGCATGGACCTGGTCGAACGCGTGTCGCAGTGGAAGCTCGACGCCGCCGCGCCCTTCCGCGATCCCGCCCGCGAGGAACAGGTCATCCGCCGCGTGCGTGCGCTCGCGAGCGAGCAGGGGATCGACGCCCACGCCGTCGAGGACCTGTACCGCCGCATCATGGCCATGTCGATCGCCCACCAGCAGGCGTGGGTCGCCGCACACGCGAGTGCGCCATTGCGCGTGGCCTACCAGGGAGTCGAGGGCTCGTACAGCCACCTGGCGGCGCAGGCCCGCTACGGTGGACGCGAGGGCGGCGCGCTGCTCGCGGGGCACGAGTCGTTCGCCGCCGCGGCGCACGCCGTCGTCTCGGGCGCGGCGGATCGCGCGCTGCTGCCGATCGAGAACACGACCGCCGGCAGCGTGCACGAGGTCTACGACCTGCTCGCCGACGGCGGCCTCGTGATCACCGCCGAGGTGGTGAGCCACGTCGCGCACTGCCTGCTGGCGTTGCCGGGCGTGCGTCTCGACGAACTGCGCGTCGTGCGTTCGCACCCGCAGGCCCTGGCGCAGTGCGCGCCGTTCCTGCGCGGCCTGCCCGACGTGCGCGCCGAGGCCGACTTCGACACCGCCGGCGCGGCACGCAAGGTGCGGGAGGGCGGCGACCGCACGGTCGGCGCGATCGCCTCGGCGGCGGCGGCACGGGCCTACGGCCTCGACGTTCTGGCGCGCGGCATCCAGTCGCAGGAGGGGAACTTCACGCGCTTCCTCGAGCTCGCCCGCGATCCGGTGGCGTGCGCCGCGGACGCGCTGTGCAAGACCTCGCTGCTGGTGACGCTCGACCACCGGCCCGGCGCGCTCGGCGAGGCGCTGACCACCCTGGCCGCGCACGGCGTGAACCTGACGAAGCTCGAGTCGCGGCCCGTGCCCGGCGAGCCGTTCCGCTATCGCTTTCACCTCGATCTCGAGGGGCATGCCGCCTCGGCGGCGGTGGCAGCGGCGCTGGCCGACCTCGGGCCGCGCGTGCGGGACCTGCGCGTGCTCGGGACGTACCCGCAGGCGGCCGGCGCGGACTCGCCGACGCCGGGCTTGCCCGGGCCCCGGCAAGTGGGATAGCTTCAGCTCGTTCCCCCGAACGCGGCACGCGGATCCAGACCCCGTCGAAACGGGAGAGATCTGCCATGCCGCCTGAAATCCCCACCCCAGATTCCCGTGCCGACCACGCCACTCCTTCGCTTCCTCGCATCATCCAGGGAGGCATGGGGATCGGTGTCTCCGGCTGGCGCCTCGCCCGGACCGTCTCCCGCGCCGGGCAACTCGGCGTCGTCTCGGGGACCGGTCTCGAGACCATCGTCGTGCGGCGGCTGCAGGACGGTGACGAGGGCGGACACCTCCGTCGCGCCATGACGCACTTCCCCGTGCCGGGCGTGGCCAGCGAGGTGCTCGCCAGGTTCTTCGTCGAGGGCGGCCTGCCGCCGGGCACGCCGTATCGGCTGCTGCCGCTCCTGCGCCTGCCGCTCGATCTCGCCCGCCAGCGGATGTCGATGCTCGCTGCGTTCGTCGAGGTCTGGCTGGCGAAGGAAGGCCACGCCGGCGTCGTCGGCATGAACCTGCTGACCAAGGTGCAACTGGCGAACCTGCCGCTGCTCTACGGCGCCATGCTCGCGGGCGTCGACTTCATCCTCATGGGCGCGGGCATCCCGCGCGAGATCCCGGGCGTGCTCGATGCCCTCGCCGGGCACCGGCCCGCGACGCTCAAGCTCGAGATCGAAGGGGAAGCGCCCGCCGGCCTCGAACTCCTGCGCTTCGATCCCGCCGATCACCTGGGCGCCGCGCCGGAATCGCTGACGCGACCACGCTTCCTGCCGATCGTCGCCAGCCACTCGCTCGCCACCGTGCTGGCGAAGAAGGCGACCGGGCAAGTCGACGGGTTCGTCATCGAGGGTCCGACCGCGGGCGGCCACAATGCGCCGCCGCGGACCGAGGCGCCGCGCAACGACCGCGGCGAGCCGGTCTACGGCCCGCGCGACGAGGTCGACCTGGCGAAGATGCGCGAACTCGGCCTGCCGTTCTGGCTCGCCGGCGGGGCGGGCCACCCCGATCGCCTGCGCGAGGCGCTCGCCCAGGGCGCGGCCGGGATCCAGGTGGGAACGCTGTTCGCGTTCAGCGACGAGTCGGGCATGGCGCCCGCGATCAAGCGCTCCGTGCTCGCCGCCGTTGCGCGCGACGAGGTCGACGTCTTCACCGATGCCGAGGCGTCGCCGACCGGCTACCCGTTCAAGATCGTCAAGTGGCCCGAGGATCCGGCGCAGGGCGTCGAGCGCGAGCGCGTGTGTGACCTCGGCTACCTGCGCGTGACCTACGTGACGCCCGAGGGACGCGTCGGCTTCCGCTGTGCCAGCGAACCGGAGGACCTGTTCGTGTGGAAGGGCGGCGCGGCCGAGGAGACCGCGGGCCGGCGCTGCCTGTGCAACACGCTGGTCGCCACCGTGGGGCACCCGCAGGTGCGCGCCGACGGGGCGGTCGAGCCACCGCTGGTGACCAGCGGAGACGACCTCAAGATCCTCGGCGGGTTCCTGGCCGGGCGCGACCACTACTCGGCGCTCGACGTCCTCGCGTGGCTGACGGGGGGCGTGCCCGTGGCTTGAAGCTGCTGCCCGGCAAGGTCTTGCCGACGCGCCGAAATTGGGTTGGACGGCGCGGGGAATCGGCGCATTGTTCTCAGCGGTTCCCGGGACCCGCATCCTCCATCCGCATCCCGTCCCAGAGACGTCCCGAATCCCCGCCGCGCGCGGGGTCGCCTCTCCACGTCGCCGGAAACCGTCGGACGCGGCACGGACCGACCTCCACTCCGGAGTTCCGTCATGCCATCTCGCACACAGGTCTCCCGCGGCGCGCACATCGCGCTGCTCTCCGCACTGTGCTTCCTCGCCTCCGTCGTCCCGGCCCACGCCCAGGGCTCGGGTGGCCCCCCGGGCATCGATCACTACAAGATCTACGCGGTGCTGCCGCCGCCGGTGCACCAGGTGCCCGTGGTCCTGCGCGACCAGTTCGGGATCGCCACGCATCTGGTGCGTGAGTTCCCGTACTTCGCGACACCGGTGTCGAAGGACGGCTACCCGATGTTCGACCCGATCCTGCACTACGACTGGTGGCGCATCGATTCCCAGCCGTTCTCGGCCCTCGTCTTCGCCACCAACCAGTTTGGCCCCGAGCAGCAACTGCGGGTGGGCTCCGCGCGCTTCCTGCTCGCGCCGAGCCTCAAGTTCCCCGTGCCCGGGCAGGTGATCCCGCCGCGCAACCACTACAAGTGCTACGCGGCGATCGCGCCGGGGCCGGGGCGCATCGTCACGCTCGAGGACCAGTTCGGCTTCAATCACGCTTTCGTCGACTCGGCCCGCTGGTTCTGCAATCCCGTCGAGAAGCAGGATCCGACCGGGCAGTATCCGATCCTCGATCCCGAGGCGCACCTGGTCTGCTACGACATCACGAAGACGCCGCCGTCGCAGCCGCGACAGGTCGTCACCCAGGACCAGTTCGGGTTCTGGTCCATCCAGCTGGTCGAGGACAAGTGGCTGTGCGTTCCGTCGTTCAAGACGGGTGTCGTGGCTGCGTTGCCGAAGAGCTGGGGCGGTGTGAAGGCGCACTATCGATAATCGTTGAAACGCGCCTGTCCACGCCCTGCGCGGCCGCCCGCCTGTTTCGGGGGCGGCCGCGTTCGCGTGGTGGCCACGGGGCAGTTGGCGGCCACGGGGTGACGGCCACGGGGTGGACGCGCGCGCCGCTGCGTGGCATCATGGCGCGTCGGCCGCGATCCATGCGGTCTCGCGCGTTCCCGGCCCGCCGCCGGCGCCCTACCCGCACCCAGGAGCGAAGCCACGATGGGTCGCATCTTCGAAACTCGCAAGGCCACGATGTTCGCGCGCTGGGACAAGATGTCGAAGGCATTTGCACGCATCGGCAAGCAGGTCACGATCGCGGTCAAAGCCGGCGGCCCGCTCCCCGAGACCAACGTCGCGCTGCGCCGGGCGTTCCAGAACGCACGAGCGGTCAACATGCCGAAGGAGAAGGTCGAGACCGCGATCAAGCGGGCCATGGACCACACCTCCGCCGACTACGCCGAGATCATCTACGAGGGCTACGGGCCGCATGGTGTCGCCGTGCTCGTCGAGGCCGCGACCGACAACCCCACCCGCACCGTGGCGAACGTGCGCAATGCGTTCCTCAAGGGAGGCGGACACATGGGGGCCGCGGGCAGCGTCGGCTTCATGTTCAAGAAGATGGGTGTGTTCCGCTTGAAGCCCGAGGGCCTCGACACGGAAACGCTCGAGCTCGACCTGATCGACCACGGGCTCGAGGAGATGGGCGAGGGCAGCGGCGAGAAGGGCGAGGATCAGGTCGTCATCCGCTGCGCCTTCAACGATTTCGGCAAGCTGCAGAAGGCACTCGAGGATCGCGGCATCACGCCCGTCTCGGCCGACTCGGAGTACATCCCGACGACGCACTCGACGCTGCCCGAGAACCAGGCCGAGGTCGTCCTCAAGATGGTCGACAAGATCGAGCAGGACGAGGACGTGCAGAAGGTGTTCCACAACCTGGTCTGAGTCGATTCCCGAACGAAGCATGGCTCGCCCGGTCGTCGCCCGCGCCACACTGTCCGGCCGCGCCGACCCCGCGCCAGATCCCGCCCGCTCGGCCGCCCTGGTCGAGGCGATCGCCGCGCGCATCAACGATGGGAGCGCCCGGCCGGTCATCCTCTTCCTGCCCCAGGTGCCGTCGCTGCGACAGCTGTCCAAGGGAGATCCGGCGAAAGTCTGAGCGCGGGCACACGGACCCGCTATGCTGCGCGCGCGTGTCCCGCTGTCGCGCGCCCGCGCCCGGTCCCCGGTGCGCCCGCCGCGGAGGTCGAACAACCATGATCCAAGTCCCGCTGCTCGTCGCAGTCCTCCTGGCGACGTGGGTCCTGTGGCCTGCCCCGCTCCATGCCGCCCGTCCTTCCGTCGCCGTCGTCTGCGATTCCCTGCTCGTGAACTCGCTGGGGCTTCCCTGGTCGCCTGCCGCGCTCGATGGGCGCGCCGCGGACGGCAGTTCATGTGTCGTATTTCGGAGCGAGTACGGCGGACTCTGGTTCAAGAGTCCCGTCGAACAGTGGGTGGAGCGCTGCGAGCGCCCGCTCGCCGGCGGACGGCTGGAGCGGCGCGTGCACCAGGTAGGGGAGGACCCGCAGCCCCGCGGGGCCGTCGTCTTCTGGTCCATCGGCGCCCTGTCCGCAGCCGGTTCCTCCGCCGAGCCCCTCGCCTCGCTTCGCCAGGAGGTGCTCGACTCGCTCGCGCGCCGCCTCGGGCCGGCACGTGCGCGGCCGAGCGGGACCGCCTTCGATGGCCTCGGTCGTTCCAGGAACCATCCCTTCGAGTTCGCGACGTCGCTCGGAGTTCTCCGCGTTTATTCCGCTGAGGATGACTGGGGCGTCGACTCGCTCCTCGTCGCGCACTGGTTCGCTCCCCTTGCTGCCGAGGAGCACGCACATTGGGATCCCGAGCCCACGAGCGGGCCGGAACTTCCCTTCGAGGCGCAGCGCACACGCGAGCGACGGCGAGAGGCGGCAGAGGCGCTCGGGTCCCGCGATCGCGCGCTCCGGGCGGCCCTCGAGGAAGCCGCGCCCTCGCCGGCCGCGCTCGGGGCGGTGCAGGCGGCGTTGGCCGAGGCGATGTCGCTGCGGGCGGGGGAGCGGCGCGACCTGCTCCAGTGGGCGAGTCACCTGTGGCTCGCATCGCTGGATTCGTTGACGACCGGCTCGGATGCCGCCCGCGACCGCGCCGCGCATGTCGAGGCTGCCCTGACTCCGCTCGGCGTCACCTTTCACGCGGGCGAAGACGGCATCGCCCGGCTCTATCGCGGCTCGCTGGCGACGACCCTCATGCAGCGCCTGGGCCGGAGCCCGTGGGCGGATCATGCCTTCGCCGATCGCCTGGGCTCGGGTTGGGACTCGGCTGGCACGGGCGCGTATCAGTGGGATGCCTACCGGTTCATCATCGACCGGGGTGAGTCCTTCCTGCGCGATCACCCGCGGTCGACGGCCGGGCGCGAGGTCGCCTTTCTCGTGGCGCAGGCGCACGAGACGGCCTGGTCGCTCGCAATCGCCGACGGCGCCGAGGGAGGCAACAACCCGGAGCTCGATCGTGCCGGGGCCGGGACGCACCGCCGTCGCGCGCTCGAGCTCTACCGGGGGCTGGTCGGGGAGGCTCTCCCGGAGGCCGGGCTCGACCTCTGGTGGTCACCGGACTTCACGGCGGAGCCGGCCGCGCGCCATCGGGACCTCCGCCGTCGCATGTGGCGTCTGGAGTTCGACATCGATACCGAGAGCCGCGCGCATGTCTATTTCAGCTGCTGAGGCCTCGCCGACGGCGCAGGTTGTGCCCGCATGATTGTGCGCGCGGGTTTAGGCGATTTCCCTCTGTTGCGGCACAACGAGTTACGAGGCTGCACGGGCGCGGCACCTCCCGAATCCGGGTCGACACACAATCGTGCGGCCACAAGGGACGGATTCAGATCGGACGCCCGACCGCCGATTACTCCATGGGGCCCCGCGCACGGTCACGGGCCCGGGGGGTGAACTCTGCGGCTCGTCGCCTGTCCACGCTGTCACATCCAGTACGACGTCACGGCCCACGCCGGCGCGCGCTTCGCGTGCTCGTGCGGGACGAGCGTCGACAACGCCGTCGCCGCCGGCCGCGACGCCGAGGCGCGCCGCTGCGGCGCCTGCGGCGCGGCGGTCGAGGGCGCGGCGCGCGCGTGTCCGTACTGCCGCGCGGGCCTGGTCGCCGACGCGACACGGCTGCGGCTGATCTGTCCCGAGTGCTTCACCCGCAACGACGAGGCGCACCGCTATTGCGTGACCTGCGGTGTCGAGTTCCGCCCGCAGCCGGTGCCGACCGATACCGTCGCGTTGGCCTGTCCGGTGTGCGCCGAGCCGCTGGCGCTCCAGGGGATCGGCGGCGTGCCGGTGCGCGAGTGTGCGCGCTGCGCCGGGCTGTGGGTGCCGGGCGAACACTTCGACGCGCTGGTGAAGAAGGCGATGGAGGCGGCGCGCGCGACTCCGACCCGCGGCATCACCGCCGTCGCGCGTGCGAGCGAGGCTGCGACCGAGGGAGCCGTGCACTATCGCGACTGCCCGGTGTGCGCGCAGCCGATGCATCGCAAGAACTTCGGCCGCCGCTCGGGAATCATCGTCGACTGGTGTCGCAAGCACGGCACGTGGCTCGATCCGCAGGAGCTGGAGCGCGTGGCCACATTCGTGATGTCGGGCGCGCTCGAGCAGGCGGAGCGGGCGCATGCGGAGAGGGCGGCCGCCGAGGCCGCGGCGCTGGCGGCGCGCGCGACACAGCCAGCTGCACGCGAAGCGTGGATTCTTGCGCAGACGTCGCTCTCGGACGGGTCATCGACGACGAGAGGGCGCGACACTGGCAATCCGGGGGCAGGGGCGCTGATCGGCGTGTTCCTGCGCGAAATGCTGAGGCGATGAACGAACCGGGGTTCCGATGGAACGGAGGGCGGTCATGAGCTGGATCGACAAGATGCGTGGCGAGCTGGTCGACATCGTCGAGTGGCTCGAGGACGACCCGCAGACGCTGGTGTGGCGCTTTCCGCGTTATCACAACCAGGTCAAGAACGGCGCGCAGCTGATCGTGCGCCCCGGCCAGGTCGCGCTGTTCGTGCACGAGGGAAAGATCGCCGACACGTTCGGCCCGGGCACGTACACGCTCGAGACGTCGAACCTGCCGCTCCTGTCGACGCTGCAGGGTTGGAAGCACGGCTTCGACAGCCCGTTCAAGGCCGAGGTGTACTTCTTCGCCACGCGCCAGGTGACCGACCTCAAGTGGGGCACGCCGAATCCGGTGATCGTCAACGATCCCGACCTGGGGACGCTGCGCGTGCGTGCCTTCGGCTCGTACACGCTCAAGGCGCGCGACCCGAAGCGTATCCTCGCCGAGCTCGTCGGCACCGGCGCGTCGTACCAGGCCGAGGAGATCACCGAGCTCCTGCGCTCGATCGTGAGCCACGAGTTCGGCGCCTTGATCGCGCGCTCCGGCATCCGTCTCGGCGACCTCGCCGCGAACTCGGGCCCGCTGTCGGAGCAGCTGCGGGCCGCGGTGCTGGCGCGCGTCGACAACGAGTACGGTCTCGATATCCCGCAGCTCTACATCGTGAATATCTCGGTGCCCGAGGAAGTGGAGAAGGCGCTCGATGCGCGCACGTCGATCAGCGTCGTCGCCGACCTCGCCTCGTACCAGGCGTACCAAGTCGGTCGCTCGACGCCGATCGCCGCGGCAAACCCGGCCGGCGGCGTCGCCGGTGCCGGCGTGGGCCTGGGCATGGGACTGGCGTACGCGCAGCAGGTGGGGGCGCCCGGCGCCCCGACGTCGCCGCCGCCGATCCCGGCGCAGTGGCACGTCGCCGCGAGCGGCCGCGCGGCCGGTCCGTACACGCTGCTGCAGTTGGCCGAGGAAGCGGCGTCGGGGCGAGTCACGCCGGCGACGCTGGTGTGGATGCCGGGAATGACCGCATGGACGGCTGCCGCGTCGGTCGCGGATGTCGCGTCGTTGTTCGGGCGCACGCCGCCGCCGTTGCCGCCGGGGGCCTAGCCGCCGGCCGACTTCCGTTGCGCCTGTGCTAGCCTGCCTCGGCTCGCCCCGATCGGCGGGCCGAGGCGGCGCACCCCGCGATGACCGCACCCGGATCCGACGATCTTGCCGCGACACTCGACCGCCCCGGCGTGCACCAGGGCTGGGAGTCGGTGTTCCGCAGCGACGCCAACGAGCGCTCATTCGAGGAGGCGTTCGACGTGGTCGTGCGCGAACTCGGCCTGCCCGCCGGTACCACGATCCTCGATGCCGGCTGCGGCGCCGGGGCACACACGATTCGCCTGGCGCGCCGCGGATTCCACGTGCGCTCGGTCGACTTCTCGAGCAGCGTCCTCGAGTCGGCCGCAGCGAACGTCCGCGCAGCGGGCCTGTCCGACCGCGTGACGTTGCAGCGCGAGGATCTCCTCCACCTGTCGTTCGCCGATGCGTCGTTCGATGCGGTCCTCTGCTGGGGCGTGCTCATGCACGTGCCCGAGGTCGAGCGTGCGATCGTCGAGCTGGCCCGTGTCGTGCGGCCCGGCGGCATGCTGGTCGTCAGCGAGGGCAATGCGGGGTCCATGCACGGCCTTCTCCTCCGCGTGTCGAACCGATTGCGCGGACGGCGACCGCGCCTCGCGCCGGCCGGCGCCGAGTATGAACTGATGACGCCCGACGGCGTCCTCCTCATCCGCCATGCGAACGTCGACTGGCTCGTGTCGCGCTTCCAGGGGCTCGGGCTCTCCCTGGTCCGCCGCTTCGCCGGCCAGTTCACCGAGCTTTACAGCCGCACGAACTCGGGAACCGCGCTGGCGGTGATCCACGGCTGGAACCGTGCCTGGTTCCGCCACGTGCGTGCCCCCGGTCCCGCCTTCGGAAACATCCTGATCCTGCGCAAGACGTCCGCGGGCCTGGATCGGACGGCGCAAGCGCGATAACCGCGGCAAACAGCTCGATTTCTCCCGGCGCGCGTGTCCGGCGTTTCGCCGACTCCGCCGCGCGCGCGCAATGAGCCTGCTCGAGAATGCGATCGCTGCCCTATGGTCGAGGGGAGTGACGTCCTTCCACCCGGAAGTCGGCTCGCGGCATCCATCGTCTGCGAGGACCCCACGGGCCCGGACGATTGCTCGCTCGAAGGAGTCCGCGATGTCCAT
>JANPEF010000048.1:0-12074 GCA_031431875.1 Candidatus Eiseniibacteriota bacterium | reverse complement strand
GGTGCCGCCGTCGTGGTGGAGGTCGCGCGATGACCACCGCCCCCGTCGCGACGCCGCGTCACACGCTCCCCGAGCCGGGCCGCGCGTGGCGCGTCGACCTGGCGCCGGGCGTCGACGGCCTCGGCGTGCTCACGCTCGACGTGCCCGACGCGCGCGTCAACATCCTCGCCAGCGCGGTGCTCGAGGAACTCGCGAGCCTGCTCGGGCGCCTGCCACACGTCGGCCTGCGCGGGCTCGTCGTCACCAGCGGCAAGCCGCGCACCTTCGTCGCCGGCGCCGACGTGCACGAGATCTGGGACATTCGCACGCCCGAGCAGGGCGAAGCGGCGGCCGCGCGCGGGCAGGCCATCTTCCAGCGGCTGGCCACGCTGCCGTTCCCCACGCTCGCAGCGATCGACGGCGCGTGCCTGGGCGGCGGCACCGAGCTCGCGCTCGCGTGTCGCTTCCGCGTCGTGTCGGACTTCGAGAAGACAGGGATCGGCCTGCCCGAAGTGCGACTGGGAATCCTGCCCGGCTTTGGCGGCTCGACACGCCTGCCGCGCCTGGTCGGGCTGACCACCGCGCTCGACTTGATCCTCACCGGGAAGACGCTCGACGCGAAGCGCGCACTCAAGGCCGGACTCGCCGACGACCTGTTGCCCAAGGAAGACTTCACGACGCGCGCGATCACGTGGTTGTCGACGCGACTCGATGCCGCCGCCTACGGCCGCGTTCTCGCGACCCGTGCGGCGGCGCGCAAGAAGGCGAGCGCGCCGCTGCCGCCCTGGCTGCTCGAGAACAACCCGCTCGGGCGCGCGTTCGTGTTCGGCCAGGCGAAGAAGGGCGTGCTCAAGGAGACCAAGGGTAACTACCCCGCGCCGCTCGAGATCCTCGACCTGTTGCCGACGACGATGCGCGGACCGATTCCCGACGCGCTGGCCGCCGAAGCGCGCGCCTGCGGCCGCCTGCTGGTCACGCCCGAGCACAAGAACCTCACCGCGCTGTTCTTCCTCGGTGAAGCGGTGAAGAAGGAGCCGCCTACGCCCGCCGCGGTGCCCGTGAACGCTGCGGCCGTGCTGGGCGCGGGCACGATGGGCGGCGGCATCGCGCAGGTGCTGGCCGATGCGGGCGTCGACGTGCGGATGAAGGACGTCGCGCCGGAGGCGGTGGGGAAGGGCCTGCGTGCTGCGTACGAGGTCTTCGCACGTCGTGTAAGGCGCCGCCGGCTGTCGCCGGCGGGAGCTGACAAGCTCATGCGCCGCATCGCGGGCACCACCGACTTCGCCGGCTTCGCGCGACTTGATGTCGCGATCGAGGCCATCGTCGAGAAGATGGAGGTGAAGCAGGCCGTGCTCGCCGAGGTCGAGGCCCTGCTCCCGGCGCACGCGATCCTGATGACCAACACCTCTTCGCTCGATATCGATGCGATGGCGTCACGGATGCGCGATCCGTCGCGGCTCGTGGGTCTCCACTTCTTCAATCCGGTCGACCGCATGCCGCTGGTCGAGGTCATCGTCGGCAAGCGCACCGCGCCGGCGGCGATGGAGACCGCCGTCGCGCTCACGCGCCGCCTGGGAAAGACGCCGGTCGTCGTGCAGAACGCGCCCGGCTTTCTCGTCAACCGCATCCTCATGCCGTACCTCAACGAAGGGCTGCACCTGTTCCGTGAGGGCGTGCACATCGAGGCGCTGGATGCGTCGATGACCGAGTTCGGAATGCCGATGGGGCCGCTGCGCCTGCTGGATGAGATCGGGCTCGACGTGGCCGACAAGGTCTCGCACATCCTGGGCGCGGCGTTCGGCGACCGCGTCGACCCCGCCGGCGTGCTCGAGCCCATGGTGACGGGAGGCCGCAGCGGCAAGAAGAACGGGCTCGGCTTCTATCGTTATCGCGGCAAGGAAACCACGCCCGATCCGGCCGTGTATCCGCTGGCCGACCGCCCGTCGCGCGAAGTCATCCAGGCCGGCCCGGTCGCGTGGCGCGAGCGCATGCTGCTCGCCATGGTGAACGAAGCCGCCCGCTGCCTCGAGGAGCGCGTCGTCGCCACCTCGGCGCTGGTCGACCTGGCGATGATCATGGGCACCGGCTTCCCGCCCTTCCGCGGCGGACTGTTGCGCCACGCCGACGTGCTCGGTCTGCCCTCGGTCGTCGAGCGCTTGCGCGGCCTCGAGAAGGAACACGGCGCACGCTTCGCGCCGTGCGAGCTGCTGGTGCGCATGAGCCAGGAGCGGGTGAGCTTCCGATCCGAGTTCGTGAGTTGAAGCCGGGGCAAGGGCGGGCGTATTCTCATCGTAGCCGCCGCCGGTCGGCCCCCTGGGAGGTCTTGTGAAGAGTGAATCCGTCTCCATCAAGAACAAGAAGGCCCGAGGCGTGACTCTCCTCGAGGCACGTGCCGCGGCCCGGGCCGTCCGGGGAGATCGCCCGAAGGGCAAGTTCATCGTGCTGAGTCCGGCCAAGTCACGGGAGCTTCGTGAGAAGTATCTCGGCCAGATCGTGCCTGTGGCGACGAAGTCCGCTTCGAGAGCGCGTTCGAAATCGAGCAAGGCCACGGCGGGCAAGCAGGTCGTCGTCCGATCCTCCAAGCAGAAGTAGCGCGGCGCCCCTTCCCGCCCCCCGGCGGTCCGCCATGACACCGAAGTCCGAGAGCGTATTCCTGAACGTCCCCTTTGATCGTCACTACACGAAGCTCTTTCAAGCCCTCGTATACACCGTGCACGAGTGTGGATTCATCGCGCGGTGCGCGCTCGACGGCGATGACGGAAGCCAGACGAGATTCGAGAAACTGCTCGAACTCATTCACGAATGCCCCCTGGGCATCCACGACCTGTCGCGCACCACGCTCGACCGGACGAATCGTCTGCCGCGGTTCAACATGCCTCTCGAGCTGGGAGTGTTCCTCGGGGCCAAGTACTACGGTGGAGAGGAACAAGGTCTCAAGTCGTGCCTCATCCTCGAGCGCGATCGACACCGCTACCAGAAGTTCTGCTCGGACATTGCCGGGCAGGACATTCGGGCCCACCACAACCGCATTTCGGATGCGATCGCGGCCACCAGGAACTGGCTTCAGGCTGCGCGACAGGGGCGTCACTTCCCGACCGCGGGGACGATCGAGCGTCACTACCTGCGGTTTCGCCCCGATCTCGAGAAGATGTGCCGGCGGCTCGGGGATCGTGTCGGGAGTCTCACCTTCATTGACTACCGCACGTACCTCACGGGCTGGATCGAGGAGAACGTCGCATGAGACGGCCGAGGATCCCCGCGTGAAAACCATCGGCATCGTGGCCCACAGCGCCGAAGGCGGCGCCCTGTGTTTTCTCACCGCCTGCCGCGAGGGCGGGCAGCAGATCGGACCGCACATGCACCCGCCGATCGTCGTCAGCGCGATTCCGATGGGGCTCAGCATGCCCGGCTGGGAGGCCGGCGATCACGCGGCCGTCGGCGTGCACCTCGCCGCCGGCGTTCGCCAGGTCGTCGCGGCCGGCGCGGACTTCTACGTCTGCCCGGACAACACCGCGCACCTCGTGCTCGAGGCGATCGCCCCGATGCTGCCGCTGCCCGTGCTGGACTCGACGCGGCTGCTGGCGAAGCATGCGGTGCGCGTCGCGCTCGACGGTCGACCTATCGCGCGTGGCGGAGGCTGGCTGCCCGCCAGAAACGGAGGATGACGTGAAGACGAAGGTGAACCGCCGCACGGTGGACCTGTCCGGCTATCCGGATCTTGTGGTCATCTACCTCGGTCTGCGGGTCAACACGCTCGCCGGGCTCAAGACCGTGTTCGGCTTCGGACCGAAGATCGCGAGCGCCGTCGGCGCCCGACCGGATGGATTGTTGCTGCACGAGAACCTGTTGTTCTCGCTGATCCCGCCGCACGTGGGCATACGCCAGTACTGGCGCGACTTCCAGTCGCTCGAGGCCTGGGCGCGCTCCGAACCGCACCGCGAGTGGTGGCGCACATTCCTCAAGGACTCAGGCGGCACGGGCTTCTGGCACGAGACTTACTTCATGCGCGGAGGAATGGAAGCGGTCTACGACGACATGGTCGAGGACACGGGGTTCCTGCGCTTCGCCCCAGTGCAGCAGGCGCGCGGCCCGATGTTTTCCGCGCGCGCGCGCGGAGGACAGACGGGCGGAGCGGCGATTCCGGATCCCGTTACGGAGGAGGAACTCTACTCATGACCAACATCCCCACCGGCACTGAACTCGCCCGCCCGTTCCTCCCGACGCAGGACTACGACCGGTCGAAGCGTTTCTACGAGGCGCTCGGCTTCACCAAGGTCCTCGACGGCGAGGTCGCGATCTTCAACGCGGGCTCCGGCGGCTTCATCCTGCAGCGGGGCTACGCGAAGGAGTGGGCCGAGAACTGCATGATGCAGCTCATGGTCGACGACCTCGACGCGTGGTGGACGCACGTGCAGGCGCTCGACCTGCCCGGGAAGTTCGGCGTGCAGGCGCCCAAGCCGCCGGCGATGCAGCCCTGGGGGCTGCGCACGGTGTACGTCTACGATCCGTGCGGCGTGCTGTGGCACATGGCGCAGCGCCGTCCGGGAGCCCCGCAGGACTAGTTCACTCGCCCACCATCACCACGCGACGGGTCGCCGCCCGGCCGCGTCCGCCTCGGAAGCCCCCGGCGAACAGGGGCCGCACGGGCCGCCATTGCGCTAGATTGAAAGCATGCCGTCCCCGCCCCAGGTTCCGCCCGGCCCCCCCGAGACGCCCCGTACGCCACGCCCCTGGGCTCGGCGCGTCCTGCGCGGGCTCGCGCGCACGTTGCTGCTGCTGGTGGGCGTGGTCGCGGCATTCCTCCTCGCGATGCAGAGCCCGGCGATCGGCACCCGCACCGTCCTCTTCGTGCTGGGTCGCATCGAGCTGCAGCGCCGCGGGACGATCACGGTGCGCGAGGTCCGCGGAAACTGGCTCCAGCACCTCGAGTTCGACGGCTTCCGCTTCGCGCGCGGCGACACCCTGCTGGTCTCCATCGACACGCTGCGCGTGTTCCACGACCCGCGGGCGCTGTTCACCGGACAGATCGACATCGCGCGGCTCGACCTGCGCGGCGTCACCGTGACCGGCGATATCGTCGACACGACGGGGCGCACGCCCGGCGAGGTGCAGCTCTCGCTCGGCGATCTCCTGCATGGCCGCTTCTACGAGGGTCAGCCGATCCGACTGCGCACGCTCACGCTCGAGCGCGGGCGTTTCGTCGCCGGCGTGGACGACTCCCTGCCGCAGATCGACGACATCGCACTCACCCTGAGCGACGGGCGGATCGGCGGCGGGCGTATGGCGTTCGGGCTCGATCGGCTCGAGGCGCGCCACGGGGCGGCGACGCTGACCGCCGCGGGCACGGTGAGTGACGGACGGGCGGAGGTGAGCACGTTCTCGTTGCAGAGCCCCACGACGAAGCTCTCGGGCAACGGCGCGATCGCGACAGGTCCTGAGCTCGGTGCGGGGATCGAGCGCATGGAGTTGACGGCCGACGCCGCGCCGATGGTCCTTCGGGACCTGCGTCCCTTCATCCCGAGGCTCGACCTGAACGGTGACGTGACCGCGCACATCGCGCTCACCGGCGCGCGCATTGACTCGCTCGATGGAACCGTCACGGCGAGCACCGACAGCACACGTCTGGGTCCGCAGGCCGTGGGTGCGACACTTCTTTCGGCAACGTTCACGCGCGGGCACGCCGACGTCACGCTCCAGACCGTGCACGAGCAGGCGAGTGTCGAGGTCACGGGCTGGGTGCGGCCGCTCGACACGCGTCCCGCCTACGAACTCACCGCGATCGCCGATCGCCTGCCGCGCCGCGTGGCCGGCATGCCGGGATGGACCGACTTCGCAAGGCGCGCCGACTTCGCGACGACGATGCACGTGCGGGGCGAGGGGTTCGCGCCGGCACGATTCGATTTCGATGCCTATCTCCACGGCGCCGCAGGCGCCGTGGATGCTGTGGGCACGGTCGACACAGACAACAACGTGCAATGGGAAGTGAAGCGCTTCACCTTCGACGACCTCGACGTGGCGCGCCTCGCGGGCCAGTCCGGGCCGAGCGCGCTCTCCGGCACCGCGACCGCGCGCGGGCAGGGCGGCGACTTCACGGCCGACGTGACGCTGAAGGACTCGCACTACGGCGACTGGCAGCTCGCGGCGGCCGCGGCGCGGGTGCGCGTCGACCCGAGCGGCCGCTACCGCCTCACCGACGGGAGCTTCCGCCATCTCGCCCTGGAGGACAGCGACCTCAACGGCCGCTTCCGCGCCGAGGGCCGCGGGACCGACGCGCGGGCGGGGCTCGAGCTGGACCCGTCGCTGGTGCGCGGGCAGCAAGTCGACAAGGGCCAGGCCATGGTGGTGCTCACGCGCGGCAATCTTGCCTTCGAGGGCGCGGCCGAGTCGCCGTCGGGCAGCCTGCGGTTCGCCGGGACGGCGAGGCCGTTCGAGACGACGCCGAGCTACGACATCCGGGAGGCGCGCTTCGACAACGTCGACGCCGCCCCGTGGACCGGCGGGTCCATGCCGCGCACCAACCTCACCGGCACGCTCTCGTTCATGGGCCGCGGCGCGGACGTCTCGGCCGGCCGCCTCCACCTCGAGCGCTCGCGCATCGGGACCGTATCCCTGGACGGCGTCGACGGCGTCTTCGACTTCACCGCCGGTCGCGCGGGCGCCGACCTCGAGGTGCGCACCAGGGGCGGGACCGCGACGCTCACGGCCGAGGGTGACACGGCGGCGTGGAACGCGACCGGTACGGTGCCCTTTGGCACTCTGGCGCACCTGACCGGCGGCCCCGACACGTTGACGAGCGAGGGCACGCTGCGCCTCACCGCCGAGGGCAACGGCGTGAGCCCGGCCACCGCACGTGCCACCGGCCGCGCCGTCGCCAAGGGCCGGATCGGGAACGCGCGCGTCGACTCGCTCGAGGCGCGCGTCGCGCTCGCCGCCGGCATCGCCACGCTCGACACGCTGCTGCTTCACTCGAACGTGGCGGAGGCGCACGGGGACGGCCGCCTGGCGCTGTTCGACACGACCGTGGTCGTCGACTCGGTAGCGGGCGTGCACGTCGCGTTCGAGGTGAAGGATCTCGAGCCGCTCGAGCCGATCGTCGGGATCGACTCGCTGGGCGTGTCGCATGCGCTGCTGGACGCCCGGCTGTACGGCCCGGCGCGGCACCTGGTGTTCGACGTGACCGGTGCGATCCACTCGCTCGCGATCAACGGCAACCGCCTCGTCGGCGGGGATCTCGTCGCGCACGGCACGCTCGATCGCACCTATCGCCTCGACCAGGCGCAGGCGACGGCGCAACTCCGTGCGCTGCAGGCCGGCGCGGTCCGGATGCAGACCGCACAGGTCGTGGCGCGCTGGGCCGAGGGTGCGCCGGCGTTCGAGCTCACCGCGACGCTCGACGCGCGGCACCGCGTGGCGCTCGCGGGGACGACGGCGTTCGACTCGGTGATGACGCACGTGACGCTGACGAAGGCCGACATCCAGGCCGACTCGGCGTCGTGGGCGCTGGTGCGGCCCGCGCGCTTCGCCTATGGCGCGCAACGCCTGGTGATCGACGACCTGGAGGCGCGGGGCTCGGCGCTGGGCCTCGTGCGCGCGCACGGCATCGTGGATCGCCGAGGCACGCAGAGCCTCGACGTCGAGGCGCGCGCGCTCGGGCTCGACCTCTTTGCGGCGTGGATCGGGCGGCCGAACGTGGGCGGGGAGATCGACGGCACGCTCGCGCTGCGCGGGCCGGCCACGGCGCCCGAGGCGAAGGGCTCGATCGACGTGATCATGAATGCGCAGGACCAGCCCGCGGGCGCGATCACCACCCAGATCAAGTGGAACGGCCGCCGACTCGAGATCGACGGCGCGTTCGCCCCGCCGACGGGTTCGTCGCTCACGTACACGGGATACCTGCCGCTCGTGCTCACGCTCGCCCTGCCCGTGCCGGGGGACACGATCGTTGCCGTGCGCGCCGCCGAGGGCGAGGTGGATCTGCACATCCGCGGGGACCGGATGGACCTCGCCGCGTTCGGTCCGTTTCTCGATCCGCGCCAGGTGGGCCCGCCGACCGGCACGCTCGACGTCGACCTGCACCTGACCGGGCACAGCGAGGCGCTCGCCGGGAAGGGGCGGCTGGTGCTCGAGAAAGGCATGGCCGAGCTCCTTGCGCTCGGTGTCCTCTTCGACGATGCGAACCTGACGGCCGAGCTCGAGGGCGATCGCGTGTTCGTGCGCGAGGCGCGCGTGCACTCGGAGAAGGGCACGCTCAGCGGCGATGGCGTGCTCACGATCAAGGGCCTGACGCGCATCGAGCCGGACCTCAAGGTGCACGCGGAAAACTTCGAGGCGATGAATACGAAGGACATGCACGTCGTCGCCACCGGCGACGTGACCATGACCGGCACGCTCGGCTCGCCGATCGTCCGCGGCAAGGCCTCGGTCGAGAACTCGGAGTTCGAACTCACCGAGGCCATGATGGAGGCGGCGAACCGGGTGCCGGAGGTGCGGCTCACGCCGGCCGACATCCGCATGATGGAGGAGACGTTCGGCCCGGTCACGGCGAAGGCGTCCGACCCGGTGATCCTGCTCTACGAGGCATCCGACCTCGACCTCGACGTCACGATCGAACGCAACACCTGGATCCGGCAACGCAAGGCGCCGCGCCTGGCACTCGAGCTTGCCGGCAACGTGCGGGTGAGGAAGTTGCCGCACGCCGAGGCCGAGCTGTACGGCCGCATCGAACCGGTGCCCGGGCACGGCTACGTCGAGCAGTTCGCGCGGCGGTTCGACTTCTCGGGCGGCGAGATCCTGCTCAACGGCCCGACGAACCGCCACACCGTCGACATCCAGACGACGTACAAGACCGCCAGCGCGGGCGACGGCGACGGCTCGGACGTGGTCGTCCGCATGGACGTCACCGGGCGCGTCGATGACTTGAAGCTCACGATGTCGTCGGAGCCCGCGATGTCGGCGACCGAGATCATCTCCTTCATCGCGACCGGCCGAACGCGCAGCGACATCAGCTCGGGCACGTCGACGACGGCCACGACGCTGGCCGCCCAGACCGCACTCGCGCAGGTGACCGGCCGGTTCGAGGACCTGGCGCAGGAATCGATCGGGCTCGACGTGGTGCAGATCCGCCAGGACGCGGTGCAGGGCGCGACGCTGGTGGCGGGCCGCTACGTGAGCTCGCGGCTGTACGTGGGTTTTCGCCAGCCGGTGCAGTACCAGGAGAACGACAACACGTCGACCAGTACGAACTACCGCACGCAGGTCGAGATCGAGTACGAGGCCTACCAGTGGCTGCTGTTGAACCTGCAGGGCGAGTCGTCGGAACTGAACTCGTTCATCCGGGCGCGCCGTGCTTATTAATTCAGGCGAAGCCAGGCTTTGGATCTTCGCGCGCGTGGTGCTGATCGCACTCGCCCTCGCGCTCTTGCTCGCGGCTCCCGCCGCTTCGCAAGTACATATCGACGGTGCGACCGAAGTGAGCGGGATCCACTTCCGCTGGACCGAGACCAAGACGCTCGACTCGCGCGAGCTGCGACCGCTGCTGGTCTCGAAGGACCGCGGCGGGTCCTACGGGTTGCGGAAGGCGATCGGCAAGCTCCCGCTCGTCCCCGGCCCGGTGCTGGTGCCGTTCGATCCGATGGAGCTGCAGCGCGACGTGGTGCGGTTGCGCTCGCGCTATCGCGAGGCCGGCTTCCGCAAGGCCGACATCCGCTACGAAGTGATCCGCGACGACGCGAAGAACCTGCTCGATGTGACGTTGGTCATCACCGAAGGACCGCCGTTGATCCTGGGCCGGATCGACGTGATCGCCCGCGACAGCCTGGTCGCGCTGCCCGTTCCCGAGGGCGAAACGGGCTCGTGGGAGAAGCAACTCGGCCGCTGGGAGAAACTCGAGGGGAAGCGGCTCGACCTGCGGGAAGCGAACCGACTCCGACTGCAGACGCAGGCGTGGTGGCGCGATCGCGGGTTCCCGTTCGCGCGCGTGCGCCACGCGCTGTCCGACGACAGCACGACCACCGAGCGCGACCTGACGATGCGCGTCGCTCCGGGCCGGCGCGCGGTATTCCGGCCCATCGCGGTCGAAGGCACGAAGAACATCTCCGCGGCCACGGTCGAGAAGCGGCTGCCGTTCCACGACGGCGATCCCTACTCGGCGAAAGAGCTCGAGGACGCGCGGCGCGACATCGGCGAGCTCGACATCGTGCGCGTCGCGATGGTCGACACGCCCGATCCCGCCCCCGCCGACTCCCTGTCGGCGCGGCCCGATACGCCGCCGGCGGACGTCGCCGTGCACGTGCGGATCACCGAGGCCGAGCCGCGCCTGGTGAGCGGCCAGCTCGGTTACGGCACCGAGGCCGGCGTCAGCTCGGAGTTGCGCTGGACGCACCGGAACTTCATGGGCGGCGCGCGCATGTTCACCGTTTCTGGCGTGGCGCAGACCGGCCTGGGGGCGGTGGCGGCAAACCCGGACGAGCTCTACCGAGCGTCGGTGTCCCTGACGCAGCCGTCGTTCCTCATGCGGCGGATGAGCGGCGTGGTGAGCCCGTTCATCGAGAAGCGTGACAACGTGACCGACAACTCGCTGCAGGTCGGCGTCAACACGACGCTGATCTACCGGTTGGGCGGGTTGAAGTCGATCGCGCTCGACTACCAGATCGCACGACGCCGCATCTACGAGTACACGCTGAACGACTTCGCCGCCGGCGATGTCGACCTGCTGACGCTGCTCCAGTACCAGGCGCAGGGCCTGCTCGATTCGCTGGGGACCGAACTGTGGAACAGCACGTTCACGCTGTCGGGAACGGGCGGAGGAGTCGACAACCCGGCGAACCCGCGGCGCGGCCTCGTGGTGCGCCCCGCGGTCCAGGTCACCGCGCCTCCGAGCGTCGCGAGCACGAACTACTCGCGCATCGACGTCGGCGTTCACGGCTACTACCCGCTGCCCGGGCGCATGACGCTGGCCGGACGCCTGAGCGCGGGGCAGATGTTTCCGTTCGGCAAGAGCCTCCCCGCCGAGGGCGACGATCCGTCGGTGAAGTTCCTGCAGCTGCGCGACGTGCTGTTCACCGCCGGCGGCACCGACGACGTGCGCGGCTGGGGCGACCGCCTGCTCGGGCCCAAGGTCCCCGACGTGCGCGGGGTCACCGAAGCCGACACGATTCGGCTGGTGGCCGACAACTTCGTGCCGCTGGGCGGCTTCGAGCGCGCGTCGCTGTCGCTCGAGCTGCGCGTCCCGTTCCCGGGCGTGCGCGGCGCGTGGGGCTGGCATGCGTTCCTCGACGCAGGTCGCGTGCGCACGGAGGACTCGCGCTTCGACGGGGCCGGTGCGACGCCCGAGGCCGAGGGCTGGTTCTACGGCACCGGCCTGGGGCTCGACCTCGGGACGCCGGTCGGGCCGATCAAGTTCGACGTGGGCTACAAGCTCAACCCGTCGATTGCGGACCTGGTCGACTCGGGGGACCTGCTGCAGGCGCTGCTCGACGGCACACCGATCGAGTCGCTGCCGCTGAAGACCTCGCGCCGCTGGCACTTCCACCTGGCGTTCGGGACGAGTTTCTAGGGGCCTGCGGCGCCTCCAGCGGGGAGTTGTAAAGCCCGGAGGGACTGCCCCTTCCGGGGATGTGCGTACGGTTCGTACGGAACGTACGCTCATCCCCCGGGGACCACCCCGACCCCCGGCTTGACATCGCGTCCCGAGGCTCCAGCAGACCCGGTCCACGACCACGAGCACCATGAAAAACAGACATCGCATGTCACAATTTCATGGTGGCCTCGTCGCATGAACGTCGCCCGCCCCGCCCTGCCCCGGGGCGCCGACGCGCCGACACAGACGCCCTCGATCCGCATCGCGCTCGACGACCTGGGCCTCGAGGCAGTGCCGCTGAGTACTTTGGCCGAGCCCGGCCGGCTGTTCGGCTCGTAGACTCCGTCCCGGACCCGCGCCGCAGGTGCTACCCTTGTTGCGCCATGATCCTGCGCCTGCTTCGCCTCCTCCTCGTCCCGCTCAGCGCCCTGAGTCTCCTCACGGCCCCCGTCCTGCCGGCGAAGGCGGCGGCGCTCTGCGACAGCACGACCAAGCGCCTGATTCCGCTCACCGAACT
>JANPEF010000047.1:0-2879 GCA_031431875.1 Candidatus Eiseniibacteriota bacterium | reverse complement strand
CGCGGCCCGCCACTTCCGCCGCGGCGAACCCGAGGAGCATGACGGCGACGGCCGCGAGCAGGCCGGGGAGAATCTTCATGTTGCGGCACGATACCCGGGTTCGAGTCCGCATCTGGCACTATTTCGCCGCACCCTCCTGACGAACCTGGATTCCCGTCGTCACAGGGGTCGAGGCAACCCGACATGGGGTCGGGGGCGCCCACTCGAGCATGCGAATGACCTCTCTCGGCATCAGCGTCTCGGTCTCGGCCCGACGGGCCGGGACTTCGCTTGGGCTCGTGGCCGGGTGCCTGGCCGCGCTGGGCGTGGGAAGCGCTCATGCGGCAGACATCCAGTGGGTGAATGAGGCCGGCGGGAGCTGGGGTCAAGCGGCGAACTGGAGTCCTCCGCAGGTCCCAGCGAAGGGGGATCGCGCCCTGATCTCGCTCGCGGGGTCCTACGTGGTCACGGTCGCATTCGCGGACGTCCCGGTGGTGGACGAGCTCGTGGTCGGAGGGGCGGCGGGAGAACAGATGCTCCTCCTCGCCGACGACACATCCGTGACGGCGACTTCCGCGCTACGGGTCGAGACTTCGGGTGTGATCCGCATCGAGGTCGAGGCCGTGCTGACCGCCTACGGGGTCGCCGAGAACCGGGGCCGCATCGAGGCCACGACGGCGCAAATCCATGCGGACCTCGGTCTGGCCAACGCGGGCACGATCGAGCTCACGGATTCCCGAATCCTCGGCGTCCTGACCAACGCGGGAACGCTCCAGACGACGGGCATGGTCAGCCTTACCACGGTGATCAACGAACCGGGCGCTTCGATCGACGTGCGGTTCAGCCCGGGGCTGTTTCCCGGCGCGATCATGGACACGCTGATCAACCGCGGGCACGTGGTGGTGCGGGCCGCGACCAACCTCGTTGCGGGTGCCCTCATCGCGAACCAGCCATTCGCTGTGCTCGCCCTCGAGGGCGGGGCCACGATCAACGGCGAGTCGGTGACCAATGCCGGGCTGCTCCGCGTCGGCGCCGGCGCGAGCGCTGGGGGCCTGGTCTACGAGCAACTCGCCAGCGGCGAGCTCGAGGCCCACTACAGCACGAGCGCGGTGCAGTTTGCAGTGCTCTGCCAGACCATCGCGCTCGATGGCACGGTGTCGCCGGTCTTCGAGCCCGGGTTCGAGCCCGCGTCCGGCAACCTTCCCCTCGTGTTCGGCGAGAGCGTGTCCGGACGGTTCGCGATCCTGAATCCGCTGGGCACTGGCGGGCGGGCGGTGGAGGCGCTGTATCTCGTCGACTCGGCCTATCTCCGGGTCGTCGCGCCGGGGATCGCGATCTTCCCGTCCTTCGGCGGGGGCGGCGGGCCGATCACCGCGACGATCACCGGCTCGGAGCTGGTCCCCGTCGTCGCCACGCGCCTGCGCCGCAGCGGCGAAAGCGACATCGTGGCCGATCCGCTGGCGCAGGATCCGGACACCGGGATGTTGAGCGCGCGCTTCGACCTCGCCGGGCGGGCGCACGGAACCTGGGATGTGGTGCTCGAGGGCGCGGGGGGCGCGGAGGAGACGGCCGTCGCGGCGTTCACGATCGGCGAGATCGTGCGCCTGCCGATCCGCGTCGAGATGGTCGGCCGGGATCGGTTGCGCCGCGGGGGCGCGTCCGACTGGTCGATCGCCGCGACGAACCCCGGGAACGAGGACGTCGTCGGATCGATCCAGCTCGTCGTACCGCCCGGGCTCGCCTGGGTGCTGCGGGTGGAGCGCCCGGGATCCTTCACGCCCACCCGGCTCTCGGGACAGTTCGAGGACGCGACCACGCTGATCGTTCCCGGAGTGGTGGCCTCGCCGGGCATCAACCTCACCGGCGTGACGCTCAATCTCCGGCTGCCGATGGAGCTCGCGCAAAGCGGAGGAACACTCCAGGCGCGGTGGGTCGGACCGTGAGAGACCGCGTTGTCCGCCTCGCCCTGCTCGGCTGCATCGCGTCGGGCATCGCCACCTTTGCGCCGCCGCCGGCGCGCGCGCAGTGCGGACCGGACGGCGCGCCACCGTGCATGCCACCCGAGTTTGGGCTGACCGATTGCTGCCGCGAGATCGAGTACGTGAACTCGTACGACCCGAACGACAAGGTGGGCCTACCCGGCTACGGGGCGCAGCGCTCGATCGCGGCCGGGGCGTTCCTGCCCTATGTCATCTACTTCGAAAACCTCCCGGCGGCCACCGCGCCCGCGCAGGAGGTGCGCGTGACCGACAACCTCGATCCCGCGCGATTCGACCTGGCGACGTTCACGTTCACCGGGTTCGGGTTCGGCGACACGAGCCTGGTCGTCCCACCGGGTTCGTCGTCGCACGTCGTGAACGTGGACCTGCGTCCGGGGCAGAACCTGATCGTGCGCTTCGAGGGCGCTCTCGACCCGCAGACCGGCGGGCTGACGTGCCGCTTCCGCTCGATTGATCCGGCGACCGGCGACCCGCTCGACGATCCGGATGGTGGCTTCCTGCCGCCCAATCAGAATCCGCCTGCGGGGGAGGGCCACGTTTCGTTCGTGGTTCGGGCGAAGCCCGCGCTTCCGACCGGGACGCGCATTGCGAATACCGCGCACATCGTGTTCGACGTCAATCCGCCGATCGACACTCCCGAGTGGTTCAATACCGTGGATGCCGACCTGCCGGTCTCGGAGGTCGATGCGCTTCCGCCCATCGCACCGCGGCGCGACTTCGGCGTCAGCTGGTCGGGTGGAGACGTCGGCTCAGGATTGCGTGACTACACCGTGTTCGTCTCCGATGATGGTGCGCCCTACGCGCCCTGGCGCGTGGCGACGACCGCGCAGACCGACACGTTTCCGGGCGAGCATGGGCACACCTACCGCTTCTACACGGTGTGTCGGGACTCGGCCGGGA
>JANPEF010000046.1:0-3639 GCA_031431875.1 Candidatus Eiseniibacteriota bacterium | reverse complement strand
CCGCGTCAGAGTGGATCAAACCACCCGGTCGTTCCCGGGGTTCCTGGTTGGGAACGACGGTACGAACCGGGGGCCGGTCATGCCATAGGGTCTAGTTTCGGGCGCCCCCTGAACACGACACTCGATGGTCATCCACCTTGCGGCCACCCTCGATCGGGGGTGGCCGTCTGGCGTCGAGAGCGTGATCTGAGCGTGCCCCGGTTTCGTAGATGGTTCGTTCACGCTGCCCGAATTGCCCGTGTCTTCTCGAACACAGCCGGGCTGACCTAGCCGATCGTCGAGTGGCGACGCTTCTGGTTGCAGAGCACCTCGATGAATTCAAACAGCTTCAGCTTCGCCTCGTCGACGTGTTCGAGTGACGTTATGTCAGGCTTGCCCCGGGGCAAGTCGAACATGCTCCAGAGCATGCCGCGCGCGCCGGACGCGCTCGAGGTGATCCCGGTCTCGCCGGCCAGTTCGCTGCCGTCCCGTTGTAGGCGCCCCGGAAGTCAAGGACGACGCGTTGCGCTTCGGCTCGGGAAGCGGGCAGGGAGCAAGCCAGGGCGAGGAGCGGCAGGAGTAGGGGAAGCACGGGCGCGCGCAGGGAGTCTCCGGGGAACGTCAGTCGACGACGACGAGCTTCGTGGTGGCGGACGACCCACCCGAGCGGAGCCGCGCGAAGTAGAGACCGGCCGGCAGCACGCCGCGCGCGAACGAGACGCGCTGCGGCCCCGCGGAACGCCACGTGACGGCGAGCAGCGAGCGCACGCGGCGGCCGCGCACGTCGAGCAGGTCGAGCGCGACCGGGGCCGCGTGCGGAAGGTCGAACTCGAACACGCCATCCCGGCGCACCGGGTTCGGGCGGCTGGCGTGTAGCGCGAGGGCGGAACGCGGCGCGGGAGGTCCGATGCCGACCGTGGCGACGACGACGGCAGCGAGGTTGTCGACCGGGACGCCGCGCAGCCGGCTGAAGAAACCGGCGACGTACAGGACTCCCTGGTCGACGTGCACCGAGGAGACCGTGGTGTTCGCCGAAGGTTCGAGGCGCAGCGAGGTCGCAGCGCCGGTTTCCGAATCGAGCTCGGCCACCGCGTGGATCGAATCGCCGCCGACGAGATTGAACAAGCCACCGGCAATCACTCCGGTTTCGGTGGTCGCGAACGTCACGACGGCGCCATCGAACACGGGGTTCCAGGCCAGCGCGAGGCCGTCGGCACGCCGGTCGAGGTGTCGATCGCGCCGAGGTACGACACGCCGCTCCCGGTGTGGGCCCCACGTAGTCGAAAGCGCCGCCGAGATAGAGACGATCGTTCCATCGCGCGCTCGCGTAGACCGGACCGTTGGCACCTCAGGAATTGGGCAACACGTACTGGGCGGCCGCGGGCCGGGGCGCGGCGGCGAGGAACGCCGGGAGCAGGGCGAGGAGCAAGGTCAATCGTCGGGCGTCGGGGGCGAGCATGGAAGTCTCCTGGGTCGTAGGCGGCCGGGGCGGAGTCGGCTTTGGCCTCGTTCATCGTGAGGTGCGGCCGAAGTGACCGGAGCGAACGCGCCCAGGTCCTCGCGGGTGACCCGATCATCGTGTGATCGCGGAGGTCGACAGCACTTGCCAGGCCGGGGGCCGCGGACTCGGTTGCCCAACCAGCGAGGCGGGGCGACAGCCAGCGGGGCCGGGTATAGAGGGCAAGCGGGGGGGGGCGAGTCCGGTGTCCCTATCTGCGCCGGTCTCGTCACGCCGGGCTCGTCATGCCACTAGCGATACTGCACTTTCACCGAACCCCACGAGCGCGGGGCCGTCGGAACCGGAACGTCGGTCTTGCTCGGGCACGCGAAGCAGACGATGCCGCCGGAGCAGGGATCGAGGACAACCGGGCAGGAGAAGAAGTGGAAACAGCACGACGGGCCGCTGAGCACGACCTCGAAGCCATCCCGCGTCGCGCCCGGGGTATTCGGGTTTCCGGACCAGAACACGAACCCGCCCTTCTCAATGGAAACAGTCCAGCCGTCGGGCGCGGAGGCTTCGACGATTCTGCACGTATCGCCGAGCGCCGGGGCGACCGGATACATCTGGAAGTTGTCGAAGCCGTGCCAGGACGCGGCCAGGCTGAAGGCGATCCGCTGGACCTGCCGACCGTCGATCGAGACGGAGTCGCACTGCGTGATGATGAGCGGCTCACCGTCCTGGGCGGACGCGGGGCGTGGATCGGTCAGGGCGGTACACACCGCCGCCGCGACGAGCAGCAGGAGAGAGAGCTTTCGCATGATGAGATCCTCCGAGGCCCGCAGATTGCGCTCGCGCCGAAGGGCTCAAGGTCGCGACCGGGGCAACTACGATAACACAGTGCATCCGCTCGGGGACGCTGCGGACGTGACGCGGCCGGCGGCGATCGCCTCGGCGGACTGCAGGACAGTGACTGCGCATCCACGGAAGAACGGACAGACCCCTCTCCGGGGCCCGTCTCATTGCGGATGCCACGGCGATCAGCGGACCCGCACGAGCTTCCCCATCTCGTGCCGATCCCCGGCATGCAGCACGTAGAGGTAGATCCCGGTGGGCATCTCGCGCCCCTCGTCGTCCCGGCCGTCCCACTCGACCTGGTGCGCGCCCGCGTCATAGTTGGCGGACGCGAGGCGGCGGACGATCCGGCCGGACGGATCGGCGACGAGCAGTGCGACGCGCGCGCGGGCGGCCAGCGTGTAGCTGATCGTCGTTCGCGGGCCGAACGGATTGGGCAGCGCCGCGATCCCGGTCTTCGCGGGGAGGATCGGCACCACCCCGACGGCGACCTTCTCCGTGTACTTGTAGACCGTGACGCCGCTGGCGTAGCCCAGGTCCGGCCCGAAGAACTGGAAGCGATTCACCCGTTCGCCCCAGGCCGACTGCGTCCACGTCGCGCCGCCGTCGGTCGTCCGGAGGACGACTGCGCGACATGACGCGGGGTACGTGCCGAACCCGCCCACGGCCAGTCCCTCGAGGTCATTCCAGAAGTAGACGTCGACCAGCGTCGTCGCCTGCGCGGAGAGATCCTTCGTGGTCCACGTCGCGCCGCCGTCGGTCGTGTTGTAGATCGCGCCGTCGCCGTTGGCGATCCAGCCGGTGAGCGGGTCGAGGAAGTGGAGGTCGTCGATGCGACTCGACACGGGGGCGGCGTCGAGCGCCTGCCACTCCGGCCCGGCGACGGCGGGGACCGGTCGCACAGCGAATGCGAGCCCGAGCAGCGCGCAGGCCGAGACGACCGCGCCGGCAATGGCGCCGCAGCGGCGGTGGCTCCCCGAGTCTGTCTCGCGACGATCGGGCACGGCGCCAAGTCTACGCGGTTTCCCACCTGCACGCGAAGCTCACGCCCGCGCTCTAGCGCGAGTTGAAGAACCGGGTGGGCAAGCCCGTACCGTACTCGGAGACCGCGCACGGGGGGTTCGCGAGCTACGCGAAGAAGCTCTCGGGGGTCCAGGGGTATACCTCCCGCCGATCAGCCTTGGTGCAAGTTCCGCCCGTGCAATCGAGGAGGGGTGGCCGAGTGGTCGAAGGCGGCGGTCTTGAGAGTCGACCGAAGCACCAACGAGCCGACTCCTCGAAGTGATGTCGCAGCAGTGGAATACGAAGCGCGCCACAGACGTGGGTGTGTGGCGCGGTTATATTTGGGGGGAGTGGGGTTCCGTCGC
>JANPEF010000045.1:0-75911 GCA_031431875.1 Candidatus Eiseniibacteriota bacterium | reverse complement strand
GCGGTCCGACGGAGGACCCCCTTCCACCGGGTGGGCTGGCTGACGGCGTAGTTGAGCGACTTGTGGAGGTCCGCGATCTGGTCGAGGACCTCCCCTTCCTTGGAGCCGAGCGGTTCGATCGAGTACAGCATGGCGGCCTCCCCGATTTCATCTCCGTGAGATATCGGATACTATCCGATTTCATACCGTATTGCAACTGACTATCCGACTTGGATCAAAAACCGCCGCAGCCGCACCGGGCATGGAACACTAAGCTCTTTCCGCACAAGCGCTTGTAGACTGCCTCGCCCGTGCTATGGTCCTCGCACCCCCGACCCCATGGGAGACGCGATGACCCTGGTCGACCTCTACCGCACCGCCTTCGCACACCACCCACGCCCCGACGCGTTCCGCACAAAACGCGACGGCGTGTGGCATGACGTGTCCTCGGCCGAGGCGCAGGCGCAGATCGAGCAGGTGGCCGCCGCGCTGTCGACGCTCGGGATCGTCCGCGGCGACCGGGTCGCCATCCTGTCCGAGACGCGGCTCGAGTGGGCGCTGGCCGACTTCGCCATCCTCACGCTGGGCGCGGCGGTCGTCCCCGTGTACCCGACGCTCACGCCCGATAACTCGCGCTACATCCTCGCCGACTCGGCCGCGCGGGTCGTGTTCGTCTCGACCGCCGCACAGCTCGAGAAGATCAAGGCGCTCGCGCCCGACCTGCCGGCTTTGACTGCGATCTTTGTGTTCGATCCACCGGCCTTGCTCTCGCCGACTGCGCACGTCGCCGGCGGCGCGCAGGGTCGCGACGACATCCCGGTCCGCCCGTGGGCCGAGCTGCTCGACGCCGGTGCGGCGATACTCACGACCGCCCCGGACACCGCGCGCCGGGCGGGCGACGCCGTTCAGGCCGAGGATCTCGCCACCCTCATCTACACCTCGGGCACGACGGGAATCCCCAAGGGCGTCGAGCTCACGCACGCAAACCTGTGCTCCAACGTGCACGACGCGCTGCTCGACTTCGCGATCGGGGACACCGACTCGTGCCTCGCGGTGCTGCCGCTGTCGCACATCTTCGAGCGCATGGCGGGGCACTTCACGATGGTCTCGCGCGGCGTGTCGATCGCGTACGCCGAGAGCATCGACGTGGTGTCGGCCAACCTGGGCGAGGTCCAACCGACGATCCTGTTTGCCGTGCCGCGGCTGTTCGAGAAGATCTACGGCCGCGTGCTCGACACTGCGAGCGCGGCACCCGCGCTGCGCCGGGCGATCTTCTTCCGCGCGCGCGACGTGGCGTGGCGCTGGGCGCGCCACCAGGCGGTGGGGGCGAAGCCGGCGGGCGCGCTGCTGAACCTGCAGCACGGCTTCTACGACGCGCTCGTCTACAAGAAGCTGCGGGTGCGGGTGGGCGGGCGTATCCGCTTCTTCGTCTCGGGCGGCGCGCCGCTGGCGCGCGATGTGGCCGAGTTCTTCATCGGCTGCGGCCTGCCCGTGCTCGAAGGGTACGGGCTCACCGAGACCTCACCCGTGATCGCGGTCAACCGCCCGGACGCGAACAAGCCCGGCACGGTCGGTCGGCCGATCGCGAACGTGACGGTGCGTATCGCGGCCGACGGCGAAATCGAGGTGCAGAGCCCCGGCGTGATGCGCGGCTACCATCACCTGCCCGAGGAGACGGCCAAGGCGATCGTCGACGGGTGGTTCAGGACCGGCGACATCGGGCACCTCGACGGCGACGGGCATCTCGTCATCACCGATCGCAAGAAGGACCTGCTCGTCACGGCGGGCGGCAAGAACATCGCGCCGCAGCCGATCGAGAACGCGATCAAGGCCGACAAGTACGTGACCGAAGCGGTGCTGATCGGTGATCGCATGCCGTACTGCACGGCGCTGATCGTGCCACACTTCGAGCAGCTCGAGGCGTGGGCGAAGTTCAAGGGCATCGCGTTCGCCAATCGTGCCGAGCTGCTGGCGCGGCCCGAGGTGTGCGATCTATACGAGCGTCGCATCGAGGAGGCGACCAAGGGCTTCGCCCGGTATGAGCAGGTGAAGAAGATCGCGCTCCTCGAGGACGAGTTCACCGTCGAAGGCGGCGAGCTCACCCCCACGCTCAAGGTGCGTCGGAAGATCGTCAACGAGCGCTACGCCGCGCGGATCGCGACGCTGTACGAGGGCCATGTGGGGGTGCCGTCATGACTACGAACCGATATCACGCCGCCCTGGCGGCGTGCGTCTTTGTCGCCGCACCGTCAATCGCCGGACAAGCGCACGGCGCCGGCTTCAGCCTCTACGAGCAGGGCGCGCGTGCGCTCGGCACCGCCGGCGCGTTCACCGCGCGGGCCGACGATCCCAGCGCGATCTTCTTCAATCCGTCGGGCCTCGCCAACGTCGAGGACAAGCAGCTCCTGATCTCACCCAACCTCATCTACTACAAGAGCGAGTTCTCGGGCACAGCACCCTTCCCGGGCTACGGCGTCGAGGAGGAGACCAAGGGCGAGGTGTTCCCGCCGGTCGCGCTCTACTACGCACAGGGGATCGGCAAGAAGTACGCCGCCGGCATCGGCATCTACAGCCCGTACGGGCTGCAGGTCGCGTGGAAGGATCCCGCCGACTTCACCGGGCGCGCGATCTCGTCGCTGTCGAAGATCACGCCGTTCTACTTCGTGCCCTCGGCCGCATGGGCGCCATCGCCCTCGTTCCGCGTCGGCGCCGGCGCGACGATCGTGCTGTCGAAGGTCGAGCTGCAGCGCTACCTGCAGGCCTACAATCCGCTCGACGACCGCACCGACGACATCGGCGTCGTCGATCTCGAGAGCCACACCGGCTCGGGCGTGGGCTTCAACGCCGGCGTGCAGTGGTGGCCCGGCGACGCCACGTGGAAGCTGGGCGCGACGTACCGCAGCGAGGTCGACATCGACTACGCGGGCAAGGCCGACTTCACGCAGCTCCCGACCGGCAACCCGACGTTCGACGCCGTCGTCGCGGGCTCGTTCCCGCCCGACCAGCGCGTCGAGACCGCGGTCGCGTTCCCGGCGCAGGCGTCGCTCGGCGTGGGCCGACAGCTCGGTGCGTCGTGGTACGCCGAGGTGAACGCGAACTGGACGCAGTGGAGTTCGTTCGCGACCCTCGAACTCGAGTTCGCCGACACGCCCGCGCGCAACCTGTCGATCCCCGAGGACTGGGAGGACGTGTTCAACATCCGCGGCGGCCTCGAGTACAGGAAGGGAGGCACGTGCGACTGGGCATGGCGCGGCGGCTACTACTTCGACCAATCGCCGCAACCCACCGCGGGCGTGGGCCCGTTGCTGCCCGATGCCGATCGTCACGGCCTCACCGCCGGCGCGGGCTGGCGCAACACATGCGGCACGACGATCGACGCCTACGTGCTCGCGGTGCTCGCCGGCGAGCGCTCGACCGAGGGCATCAATCGCGACGGTTACGACGGCACCTACAAGAGCGGATCGATGAGCGCGGGCGTCAGCCTCGGGCTCACGTTCCGGTGAGTGGAATGAGTGCGATGAGTGCAGGGGAGGTGGTCATGCATGCAAGAGTCATTCCGACGCTCGCTGCGCTCGCCGTCGTAGCTGGCTGCAGCGGGCTCGACCCGATCTCACCGCCGGTGCCCGTCACGGGCAACGCCGACTTCTCGAGCTACGTCGCCATCGGCACCAGCATCTCGATGGGCATCCAGTCGAACGGCCTGGTCGAGGACCTGCAGCAGAACTCGTTCCCGGCGCAGGTCGCGCGCGCCACGGGCGCCAATGGCGGCTCGTTCGTGCAGCCACTCATTCCCACGCCGGGCATCCTGCCGGTGCTCGAGGTCGTCGGCTTCACGCCGAACGGCGCGCCGATCCTTCAGCCGCGGCCCGGCGCCATCCCGATCGGCCCGTCGACGCCGCGGCCCGCCGACGGCTACGACAACCTGGGCATCTCGGGCGCGGTGCTCGCCAAAGCGCTGACCAAGACCACCGGCGACGCGCCGACCAACTACTTCGACCTGGTGCTGCAGGGCCAGGGCACGATGATCCGCCAGTGCCTGGCACAGGCGCCGACGTTCATCTCGGTCGAGTTCGGAAGCAACGAGCTGATCGGCGGCGTCCTCAAGGGCAACCCGCTGTACATGGTCAGTGCGCTCGAGTTCGAGACGCTGTACGACCAACTGCTCGACTCGCTGACCGCCGCCGCGCCGACCGCCGGAATGGTGCTGGTCAACGTGCCCGACCTGCCCGACATCGCCTACGCCACCGCCGTGCCGCTCGACGTGCGCCTGCCGGACGTCGGCACCCAGGGCGCCTTCTTTAGCGTGCGCCTGCGCGACGCGAACGGGCCGCTGCCCGACGGCTCGCGCATCCTGCTGCCCGCGGCCACGCTGATCCCGGGCGGCTACGGGTTCCCGGCGCCCGCGCCGCCGTTGCCCGACAGCCTGGTGCTCACGCCGACCGAGGTCGCGACCATCCAGTCGGCGGTCGACGCCTACAACGCGATCATCGCCACCTTCGCGCAGCAGAACGGCTTCGCGCTCGCCGACTTCAACGGAGCGCTGGCCCGCGCGCACGACAACGGCATCGTCGTGGGCGGCGTGCGCTACACGACCTCGTACGTCGCCGGCGGGCTGTTCAGCTTCGACGGCGTGCACCCGTCCTCGCTGGGCCACGGGCTGGTCGCCAACGAGATCGTGCGCGCGGTCAACGCGACGTACGGGGCGACGATTCCACTGGTCGACCTGGCGCCGCTCACCGAAGCGGGCTCGGCGTTCGGCACGACGGCACACCTCGCGCGGTGACCGACCCCGCCCCGATCGCGCCGCACCACACCAAGGGGTCCGTCTCCCGACCGGGGGCGGGCCTCTTGCTCGTCGTCGGCGCATGCGTCCTGTGGGGGACCAGCGCCACGCTCGCGCGCTGGGCGATGCAGCGCGACGTGCCCGCGCTCGTGATCGTCGAGCTGCGCCTCATGATCTCGGTCGTCCTGCTGGCGGTCGGCTTCGCGCTGCTGCGCCCGGCGCTGTTCCGCATCGCGCGCGGCGATGTGCTGCCGCTCCTGATCCTGGGCACGGTCGGCATCGCGGCGGTGCAGGGCACGTACTACACGAACGTCGGTCTCGTCGGCGTGGGACTCGCAATCCTGCTGCAGTACCTGGCGCCCGCGCTCGTCGTCGCCTGGGAGGCGCTCGTGCGCCGCCGCATGCCGCCGCGCGGCCGCGTGCTCGCGCTGTCGCTGGCGACCGCGGGCGTGGCGCTGCTGGTGCTGGCCGACGGTGCGGCAGTGGCGCGGGCCAACCCGCTCGGCGTGGCGATCGGGCTCGCCTCGGCCGGCTTCTACGCGTTCTACATCGTGTACTCCGAGGGGCTGGTCGCGCGGCTGTCGCCGTGGACGGTGCTGTTCTACGGCTTCCTGGTGGCCGGCCTGTTCTGGATGTTCTTCGTGCCGCCATGGGATATCGCCAACGCACATTACGTCGGCGCGCAGTGGACGACGTTCATCACCATCGCGCTGGGCTCGGCGCTGGTGCCGTTCGCACTGTTCTTCGCCGGGCTCAAGCGCATCGGCGCCGCGCGCGCCGGCATCGTGGCGCTGCTCGAGCCCATTGTCGCCATCGGCTCGGCCGCACTCTTCCTGCGCGAGGGGCTGTCGCCCGCCCAGGGTGCGGGGGCCGTGCTGATCCTGGTGGGCGTGGGGATCGTGGCGCTCACGGAGCCCGCGGTGGGCTAGACTGCCCGCCACCGGATGTCCCATCCCACACGGAGGTCAACGATGGGCCGTCCTGCTTCCCCTGCGCGCCTGTTTCGCTTCGCCCCGCTGCTCGCCGCCGCGCTCCTCGTGGTCACCGGAGCGCACGCCGAAGCCGCCGTGCGGGTGGGGCTGTCGGGCTTCACCGGCTACCATGGCTATGCGATGAGCGACGTCAACGACGTGATCGCGAGCATCAACGATGCGTTGTCGTCGCCCGGCGACGAAGTAAACCTCGACGAGCTGAAGGGAGACGTGTCGTTCGGCGCGGGTGTGAAGTTCGACCTCGACCCGACGTGGCGCGTCTATGCCGAGTACGAGCACCTGAGCGACAACTCCGGGGGCGGCAACCTGATCGGCAGCGCGAAGATCGACGTCAGCTCCGAGACGTTCCTCGTCGGCGCAACCTATTTCCTGCCGTCGAAGGGCAAGGCTCGCGTCGGCTTCGGCGGCGGAGTGGGGTACTACGATTTCGGCGGGAATCTCGAGGCCAGCGGCTCCTACGGCGGCGTGCCGTTCAGCGGCTCGCAGAGCGCCAGTGGCACGACCATCGGTTTCCATGGCCGTGCCGACCTCGACTGGAGCGGGATCATGACCCGCGTCGGGTTCACCTGGTTCGTGAAGTGACGCACGGTCCTCGAGCGGGAAACGGGACCGGTCCGGCTACCGGGCGGAGTTCGTTCCCCGCCTCGAGATCCACCAGATCACGATCAGGAAGATGACGCCGAAGATCGCCTTGGGCTCCCAGCCCGACTGTGGCTCGAACACCGAGATCATGAAGTCGGTGAACAGTTCCCACGCGCCGATCATCTCGCGCCAGAGCGCCCGGAAGAACTCGAAGATTGCGGACACGGCTCAGCCTCCGACGGTGGTTGCGCCCGCCTCGTCGACGTCGTGGGATACGACGCCGTCGGGGCCGAGCACGCGTACGGGCTTCTGGGTCTGCCAGGCGAGGGTGTGCGCCGAGCGCTTCATCGTCTCGGCATCGGCGGCGGTGACGACCGTCCGCCAGCCTCCCTTTTCTGGTTCCCAGAGTTGCAGCTCGTAACGGCGCACGAACGACCTCCGATGTCTCGGTCAGGTGCGAGTGGTGATGCTGTCCGCATTCGTCGGGGCGGCTCCGGGTGCGGAGCGGGTGCGTTGAGTATACTCCAAACCATGATCGTCTCGAACGGTTCCCCGCTAATCGTGCGCCGCGCCGCGTTGCAATTTGCCCGTTTCGCCGCGCTGCTGGCCCTCGTCGCGCTCACCGGTTGTGTCCCGGCCCCCGGCCCGCCGGCGGGCGCGGCCCCGGCGATCAGCGGGGGCGCGCCCCTCGACACGACCGGCCTCGATCCACTGCGCCCGCTGACCAACGCCGAGATCGACGCTCTGCCCGGCGTGCTGGCCGTCACTGCTGAAGGCAACCGCGCCGTCGCGCTGCTCGACCCGGGCACGGGCCGACCATTCGCCTACGCCGGAGTCGGCTGGGCGCCGCGCGCACTGGCCAGCGCGCCCGACGGCCGCTCGGTCTACGTCGCGAACTCGGCCGGCGATCGCTACGGCATGGGCTCGCTGTCGGTGATCACGCTCTACGACCGGCGCGAGACCGATCGCATCGAGCTGTCGCCCTACGGCAGCCTGCGCGGCATGGCGATGATGCGCTCGGGCACGTTTCTCTACATCGCTTCCGAGATCCGCAACTGCGTTCTCGAATTCAACCTGCTGTCGCGGGTAATCGATCGAGTGTTCACCCTGCCGCACGGCACGCCGTCCCAGCTCGCCCTCGATGACACGGAAACGCGCCTGTTCGTCACCGACACCGCCACCGCGACGCTGTGGGCGATCGACCTGGCCGGCGGCGGGTTCAGCCAGGCCAAGGTGGGCCGCGCGCCCGAGGGCCTCGCCATCTCGCCCGACGGGCTGTCGGTGTGGGTCGCCAACCGCGACGACGGCACGGTCTCGCTGATCGATCCCGTGACGCTCGCCTGGCAGGCCACGCTCAACGTCGGCCGCGCGCCGATCGCCATCGCGTTCACGCGCGACGGCCAGAAGGCGCTGGTCGTCGTCGCCGGCGAGTCGGCGATCGCGGTGTACGGCGCGACCAGCCGCGCCCGGCTGCAGGCCATCGCGGTCGCGCTCTACCCCAGCGCGATCGCCGTCGCCACCAACGGCGATCGCGCCTTCATCACCTCGTCGCGGGATGGCGTCGTGCAGATGCTCGACACCGCGACGATGCAACTGGTCGGCTCGGTGATCGTGGGACGCACGCCGATGGGCGTGGCGTGGGTGGCGCGGAGGTGAGGCCCCTCGTTTCGAGTTGACCTCGCGGGGCAGCGATCGGCATCCTGCTCCCACAGCCCCCGCTGAACCGGCCCCCGGAGCCTCGCCCCCGCTCGCAGGCGTAGCATGGGTTCCGTGCTATCGTGCTACACCTGATCCGCGGGTTCCGGGATCGCGGGACCGCGGATATCTTTGCGGGCCAATCGTCGAAAGCGGCGCGTCGGACGTGCCCGATCTGGTTGTGGGGGGCCGCTCACTTCAAGCTGACCGCCCTGCATCAGGCATCGCGGCTGGATGAATTCATGCGGACGCCAGGAACCCGACTCGAGGCCCTGGCGGGGAATCGCCTGGGACAGTTCAGCATCCGCATCAACGCGCAGTATCGGATCTGCTTCACCTGGAGAGGAGGCGATGCACATGAGGTCGAAATCGTTGATTACCACCGCTGACGTCGATTTCTCGGCGCTGCTTCCGACGCATCGTCCACCGGTTCACCCAGGGGCACTATTGCGCGAGGAGTTCCTGAAGCCGCTGGGACTCACCCAGCGCGATCTGGCGGATGGGATCGGCGTGCCCTACCAGCGGGTCAATGAGGTCATCAACGGACGCCGGGGCGTGAGTGCGTCCACGGCGCTTCGCCTGTCCCGATACTTCGGCGTGAGCGTGGAATTCTGGCTCAACGGCCAGCGCTACTGGGATGTGTGGCATGCCCTGCGCGCCGAACAGAACGCGATCCGCAAGATCAAGCCAGTGAGGCGGGGGCGCAATGTCGAGGCACTCCTTCCGGACGACGCGGACCATGCGCGCTCCGCGGCTGCCGTGACCCGATCGCGGGCCCCGCGCTCGGCCCGCGGGGCCTGACCGCCGCCGGGACGCTAGCCTCCGTACCGTCCCGGCGGCGGCTCCCACAGCTCGATGCGGTTGCCCTCGGGATCCATCACCCAGCCGAACTTGCCGTGCTCGCTCTCCTCGAGCCGCTCGTCGACGACGCAGCCCTCGGCGCGCAGCGTGGTGAGCAACGCCGCGAGGTCCGCGACGCGGTAGTTCACCATGAACGGCGCCGGGCTCGGGTCGAAGTACTTCGAGGTGGCCGGGAAGATCGACCAGACCGTCGCGCCGTCGGGTGTGGGGGGCTCGTTCCAGCGAAACGTCGCCCCGCCCCAGTCCTGCACGTCGATCCCGAGATGCTTGCGGTACCACGCCTGCATCACGGCGGGATCCTTCGCCTTGATGAAGATGCCGCCGATTCCCGTGACGCGAGTCATGGCCTAGCGCCCTCCGATCCCGAACAGCTGATACAGGCTGAGCCCGATCTCGATCACGATCAGGATGACGATGTACCACTCCACGCGCAACGCGCGCTTGTTCTGCACCAGGTCGACGAGCGTCCCCACGGTCCGCGAGATGAGGTCGAGCTTGCGCTCGACGGCGAGCCGTCGCTCCGAAAGCTCGTAGTCGTCCTCGAGTCGCAGGAAGAGCCGGTTGAGGCCGGGCAGGTCCCACAGGACCTCGGGCTTCTCCCCGACTTCCACGCGGCCGACCATCTTGTGCTGCGTGAGCAGCGTCTCGCCGACGTAGCGCAACAGGTCGCGATCCTTCGGCGCCGTCCGCCCGCCCCGCTTGATGCCGAGGGCAAGGGGCTCGACGGCGTCGAACACGGCGGCGAGGCTCGCTTCGTAGTAGGCGAGGACGACGCTCTTGGCGAGCACATCCGCGATCACCTGCAGGGACTCGACCGTGGCCTCGTGGACGGTGATTTCTCCCGCCTCGGCCCGTTCTTCGCCGGCCGGATCGACGCGAAGCCGGGCCTCCTCGCTCTCGCGCTTCGCGTACGGCTGGCCCACGAGGGGAGCCAGCTGGTCGACGAACGCAACCTCCTGCAACGGAGGGACGCCGAACAGGACGATGGCGCCGTAACGGAACAGCGCGGCGTAGTGTCCCTCGCCCACGGCGATGACCAGGGGGTTCGTCGCGAGGCGCTGGGCCGCCTCGAGGCCGCGCAGGTCGATCCGTTCGCCGAGGAGCAGCGCGCGGATCGTCACGGTCGCGCCGGGAGCGAACAGGGCCACCCGGCTTACCGGTCCTTCCACTGCGCCGGGCGCTTCTCCAGCCACGCCGCGATGCCCTCGTTCGCGTCGTGCGTCGCCATCAGTCGCTCGTGGTACAGCGCCTCGGCCGCGTCGAGTGCGGCGAGGAATGCCGCACCGCGCGGGCCGCGCCCGTCCCCGCCGCCCATCGCCTCGCGCGCCAGCGCCAGCGCCGCCCCGCTGTGGCCCACGTAGCGCGCGACGAACGCGTCGAGTGCGGCCGTACGGCCCTCGGCGAGGGCACCTTCGGCGACCACTTCGGTGACGAGCCCGATCTCGAGCGCGTGGCGCGCGCCGATCGTCTCGCCGCTGAGGATGAGGTGCGCGGCGCGCGTGCGGCCGACGACGCCCGGCAACAGCAGCGCGGCGACCGGCGGATAGCAGCCCAGGCGGATCTCGGGGAAGCCGAACGTCGCCGTCTCCTCGGCCACGACCGCATCGCAGAATGCGACCAGCTCGGCGCCGCCGCCCAGCGCCGAGCCGCGCACCGCGGCGAGCAGCGGCGGACGCAGCGCCACGAGCGCGCGGAACACGTCGTGGAACGCGTCGAGCATCTCGCGCACGTTCTCGCGAGTGTGCTCCTCGATCGCGACGCCGGCTGAGAACGCGCGGCCGCCCTGTGAGCCCAGGACGACGGCGCGCAGGCCGATCGCGGCGTCCCCCGAGGCGAGTGCGCGCAGCGCGGCCGCGAGCGCGCGATTCGTCGTGACGTCGAGAATGTGCAGCGGCGGGCGGTTGAGCGAGACGAACGCGACGCCGTCGCGGAGCGCGACGAGCACGGGGGGGACGGGGGGGACGGAGGTTGCGCTGGTGGGTTCGGTCATGGGATCCCGCGGTCGGTGGGGAGGAATGAGCGGGTGGGGTGGAGGGAATAGAGATCGAGGGGTGGTCCGGGCCCTTCGGTGTGGGGGCCCGGGATGCGGTGGCTTGCGGAGGAGCCGCCGACTCCACTCCCTCGGTCAAGGAAACGTTAGACCCGGCTGGCCGGCTGCCGCAAGGGGGAAGTCGGGCCCGGCTCCGGGCGGCCCCCGCTGCCCTCCCCGGGTGCCCTGTGGTACCTTGACCGCGTGAACGTCACGATCCGGCCCCTTTCCGACACCGATATCGAGGACATCACCCGTATCGACGAGAAGGTCGGCGGCGTGTACCGGCCCGATTTCTGGGAGGACCGCGTCGCCTACTACCTGCGCCGCGATCCCGAGAGCTCCCGCGTGGCCCTGGTCGGTGACCAGGTCGTCGGCTTCATGCTGGGCGACATCCGCGGCGGCGAGTTCGGCCTCGAGGACCGCTCGGGCTGGATCGAGCGCTTCGGCGTGGACCCCGACCATCGCGGCAAGGGCATCGCCCGCCAACTATTCGACGCGCTCGCCGCGCACTTCGCCGGCACCGGCGCGAAGACCCTTCGCACGTTCGTCGACGCCTCGCAGGCCGACAACGCGAAGTTTCTCGCGGCGCTCGGCTTCGTTCCCAGCCGCCTGACGGCCCTGGAGAAGACGCTGTGAACCTCGAGACCACGAACCTGCCGAAGAAGTACGAGGACGCGATCGCGCACTGGGTGAAGCACAACTTCCAGGACCTGCCGATCCTCGACAAGTACTGGGACAAGCACTTCCCGGCCGACGACAAGTTCTGCCTGTGCGCCAAGATGGATCTCTCCACCTCGCGCACGCAGGAGCTGGGCGATCACGCCGGCGCGCCCAAGGCCGAGGATCCGTCCGAGTTGTCCGAGGAGCAGGCCCGCCAGATCCTGGGCATCATTCGCGCCCAGGCCTCGACCGAGTTCGGCTCGATCCAGCAGCACCAGGTGACGATCGATCGCTCGCCGTCGGACCAGGACAAGTTCTGGATCCTGCGCGTGATGGCCGAGGAGCTGCGTCACGGCTACCAGATGTTCCACATGCTGACCAGCCGCAACTGGGACAAGCTCTCCGGCGGCGTCAAGACCGAGGACATGGTCGAGGACGTGCTGCAGATGGAGACGGGCACGCACGTGCTCGAGGCGTTCAACCTGCCGTACGACTCGTTCGTCGACAACGTGGTGTTCTCGGGCGTGATCGACCGCGTCGGCAAGTACCAGCTGACCATGCAGAAGGTGTGCGCCTACCGCCCGTTCGCGCAGTCGATGGCGCCGATGCTGCGCGAGGAGGCCTTTCATCTCGCCGCCGGCGTCGTCCCCATGCGCCGCTGGCTCGAGGCCGCCGCCCAGGGCGACGGGTTCATCACGCCGAAGCAGATCCAGCAGTCGCTCAACAAGTGGATCCCGCGCGGGCTCGAGATGTTCGGCGACGAGCGCGGCGGCGAGAAGAACATGAAGCTCGGCTTCAAGGACATGAAGAACGGCGAGGCCCAGCTCAAGTACTGGAACGAGGTCGCGAAGCTGCTGCACGACCTCAACCTGCGCTTCCTGCGCGCGCGCTTCCCGACCAAGTCACCCGCCGATGTCGACCGCCTGCTGGCCGCGATCCTGCGCGAGCGCACCACGATCGAGGGCACCCAGTACGACGAGATCCTCAAGATGCCGCACCGCGAGTTCTTCCGTCGCCGCGGCGAGCCCGCGTTCCGCCTGGTCTCGGTCGAGGGCGACCCGTTCACCGACGTCGAGGAGTACGTGCGCCATCTCGCCGCGGTCCTCCCACCGGCCTACCTGGCCAGCCGCGACATGATGCAGTACCGCGACCTGATCCGCCGCGTGTCTGGCGGCGAAGTGACGAAGGAAGAAGCGGCCATGAAGTCGCCCGTCATGAAGCGCCGCGCCGAGTCCGTGTGCCCCTGCTCCAAGGGCGTGCGCTGGGTCGACACCGACGAGGCGGGCGCGGTCGAGAAGCTGCCCAAGCTCGCCGCGAACGAGCCGCCGACGTCGACCAGCGGGCCCGGCGGGCCGACCTATCACGCCCCGTAGGGGCGGTCGATCGGGGTCGTCAGAAACCAATTCCGCCGTGGGGTGATCCGGAAGTAGACTCATCGGCACGCTGCTGCCTGAGGCTGGGCGGGGGCGCCGTGAAGCCACTCCTAGGGACCGGGATCACCGTTTCGCTGCAGAGGTTCGCATGAATCCCCGTCGTGCCTTGCACGGCCGCTCGTCGGTCGTCGCGTCCGTCGTGCTCGTTTCCCTCGCCACACTCGTTCCACTCGCCGGCTGTTCGAGCAAGCCTCAGGAAATCGTGGGCCCCGTGCTGCAATCCACGGAGCGTCTCGCCGCCTCCGCGCCGGGCGAGATCCAGGTTCGTCCGCCCCTCATCCCGCGGTGGGAGTCCCCCCGGATCACCATCACGACCGACGGCTGGAAACGCGTCCAGGCCGAGGGCGGCATCTCGCTCGATCCGAGCCTCATCTACGACCTCGCAATCGCGGAACAGGAGCCGGTGACCCTCCACTGGTCGGCGCGCTCGAAGACCGGGCAGGCCAAGATCAATGCCTACCGATGGTCCCTCGACAACGAGGACATCTTCGACGAGACCCCTCGCCTAGACGACAACGACCTCGCACACTGGAGCACATGGTCCCTCGCGGTGAGGTCCGCCACCGTGGGGCCGTTCGGCGCGAAGGCGGTCCACTACTTCTACGTGGAGACGCGCGACGAGATCGGCTTCCAGTCGATGGTCACTGTCCGGGTGAGTGCCGTTGCATCGTTGGTCGGAGCCGCGGAGGCTCCCCTCACGCGCCGCTAGCGCTCGCCGATCGTCAACGCTTCAGGTTAAGAGCCGGCTTCACCTCGCCACGGTGACACGTGGTGCAGTTGATTGCCGGCTCTTTGCTCTGGAGCTCCTTCACCTCGCGCAGCCGCGTGTTCACGGCCTGCGAGAACGCCATCATCTCCCGCGACACGCGCTTCGGCCGTTTGTCGTCGCTCGCATAGTCGTCGGCCTCGTGGCAGTGCAGGCAGTTCACGCCGAGCGCCGGGCTGAACCCCATCTCCATCACCTTGAGGAGCCGACCCGCGGGCATCCCCTTGAAGCCCTGGATGTTCTTCCACACGGACTCGGCGGGCGCGTTCTCGCGACCCTTGATCGAAGCCTCCAGGTCGGCGATCGCCTTCTTCGTGTCGAAGTTCACGGAGTCGAGCGATGCCTGCGCCTCGCCCGCCGGGGCGGCGGGTCCCTGCGCGCGGGGCGCGGGCGCGAGCGTGGTGAGCGAGAGCGCGACGGGCGCGAGAACGAGCAGCGCGGCGAGGCCGTTGCGGCGGTCCATGGCGAGTCTCCTGGGCGATGTGGGCGCGCCGGGGCCGGGGGCTTGCCTGTGCGCGGAGGGGGCGCGGCGGCGACACGGCCGGGCGAAGGCCGATGTGCAGAATCACATGCCCCAGCGCATGCGATTTCGCTCATGCGATCCCCAACGTGGCCCGAACCGCTAGACTACCCGCACCATGAACCCCCTGCGCCACGCCCGCGAACGCATCCTCACCACCCACCTGGTCCTGCCGCGCGCCCGCGAGGAGGTCTTCGCGTTCTTCGCCCACGCGGGCAACCTCGAGGCGATCACGCCGCCCGAGCTGCGCTTCCGGATCGAGACGCCGCTGCCGATCGAGATGCGCGAGGGAGCGCTGCTCGAGTACCGCCTGAGCCTGTGGGGCATGCCGATCCGGTGGCGCACGCGGATCGCGCTGTGGGATCCGCCGCATCGGTTCGTCGACGAGCAGATCGCCGGGCCGTACGCGCAGTGGATCCATACGCACACGTTGACGCCTACCGCGGACGGCGAAGGCACCGCGATCGACGACGAGGTTCGCTACCGGCTGCCGTTCGGAACGCTCGGGGACGCGGCCCACCCGCTGGTGCGCGTGCAGCTCGACCGGATCTTCGGTTACCGGCAGGAACAGGTGCGGCGGCGGTTCGCTGCCACCGCGGGCGCCACCGCCTCCCGCTAGAAGCCCAGCGACACCTGCGCGGCCACCAGCTCCGACGAGCGGAAGTCGCCGGCCGGGCGCGGATCGAGGGTGGTCTTCTGGTAGACGACCTTGGCGATCACGTGGCGATCGAAGCGGTAGCCGATGCCGCCCTCGAAGCGGTACACGTCGTCGTCCCACGGGCGGGCGGGGCCGGTCGTGCCCTGCACCTCGTCGAAGAGCAGCGCGTCGTAGCGCGCGGCGACGAAGGCGCCGTTGGCGAACGCGTACTTCCCCTCGACGTAGTAGCCGTGCAGCGTGAGGTCGCCGACGGTGGGCGTCTCCCACGTGTTGATGGCGCCCTCGGCGCGCATCTCGAAGCGCGAGAACGCGTACTCGAGGTCGGCCATCAGCAGGTTCTGGTCGTAGCGCTCGGCGCTGGTGCCGGGCGGCAGCGACGCCTCGATGTCGTCGGGCATGTAGGCGCCGGTCGAGCCCGACACGCCCAAGCGCAGTCCCGGCAGCGGGAGGAGGCCGATGCGGCCCATGATCGACTTGTCGCCGTTGGTGTCGCGGCCCGCGTTGGCCGACGACGGCGTGCCATTGGTGACCGCGAGGGAGAACTCGAACGGCCGGGCGCTGCCGATCAGGGCGGCGCCGAAGTCCCAGCAGAAGTCGTAGACGATCGGCATGCCGCGCCAGCCGCCGGGACCCGGCGCGTAGTTGACGCCGTACTGGCCCTGGCCGGCCTCGGAGAGCAGCGCGTCGATGTCGGCGGGCATGACGTCGCCGCGCAGCGACGTGTGGTACTGGTACAGCAGCGGCGTGCCGACGAGCGGATTCTTGTTCGAGTAGGTGCGCGGCCCGAACGTGCCGATGGGCCACGGGATCTTGCCCGCCTGGAGCGAGAGGTCGCGCTCGGCGATGGGTGTCCACGCGGCGTAGGCGCCGTAGACGAACACGCCCGACTCGTCGCTCAAGTGGAGCTGCGTATAGATATTGATCCTGTCGTTGGCGCTGCCCTCGACGAACAGGCGGCCGCGCCACGGATCGAACGCGGATCCGCCGGCGTTCAGGCGATTGAGCGTGACCGCGTCGTTGTTGGGGCCGGCGACGATGTCGAGGAGTCCGCGGACGTGGACGTCGAAATCGCTCTCGTCATCGGCGGCGGTGGCGACCGTGGACTGCGCGATGGGCAGGGCGAGGCAGAGGACGAGGATGGCGTGCACGAGGAAAGCCTTGTTGGAACCGCGACGCATCAGGCTGCCTCCATCAGCGCCTCCACGACGTCGGGGCGCAAGCGCAGGACGAATCGACTGCCGCGACCCGGAGTGCTGTCCACCGCGAGCGTGCCCCCGTGCGCCTCGACGATTCCGCGCGCGATGGCCAGCCCCAGCCCGAGTCCGGCCGAGTTGAACTCCAATGTAGTCGACGAGTGATGGTTCCTGGAATCCCGAACCGCGAAGCCGGGGGCGAAGATCTGCTCCTGGCGCTCGGGCGGGATCCCCACACCGTCGTCCTCGACCTCGACCACGAGCTCGGGATCCGACCAGCGGGTGCGCACGTCGACGCGGCCGCCGTCGGGCGTGAAGCGCAGCCCGTTGCGCACGAGGTTCGCCACGGCCTCGGTCAGGCGCGGGCCATCGACGTGCAAGCGCGGGATGCCCCCGTCCAGCTCGACGGTCACCCGGACCTGGCGGCCGCGTGCTTCGTCGGTGGCGGTGCGCACCGCCGCCTTCACCAGGTCGCCGACCTCGTGCGCTTCGCGGTTCAGGGTCAGGCGCTCGCCCTCGATCTGGGCCATCCGCGTGGCGTTGTCGGCGATCTTCTCGAGCGTCACCGTGCCCTCGCCGATCGCCGTCACGGCCATGACCTGCTTCTCGGTGAGCGGGCCCAGCACCAGGTCCGCGAGCATCTCCTGGAACCCGCGGATGACACTGATCGGCGTGCGCAGCTCGTGCGACGCCACCGCGATGAACTCGCTCTTCACGCGCGCCACCTCCTTGAGGCTGTGCACGTAGGCGCGCTCGTGCTGACGCATGGCATCGAAGCGCCGCGCCAGGTAACCGATCTCGTCGGCCCCGCCCACGGCGATCGGCGAGTCGTAGTTGCCGCGCTCGATCTCCTCGGCGGCGCGCACGATGCGCTGCAGCGGCTGGGTGATGCGCTCCGAGACGAGCAGCCCGGCGATCACCGCGAGCAACACCGCGAGCAGCCCCAGCTGCGCCAACGCGACCTGTACCTCGCGCAGGAATGCGGTCTCGGCCTTGAGCGAGCGCTGGATCGCGTACGCCTGCGCGTCGCCCGCGCGCGAACCGGGCAGCGGGCGCAGCAGCGTGAGATACGTGTCGCCGCTGCCGGCCAGCTCGATGATCGCATCCGACGGCGCATGACCGCGGCGTGTAGCGACCGCCTCGAGCAGCGCGCTGCGATCGGTCTCGCGCGTCAACGTGGTGCCCGACAGCGCGCCGCCGGCGACGAAGCTCACGTCGCTGCGCGTCTGTTCGCGCAGCTTCGCGGCCAGCGGCGCACCGATGCCCGCGCCGACGACGAGCACCCCGGCGACCTGGCCCGCCGTCACGACGGGCGTGGCGATGACCTGGAAGTGCCGGTCGCCGGCGGCCACGACCTCGTAGCTCATCGTGCCCTCGCGTGCCGCGGCGACCAGTTCTTTCGCGGCCCCGGCGCGCAGGTGTTCGCGCCCGACCGAGGCGATGGACATGCCGCGCGCGTCGTAGACCTCGAGCACGTCGGCGTCGGTGATCGCGTTGAAATCCTTGGCCACGCCCACGACGGTATTGCGATACACGGGATCGCGATGCGAGCCCGGCAGCGTGAGCACGGCGAAGAACCGCGGGTCGCGCGCCACGACGGCGCTGGCGATGCGCAATTGCTCGGCGCGCTGGCCGAGCATGTCCTCGAACACGAGCGAGGCCCGACGCAGGTCTTGCTCGACCGCCTGGTGCACGCGCTCGGACACGGTCCGGTGCACGACCCACAGCGCGCCCAGCGTGAGGACGACCATGGGCACGGCGGTGAACGCCAGGATGCGGCGACGCAGCGGGCTCTTCATGTCAGATCCGCACCGTGACGTCGGCATCGCCCCTGTCGGGAACGTGCACGGACAGGGCGTTCTCGCCGCGGCTGGGATGCCACACCTTGAGCGTGTAATCGCCGCCGGGCACGGCGGGCAGCGTGAAGCGCCCCGCCGCGTCGGCGCGGGCGAACAGCTGATGACCGATCACGACGATGAACGCGGCCATGTCCGAGTGGATGTCGCAGAATACGCGGACGACGCCCGGCTTGTCGAAGCGCACGCTGCGCGACTGTCCCTCGCGGTACTTGCCCAGGTCGAAGCGCCGGGAGGGGGAGACGCTGAACACGTTGTGGTAGACCGGGTCGCGGTTCGGGAAGTCGACCGTCATCCCCGCCTGCAGCACGATCACGCGCGGGACGAATTGCTGGCGCTTCTGCTCGAGCGTGGGGTGGGCGCCGACGGGAGGCGGGACCGCCATGCCCGCGGGCAGGCGCTCGAACCACACGACCGTCTCGTCGACGCCGCCGATGTCGGCATTCGTGGCGCCGGGCGGCAGCGCGTTCGCGTGCCCGGGGTAGGCGTTGGCGCGCGGCGCGCGCGGCGCGGGCGCGGCGCCGAGTTCGACCGTGCCATGGATCACACCCGCGGTAGCGGGCGCGGCAAGCGCCGCGGCGAGCCCAAGCACCGTGGCAAGCGCGAGCGCCGGTAGGCTCCGAGTCACGAAGACCCGTCGGACAGGGCGGGAGAGGAGGACCATTGGAGAGATATCGGCAGGTCCGACAAGGACTTGAGCCCACCGCACCGGAGTTTCTCCGGGCCGTGCGGTGAGAATCAGATTCCGCCGAGCAAACCTCGCGTGACCGCCGCAATGCGAGCATAGGCGGGCTCGTCGAACGGCCCGTCGTGGCGGGCGACCACGCGACCACGCGCATCGAGAAGAAGGATGTGGGCCGGGTCCCCGCCACGGTAGCCGAGGCGCTTCTTCCACGCGCTCACGTCGTCGTACACCGTCACGACGTTTCCCTGGAGATCCTTCGGAGTCGCCTTTCGCATGCCGCCGTCGATGAATCCGCGCCCCAGCTTGCCGAGGCCGCCGATCATCGGCACTTCGTAGAAGTTCACGCGCCGATCGGATGCGAAGTCGGCGCGGAATCGGTTGGTCCATGCCTCGACGGGAATGCGCGAGTCGTAGGTGAAACCGAGCGCGAGCAGCGTGACCTTGCCGCGCGTCGCGTCCGGCAGCCGGACCCCGTGACCGGTGAGGTCCCGGCCCCGCAACGTCGGAAGCGAGTCGCCGACGGCGAGCACGGCGAGGACCGCCACGACTGCGCCTGCGCGCCTCATCCGGTGGGCTCCGGCTCGGCCGCGACCGCCGGCGCCATCGACAGAGCGCCGGACGGGCAGCGCCCGACCTGGGCCACGATCTCGGGCGACGTCGCGTTCTCGGGCGCGACCCACGGGCGGCGGCGGGGATCGAACACGTTTGGCAGGCCCCGAAAGCAGATCCCCGAATGGATGCACAGATGCGGTTGCCAGACGACGGTGACCTCGCCGTTGCTGTAGCGCTTGGTGATCGTCTTCATTTGAAACCCTCCCGCGATCGGACCATAACATGCGCGGGCGGCGACCGGCTTGCACGCGAACAGTGGCGGGTCTACTGTCGGAGCCACGCACGCAAACTCCCTCCGCGCGCAGTCGGTCACACCTCGTTCCTCCACGGAGACACCTCTCATGTCTTTTCGCGTGCCCACGGCCTTCCTTGCCCTCGGCCTCCTTGTCGGCTCGCTCGCGATCCCCGGCTGTTCGTCGTCACCGCAACCGAAGGGCGCCGACTCGACGGCCGCGCCGCAGTCGAAGCTCACCGACGGCCCGTGGAAGTGGGTCGCGACGCAGACGCCCGTCGAGCTGATCGCGCCGGCCGGTCCGGCGAAGTACACGATCCAGTTCAACGCCGACGGCTCGACCGCACTGCTCGCCGACTGCAATCGCGGCCAAGGCACGTACACCTATACCGCCGAAGGCGGAATCACAATCGGTCCGGCGGCGGTGACGCGCATGATGTGCCCCCCAGGCTCGCTGGATTCCAAGTACCTCCAGCAACTCAGCAACGCCGCGCACACGTTCTTCCGCGGCGACACGCTGTACATCGACCTCAAGGTGGATAGCGGCACGATGCGCTTCGCACGCGGGCCGGCCGCAACCGAATAGCACCCCACACCACGGCATCAAGGAGGATTCAGCCATGTCCGACAAGACGACGTTCACACCCGAGGAATGGACCACGCTCTGCGAGGCGCCGGCGCTGACCGCGATGGCGGTGACGATCGCCGGCTCGAGCGGCCTGTTCGGCACGGTGGCCGAGGCGTTCGGCACCACGTCCGCGCTGGTCGAGGGAATGAAGAGCGAGAATGCACTGGTGCGCGCGATCTGCACTCGCGAGGAGCTGCTGGGCGCGCAGCAGGGCCTCAAGGAGAAGCTGAAGGACCTGAAGTCCGGCGACCTGGCGACCGCGCAGAACAAGGTGCGGATGATGGCGCTCGATTCGCTGCGCCAGGCCGTTGCGATCCTCACCGCCAAGGCGACGCTCCTCGACGGCGCGGCCTACGCGGCGCTCATCCACGAAATCGGCACGAAGGTCGCGAGCGCCGCCAAGGAGGGAAGCTTCCTCGGCTTCGGCGGCGAGCGCGTGAGCGAGGGCGAGCGCACGATGCTCGCGGCGATCTCCGGTGTGATCGGCTCGCCACGCGTCGAGGCGAAGGGACCGACGAGCCCCGCCTGACCGATCCCGCGGGCCGGCGGTCGTCGTCCGGAGACGACGCTACCGCCGGCCGCGCGCGGATCGGCGCTACCGGATCAGAACAACCTTCTCCACTCGGACCGCTTCCGCCTGTCGCAGCCGGGCGAAATAGATCCCGGCCGCCCAGGTCTTCGTCTCGAGATCCACGTTTCCTCGGGTCCCGGCGGCGAGATCGCGAGCGCTCATCATCCGGCCCCGCACGTCGAAGACCTGCAGGTTTGCGGACGGCCCCTCCGGCACCGTCACCGTCAGGGCGATCGTCCCGCGGGCTGATCCGCGCGAGCTGATCGCGAGCCGCGCGGGCTCGCCCCAAGTCGCAGTCGCCGCGAGACGAAGCGCCGGCATCTCGTCGATCGTGCGCACCGCATTCGCCCCGATCGTTCTCGTCGGCAGATAGAACCAGACGATCCCCTCGCCCGAGAGGATCACGAAGCGATCGCGCGCCGCGTCGTAGTCGATCGCATGCGGAACGCCCGACGACAACGCCATCCCGCGGGGATCCGAGATGCTCCAGTGTTCGTTTCCGGCATCGAGCCCGAAACTCGCGAGCCCGAGGCCGAACTGGAGCCCGATCATGCGTCGTCCGGGCGGATCGTAGACCGCATCCAGGAGCTGGCCCGGCCCCTCATCGGGGGTCGCCAGGCGCCGCCACCCGACCGGCGCGGCGAGATCGAGCGCCCACGTACCGTCGGCGGCGCGCCCGCTCGGATGCCCCCCGGGGAAGCGGCACGCGAAGAGGCCTCCGTGCACGAGAAATCGATCGCGCAGGGGATCCACGATGCCGACCGGAAACCACCCGCCCTCGGGAGCCGGGATCGCCCCGATCGACGCCCATCCCGGAGCGGTCGCGCCGAATCCGAAACCATACGAGTCGACGGAGATGCCGCACGCCATCGGCAGGTCGGCGCCGCCGAACACGAGCAGGCGATCCCGGTTCGGATCGTGAGCAACGACGTGGTCCATCCGCGGGGCTGGCGGCGACGTCGCACCGGTCGGAATGACGTTCCACCGCGGGAGCGCGGCGCCGGGCGAGAGCTCCCACAGCGTGTTCAACGTCCCGGCCCCCCCGAAGCCGCCGAAGATCACGGCGCGATCGCGGGTCGCGTCGAAGTAGCCGTCGACGTCCCGCGTGGGTGCGTCGAACATGCGGCGCCAATGCGGATCGGGCGCGAAGCTCAGCGCCCACGTTTCGCCGACCGGCACGTTCAGTCGCCCGACGAGCGCCATCAGCTGGTTGCGATTCGGATCGAACATCGTGCGCAGCGTGAGCACATCGCCATAGGAGGACGGCGGCGATTCGAAGGCCGGGGCGAGCCGGCGCCAGCGCGGGGCCGCGGCGACATCGAGCGCCCAGGTCTCCTGCCCCGAAGCGACCGGGCCGCCTCCCCCGGTGACGACCATGCGCACACGCCGCGCGTCGAAGGCCGCGACGTGCGCGAACCGCCCGGGCGCGATGGGCCCCTGAGGCTCGAGCAGGGTCCAGCCGCCGCCGCCCAGGTCAAAGCTCCAGGCGTGGAAGTTCACGCCGATGTCCTGGCCACCGTAGACGAGGATGCGATCGTTCGCCTCGTCGAGAACGGCCGTGTGCTCGGAGAGCTCGAGCGGTCCATCGGGAGCGTCGATCGTGCTCCAGCTCGAGCGCCCCCGCAGCGAAAGCGCGTGGAGGCGGAACGGACCGCCCGCCGTGCCACCGAGCACGATCAAACGGGAGCGCGCCGCGTCGATCACCGCGGCGTGCCCCGCCCTCGGCGGCGGGGCGAGACCCGCCGCGCGGACCGGCCGCCACGACGGATTTCCTCCCTGCAGACGGAGTTCCCACGTGTCGGAGAACACCACGGCCCCGTTCGTCCCACCATGGACGAGCAGCCGATTGCGCTCCGCATCGAAACTCGCGCTGTGATTCCAGCGCGCGCCAGGCCCTTCGCCACCCGGCAGAAGACGCGACCATGTGACGACGGGATCGACGCGCAGCTCCCACGTGCTGCCGTCGGACGAGCGTCCGCCGTGCACGAGGATGCGATCGCGCGCGGCGTCGTAGGCGGCGACGAGACCGGTGCCCAGCAGGGGTCCGCTCCCATCGAGCTCGATCCACGAGTCGCCGTGGGCGAGCGGTAGCGCCCAGACATGGGACGTCGATCCGTCCACGCCGACGATCACGACGAGGAGATCGCGCCGTGGGACGAGGACAGTCGCATGGTCGAATGAGAATGGCGGTGCGGTCGTCGCCCAGTAACCGGCGGGATCGGTCAGGCCCTCGACAGCGAGGCCGGCGGGCGGGAAGACGAGCGCCGCGGCGAACACCGACAGCGCGAGGAGAACGGGAGCGCGGCGGAACTCCGCGCCGTGTGGCAGGAGGAACTGCGGATGATTCATGTGTGTACTCCCTGAGCGGTGGGAGCCCGGTCCATCTCTCCAACCGCCAGAGAGCATAGGCGCCAGACCCGGCCGCCACAAGCCAGGATCAGCGCAGAACGGTCACCCGCGCACCGACCCGGGCTCCATCGAGAGTCCCTGCAACGAGATACAACCCGGCTGCGACCGGCGCTCCCGCCGCGTCGCGGCCATTCCATTGCGCGCGATGCATCCCCGCGGAGCGGGTGCCCCTCTCCAGCTCCGCCACGCGACGTCCCCGCAGGTCATACACCGCAAGCGCGACCGTGCCATCGCGCGTGAGGCGGTAAGCGAACGAGCTCGCGCCCGTGCCCGCGGTCGTCGCACCGATCCGCAGCGGATTCGGCGTCGCGTGTCCCAGCCAGGAGCCGGCCGTGAGCGCCGCGTCGTCCGCGACGTCGACGTAGGTGTTGAGCGCGTTATACACGTTGAGCCGCCCGCCGATGTCGTTGTCGTAGGTGGGCACGACGTCCGCCGTCTCGATCATGTGCTTGATGACGAACGGCGCGGTCACCGTCGGGAAGCGCCCGCGCACCAGCGCGACCGCGCCCACGACCACCGGGCAGGCGTACGACGTCCCGCTCCCGGACATGTAAGGATCGACCCCGTTCCATGCGTAGAGCAGGTTGAACAGGATGTCGTTGGACGCGTCCCGGGTGTAGTTGCGCGCCAGCGTCGACCACATGTTGTCGCCGGGCGCGGCGATGTCGACGTAGTAGCCCCAATTCGAGTAGCTGGCGCGCTGGTTCGCCACCGTCGTCGCGGCCACCGCGAGCACGCTATCGCAGGCGGCGGGATAGGTCGTGATGTCGGTGCCCGCGTTGCCCGCGGCCGCGACGCACACGATGTCGGCCGTGACCGCGTCATTGATCAGCGGCTGGAAGAACGCCTGGAGAATCGGGTTCGTGCCGGCGAAGCTCATGTTGAGCACGGACGCGCCGTTGTCGATCGCGTACTCGAACGCGCCCGTGACGGCGGCCAGCGTGATCTCGGTGTTCACGTCCGACACCTTGAGCGGCATGATGCGGCAGCCCCAGGCGATGCCGGCCGTGCCGATGAAGTTGTTACCCTCGCCCGCGGCGATGCCGGCGGCGAACGTCCCGTGAAATCCCGTGTCGAGCCCCAGCAGCGAGTCGACCGCGAAGACCGGGTTGGGATCGGCGTCGTTGGTCGAGAAGTCCCAGCCGTGGAAGTCGTCGATGAAGCCGTTGTTGTCGTCGTCGATCCCGTTGCCGGGCATCTCGTCGGCGTTCTCCCAGATGTTGTTCATCAGGTCCGGATGCCCCAGGTCGACGCCGGTGTCGATGATGCCGATCACCACGTCCGCGCTGCCCGTCTCGAGGTCCCACGCGTTGCGCGCGCGCACACCGGCCGAGGTCGTCCCCAGGTACCACTGCGTGGCGAGCATCGGATCGTTCGGCGTGAGCGCAAGGTCGAGCACCAGGTTCGGAGCCGCGGCGCGCGCGATGCCAGCGGAGACCAGCGCCCGCGCAGCGGCCTCGAGCTGCGCGTCCGACGCGCCGGGAGCGGAGCGCAACACGCGCGTGCGGCCATACGCGGCGAAGCGACGCGCCTCGACGAGGCCGTGCGCGGCCAGCGCGCGACGGGCGGGCTCGGGCGTGAGTTCGTGTCCGGGAGCGAGCAGCACGACCAGTTCGCCGGGCACGCGATCGCGTGCGGGCTTTGCCACGGCGGATGCGGTGGCGGATGAGGCGGACGTGGCGACGGGCAGGGCGAGGAATGCCACGCCCAGGCCCACGCCGGCGAAGACGCGCAGCATGACGACCTCCTGTGGACCCGACCCCCGCAACCTCGCCGAAACAAGGCCCGACAATGATGGGCCGGATGGGGGTGGGGCGTCAAGGAGAGCTCCCGGCGAAAGCCGGAGGTGTGGGGGAAACAGCGCGCGGCCAGCCACTTGCGAGGCCGGTCGCGCGGAGAGTCGGTCGTGGATCTGGGACTGCCCGATCGACTCGCACCGGTGCGAGTCAACTGGGCTGTTTGGGTGCGCGCCGCGCCTAGACCAGCGCGGCGTCGAGCTCCATCGGCACGGCCGACAGCGCGCGCGAGACGATGCAGCCCGTCTTGGTGTCCTCCGCAAGCTTCGCGAAATCGGCGGCCGACACTCCGGGCGCCTTGACGCGCGTCTTGAGCTCGATCTTCGTGATGGCGAAGCCGGCGTCGCCCTTCTCCAGGTGCACGCTCGACGTCGTCTCCACCGACTCGGCCACGTGGCCGGCCTTCTGCAAAGCGAAGCCGAGCGCCATCGAGAAGCAGGCCGCGTGCGCCGCGCCCAGGAGCTCCTCGGGGTTCGTGCCCTGCACACCCTCGAAGCGGGTGCCGAACGAGTAGGGGCCCTCGTAGGCGCCGCTGCCGAGCTTCACGTTGCCATTGCCGGTCTGCAGTTCACCCGACCAGCGGGCCTGTGCGGTGCGGATCATCGTGATTCCTCCGTGTGGGGTCGTCCCGAGACGCCAGCGCCGATCGCGCGGTCTTCCATGCGGATCGCGTGGCGGATGGCGCCCAGGTGGTAAGCGGTGTGCACGACGATCGCCATGGCGTCGCCGATCGAGTCGTCGGACCAGCTCTCCTGCGCTTCGATGGTCGCGAGCAGCGCGTCGTACGCCGTGCGGATCTCGCTCTTGAGCGTGACCCACTCGTCGGCATCGACGATCTGTCCGCCCCAGCTGCCGGGCCAGTCGAGCGCGCCGGGCTCGCGCCCGACCAGGAACGCGTGGGTGATGCGAATGTAATAGAGCAGGTGCCCCGTGTGCGCGGCGATCGTCGGCCCGCCCACGACCGGCACGCGCGAGGCGCGTACGGCCGAGATCCCGAAGAGGGTCTTGAACAGTCCCGTTCCCTGGTCGAGATACGCGCCGCCGGTGGTCGGCGGGCTCTCGAACGTCTCGCGCAGCAGGCGGGACAGGTTGCCGGTGAAGTGGTCCGTCGTGATGGCTGTCATGCTTCCTACGATGCGGCGAGCGGGCGGAACCGTCCACAGGATTTCGGCAGGCCCGGAAACTCTCAGCGTACCGTCACGAAATATCGCACCGTCGTCTCCGCCGGCCTGTCCGCCTCCCACGGCCGGCGGTACTCGAGCACGATCGTGTCCCTTCCGGCAGCGGCCGCCCTGAAACGCCACGTCTCGAATCCGCCCGCGCCGACGCCTCCGGTCGAACTCGAGTCGACGTCGTAGGTCGGATCGACCTCGCGCAAGAGCGCGGGTCCGACGCTGTCGCGCAGCACCCAGGAGTAGCCGGTCGTGTGGTTCGCCTTGAGCGACACGAGGACGACTTGCTGCGCAGCAAGTTCGACAGCGCGGCCGTCGTCCTTGAGTGCGAGACCCATGGGGAGTTGCTCGTTCGCGGCGTTGTCGCCGTGCGCGGACTCGAGCGTGGTATCCGCCGCGGGCGCATGCTGTTCCTGCGCCGGTGTACGACAGCCGGTGAGGCCCAGGACGAGGAGAACGGCGAGTGCACGCATTGGGCAGCCCTCAGGGAACTACGTCGAACTCCACCGCCGCGCTCAGCGACACGGCCGGCACTTCCTCGAGAATCTCGCGCAGGGAGGCCGGCATCTCGCAGATGCCGCACGGCTCGCCCATCCAGTTCCGGCCGTTGGTCTCCGTCGTGTCGTAGTGGAACGTCGCACGATAGCGACCCGGCTTCAGGAATCGGCCCTCCACCAGGTTCCTGTCGAGCGAGCCCGCGGCCCACGGATCGAACTCCGCGCCGGGCGCGACGCGCTCGAAATGGCCCGGTGTCACACCGTCGTTTTCGCGCAAGAGTGGCTGCTGGCGCGGTGGCACGAAGAACCCGCTGTCGGGACCCGTGATGTCGATCCACACACGCGGGCTCGCCCACCGATCCGACGCCTGGGTGCTGCGCACGAGAACGACGGGCGACTTCCCGCGATTGCGGATTCGGGCCTCCAAGGAGGGCTTGTCGCCCACGCGGAAGCGCTGCAGCGCACGCAGGGTGGTCTCGAGGTCCTTCGCCTGGACGACAGCGCGGGACCCGATCTCGATCGGGGCCATCGTGAACGGATACGGGAGGGAGATGTCCCCCATGTCGTTGCGGCCCACGGTGACGACGATGTCGCGGAACATCTGCGGATGCCCGACGCGAACGATCTTCAGCGGGTGAGGCCCGGGAGGAACGAGCGTGATGACGAACCGGCCGTCTTCGTCCGCCTGCGCTCCGCGTCTCGTGCCAAGCACGATCACGATGGCGTATGGTTCGGGGCTCCCGTCCGACACGCGGATGAGCCGGCCTACGACCGTCCCCGTCGTATCGGCGGAGACAGCAGCGCCCCGCGAAGGCGACAGGCCTCCGGCAGCGGAGAGCATCATGAACGGGAGGATGCAAAGAATGGAGCGGACGCTCATCGACGCGCCTCCTGGGCCACGCCCGGTGGCAACGAGCGTACATCTACGGCGGCAATCGGCGAACGCCGATCAGCGCGCGTCCCCGACCGGCCCCGGAATGTCCGTCCGCGCCCACTTGTCACGATCGATCGAGGCGCCGACAAGCAGTCCGAGCACGCCTCCGAGGGCGCCGAAACCGATCGTGTAGTACGCAGGGGAGAGGCCGCCGCCCCCGGGGAGGCAGTCGAAGCAGTCTTGTGAGGAGCCTTGCAGATCCTCCGCGATGAGTCCCACCGCCGTGCCGGCGAGCGCCCCGGCGATCATTCCGAACACGAGCCCCTGCACGGGATAGTCCTGCTTGCCGCGGCTCATCTCGAAGCGAGTCACCGACGCGCGCAGGATCTCGACCTGGCCCTGGTCCTTAACACCCGCAAGGCGCAGCGACGTCGCGTCCACGCCATCCAATGTTCCGGTGAGCGGATGAGCACGGGGTGTGGCGAAGACGCGCACACGCGTGCCTGGCACGGCAGGTGTGGCGGCATCGGCAGCGAAGGCGGGAATGAATCCGGTGAGAGACAGCAGGGCGGGGATCGTACAGATGAATATCGCGCGACGGAATCGCATGCGGCCCTCCGGCAGGGGTGTGGTTTCCGGGAGAGGGCCGAACCCGGGAACAGGCGCCCGCCCCCGCATGGGGGGCGGGCCCGAACTTGCAGTGCTTACTTCGCCTTGAACGCCGCCTTGCGCTTCTCGACGTAGGCGGTGAGACCTTCCTTCGCATCCTCGCTCTGGAACAGGAGCTGCTGCAGCTCACGCTCGATGGCCAGCGCCTCGCTGAACGGCACCTCGGCGCCGGACTGCACGGCGCGCTTGATGTTGCCCACGGCCTTGGCGGCCTTGTTCGGCGGGCAGTAGGTGCGCGCGTACTCCATGATCTTGGTCATGAACTGCGTGGCATCGCCGTCGAAGATCGAGGTGATGATGCCCAGCTCGGCGCCCTTGTCGAAGCCGAACGTCTCGCCGGTGATCATCAGTTCCATCGCCTTCGCCTTGCCGACGAGGCGCACCAGGCGCTGCGTGCCGCCGGTGCCCGGCAGAACGCCGAGCGACACTTCGGGCAGACCGACCTTGCCCGCATCACGACGCGCGATGCGGATGTCGGCCGCCATCGCGATCTCGAGGCCGCCGCCGACGCAGTGACCGTTGAGCGCGGCGATGACCAGCTTGGGTGTCTGCTCGAGGCGCGTCAGCGTCTCGTTGGCGTGCAGGCAGAAGAAGTACTTGAAATACGGATCCACCGTCTGGAGCATGTTGATGTTCGCGCCGGCGCAGAAGAACTTCTCGCCCGCGCCCGTGATCACGATCACGTGCACCTCGGAATCGAAGCGCGCCTTGACGATGCACTCGTCGAGGTCCCGCATCATCTCGTGCGTGTACGTGTTGGCCGGCGGATCGTTCAAGGTCAGGATCGCGACCCCTCCGTCCTTCCGGTAGTCCACCAGCGTCTTGCGCGTCTCGCTCGTCGTCGAAGACATCGTTCTCGACCCCTTTCGTTATAGCCGTTCGAACAGCACGGCCATGCCCTGTCCGCCGCTCACGCAGAGCGTGGCCAGACCGTAGCGGCCCTTCCGCCGCTCGAGCTCGTGGAGCAACGTCACCACGATGCGGGTGCCGCTGCATCCGGTCGGATGCCCGAGCGCGATCGCGCCGCCGTTCACGTTGAGGCGCGCCGGGTCGAGCCCGAGTTCGCGGTCGCAGGCGATCACCTGCGAGGCGAACGCCTCGTTGAGTTCCACCAGGTCCATGTCCTGCATCGTCAGGCCGGTGCGCTCGAGCAGCGTGCGCACCGCCGGGACCGGACCGAGTCCCATTTCCGCCGCATCCACGCCGGCCGAGACCGCCGCGACGAGCCGCGCCATCGGCTTGACGCCGAGTGCTGCGGCCTTCTCCTCCGCCAGCACCATCACCGCGGCCGCGCCGTCCGTGATCGCCGACGCGTTGCCCGCCCCGACCGAGCCGCCCTGCTTGAACACGGGCGGCAGCTTGGCCAGCGCCTCGAGCGTCGTATCGGCCCGCGGCGCCTCGTCGCGCTCGAGCAGCGCCGGGTTCCGCTTCGCGTCCTTGTACGGCATCGCGACGATCTCGGCCGCGAAGCGCCCCTCGGCCCACGCCGCCGACGCGCGGCGGTGCGACTCGAGCGCGAACGCATCCTGCGCCTCGCGCGAGATTCCGTAGCGCTCGACCAGCGTCTCGGCCGTCTCGCCCATGACCTGGTTGCAGAGCCGGCACAGGTAACCGTCGCGGTACATCGCGTCGACCACCGGCATGTCCCCCAACTTGCGACCCCAACGCTCGTCGGGCAGCAGGAACGGGATCGCCGACATGTTCTCGACGCCCGCGGCGAGCACGACATCCGAGTCGCCCAGCGCCACGGCTCGCGCGCCCGAGACGATCGCCTGCAATCCCGATGCGCACGCCTGGTTGATCGTGTACGCCGGTTTCGCGTCGGGCACGCCTGCGAAGTGCGCGACCTGCCGCGCCACGTTCGGCCCGTTGCCCGCCTGACGCGCGTGGCCGACGATGGTCTCGTCGACCTGCGCGGCCGTCAGCCCGGCGCGCAGGATCGCCTCGCGCGCGACGTGCGCGCCAAGGTCCGCGACATGCACGCCCGCCAGCGCGCCACCGAACTTGCCGATCGGCGAGCGGACGGCTCCGGCGAGGACGACGCCGCGGCCGTGCCCGTTCAAGCCTTGTCCTCGCTCAAGTCCACCCACACCGACTTCGTCTGCAGGTAGCCGTCGAGCGCCTCGGGGCCCATGTCGCGGCCGAACCCGCTCTGCTTGTAGCCGCCGAACGGCGTCGCCGTGTCGTAGCGGTTGTAGGCGTTGATCCACACCGTACCCGCTTCGAGGCGGTGCGCGGTGCGGTGCCCGCGCTTGATGTCGCGCGTCCACACGCCGGCGGCGAGACCGTACGGCGAGTCGTTGGCGATCGCGATCGCCTCATCCTCGCCGTCGAACGGGATCACGGCGAGCACCGGCCCGAAGATCTCCTCGCGCGCGATGGTCATCGTGTTGGTGACGTCGGCGAAGACCGTCGCCTGCATGAACGCGCCCTTGCCGTCGATTGCCGCGCGCGAACCGCCGGCGACCAACGTGGCGCCCTCGGCCTTGCCCTTCTCGACGTAGCCCAGGATGCTCTGCAGGTGCGACTCGCGCACCTGCGCACCCAGCCGCGTCTTGGGGTTCATGGGGTCGCCCGGGGGCGTCTTCTCGGCGCGCTCCTTGAGCTTGGCGACAACGGTGTCGTAGACCGAGCGCTCGACCAGCAGGCGCGAGCCGGCGGCACACACCTCGCCCTTGCCGTAGAAGATGCCGCCCGCGGCGCCGCGCACGGCGGCGTCGATGTCGGCGTCGGCGAAGATCACGTTGGCGCTCTTGCCGCCCAGCTCCATCTGCACCTTCTTCACCGTGTCGACGCTGGCGCGGACGATGCCCTGGCCCACTTCGGTCGAGCCGGTGAAGGCGATCTTCGCCACGTCCTTGTGCGTCACCAGTGCCTGGCCCGCGATCGAGCCCTTGCCCGGGATGACGTTGAGCACGCCGTCGGGCAGCCCGGCTTCCTTCGCGCACTCGGCGAGCAGGAGCGCGGTGAGCGGCGTGAACTCGGCGGGCTTCAAGACGACCGTGTTGCCCGCAGCCAGCGCGGGCGCGACCTTCCACGCGGCGAGCAGGATCGGGAAGTTCCACGCCACGATCGCGCCGACGACGCCCAGCGGCTCGCGGCGCGTGTAATTGAGGAACGGGCCGGTCGACAGCGGCAGCGTCTGGCCGGCGATCTTCGTCACCCATCCGGCGTAGTACTGGAAGCACTTGGCGGCGTCGGGCACGTCGATGTACTTCGACTCGAAGATCGGCTTGCCGTTGCACAGCGTCTCGGCCACGGCGAACTCGTCGAGCCGCGCCAGCATGCGCTCTCCGATGTTCCACACGATGCGCTGGCGATCGAGCGCACTCATCTGCGCCCACGCCTTCGAGCGGAACGCCGCGGCGGCCGCGGCGACGGCGCGGTCCACGTCGGCGGCGCCGGCCTGCGCGCAGGTGGTGAGCGCCTCGCCGGTGGCGGGGTTCGTGATGGTGAACGTGGCGCCGTCGAGCGCGTCGACGTACTCGCCGCCGATCCACAGGCGGCCGGGCTTCACGGTGGGTGCGGCGCTCGTCGTGGGGGTCGCTTCGCTGGCCATGCTCTAGGCTCCTTCGCCGTATTCGTAGACGCCCTTGCCGGTCTTGCGCCCCAGGCGCCCGGCCTTGACGTACTGCACCATGAGGTTGTTCGGGCGGTAGCGCTCGCCCAGCGTCTCGTGCAGGAACGTGAGGATCGACAGCCGCGTGTCGAGGCCGACCAGGTCGACCAGCTCGAACGGCCCCATCGGGTGATTGAGTCCCAGCTTCAGCGCCTTGTCGATGTCGGGCGCGGTGGCCACGCCCTCCTCGAGCATGCGGAACGCCTCGTTGCCGATCAGCGCGTTGACGCGCGTGGTGACGAACCCGGGCGCCTCGCGCACGACGACACACTCCTTGCCCATGCGCATGCCGACGACGCTCGCGGCCTCGATCGTGGCCTCCGACGTCTCGAGCCCGCGCACGACCTCGAGCAGCCGCATGCGATGCACCGGGTTGAAGAAGTGCATGCCGACGACGCGATCCGGCCGCTTCGTCGCGCCGGCCATCTCGGTGATCGACAGCGACGAGGTGTTGGTGGCGAGGATCGTCGCCGGCCCCGTGAGCGCGTCGAGTCTGGCGAACGTGTCGCACTTGAGCTTCATGTTCTCGGGGATCGCCTCGATCACCAGGCCCGCGCCGTCCGCCGCCTCGGACAGCCCGGCGTGCGTGGCGAGCCGGACGCGGCCGCGCACGTCGGCGGCCAGCTTGCCCGCGGCGACGCCCTTGTCCATCAGCGCCTTGATCTCGGCCGCACCCGTCTCGAGGGCGGCGGGGGACGCGTCGTAGAGCGTGGTGTCGTAGCCGGCGACGGCGGCGGCATAGGCGATGCCGCGGCCCATGATGCCGGCCCCGAGCACGGAGATCCGTTCGAGGGACAAGCTTCCTCCGTGAGAGCGGACGCGAAAACAGGCGTACGGGGCAGGGTTCGAGGGGGCGGGCCAGGACCCGCCGGACAGCCGCAGTCTAGCCTGCGACGCCCTCACGGGCAAGGCGGGCGGCGGACCTCCGGTGCCCCCGCCTGCGACACGTCTGCGACACGCCGTTGACGCCCGGCCCCCGCAGGGCGATGCTGACCACATGATACCGGCCGCGCCCCACCCGCCGACGGCCCCCCGCGAGATCCGGCGTTCCACCTACGAATCCGCCCGTCTCCACCTGGCGCGCCTGCGCGTCCATGGCGGCGCGTCGCTCCGTGCCGCGTTCCGCGAGTCGACCCGCCTGGCCGCCAGGACGCTCGACGTCGACCGCGTCAGTATCTGGCTGTTCGTCGACGAGCGCCGCGCCATCCGCTGCTTCGAGCTATACGAGCGCGGGCGCGACGAGCACTCCGAGGGCGCCTCGATCCGGCGCGAGGACTTCCCGCGCTACTTCGCCGCGCTCGAGGAGCAACGCATCATCGCCGCCGCCGACGCGTGCACCGATGATGCCACCTCCGAGCTGAGCGAGCTCTACCTGATCCCGCTCGAGATCGTCTCGATGCTCGACGCCCCGATCTATCGCGGCGGCGAGGTCATCGGCGTCGTCTGCCACGAGAAGATCGCTACGCCGCGCGCGTGGACGCAGGAGGACGCCGATTTCGCCAGCTCCGTGGCCGACGCAATCGCGCTGCAGTTCGAGGGAGCTGCGCGCAAGGACGCCGAGAACGCGCTGCACGCCCACGAGGTCTACGTCGCCGAACTGCAGAAGATGGAGGCGCTCGGCCGGGTCTGTGCGGGAGTGGCGCACGACTTCCGCAACCTGCTCACCGTCGTGCTCGGCCACGCCGGCCTGATCGAGAACGATCCCGGGACGTCGCCCGCCGTGCGCGCCGAGGTCGAGCGCATCCGCCTCGCGGCCGAGCGCGGCGTCGCTCTCACGCGTGAGCTTTCGTCATTCGGCCGCGACGAGGACCGGACCGGCCGTCCCGCGATCGTGCACCTGCGCGACGTGGTCGAGAACTTCGCCGAGATCCTGCGCGGCGCCGTGGGCCGCATGCACCCGATCGCGATCGTGCACGCCGGCGGCGACGGCCGCGTCCTGGTCAGCCCGGCGCAGGTCGAGCGCGTCCTGCTCAACCTGGCGCTCAACGCCCGCGACGCGATGCCCGAAGGCGGAACGATCACGATCCGCACGTACGAGAAGAAGGTGGCCGACGGCGGCGAGCACCCCGGACCCTACGTCGTGCTCGACGTCGTCGACACGGGGCTCGGCATGGACGAGACCACGCAGGCTCGCGTGTTCGAGCCGTTCTTCACCACCAAGCCCGAGGGCCGCGGCACCGGCCTGGGCCTGTCGATCGTCTACCGGATCGTCGACCACGCCGGGGGGTTCATGCACGTCGAGAGCGCGCCCGGCCAGGGCACGACGATGAGCATGTACCTGCCGCGGGTGGCCGTTTGATGCGGAAGGCGCGTCTCGTGTTCTGGCTCGTCGCAATTCCCGCCCTGGTGACCAGCATCGTCTACGCCGTCGCGGACACGGCCCGCCGCCGTAGCGAGCGCGATCTCGCGCGCCGCCGCCAGGACGACACGCGAGTGCTCGCCTCGACCCTGGCCGCCGTGCCGTGGGCGGCGCGGGCCGACTCGATCGACGGCCGCATCGCCGGCCGCGCCGCCCAGTGGACGGTGCAGGGAACGCATGGCGACGCGGTCACCTCGGCGCGCGTCTACGAGCTGGGGCGCGGCGGGCTGGCGTTCGGCGACTCGCTCGTGCGCCCGCTGCGCATCGATGAGTCCCTGGACCAGGGCGATCACGGCCGCGCCGAGCGTGTCTATTACCTCGATCACACGCGGCCCCGCAACGCCGACCTGGCGCTGGTCCGCGAAAACTCCGTCCGCGCGCGCACCGATGCTCCGGCAGCCGGCAATGACACGCTCGCGGTCGAGGTGATGTTCGACGGCGCCGGCGACGTCCTCGCCGCGCGCAAGAGCGTCAATGGCGTGCTCATCGCGGTGACACCACAGGAAGTGCGCGCGCTGCGCGCCAACCACGCCCGGGTGAGGGGGATGTTCCACTGATGCCGTACACCATCGACATCCAGCCGGAGCGCCGCCGCGTCATCGTGTGCGGGATCGGCTCGCCCGACATCGGCGAGACGATGGAGACCATGCGCCGGCTCGCCGCCGAGCCCACCAACGATCCGACGTTCGGCATCCTCGCCGACATGCGCGAGCTCGAGTACGTCGCCAGCTTCGAGGACCTGATCGTCATGCGCAACGGGTTCGACGAACTCAAGGCGTCGTACGTCGGGCCGATCGCCATCCTCGTTCCCGACCTGCTGCGCTATGGAATCGCGCGGACGATCTCCGGCCTCACCGGCCTGATCGGCATCCGCATCGAGGCGTTCCGCGAGCTGGCCGAGGCCGAAGCCTGGCTGGCGAGCGAAACGGGCGGGCCCGACCGCACGAGCTGATGGCGCGCGCCCTCGACCTGGTTCGCGACAGCGAGGGCGACGAGGCCTTCGAGCTCCTTCTCTTCTTCGCCGTCGCCACGGTGCTGGGCATTCGCGCCGTGCTCCACCTCACGGGCTACCCGCAGATCGGCGGCGGCAACCTGCACATCGCCCACATGCTGTGGGGCGGCCTGTTCATGCTCGCGGCGATCACGCTTCTGCTCGTGTTCTGGAACCCGGCGATGCGCCGCCTCGCCGCGGTGATCGCAGGAATCGGTTTCGGCTTCTTCATCGACGAGTTGGGAAAATTCATCACCAACGACAACGACTACTTCTTCAAGCCGACCGCGGCCATTCTCTACGTGCTGTTCCTGGGGCTGTGGGGATTCGCGCGCTGGCTGCGGACGAGCCTGCCGCTCGATGTCCGCGAACAGGGGGTGAACACGGCGCTCCGCGCGCTGCTGGTCCCACCTGCCGCCGGCGCCGGCGCGATCACCCAGTCGTACCTGGCCGCCCGCGCCGCGATCGCCCAGGGCTACCGCCGCCTCGTCCGTCGTCGCGGATTCGCGCGCGTGCTCTCGGGCTGGTTCCTGCTGCTCGCGGTGGTCAACCTGGCGTCCGTCGCGGCGGTCGTGGCCGACGTGCGCACGCGCGACCTCGGGGTGTCGTGGGTGCAGGCGGCGGGGACGGTCGTCGAGGCGGGGATGGTCTGGCTGGGCTGGATCCGCTTTCGTCGCTCGCGGATCGCCGCGTACCGCTGGTTCCAGCGCTCCCTCGCGGTCTCGTTGCTGGTCGTGCAGGTGGGGCACTTCTACACCGCGCAGTTCTGGGCGATCAACGGCGTGATCCTCAACGTCCTGCTCTACCTCGCCCTCACCGGCATGATGGAGGAGGAACACCGGCGCACGGCGGAGGCCACCGCCAGGGCCGCGCGGGCCGAGGCTCCCGCGACGCCCTAACCCACCGGGGTCGTCGCACCGCCGCAGCTCGAGCCGGCGCCCGCCGTGCAGCCGAAGCAGTGCGGTCCCGTCACGATCGTCCGCGCCTCGAGCGCGCTGCGCGCGAAGTCGCGCACGTGCGCGGGCACGCCCGGCGCGGCGTCGACGCCCAACTCGAGCATCTGGTTGAAGTCGCAATCGAACAGGCGTCCGTCCCAGCCCACCGAGATCGTGTTCCGGCACATCACGCCCGCCGCCGCCGCGGGGTTGTAGGCCGCGACCAGTTGCGCCATGTAGCCGGCGAGGTTATCGCTGTCGACCAGCCACTCGAGGAAGCGGGAGATCGGCAGGTTCGCCAGCGTGTACAGCGCATCGAAGCGCACGCCGTGCGCGCGCTCGAGCTCGCGCTTCCACTCCACCTCGAGCGCCGCCTGCGCGCCGGGCAGGAACGCGCCCACCGGATTGGTCACCAGCACCAGCCGCCGTGCCGGGTCGCCCGCGCCGTAGCCCACCGCATTGAGCCGCCGGAGCGCCGCGATCGACTGCTCGTAGACGCCGGCGCCGCGCTGCCGGTCGGTGGCGAGCGCGCGGTAGTGCGGCAGCGAGCACACGACCTCGACCTCGTGCCGGGCGAAGAACGCGGGCAGGTCGTGGTGCGCGGCCGTCTCGAGCACGGTCAGGTTGCAGCGGTCGATGACGTGCCGGCCGAGCCCGCGGCAGCGCTCGACGAACCGGCGGAAGTGCGGCCACAGCTCGGGCGCGCCGCCGGTGATGTCGACCGTGGGGATGTCCGTGGCCGCGAGTGCGGCGAGGCACTCCTCCATCGTCGATGCGCTCATCGCCTCGCGGCGGTCGGGCCCCGCGTCGACGTGGCAATGCCGGCAGGCCTGGTTGCACACCTTGCCGACGTTGACCTGGAAGATCTCGATGCGCGTGGGCCTGAGCGGCGCGAGGCCGCGCGTCGCCAGCGCCTGGGCGAACGTGCGCGGCAGCGGCAGGGCCGCGAGCGTGGCGCGTTGCGCGGCGGCGGCGGCCAGGGGGGCGCGCCGCGCGTGCAGCGAGCGCAGCGCCGGGGACGCGACAGCGGCCACGCTCAGAGCGCGAGCTTGTCGGCGTGGCGGCGCATCTGGACGCCGTGGACCAGCGAGGCGCCCCCGCGGATCGCCGCCGACACGTGCACCGCCTCGGTCATCTGCTCGAGGTCGGCGCCCTTCGCCAGCGCGTCCTTGCTGTAGGCCTCGATGCAGTAGGGGCACTGCACCGCGTGCGCCACCGCCAGCGCGATCATGGATTTCTCGCGCGCCGACAGCGCGCCCTCGGCGAACACCGCGTCGTACCAGGCGAAGAACTTCTGGGCCAGCGCCGGGGCGTGGTCGCCGATGGTGCCGAACTGGGACAGGTCGTGCGCGCAGTAGTGGACGTCGCTCATGGCGTGGCCTCCATGCGAGGGATACGGGCCCAGCCGCGCGCCGTGACGAGGGCGGCAACCCGATCGCGGATCGTGTCGCGAATGACGCGGACCTCGGTGAGGGGGAGGTCTTTCGGGTCGGGCAGCGCCCAGTCCTCGACCTCGAGTCCCGGGATGTACGGACACGTCTCGCCGCAGCCCATCGTCACCAGCAGCGATGCGCTCGTGGCCAGCTCGGGCGTGAGCAACCGCGGTTCGGCGGTTCGCAGGTCGATTCCGACCTCGAGCATCGCCGCCGCGACGACCGGATGGACGCGCGGGCCGGGTGCGGTTCCGGCAGAGATCGCCCGGACATGCTCGCGGTCGGCCAGCGCGGTGAAGAACGCGGCCGCCATCTGCGAGCGTCCGGCGTTGTGCGTGCAGGCGAAGAGGACCATCGTCATCGAAACCATCTCCGGGCGAGCGGGATCGCCAGTGCGGCGCCGACCCCCTGGGCGAGGAGAAAACCGGGCACGTCGTGCGGGCAGATGCCGGTGAAGGTGTCGGTCGCTGAGCGCGCGATGGTGACCGCTGGATTGGCGAACGACGTGGACGAGGTGAACCAGTACGCCCCCGTGATCCACGCGCCGATGACCGCGCCCGTGACGTGCGCCGGGCGTCCCGCCATGCCGGCCACGATCGTCACCAGGGCGAAGGTTGCGACAACCTCGCTGGCGAACAGGAGAATCCCGGCGCGCGCGGTCGTCGCCGCCGTGATCGGCGGCAGGCCGAAGAGGACGTTGGCGAGGACACAACCGACGACACCGCCGAAGACCTGGGCGACAATGCGGCTCCCGGCTTCAAGGAACCCGAGGCGGCGGTCGACGGCCTCGCGCAGGGTGACCAGCGGATTCATGTGCGCACCCGAAACTGGGCCGAAAACCGTGATGAGCGCGAACAGTGCACAGCCCGTTGCGATGGCGTTGGCGAGCAAGGCGAGCGCGGCGTTCCCAGCGGCCAATCGCTCGCCCATGATCCCGGATCCCACGATGGCAAGGACCAGCAACGCGGTGCTCGTCGCCTCGACACCCGCGGCTCGTGCCGAATTCGAAGCGCCCGGGATCGGGCTCACACCGGCCGTGGGGGCGGCGAGGCCGGCGGGCCCGCGATGTAGCGCTTGTGCAGTCGATCGAACGCAAAACCGAAGATCGCCGCGATGAACAGCAACGCGAGGACCGGCGCCAGCACGGCGACGACGGCGATCACGGTCGAGACCACGTCCTCGATGAACGACAGGATCGGGTTGAGCATCGTCCCCGTGGTCAGCGTCGACAGCGCGCGCGCCTTGGCCTTGGCCAGGTGCACGCCCGTGGCCACGGTTCCGCCGACCGCGAGGCCGAGCAGCGTGGCGTGGAACGGCGACAGCTGCACGAACATCGCCGCGGCGACGATCGTGCCCACCGCGGGCTTGACGATGGTCTGCACGGTGTCGAGCGCGTGGTCGACCAGCGGGATCTTGTCGGCCAGCGTCTCGGCGACGACGGCGATGCCGAAGGTGATCAGCGCCATGTCCGTCGACAGCCAGTGGTAGCCCGCGCCGATCTCGAAGCGGCCCATCCGCGCGGCGATGCCCAGGACGAGCAGCGGCAGGAACGCACGCATGCCCGCGGTGGCGGCCAGCGCGATGCCGGCGGCCGCGTAGGTGATCATCACCCAGTAGTTCGAGAAGTCGACCTGCGTCAGGTTCAACGTCGTCCTCCTGCATCCGAGCCGAAACGAGAACGGGGGGCCCGCTCGAGCGAGCCCCCCGGATCATCGCACGAACGATCGTGCGCGTCAGCGACCGCCGCGACTCCGGGTCGCGGGGGCATCGTCGACGGCTTCCGGCCGACCGACCGCACTTCCGCGGTCCGGCGCCGGGGCCCGCTCGGTGCGAGGCTGCTCTGCGCGGGCCGGGGGAGCTGCGGGAGGAGGCGGGGGAGCCGCCGCGGCATCGCGCGACCGTGCAGGCCCCTCGGCCGGCTGAGAGTAGGTTTCGTTGACCTGGCGCTGCCATTCCTGGACCCAGCGCTCGTTCTCCTGGACCATGGACGCTGCGTGCTGCTCGCCGAACGACCGGGCCCACCTCGTCGCATCCGCCACGTTCTTTGCGTTCGCTCGCTCGCGGGCGGCGCGCAGTTCCCGGGCCGCCGCCGCGCGGACCCGCCGATCCGCGGCGGCGCTTACCTTGGTGCCACCGCGGACGGCGATGCCGGGTCGTGTGACGCTTGCCGTTGCACCCGGGATGACGAGCGGCCACGACGCCGGAGCCTCGGTGCCGCGGATCTCCCGCGAAGCCGGGACGCTGCGCGCGGCCCGATCGGCCAGCGTGCGTGCGTTCTCGGACTCGTGAATCGCGGGCGGACCGGCGGGATTACGCACCCGGCCGGCGCTGCCCACGGCCAGACGCTCGCCGGACACGGCATCCGGCCGGCCGCCCTTGGGCGGGACGATGCCGCCACCGCGGAAGCGCGGACCGTGGTCCCACACCGTGGGCCCGTAGCCTGGCTGCACCGTGTAGCCGATCTCGCTCCAGTAGGCCGGGTCGTAGTACGTGTGGCAGTAGTACGACGAGTACTCGTACCAGTTGTACGGATACTCGTAGTACTCGTCGTACGCGGGGCGCCAACCATAAGCGTAGTACGACGGCCAGTACGAGTACGCGTGGCCCGCAGACCAGAACGGGAAGTAGTACGGGTCGTCGTAGTAGTAGCGCGAGAGCGGTCCGTAGTAGTAGCCGAAGGAGAAGACCAGGGGCGTGCTGCCGTCGCCGCCACCCTCACCCTGGCCGTAGTCCTGATCGAGCGACGAGCGGTCGCCATTGCCGGTCTCGCCGCCGTCCGCTCCGTCCTCGCGTTCGTAGACGTCGCCGGCAAGCCACGCCTCGCCGGCCGCGGGGTCGATCATCGCGTCGATGACGCGCTCGCTGACGCCGGCGACGCGCAGCTCGACGATCTCCACGGCGCTCAGCTCGAAGGCGCGGCCGTCATCGACGATGAGCTGCACGAGCGTGCGCTCGTGGACGTTTCGTGCCGTGAGTTCAATGATGTCGCCGTAATCGACCGCCCAGGCCGCCGAAGCGGCGAGGACGGTGGCGACCACGACCGAGAGCCCCATGCGCAGGATGGATCTCACCTTGTCCGCCTTTCCGTGACCGGGCCCCGTGTCGGCGGCCTTCCCAGGAAGGGGCGCGTCAGCGACCGCGCCCGCCGCCGCCACCACCATGGACGCTGCCATCGCCACCACTCGGGGCACTGTGCCCGCCACCGCCACTCGGAGCGCTGCGGCCACCGCCACCGCCGTGTTGTCCGCCACCGCCGCTCGGAGCGCTGCGGCCACCGCCACCGCTCGGGGCACTGCGTGCGCTACTGCCACCGGGCTTGCCGCCACTGCGCGCCTGCGGCGTCGCGACCGACGAGCGCCCGTTCGAACGGCCCGTGGCGTGCGGCGTCTGGGACAGGCGCCCGCTCTCGCGGCCGCCGCGGAACACCCGGGCCGCGGAGGACGACTCGCCACGCACGACGCGACTGGCCGATGAACCCCGCCCGCCCCGCACGACACGATCCGCGCTCTCGCGCAGGGTGCGTGGCTGCGAGGAGCGCGCGACGCGATCGCTGCCCGGGCTGCGATTGGAGCTGCGCGTCGAGCTGCGCGGCGCGCTCGCCTTCGTCTCACCCGACACGTTGCTCGAGGAGCCCCGGATCACGCGCGCACTCGACGAGCGCGCCGACGGCGTGCGTGCTCCCGGGGAGGCGACGCTGCGGCCGCTGCTGCTGCGCCCGCTGCTCGATCCATCCGCGACACGCGCGCTGCGATCGGTCGCCGTGCGGCCGTTCTCGGCTTCGCGGATCGCGGGCGGCCCCGACGGATTGCGCATGCGGCCGGCGCTGCCGGTGACCAGGCGCGCGCTCGAGCCCGAACCAGCCGGCCGGCCGCCCTTGGGCGGAACGATGCCGCCGCCGCGGAAGCGCGGGCCGTTGTCCCACACCGTGCGGCCATAGCCCGGCTGCACGTTGTAGCCGTTGGACGCCCAGTAGCCCGGGTCGTAGTACGAGTGGCAGTAGTAGGACGAGTAGCCGTAGTAGTTGTAGGGATAGGTGTAGTAGCAGCTGGAGTACGGGCGCCACCAGTACGAGTAGTACGACGGCCAGTACGAGTACGCGTAGCCCGCGGACCAGAACGGATAGTAGAACGGATCGTTGTAGTAGTAGTTCGACAGCGGTCCGTAATAGTAGCCGAACGAGTAGACGAGCGCCGTGCTGCTGACGCCGGCGCTGTACCCGCTGCCGTATGCCTGGTCGAGCGACGACTGGTAGCCGTCGGCCCCGCCACCGCCGTAGGTCGCCCCGCCACCGGTCTCGCCGGCCAGCCAGGCCTTGCCGACCGCGGGGTCGAGCATGGCGTCGATCACGACCGGGCTCACGCCGGCGGCGCGCAGGTCAGCCAGCTCGTCCTCGCTCAACTCGAAGGCGCGGCCATCGTCGACGATGAGCTGCACGATCGTGCGCTCGGAGACGTTGCGTTCGGTGAACTCGAAGATGTCGTCGTAGTCGACGGCCCAGGCCGTGGAGACGGCGAATACCGTCGCGAGCACGACCGAAAGTCCCATGCGCAGGATGGATCTCACGACAACCGCCTTTCCGGGGCCGGGCCCCGTGTTGGCCGCTTGCCGAAGGCGGCCGGCCCGCGATTGCGGGCCCTTCAACCGTTGCGACAAGTCTACTCTCGCCCCGCCCCTACGGGCGGCCGATGTTTTCCCAGGTGTTCGAGTCCAGGTTGTACAGCCAGCACCCCCCGCCACGGGTGACGATGAAGCCGAAGCCCTCCATGCGCACGACCTCGGTGACCACCACCGGCAACGGCAACACCTTGCGGGTCTCCCCGTCGAGCCGGAACGACTCGTCGATGGTCACCCACTGCTTGCGCTCGGGACGCCACTGGTACAGCTTGCCGTCGGACTTGAGCACCCCGCCGACGCCGTACGTGGCCACGATCGCCGAGCCCGTCGCTGCCGCCTCGGCGGAACGACCCGCCCCGGTGCCGCCGGACAGGGTGAACGCGACGACGAGAGCGAGTCCGGCCAGTGCGAGACGGGCGACCGGGGCGAAACGGGGACGGATCATGGCGTCGAACCTCCGCTGGTAAGTGTCCGCAGCGGTCGAATGCAAGGGTTGGGCCGGACGGCACATCCCGGGAAGATGGACGATCGACCCTGACCCGGCAGGACTCGAAATTCTGATGATTGCGAAGAATTCCGGGGAATCGAGCCTCGGGCGCGCAGCGAAGACCCCGAGCGCGCCCGGGGCGCGCTCGAAAAGGTGTGCGATCCCTGCGACACCGGCATGGCGTGGCTACGACGCCGCGACAGACCTCGATCGCGCCACGGCGACACATTTCCTTGACATCACTTGGCGGAGGGGACTAGCGTTCTTGTCGCAGCGGGCAGGGAGGTCTCCCTGGCACGGAGCTCCCCACTCGACCCTCAAGGTCCCGACGCTGCGCGGGATCCGAGAGTCGAGATCGAACGAGGCGATCGGCGAGCGAGGCGATCCCGAGTTGATCTCCGGCCTCAGGGAAGGGGCTGCATGCGACGCGCGATCGTCCGCCCAGGATGGTTCCTCCCGCGCGTCGCACCCCCGGTGTTCGCCGCCGGGGGCGGGCGACCCGACTACAACCAGCGCCGACTCCGGAAGAACAGGATCATCCCCAGCGCCGTCGCGACCATGAGGCCGACCGACGCATAGAAACCGTTCACCGTGTTCGCGCCGGGGAAGTGGACGTTCATCCCGTAGATGCTCGCGATCAGCGTCACCGGCACGATCACGACCGTGATCGCGGTGAGCACCTTCATCACCTCGTTGAGCTGGTTCGAGACCTGGCTCACGTAGATGTCGAGGATGGTGGCCAGCTCGTCGCGGAACGAGTCGAGCATCTCGTTGATCCGCGCCATGCGATCGAACACGTCGCGCAGGTAGGGGCGGATCTCGGGGCGGATGCCCGGGTACTCATCGCGCGTCATGGCGAGGATCGTGTCGCGCTGCGGGCCGACGACGCGGCGGATCGCCGCGGTGCCGCGCTTGAGCTGCAGGATCTCGGCGAGCAGGCGGCGGTTCGGGCGCTTCAGTACACGCTCCTCGAGCGAGTCGAGGTGCGTGTGCACCATCTCGATGATGGGCATGTAGTTGTCCACCATCACGTCGAGGATGTAATAGAGCAGGTGGTCGGGCCCGCGCGACAGGAGGTCGCCGCGACGCCCGAGCAGCGCACGGGCGCGCTCGACGCCGCGGGTGTCCTCCTCGTGATAGGTCACCAGGTAATTCTTCCCGATGAGGACGTCGAGCTCCTTGAGCACCGGCTCCTGCGCCGGGTCCTCCCAGCGTGCGGAGTGGAGCGCGATGTACAGGTAGTCGCGGTAGTCATCGATCTTCGGGTGGTTGATGTCGGTGACACAGTCCTCGACCGCCATCGGGTGGAAGGTCAGCGCGGGCGCGAGCGCGGAAAACCCGGCCTCGCCCGTGTTCTGCAGGTCGATCCACAGGCGCGCCTCGGGGTCGGCCAGGAGCGTGGACAGCTCGGCGAGCGGGCGTTCCTCGGCATGGTCGCCACGAGCCACCATGAGCAGCGTGCGTGGCGGTGCGGACGGGCGTTCGGTCTCGGGGTGCATGGCCCGCGACCTTACACCGCGCCCGTGCTAGGATGCGCCGGATTTCGACGGGCCGCTCCGACGTCCGGACCGCCGCGACACCCCCTCGTCCCCCCGGAACCCATCGACCCGATCGGAGGCCGCATGTCCACCGTGCTCGAACTCGACCCGCGTCTGTCGCCTGACGTCCGCGCCCTCGCCGACGAGGTCATCTCCCTGCGTCGCGACTTCCACCGCCACCCCGAACTGCTGTTCGACCTGCCGTACACCAGCGGCAAGGTCGCCGACTACCTCAAGGGCCTCGGCCTCGAGGTGCGCACCGGCATCGGCGGCTCCGGCGTGGTCGCGCTCCTCAAGGGCGCGCAGCCCGGCCCGACCGTGCTCTACCGCGCCGACATGGACGCGCTCCCGCTGCTCGAGGAGACCGGCTACGCGTTCGCGTCCGAGACGAAGGGGATGATGCACGCCTGCGGACACGACGGGCACACCGCGGTCGCGCTGGTCATGGCGCGCATCCTGACCGCGCGCAAGGAGCGCCTGGGCGGCACCATCGCGTTCCTCTTCCAGCCCGCCGAGGAGGGCGGGGACGGCGCCGGCGCGATGATCGCCGACGGCGTGCTCGACTGGGTGAAGCCCGACGCCTGCTACGCCATGCACCTCAACAACGACGACCCGGTCGGTGTCATCGGCGTGCGCGAGGGTGGCGTCTACGCCAGCTCGAACGAGTTCACGATCCGGCTGCACTCGAAGGGCGGGCACGGCGCGGCGCCGCACCAGGCCAGCGACCTCGTCGTCGTCGCGTCGCACATCGTCCTCGCCCTGCAGACCGTGGTCAGCCGTTCGGTCGACCCGCTGGAGCCGGCGGTGATGACGATCGGCCTGCTCCATGCCGGCACGAAGTCGAACATCCTGCCGACCGAGGCCGCCCTCGACGGCACCGTCCGCACGTACGATCGAGCGCTCGCGCTGTTCATCTCCGAGCGGATCGAGGCGCTCGCGCGCGGGATCGCGACGGCGCATGGCGCGGGCATCGACTACGAGTTCAAGCCGAACTACCCGCCGACGATCAATGCGGGCCCGCCGACGGCGCTGGTCCACGACGTGGTGACGCGCCTGCTCGGGCCCGCCGGCGTCTCGGCCTACCGCTGCATGGGATCCGAAGACATGTCGCGCTTCCTCGAGAGGGTCCCCGGCTGCTACTACATGGTGGGCACCGCGAACGCCGAGGGCATCGAGACGTTCGCCCACCACTCGGGGAGCTTCAATCCCGATGAGCGCGCGCTCTCGCTCGGCGTCGAAGTCGGCGTGCGCGTGCTCGAGGCGGCGCTGGCCCGGCCGGATGGCGGAGCGAAGTGAGCGACGACGGCAGCGGTTCGCGGATCATCCTCCCCGGTGGAGTGAAGCCGGGCACGCTGCTGGGCCCCGACGGCCGGCCGATCGTGACGCGCCGCGACGAGGCGGACGTCGACGCGGGACCCGCGCTGCCGCAGTACCCGCGCCTGCGGGCGATCGAGGTCCAGGAGGTCCGCGAGGGCGACCGCACGGTCGTCGTGCTCACCGACCCGTCGGGCGTGGCGCCACGCGCCCTGGCGATCTCGCCCGAGGCGGTGCCGATTCTCTCGCTGTTCGACGGCTCGGTGGCGCTCGAGGACCTGATCGCGCTCGTCGACCAGCAGACGGGCGATCCCCGCGCCGGCGACCAGGTGCGGAAGCTCGTCGAGACACTCGACGCGCAGCTCCTGCTCGAGTCGCCGCGCTACTTCGCGGCGCGCGACGCGCTGTACGCCGAGTATCGCGCACTGCCGGTACGCCCGGCCGTGCTCGCCGGGCTGTCGTACCCCGAGGACCCGGTCGAGCTGGGCGGCTTCCTCTCGCAACACGAGAAGATCGCCGCCGAGCGCGCCGCGGCCGAGGGCGTGACGATCCGGCCGTCTGGGGCCGCCGCTTCGGGGGCGCCCCGCGCGCTGGCGGCGCCGCACATCGACCTGCAGCGCGGCGGCCCGCTGTTCGCCCGCGCCTGGAGCACGTTCGCCGGCGTGCCCGCCGACCAGTTGCCCGACGTCGTGTTCGTCTTCGGCGTGGGCCACATGATGCTCGAGGAGCCGTTCGCGATCACCGCCAAGCCGTTCGCCACCCCGCTGGGCACGGTCGACGTGGCCGTCGACTCCGTGGAGCGGATCGTCGCCGCGACGAGCCCCGCAATCCTCGAGGAGGAGATCGCGCACCGCGACGAGCACTCGATCGAGTTCCAGGCGCTGGCGCTTCGCCGCCACCTGGCTGCGCGGACGCCGAAGATCGTGCCGATCCTCTGCTCGGGATTCCATGCCCTGGTGCGCTTCGAGCGCCGGCCGGCCGACGAGCCGCGCGTCGCCGACACGCTCGCCGCAATCGACGCCGAGGCGGCGCGCCTCGCCGCCGCGGGACAGCGCGTGGCGTTCGTCGCGGGCGTGGACCTGTCGCACGTGGGCGCGCGCTTCGGCGATGCGATCGACCTCGACACCGCGGCGCTGGCCGACATCGAGAAGACCGATCGCGCCGCGATCGCCGCGGCGCTCACCGGGGACGCCGAGGCGTGGTTCGACGCCGTCGCCGCGCACAGCGACTCGACGCGCATCTGCGGATTCGCAGCGATGTACGCGATGCTCCACGTGGCGCGACCGGGCGCCGGGCGCCTGCTCGGCTACGAGCAGTCCGTCGAGCCCGGCGGCTCGGTCGTCACCTACGCGTCGCTGGTGTGGCCGTAGGCAAGGATTTCGCGCAAAGGATTTTGCGCCTCTTGCACGACCGTGGGGGTGTCGGTACTCTCCCGGGGGAGTCGTAGCGGAAAGGCGGCCTGTCCGCCCGGTTCAAGGGACTGTTCGGGGAATTGACCCTGGGTTGGCCGCTACGGCTCCTCTCTTACACCCCACCGCTTCCAGGACCTTCGCGGGAACTTGACCACGCCATATCCGGTGAATGCCCCCGCAGGCCCTCTTCGAAACTTCGGCACCAGGAGTCCAAAATAGCGGTACAGCGGAAGCGACGACCCTTCCGCATCCCACTTGTCCCCGTGATCGACGAACTGCCTGTAGACCGCGTACGCAACGAGATCCGCAAGCTGCAGGCGCTCATCCGCACGGCTGTCCGAGAAGCGAAGCCCGGCAAGCTTGGACCTGGGCTCCCCCCGCCGCAGCTGTGATCCGATCTTCTGGAGCCGCTGATGGTGGCTGACCAGGTTGCTCTTGTACTGATTCCCTTTCGGCGTCGCACCAGACATCCGGTCGCGCTCCGACACGGCCTTCTCGAAGTCTTCGGGGTCTGGGCCACAGGGCGGGGGTCATGCAAAGCGGGCCCGGAGAACTCCAGGCCCGCCTCAGGATAGCTGTGAATCAGTCGTCGTTGCTTGTGAAATTGCGCACGAGCGACCCGGCTGTGCGGTTCACATGGCCACCGCCGCCAGCACCTCGTCGACGTGGCCGTCGACCTTCACCTTGCGGAACGCCGCCTTCACCTTGCCGTCGGGTCCGATGACGAACGTCGAGCGCTCGATGCCCATGTACTTGCGGCCGTACATCGACTTCTCGACCCACACGCCGTACTTCTCGGCGACCGCGTGGTCGACGTCCGACAGCAGCACGAACGGCAGTCCGAACTTGGCGATGAACTTGTCGTGCGCCTTGAGCGAATCGGGGCTCACTCCCAGCACGACGGCCTTCCGGCTGGTGAACTTCTTCACCGCGTCGCGGAACTCGCAGGCTTCCTTCGTGCAGCCGGGCGTGTCGTCCTTGGGATAGAAGTAGAGGACGACGCTCTTCCCGGCGGCGTTGAGTTCCGAAAGTGCGACGGTCTCCCCATTCGAGGCCGGAAGCCTGAACGCGGGGGCCTTCTTGCCGACGTCGACAGCCATGAATTCCTCCATACCGTGCGGGGGCGAGACGGGAGCAACCTCAGTCTCGCAGGCTGGCGCACCCACGGCAAGATCGCCGCCCCGCAGATCGGACAGGCAGACCATTGACGACGGGCTGTCCCCGGACGCAGACTCGCCGCCCATGCGAAAGGGGGGCCGATGCGCCACGCTCGCCGCACTCCCGGTTCGCCTGCCGGCCCCCCCGCGGTCGTGCGCGCCATAGTCCTCGCCTCGCTCGCCTGCGGGGCGCTCTGCATTCTTGCCGGACGCGTCGCCGCATTCACGCCCGCGCGTGACTCGCGGGCTGACGCCGTCACCGACTCGATCCTCTCGCTTCATCCCGACGGCCGCACGGCGACGCTGTACACGCCGATCCTCCGCCCGGCGATGGACGAAGTGCTCTACCCGGTCATCCCGCACGCGTTTGCGTTCGACGGCCGCGACAACGACGGCGACGGCCTGATCGACCTGTCCGATCCCTCCGAGCTCGCGATCGGGCTCCTCGACCTGCGGACGATGGCCGCGCTGCACGGCAACCGGCGGCCATTCCGCGTGACGATCCAGGACCAGGAGCTGCTGCGCGGAATCCGTTCCTGCCGGACGGATGCGGGGTGGCAGGCATGGGCGCTGCCGCAGTCGACGCGCGACGCGCTGCGCACGGCGGGCATCGCGCTCTCGCCCCGCTCGTTCGCCTGCGAGCCCGACGTCTCTGACTCCGGTGCGGTGGCTTACATCGTGAGCCCCGAGCGCTGGCTCACGGTCTCGGCCGGCCTGGCCGATCGCATCCGGGCCGATGCCCCGGGGGCGGGATCCCCGCTCCGCGGCGGCACGCTGCGCGCGCTGCGCGAGCAGGGGCTTCCGCTCACGCAGAATGTGTCGGCGCGAACGCACGTGCGCCGGAGCATGGAGCCGCCTGACACGCTGATCGTGCTCGAGGGCGGCGTCCCGTGGAACGTGACCACGAGCTTCGTCGGCTATCCGCGGCCCGACGGCGGCCTCGACGTGTACAAGGACCTCGACACGATCGGGGTCGCCACCCCGGACCTGCACGACCGCCTCTACCACACGCTCCATGGCGCCGCCTCGCGGGTGAGCGAGCGGGGCCCGCGCACCCAGGGCGCCGTCACTTACGAGCTGCGCTACGAGCGCGCCGACGCGGCGCCGGCCGAGGCGGCGACGCTCATCCTCACCCGCCTCGGCGACCCGCCGGAACCGCGCGTCGGGTTCCGTGTGCGCGACGGGGCGCCGACCGGCGGCCACGAGATCAGCTACTGGTTCTACTTCCTGTACGACGTCGGCACCGGCGCGCACGTGCATGACGCCGAGCACGCCATCGCCTACACCGACGCCGTGGGCGACGTCGCGGCGTTTGCAGCCGACGCGCACGGCGACGCCGCGGCGGCGAACATCGTGCTGCGCGACCGCCGCGGCCAGGTCTCGTTCCAACGGCCGCAGCACCTGCCCCAGCACATGCCGGTGCTGATCGAGCTGGGCAAGCACGCCCTGGCCCCGGACCGCAACGACGACGGCCGCTTCGACCTGGGGATGGATGCCAACTACGGGTACCGCTCCGCGTGGGGACAGCGCGACGTGGGGCCGGCGTTCGGGATCGACGAGCTGGGGCCGTTTCAGTCGTCGTTCTCATTTCCGCGGCGCGACGACCGCAAGATCGTCGATCGCCTCGCGGCGCTGAACGGCGCGGCGGCGGCGGTCGCGCCGCCCGATCCGCACGTCGAGCCGCCGGGCAGCGGCACGTATCCGTGGGGCTTCGATCGCCGCGGCGTGTACTCGCTGTATCCATCGAGTGATTTCCAGGCGTTGGCAGGCCTGCTGCGGGATCCGCAGGCGACGCGGGCCGAGGCACTGCAGTTCTTCCGGGTCCATCGCCACTGCTTCTGGGGCGCACGGGCCGACGACTACGCGATCCCGGACTCGCTCGCGGAAGCGTCGTGGAACGCGCTCCGGGCGTGGCCGGCACGCCCCGTCGTGCGCCGCGATTACTGGACGCACCCCTCGTACCTGCATCCCGAGCGGATCTTCAAGCCGTGGCTGTTCTCCCGGATCGTGTTCATCATGGGGATCGCGGAGAATCCGCCGCACCAGATCGTCCCGCTGGGGTTGCAGATCCCGGCCCCGCGTTCCCCGTTCGCCATCGAGGCGATCCGCTTGATGGTCGACCGCGACCTGCAGGACAACGCCTTCCGCGATATCCGGCTCATGTTCCCGAGCGGACGCGGGTCGATGCGCTCCATCTCCGGCGGGATCGGTCGCGCGGGCAAGTTCAGCGACCCGCCGCGCTGGTTGTTCGCCCTCGAGTACTCGCCGGCGGCGGTTGCCGCGCCGCACGTGCTGATCGAGCACGTGCGCATCGCCCCGGTGGGCGGCGTGCGCACGGCGGTGGGCTCCGGGCCGTCCGACTGGCGCTTTCACGCGGGGATCCAGGTCGAGATTCCGCTGCTCGGCCCACCGGATCCACTGCGCCCGCCCGCGCCGTAGGGCCGCTGCGGCATCAGGGACGGTCGGCGACTCCGCCGCGCAGCGACACGACGATCATGCCCGCGAGGATGCATGCCATCCCGACCCCGGCGCGCCAGCCGAAGCGCTCGCCGACCAGCGCCGCCGAGAACAAGGTCGCGAACACCGGCTCGAGCGCGAAGATGACCGCGACCTGCGTCGCCGGCACGGTGCGCTGCGCCCAGGTCTGGACGAGGTAAGCGAACGCCGTCGCCACGAGGCCCATGCCCGCGATCTCGGCCCATGCGATCGCCGGCAGCGGGGCGAACAGCGGCGCCGGGGCGACGACGATCGCTCCGGCGCGGAACAGCGCCCCGTCGAGCGGCAGCGTCACCAGCGCCAGCACGCCGGCGCACGCAATCTGCGCGCCGGCCAGCGCCAGGGGCGGCGTGCGCGAGGCGAGATGCGCGGTGGCGACGAAGTGCGCCGCAAAGGCGACCGCGGTCGCGATCGTCAGCGCCTCGCCCGGGCCGAAGCCGAGGTTTCCGCCCGGCCACGTCAGCGCGAGCAGTCCGGCGAAGGCGAGCCCGACTCCCGCCCAGGCGGCCGGGGTCACGCGATCGCGCAGGAACAGGACGGCGAGCACGGGGACGAAAGGCACCGAAGTGGCGGTGATGAACGCCGAGATCGCCGGCGTGATGAAGACCAGGCCGGCCGTCTGCGTGGCGAACCCGAGGTAGAGCAGCGCCCCGAGCAACGCGCCGTCGCGCCACGTGCGCCCGCGCCGCAGCGCCGCGCGCTCGCGCAACAGCGCGAGGAACAGCAGGACGCCGCCGCCGACCAGGAAGCGCAGCGTGATGAAGCGCACGGGCGTGACGTGCGTCATCGCATCCTTCACCACGACGAACGTGGCGCCGAAGATCAGGTTGACGAGGACGAGGGCGAACGTCGCCATCGGGACGCCCGTCAGTCGCCGGGCGGCAGGCGGCGGCGGCCGTGAGGGGCCGACTCGCCCTGCGCCAGCGCGAACGACAGGCTCTCCAGCTCGATCGCCATGTTCACGGTGCGCAGCGCCACGGTGGGGGGCACGAACAGCTTGCGCGGGGCGAAGTTGAGGATGCCGCGCAGACCGACGCGCCCCATCAGGTCGGCGATCTGCTGCGCGTCCCTGGCGGGCGTGGCGATGACGCCGATGTCGACGCGACGCTCCTGACAAATGCTCTCGAAGTCGTCCATCGGACGGATCTCGAGCTCACCCAGCACCTGGCCGATGCGATCGGGCGCGTCGTCGAACACGGCCACGATGTCGAACCCCTGACGCGCGAACTCCTTGTAGGCAAACAGCGCGCTGCCGATGTTCCCCGCGCCGACCAGGCCCACGCGCCAGCGCCGGTCGAGCCCCAGGATGGCGCGCACCTCGCCCTGAAGGCTCGCCACCGAGTAACCCAGCCCGCGCCGACCGAACGATCCGAAGTAGGACAGATCCTTGCGCACCTGGGCGGGAGTGACGCCGGCGCGCTCGGCCAGTCCCTGCGATGAGATCAACGCCTCGCCCTCGCGCTCGAGTTCATCGAGCACGCGCAGGTAGTTGGAAAGGCGGCGTACGGTGGAGTCGCTGACGTGATCCGGGCTCACGTGAACTCTTTCACAAGCAAGAGGAAGCGAAGGGGCGCGACCACGTGGCCGCGCCCCTTGCGAGCTGCTAGGCGTCGGGCTCGGCGTCAGCCCCGTCGCCCTCGTCCACCGCGTCGCCCTCGGCGGCGGTTCCGTTCTCGTCCTCGATCACGACCCGGGCGACGTCGGTCACCTTGTCCCCCTCGTCGAGGTTGATCAGGCGCACGCCCTGCGTGTTGCGGCCGAGCACCGAGATGCCCTTCACCGGCACGCGGATCACCTGGCCGTTCGACGTCATGATCATGAGCTGGTCCGTGTCGACCACTTCCTTCACGGCGACAACGGCGCCGTTGCGGTCCGTCGTCTTGATCGTGATGATCCCCAGGCCGCCGCGATGACTGAGACGGTACTCCTCGACCGGCGAGCACTTGCCGTAGCCATGCTCCGTGATGGAGAGCAGCGTGGCGTCGCGCCGCACGGTGACCATCGACACGACGACGTCGTCGTCCTCGAGCGTCACGGCCTTCACGCCGTGGGCAGTGCGGCCCATGGCGCGCACCTCCTGCTCGTGGAAGCGGATCGCCTTGCCGTGGCGCTTGGCGAGGATCAGGTCCTGGGTCCCGTCGGTGATCGCGGCCTCGATCAGCTCGTCGCCCTCGTCGAGGTCGATCGCGTTGATCCCGGCCTTGCGCGGATTGCCGTAGGCCGACAGCAGCGTCTTCTTGATCGTGCCCTGGCGGGTCGCCATGACCAGGAAGTGCTGGTCGTCGAACTGCTTGACCGGCATGACCGTGGTGACGCGCTCCTCGCGGTCGATCTCGATCAGGTTGACGATCGGACGGCCCTTCGCCGCGCGGCCGGCCTGGTCGATCTCGTGGACCTTGAGCCAGTAGCAGCGCCCGCGGTTGGTGAGGAACAGCAGGTAGGCATGCGTCGAGGCCACGAACAGGTGCTCGACGAAGTCCTCCTCGCGGGTCTTGGCGCCGATCAGGCCCTTGCCGCCGCGCCGCTGGGCGCGGAACAGCGAGACCGGGTTGCGCTTGATGTACCCGGCGTGGCTGATCGTGACGACCATGTCCTCGTCCTTGATCAGGTCCTCGAGCGAGATCTCGCCCTCCTCGGGCACGATCTGCGTGCGGCGCTCGTCGCCGTACTTCTTCTTCAGGTCGAGCACCTCGGCGCGGATGATGGCGAGGATCTTCTTGGGATTGGCGAGGATGCCGCGCAGTTCCTCGATCAGCTTGATGACCTCGAGATACTCGGCTTCGATCTTGGCCCGCTCGAGCGCGACGAGGCGACCCAGGCGCATGTCGAGGATCGCGTTGGACTGGATCTCGGACAGCCCGAACGTCTTCATCAGCCCGGCGCGAGCCTCCTCGGTGTCCTTCGACTTGCGGATCAGCGCGATCACCTCGTCGAGGTGGTCGAGGCAGATCTTGAGGCCCTCGAGGATGTGGGCGCGCTTCTCGGCCTCGGCCAGCTCGAACTCGGTGCGGCGCCGCACCACGATCTTCCGGTGCGCGACGTACTGCTCGAGGATCTCCTTGAGCGGCAGCGTCTGCGGCCGGCCATCGACCAGCGACAGCATGATCGCGCCGAACGTGGTCTGCAGCTGGGTGTGCACGTAGAGCTGGTTCAGGACGACCTTGGGCTGCGCGTCCTTCTTGAGCTCGATGACGATGCGCATGCCGTCGCGATCCGACTCGTCGCGCAGGTCCGAGATGCCGGTGACCTTCCCGTCCTTCACCAGGTCGGCGATCTTCTCCAGCAGGTTCGTCTTGTTGACCTGGTACGGGATCTCGGTGACGACCAGCGCCATCCGGCCACCGCGACCCTCCTCGGCGCTCGCCTTGGCGCGCACGCGAATCAAGCCGCGGCCGGTGGCATAACAGTCGCGGATACCCTTGAAGCCATAGATCATCGCGCCGGTCGGGAAGTCGGGACCCTTGACGTGCTGCATGATGTCGTCGAGCGTGCACTCGGGCTTGTCGATCACGAGCGCCAGCGCGTCGGCGATCTCCGTCAGGTTGTGCGGCGGAATCTCGGTTGCCATGCCGACGGCGATGCCCGAGGCGCCGTTGAGCAGCAGGTTGGGCACGACCGAGGGAAGGATGACCGGCTCCTCGAGCGTCTCGTCGTAATTGCGCCGCATGGCGACGGTGTTCTTCTCGAGGTCGCGCAGCATCTCCATGGCCAGCGGCGTCAGCCGCGCCTCGGTGTAGCGCATCGCGGCCGGCGCGTCGCCGTCGATCGAGCCGTAGTTCCCCTGCCCGTCCACCAGCGGGTAGCGCATGTTGAAGTCCTGCGCCATGCGCACCAGCGTCGGGTAGACGACCTGCTCGCCGTGCGGGTGATAGTTGCCCGACGTGTCGCCGGCGATCTTGGCGCACTTGCGGTAGGGGCGCCCCGGGGCGAGGCCCAGGTCGTTCATCGCGACGAGAATGCGCCGCTGCGAAGGCTTGAGGCCATCGCGACTGTCCGGCAAGGCGCGCGACACGATGACCGACATCGAGTAGTTCAGGTACGACGTCTTCATCTCTTCTTCGAGGAAGACGCTGGTGATCTTCTGACGGTGCAGCTCGCTCATGCCTCGGCTCTCCCGGATTCGGCGACTAGATGTCGAGGTTCTTCACGTAGGTTGCGTTTTCCTCGATGAACGCCCGGCGCGGCTCCACCTGCTCGCCCATGAGCTTGGTGAAGATGCTGTCCGCTTCGGTCGCGTCGGCCGCCGCCACGGAGAGCAGCGTCCGCGTCGACGGATCCATCGTGGTACGCCACAACTGCTCGGGATTCATTTCGCCGAGACCCTTGTAGCGCTGGACGTGCGTGCCCTTGCGCCCCAGCCGCTCGAGGCCGGCGTCACGCTCCTTCTCGTTGTAGCACCAGATCTCTTCCTTGCCCTTCTTGACCAGGAAGAGCGGGGGCTGCGCGATGTAGATGTGCCCCTTCTCGAACAGGCTGGGCATCTGGCGATACAGGAAGGTGAGGAGCAGCGTGCGGATGTGCGCGCCGTCGATGTCGGCGTCGGTCATGATGATGACGCGGTGATAGCGCAGTTTGGTCAGGTCGAAGTCGCTGGCGCCGACACCCGCGCCGAGCGCCGTGATGATGGTGCGGATTTCCTCGTTCGACAGCACCTTGTCGATGCGCGCCTTCTCGACGTTCAGGATCTTGCCCTTGAGGGGCAGGATCGCCTGGAAGCGCCGGTCGCGGCCCTGCTTGGCCGAGCCGCCGGCCGAGTCGCCCTCGACGAGGAAGATTTCGCACTGCGCCGGATCGTCCCACGCGCAGTCGGCGAGCTTCCCGGGCAGCGAACCGCCATCCATGATGCTCTTGCGCCGCGCCAGGTCGCGCGCCTTGCGCGCCGCCTCGCGGGCCCGCGCCGCCGAGACCACCTTGTCGATGATCTTGCGACCGATGGAGGGGTTCTCCTCGAAGTACGTGCGCAGGCCTTCGCCGACGATCCGCTCGACGATGCCCTTCACCTCGCTGTTGCCGAGCTTGGTCTTGGTCTGCCCCTCGAACTGCGGGTCGCGGAGCTTGACCGAGATCACGGCCGACAGGCCCTCGCGCACGTCCTCGCCGCCGAAGCCTTCCTTCAGCGTCTTGGTCAGGCCCTCGCGCTCGGCGTAGTTCTGCAGCGTGCGCGTGAGCGCCGAGCGGAAGCCGACGACGTGGGTGCCGCCCTCGATGGTGTTGATGTTGTTGACGAATGACAGCACCGTCTCGGCATACGAGTCGTTGTACTGCAGCGCGATCTCGACGATCGTCGTGTCCTCGGCGCGCTCGAACGACAGCGGCTTGGGGTGCAGCACGGTCTTGTTGGTGTTGAGGTGCTTGACGAATTCGAGGATGCCGCCCTCGTAGTGCCAAGTCTGGCTCTTCCCGGTGCGCTCGTCGGCGAGGCCGATCGTGACGTCGTTGTTGAGGAACGCCAACTCGCGCAGGCGCGAGGCCAGCGTGTCGTACGAGTACTCGACGTTCTCGAAGATCTGCGCGTCGGGCAGGAAGTGCACCAGGGTGCCGGTCGGTGAGCCCATGCCCGCGCGCAACAGCTCGAGTTCACCCTGCGGCGTCGCCTTCTTTGCGCGCTTCGGCGCCTGGGTGCCGTCCCCACCGGTCGCGTGCGTCGCCTCGACCTTGCCGATGACCGTGAGCTCGCTGGCCGGCTTGCCGCGCTCGTAGCGCTGCTGGTGGAACTTGCCATCGCGTGCGACCTCGACCTCGAGCCACTCGGAGAGCGCGTTCACCACCGACACGCCGACGCCGTGCAATCCGCCCGAGACCTTGTACGAGTCGGCGTCGAACTTGCCGCCGGCGTGCAGCGTGGTCATCACGACCTCGAGCGCCGGGCGCTTCATCTTGGCGTGCAGGTCGACCGGGATACCGCGGCCGTTGTCGGCGACGCTGATCGAGTTGTCGTGGTGGATGATCACCCGGATCGTGTCGCAGAAGCCGGCCAGCGCCTCGTCGATCGAGTTGTCGACGACCTCGTAGACGAGGTGGTGGAGGCCGCGGATGCCGATGTCGCCGATGTACATCGCCGGGCGCTTGCGGACGGCCTCGAGGCCCTCCAGCACGGTGATGTTCGTGGCGTCGTAGTGATGTCCCTTGGGCTGTTCCTGTTCCATCAAGCTCGATTCTTCCTTCGGAGGCATGCCTGCTCCCCTCTCGCGGACCCGTTACGACCCATTGCGGACCTCGAAGCGCAGGTTCCGGATGGTTCCGACCCGGAGATGGGCCTGCACGTTCGCGAGCATCTGCTTCTCGAAATGCTTCACGTGGTAGAGCGCGGCCGAGTTGTCGGCCTCGACGACGAGGATCTCGCCCTCGACGCGGACGGCGCGGGCATGCTGGGCAAGCGGCGCGCCGACGATGGCGTCCCACTCGTTCACCATGCGCCAGCGATCGAGGTCGGCGGCCAGGCCCAGCCGTCCGAGCACGCGCGGCAGCACGTCGCCCACCCGGGCGGCGGCGCCGTCGCGGCGCGGGCGTCCGCGGCGCGGCGTCAAACTCCCGCCGGCTCCGGCAGCCGCAGCGGCATCACGAGGCACAACACTTCCTCGGAGCCGTCGGAGAGCGCTCCCTCCGGCTCGATGATCCCGGCGCTGATCGACGTGTTGAGGCGGAAGACCACATTCTCGGTCTCGATCGTCTTGAGGATGTCGAGCAGGTAGATCGCGTTGTAGCCCAACTCGAGTTCCTCGCCGTCGTACGTGGCCTCGATCGACTCCTCGCCCGAGCCCACGTCGGCGGTGTTGACCGACAGGCGCAACTCGCCGGGAGCGACTGCGAAACGCACCTGGTGGGTGATGTTGTCCGAGTGCGTGGCCACGCGATCGAGCGCCTCGCGCAACGCGGCGCGGGCGACGACGACCGCCTTGGGATTCGACTTGGGAATGACCTGCTCGTAGTTCGGGAACGGGCCCTCGAGCAGCCGCGAGTACACGGTCACGTCGCTCTGCCCGATGCGCAGCTTGAACGCGACGTGATTGCGCTGCGTCGACACTGCGATCTCGACGGGGCTGGTGGCCTCGGAGGCGAGGCGGCCCAGCGTCTGGATCGTCTTCGACGGGATGATCACCGCCTGCTTGCCCAGGCCGCCGAACTCGCCCTTGAGCCGGGCGCGCGCCAGGCGGTGGCCGTCGGTGGCGACGAACGCCACGTGCTTGCCCTCGGCCTGCACGAACACGCCGGTGAGCACCTGGCGCGTCTCGTCGCTGGAGACGGCATAGGCCGAGCGGGCGATCAGGCGCGCCAGGGCGGGACCGTCGACGGTGGCCTGATGCTCGGCCTTGACCGTCGGGACGGCGGGGAACTGCGCGTCGTCCTGACGCGGCACGGCCGTGCGGCCCTTGCCCTTGCCATACTCGATCGAGAGGCGGTTCTGCGCATCCTGCCCGACCTTCACCTCGTCGCGGGGCAGCTTGCGTACCGCATCGGCGAAGTGGCGTGCCTGCACGGCGGCGCGACCCGGCGTCTTGACCTTCGCCGGAACGGTGATCGACGTCGTGAGGTCGAGATCCGTGCCCGTGATGCGCAGCGTCGAGCCTTCGGCCTCGAGCAGCACCGTCGAGAGAATCGGGATGGTGCTCTTGGAGGGAACCGACGCCAGCGCCGTCGACAGCGCGTAGGACAGATCCGCCTGCTGGATGGTGAATTCCATTCGACTTCTCCCTCTTCCCGGGGGGGCGCCTCAGGGACGAACGCGGGGCTCCGGAGGGGGTCTGAACCCCCCGTCTCCGAGCCCCCCGAAGGCACGGAACCGGGGAGCTGGGAAATCGACTGTAGACTATCTCTTATTCTCTTTTCTCTCAAGTACTTAAAAGAACTAGAACCAGTAGAATCGGTGGAAATGTGTACAACCCCGGCATCCGAACTTCAACCCGTTGTCCTGCAGCTGTTTGTGGGCTAAAACTCCATCCCCAGCGAGCGGCCCACGCGAGGGACGAATCCGGAGCCATTCTCCACCCCTTCGAGTTGTCCCCGAAGGTGGTGTTTTCGCCCCCCGGTTGCCCCCCGATTCTCCACCGGTCATCCCCACCCGCCGCTGCGCGTCCTGGCGCCTCAACGGGCGTTCTGGATCGTCTCGGCAAGCCGCTCGACGGTGTCGCGCATCTGCCGATCGGTCACCTTCAGGCGCTCGATCTTGTCACAGGCGTGGATCACGGTCGTGTGATCGCGATCGAAGAAGCGCCCGATCTCGGACAGCGACAGCGTGGTCTGGCGACGCATCAGCGACATCGCCATCTGTCGCGGCAGCGCGACCGAGGCGGTGCGGCGCTTGCCCTTGAGCTGCTCGCGCGTGATCCCGTAGTGCTGCGCCACGATGTGCACGATGGTCTCGGGCTCGATCGACAGCGACTCGGCGTGCACGAACTCGCTCAGGATCTCCTGCGCCATCTCCTCGGTCGGCTCGGACATGCGCGCGATCGAGGTGTAGGCGATGAGGCGCAGCAGGCAGCCCTCGAGCTCGCGCACGTTGCCCTTCACATGGCTGGCAATCAGCAGCGCGAGCGGGCCCGGCAGGTAGAAGCGATCGGCCGCGGCCCGCTTCTGCAGGATGGCGACCCGCGTCTCGAGTTCCGGCGGCTTGACGTCGACGACGAGGCCCTGGTGGAAGCGGGAGACCAGCCGCTCCTCGAGCCCGTCGATCTCGCGCGGCGGCTTGTCGCAGGTGAGCACGATCTGCTTCTGCGACTCGTACAGCGCGTTGAACGTGTGGAAGAACTCCTCCTGCGTGGCGTCCTTGGTGGCCAGGAACTGGATGTCGTCGATGAGCAGGAGGTCGGCGCGGCGGTACTTCTCGCGAAACGCCAGCGTCGTGCCCGTCTGGATGGCGGCGATCATCTGGTTCATGAACTTCTCGGCCGACATGTAGTAGATCACCGCAGCGGGATTGACCTCGCGCACCTTGTGGCCGATCGCGTTCGACAGGTGCGTCTTGCCCAGGCCCACGCCGCCGTAGATGACCAGCGGGTTGTACATCTGCCCGGGATGCTCGGCGACGCCCATGGCGCTGGCATAGCTCATCTGGTTCGAGCCGCCGACGACGAACGTGCCGAAGGTGTAGCGCGAGATCAGGCCACTGCCGTCGTCCGGCGAGACCGTCGAGGACGGGGCGGGGCGCAGCGGCGGCGCATAGAACTCGGACGCCCGCTCGCGCTCCGGCGCGCGCTCGCCGGGCCGGAGGATCGAGGGGAGCACGGACAGCTCGGGAGCGACGATGAACCGGATCGATGGCGCGCAGCCCAGGACGGAGAACGCGCTCTCGGCGAGAGGCTCGAGGTAGTGCTGCTGGATCCACTCGATGAAGAACAGGCTGGGCACCGCGAGCTCGAGCGCCGCGTCGGAGACGACGCGGGCGCGCATGGGCTGGAACCAGGTGTCGAACGCCTGCGGAGTGGGCAGGCGGCGCTGCACTTCATCGAGGATGCGATCCCAGAGTACCGGGGTGGGGTCGACGGCCATCGGAACGATCCTTGTGGTGAGAAGCGACGTCCAAGTTATCCACAGGCCCCAAAACCGGAGGAGGACCGCGTCCGTTGGCCCTGCGAAGCGGGCGCGGTCCAGGGGCAGGCGAAGCGTGCGCGAGTTGTCCACAGTGGGATAAAACTCGCCAACCCCTTGTTGAATAGAAACTTCGCCGGATCCTCCTGCCCGGCTATCCACTTCTTGTCCACACCCGGGAGGTCCTGAAAATGGTCCCGGCGACCGATCTCGGGTCGGCCGGGAAGCCCCGCGCGGAACGTGTTGCAGAATAATCAGTTGGGTGCGTCAAACCGGGCCCGTGAGCGGGTCGGTGAGTCGCCTCCGGAAAGGCGTGGCAAACTAGCACCCGATCCGGCCCCCCACAAGGCCGATTTTCATCTTTCGTCCGAACTCCTAAGCGACGTATTCCGAGTCCTTTGGGGGTATTTTCTCGATCCGGGATCGGGCTCGGCCCGGAAGCCCCCGGCAGGGACGGCACTTGGCCCGGGGTGCAGAACGAAGCGGGGCACGACCAGTGGCCGCGCCCCGTGGTTCATCCGCGAACGTCGCGCGACGCGCGGCCTAGAAGAGCACGTTGATCCCGGTGATGAACGAGTCCTGGTTGCCGAGCCCGAACTCCCCGATGACCGAGAACGTCCTGGTCGCTTCCCACTCCAGGCCGAAGCGGGCGATCACGTCGACCTCGGTGTCGTCGCCGTTGTTGTCGTTGTCGTAGCTCGCGCTCTGGAAGTCCATGCCCACCGAGCCATACGGCGAAAGCGCGCCGCCGCCGTCGAGGGCGAAGCGATGGCTGTAGAGCAGCGCCGGCTGCAGTTCGAGCAGCGTGTAGCCGTCGCCGATGGTGAGGCCGACGGCGCCGTCGAACGCGAGGTCGAGCGGAAACTCGCCGTCGGCGCGCTTGATGCTGGGGCGGATGTCGGCACCGAGGATGATGCCGCCGTCGCCCGGGCCATCGACGAAGCCGAACTGCAGGCCCCAGTCGAAGGACGGGCTCGAGCCGAAGCGGACCTGGCCGAGCAGGCCGACGTCGTCGACGCGATCGCCCAGCAGGAGGTAGGCGCCCCACAGGTTGCTGTCGTTGCGCAGCGGGTGCGCGGGGTGGAGCTGGCCGAACACCTGGGCCGAGGCCGGAACGGCGAACAGGCAGAGCGAGGCGAGAACGAGAGCAAGACGCTTCATGGCGGCTCCTCCAAGGGTACGCACGGGTCCCGCGGGATGCGGGAGGGACTCCCCAGTCGAGGCGTACGCTCGCAGAGCGACCGGCGGGCGTCAAGACGCGGGACGGGTCGTCGCGCCGGTCGGCGGGCTCGGGGGGACCGGTACGGGGGCCGGAGGGGCCTCGCAAGGAGGCGCTCGGTGGGAGCGCGACGGCCCATCATGACGTGCGAAGTGCAAGGTTTGTACCGGCTGGCGCATGCCAGCGGGGGACACGCGCTAGCGCTTGTCGCACAACACGCTGGCGGCTGCGCCCGGAGTGGCAACCGATCGCCGCGGCGACGAAACCGTCGGCTCGACGTGAGCGACCGTCGCTGCACCGACGGTCCGGATGGACAGCCCGCCTCGAATCGCTACACTGCCGCCGTGGCCGCCACCATCCTCATCGTCGACGACGAGCGCGAGATCCGCGAACTGCTGCGCTATAACCTGGAGCGCGCGGGCTATAACGTGCTGGTGTCGGTGGCCGGCGAGGAGGGCCTGGCGCGCATCTTCGCCACGCATCCAGACCTGGTGCTGCTCGACCTGCTCCTGCCCGGGCTCAACGGCCTCGAGATCCTCCGCGAGGTGCGCGCCGAGCCGTCGACGCGGGACCTGCCCATCGTGCTGCTGACCGCGCGCGGCGCCGAGATGGACAAGCTGCTGGGCTTCGAGCGCGGCGCCGACGACTACATCACCAAGCCGTTCTCGCCGAAGGAAGTGATCGCTCGCATCGAGGCGGTGCTGCGCCGGGCGCGCCCGGCGCACGAGCCGGAGGCCCTCGAGGCCGGGGCCCTCCGCCTCGACCACGCCAGGCGGGAAGCGAGCCTCGGCGGCGCCGAGCTCACGCTGACCCCGCGCGAGTACGAGCTGCTCTACTTCCTCGCCCGGCATCCCGGGCGCGTGTTCTCGCGCGACGAACTCCTGAGCAAGGTGTGGGGCTACGACTTCCGAGGCGAGACCCGGACCGTCGACGTGCACGTGCGCCGGCTCCGCGCCAAGCTCGGCCCTGTGGCCGCGGCCATGATCGCCACCGTCACCGGCGCCGGCTACAAGTTCGTGGTCCGTTGAGCGGGCCCGCCGCGCCATGATCCGCTCCCTCGTCACGGGCCTGCTGCTCGCCTTCGCGGTCACGCTGGCCGCGCTCGCGTTCTACATCGGCCGACAGGAGCACCGCTCGGTCGAGGCCGCGCTCGAGGCGCAACTCCGCCGTGACGCCGGCCTGCTCGCGACGCTCGCGCCGGGCGACGCCGTGCGCGCGGGCGATGTGAGGGTGGTCGATGCATGGGCGGATCGAATCGGCGCCGGTCTCGAGCACCGCGTCACGGTGATCGCCGGCGACGGTGCGGTGCTCGGCGACTCGCGTGTGCGCACCGACTCGCTCGCCACAATCGGGAGCCATGGCGACCGCCCCGAGGTGCTCGGCGCGCGCGCCGCCGAGTTCGGGCGCGACCGCCGGCGCAGCGAGACGACCGGCGAGGAGTACCTGTACGTGGCGCGGCGCCTGCCCGCGCCGGAGGGCGCGGTGGTGCGTGTCGCCATGCCGCTGGCGGGCTTGCGCGCGCACCTGCGGGACGCGCTGTCGGCGTTGTGGGCGCTGGCCGCCGGCGCGTTCGGCTTCGGCTTGCTGGTCGCGCTGTGGCGGGCTCGTCCGGCGGCGCGGCGGCTGCGCGCATTCGAGGACGTGGCGCGCCGCCTCGAGGCGGGGGACCTTGCGGTCCGCGCCTCGGAGGAGGGGCACGACGAGATCACCGAGGTCGCGCGCATGGTCAACCGCATGGCCGCGGGCCTGCGCGCCACGCTCGAGAAGGTCGCCGCCGAGCGCGACATGCGCGAGGAGATGCTCGCGGCGATGACCGACGGCGTCGTGCTGCTGGACGACCATGGGGCGATCGTGCACGCGAATGCGGCGCTCACCCGCGCGCTCGGCCGCCCCAGCGACCCGGCGGTCGGCGAACGCTTCGCCGACTGGTGCCGCCTGCCCGAACTCGACACATTCCTCGCCGAGGCGCGGGGCGCCGCCGCCGCGCTGCGCCGCGAGCTGCTCGTGCGCGGCGCGGCCGAGCGCACGCTGGACGCGATTGCCAGCCGGCTCGCCGATGGATCGTTGCTGCTCGTCGTGCGCGACCTCACGCCGATCCGGCACCTCGAGCGCGTGCGCCAGGACTTCGTCGCCAACGTGTCGCACGAGCTGAAGACGCCGTTGACCTCGATCCTCGGCTACGCCGAGACACTGCTCGACGGTGGGCTCGAGGACGCCGAGCGCCGGCGCGGCTTCGTCGAGACGATTCGCGACCAGGCGTCGCGCCTGCAGGCGATCACCGAGGACTTGCTCGTCCTCGCCGAGCTCGAGCGGCCCGATGCCGCGCTGGCGCTCGGCCCCGTCGACCTGGCGCAGTTGGCGCGCTCGGTCGCGGCCGCGCTGGCGCCGCGCGCGCGCAAGGACGGCCTCACCCTCGAGTGTGTGACGCCGGAGCGCGAGGTCGTCGTGCTGGGCGAGCGCGTGCGCCTCGAGCAGATGCTGTTCAACCTGGTCGACAATGCGCTCAAGTATACCGAGGAGGGTGGCGTGAAAGTGCGCGTCGCCGTCGACGGCGACGCCGTCCTGCTCGAGGTCGAGGACACCGGCCCGGGCGTCCCCGACGACGCGCGGGCCCGCATCTTCGAACGGTTCTACCGCGTCGATGCCGCGCGCTCACGCGAGGTCCCCGGCACCGGCCTGGGGCTGTCGATCGTCAAGCACATCACGGACTTGCATCACGGCAAGGTCGAAGTCCGTAACCTGCCCACCAGCGGCGCACGGTTCACCGTCCGCCTGCCCCGGCTGTCGTAGCCGGCCCCACCCCGCCGCATCCCACGCTGTTTTAACCGCACCGTTACTTCGTGGCCCCCGGATCTTCAAACCGAGGGACGATCTTCGCCAGGCGTCCATCGTCACTGTGCACCCTGAGGAAAAGGGAGGACTCTGGTCATGAGCACCCTGGAAACCATGATCTCCGACGACACGGAAATCGGGATGACGATCGCCAAGGACGAGATCCGGAGCCACGTGCTGGCGACCATCCGCGACCTGCACCAGCAGGCGGGCAGCCTGTCGCGCATCCACCGCACGCATCCCGCGCTGTACGCCCAGGCGCGCCGGGCGTTCGGCTCGTGGCGCGAGGCCGTTGCCGCGGCCGGGATCGACTACGGCCATGAACTGGGCCAGAGCCTGCGCCGCGGGCTCATGCTGCGCGACCAGCGGCGCGCCCTGTGGCACGCGCTGTCCCGCTTCCTGATCGAGCACCCCGGGGCCGACGACGCGGCCCTGGTTGCCGCCCGCCCCGAGCTGGCGACCCGCGTCCGGCGCTGCTGGGGTGGGGTCGAGGGCGCCCTCGCCTGGGCCGAACTGAGTCGCGCCCGCAGCCCGTTCACACGTTTGTTACACGGCGGCAACGGATAGGCAACCGATCGCGCGCATCGTGGGGGGGTTCACGAGAGGCCGTATTCCGTGCCCCGGTTCGTGCGATGTCGGTCGCCGCCGCGGGCTTCCGTCGCCAGGAGATCCCCTGATGCACGTCGCTCGCCGCTGGGCCGCCATTCTCTTCGTGCTCGTCGTTCCCTTCGTCGCCGGCTGCGGGGGTCGGGATCGCGCGCAGAGCATCAGCATCAAGGGTTCGGACACCATGGTCATCCTCGGCCAGAAGTGGTCCGACGAATACATGAAGGCACACCCGGGCGCCGTCGTCGCCATCACCGGCGGCGGTTCGGGCACCGGCATCGCGCAGCTCATCAACGGCACCACCGACATCGCCCAGTCCTCGCGTCCGATGAAGGACGCGGAGAAGCAGAAGGCGCAGGAGCAAGGCGGCGGTGCGGTCGAGGAGCACGCGGTCGCGCGCGACGGCGTCACGGTCTACGTGCACGCCGCGAACCCGGTGGCCACGATCTCGATGGAGCAGCTGAAGGGCGTCTATACCGGCACCATCACCAGCTGGAAGGACCTCGGCGGCCCGGATCGGCCGATCATCGTCTACAGCCGCGAGAACAACTCGGGCACCTACGTCTTCTTCAAGGAGCATGTGCTGGGCGGCGCCGACTTCGTCGAGCGCGCGCAGACCCTGCCGGGCACCGCGGCCGTCGTCAACGCGGTGACGCAGGACGTGAACGGCATCGGCTACGGCGGGATCGCCTACAGCGGGGGAATCAAGCGCCTCGGGATCCTCGGCGTCGACGGCACGCCGGTCGATCCGACCGAGGAGACGATCAGGAGCGGCGCCTATCCCCTGTCGCGCCCGCTGTACTGGTACGTCTCGGCGAAGGCCCCGCCGGCGGCGCACGCTCTCCTCGCCTGGGTCCTCTCGCCCGAGGGGCAGGCGCACGTCACGGAGGTCGGGTACTTCCCGATCCGCTGATGCCCGCGCCGCCGCTTCTCGCCCGCCCGGTCGATCACCGACGCCGGCGCATCGATCGCCTTGCCGAGATGGCGATCGCCGCGTCGGCGCTCATCACGGTGACCGGAATCGTGCTCATCTTCGTCTTCGTGTTCCGCGAGGCGCTGCCGGTCCTGTTCGACCGCGAGACGCAGCTCGAGGCGAACCTCGCGAAGTTCTTCTCCCCCGGCTCGTGGCAGCCGGTGTCGGACGTCCCCAAGTACTCGCTCCTGCCGCTGCTCATCGGCTCGCTCAAGGCCACGCTCATCGCCGTGCTCACGGCCGTGCCGGTCGCCGTGCTCGCCGCGCTGTACACCGCCGAGTTCGCGCCCCGCGCCATCCGCGAGTTGCTCAAGCCGGTCGTCGAGCTGCTCGCCGGCATCCCGTCGGTCGTGCTCGGCTTCTTCGCGCTCATCGTGCTGGCCACGGGGGTGCAGGCGGTGACCGGATCACCGACGCGGCTCAACGCGTTCAACGCCGGCCTCGCGCTGGGATTCTCGATCATTCCGGTCGTCTACTCGGTGAGCGAGGACGCGCTGCGCGCCGTTCCGTCGTCGTACCGCGAGGCGTCGCTGGCACTGGGCGCCAGCGCCTGGCAGACCGCGTTCCGCGTCACCCTGCCGGCCGCCTGGGCGGGGATCTTCGCCGCGGTCATGCTGGGCCTCGGCCGCGCGGTGGGCGAGACGATGATCGTGCTCATGGCCTCGGGCAATGCGGCGATCACGTCGTGGTCGGCGTTCGACTCGATCCGCACGATGTCGGCGACGATCGCCGCCGAACTGGCCGAGGTCGTGGTCGGCAGCCCGCACTACTCGACGCTGTTCTTCATCGGCAGCCTGCTGTTCGCCATCACGTTCGTGCTCAACGTCGCGGCCGGGCTCATGGTCGAGCGCATGCGCCGCCGCCTGGCGGGGGCCTGATCGTGAACGTGTTCCCGAACGTCGCGCCCGGACCGACGGTTCGCGAGCTGGCGAACCCGTCGCGCCGTGCCGTCCAGGCGGGCTGGAACGTTCTGTGGACCGGCGTGACCGGGCTCGCGACGCTGTGGATCGTGCTCATCGTCGGCGTGATCCTGGGCACGATCGTGATCGGCGGCTGGCGCACGGTGACACCCACGTTCCTGCTCGGCAATCCCGAGAACGGGATGACCGAGGGCGGCATCTTCCCGGCGATCTTCGGAACGGTGCTGCTGGTCCTCCTGATGATCATCGCGGTGTTGCCCGTCGGCGTGCTCGCCGCGGTCTACCTGCACGAGTACGCACGGGCCAACTCGCCGGTCACGCGCGCGGTGCGCTTCGCGGTCAACAACCTGGCGGGTGTGCCCTCGATCGTGTTCGGGCTGTTCGGGCTCGGCTTCTTCATCCAATTCGTGGGTCGCGGCATCGACGGGGCGCTGGGGCAGGGCGTCCTGTTCGGCCAGCCGGCGATCGTGTGGGCCGCGCTGACGCTGGCCCTGCTCAACCTGCCGGTCGTCATCGTCTCGACCGAGGAGGCGCTGCGCGCCGTCCCGCGCTCGGCGCGCGAGGGCTCGCTCGCCCTGGGAGCGACGCGCTGGCAGACCGTGTGGCACGTCGTCCTGCCGCAGGCCCTGCCCGGGGTGCTCACCGGTGCGATCCTGTCGGTCAGCCGCGGCGCCGGCGAGGTGGCCCCGATCCTGTTCACCGGCGCCGCGTACTACCTGCCGTACCTGCCCACGGCGCTCACGGACCAGTTCATGGAACTCGGTTATCATGTCTACGTGCTGGCCACGCAGTCGCCGAACGTCGAGCAGACGCTGCCGCTTCTGTACGGGACCGTGCTCGTGCTCCTGCTGCTCACGTTTGCGCTCAACTTCACCGCCATCGTGCTGCGCGCGCGCCTGCGCCGCCGTATGGGCCTGAGGGACTGACATGGAGACCCTTGTGACCGGCTCCCCCGTCGTGACGACCGGAGGCACCGCGCCCGCGCCGCCGCGCCCGCAGCCGCGCGTCCACGCGCCGGTCGATGGCGCCCCCCCAGGGTCTGCTGCGCGCGAGATCCTGCGCGCCGACGCGATCTCGCTGTTCTACGGCAAGACGCAGGCGCTGCACGGCGTGACGCTGTCGATTCCGGAGCGCTCGGTGACGGCGCTGATCGGGCCGTCGGGCTGCGGCAAGTCGACGCTGTTACGCACGTTCAACCGGATGAACGACCTCATCGACGGGGTGCGCGTGGAGGGAACCGCATGGCTCGACGGCACCGACCTGTACGCGCCGGGCGTCGACGTCGTCGACCTGCGCCGCCGGGTCGGCATGGTCTTCCAGCGAGCCAACCCGTTCCCCAAGTCGATCTACGAGAACGTGGCATTCGGGCCCCGCATGTTCGGCATGAAGTCGAGCGGCGAGCTCGACAACCTGGTCGAGCGCACGCTCCGCCAGGCGGCCCTGTGGGAGGAAGTGAAGGACCGGCTCAAGGACTCGGCGCTGCGCCTGTCGGGCGGCCAGCAGCAGCGCGTGTGCATCGCGCGCAGCCTGGCGGTCGATCCCGAGGTGCTGCTCATGGACGAGCCCGCGTCGGCGCTCGATCCCACCTCGACGGCGAAGATCGAGGAACTGGTGCTCGACCTGAAGGCGCGGTATACCATCGTGGTGGTCACGCACAACATGCAGCAGGCGGCGCGGATCTCGGACCGGACGGCGTTTCTCATGCAGGGACGGCTGGTCGAGTATGACGACACGGCGCGGATCTTCACCCACCCGGCCGAGCGCCTGACCGAAGATTACATCAGCGGACGCTTCGGCTGATCGCCCGACCGGCGATCGCGGAGCACGAGGGGAACACATGGAACGGCATTTCGACGAGGAGCTGAACGAACTGAAGACCCGCCTCCTGCTCATGGGCGGGCGGGCCGAGGCCGCCGTCCACAAGGCGATCGACGCACTGAAGCGACGCGACCAGGCGCTCGCCGAGGAGATCTTCCAGGACGACCGGGCCATCGATCAGCTCGAGATCGAGATCGACGAGCGCTGCATCAAGCTGCTCGCGCTGCGCCAGCCCGTGGGGCAGGACCTGCGCTTCGTCATCGCGGCGCTCAAGATCGTGAACGACCTCGAGCGGGTCGGCGATCACGCAGTCAACATCGCCCAGTCGGCGATCAAGCTGTCACACGAGCCCGAGCTCAAGCCGCTGATCGACATTCCGCGCATGGGCGCGATCGCAACACGCATGCTCACCCAGGCGCTCGACGCATTCGTGCGCAACGACGCGGCGGCGGCACGGATCATCCTCACCGAGGACGACGAGGTCGATCACCTGAAGAGCCAGCTCTTCCGTGAACTGCTGTCGTTCATGATCGAGAAGCCCGAGACGATCACGCGGGCGCTGGAGCTGATCCTCGTCTCGCGCAACCTCGAGCGCGTCGCGGACCTGGCGACGAACGTGGCCGAGGAGGTCGTGTTCATCGCCGAGGCGCGAGTGGTCAAGCACCACATGGAAGAGCGCCAGTCGACCTAGCGGGCCCTGCGCCGGCTCACATCCGCGGCAGGAATCGCGGTGTGCGGGCGGCGTATGCGGGCCACGCTTCGGGCCACGCTTCGGCCAGCGCCTGTTCCTCGAGGTCGGCGCGCAAGCGCGCCGTGAGTGGGTAGGCGAGAAGCACCCACGCCAGCCCGACGATGCTTCCCCACGCCAGCGTCGCGCCCGCGGCCATCAGGCCGAGCGCCGCGTACAGCGGATGTCGCAGCAGCACGAACGGTCCCGTCGTGACCAGCGCGGCGCGCTCGTCGCCGCGAACCGAAGCGCCGACCGCGAAGTTCGGGCCCAGGGTCGCCGCCGCCCAGATCGCGAGCATCGCCCCGCTCAGGCAGGCGAGCGCCGCGGTGGCGGCCGCAAGCGCCTGGACGGGAGGGACGAACCACGCGGCCACCTGTCCGCGCCCGAGCCACGTTGCGGCCGCGGACCCGGCGAGCGCGGTGACCATCGCCGCGAGACGCAACCCCGAACCGGACGGACGGACCCGCGGGGCGACCGAACGCGAAGCGCCGGCGTGCGCCTGCGCATGCACGATCAGGACCGCCCCCAGCGAGGCGGCGAGCGAGATGGCCGCCGCGATCCGTGCCGAGAGCCAGGCGGATTCGAGGAGCGCCGCTCCGAGATCCGATCCGTTCATCGCCAACCTCCGTCCTTCACCGCCCCTGGGCGACCATACGTTGCTTCCCCAAGCCATTGCACGCCATGGGGATGACTGGATGTCCCGTTGCCGCCGACCGGGCTCTGTGCTATCAACAGGCCGCGCGGGCGCCCGCCCGCCGGACCGTCTCGAGCACCGCCCCCGACCCTCTGCGAGGTCTCCGTGAAATTCAACTTCTTCCCGCAGGACGAGGACTTCTTCGCGCTCTTCGTCAAGCAGGGAGCGCTGGTCAGCGAGGGCTGCCGCCAGCTCCACGAGATGATCACCGTGTTCGACAACCTCGATGAGCGCGCGCGCGTCCTCAAGGAGGTCGAGCACCAGGGGGACCTCGTCACCCACGAGATCTTCGAGCGCCTGAACCGGACGTTCATCACGCCGCTCGAGCGCGAGGACATCCACGCGCTCGCCAGCGGGCTCGACGACGTGCTCGACTCGGTCGAGGCGATCGGCAGCCGGCTCGTCATGTTCCATGTCGACAAGACGACGCCCGAAGCGGCCAAGCTGTCCGCGATCCTGGTCAAGTGCGGGACGCAGATCGAGCAGGCGGTGGCGAACCTGAAGGACTTCAAGAACCTGATGGCGTTCACCCTCGAGCTCAACCGGCTCGAGAACGAGGCCGACGTGATCTCGCGCGAAGTCGTGGCCGACCTGTTCAGCGGCCGGCACGAGGTGCTCGACGTGCTGCGTTGGAAGGAGATCTACGGTCGCCTCGAGAGCGCCGCGGACCAGTGTGAGGACGTTGCCAACACGATCGAGTCGATCGTGATCAAGAACCGGTGACCGTGGGTTACTCGCTCGAAGTCTGGATCATCATCGTCCTCGCCCTCGCCTTCGACTTCATCAACGGCTTCCATGATGCGGCCAACTCGATCGCGACCGTCGTCTCGACACGGGTGCTCTCGCCGAAGCTGGCCGTGGTGTGGGCGGCATTCTTCAACTTCGTGGCGTTCGCCGTGCTCGGCACGCACGTCGCCAAGACGATCGGCAAGGGTGTCATCGACCCGGCCATCGTCACCCCCACGATCCTGATCGCCGGCGTCACGGGTGCGATCGTGTGGAACCTGATCACCTGGTGGCTGGGCCTGCCCACGTCGTCCTCGCACGCGCTGATCGGCGGGTTCGTGGGCGCCGCGGTCACCGCCGCGGGGCCCGATGCCGTGATCGTCAAGGGACTGCTCAGGATCATGCAGTTCATCGTCGTCTCGCCCCTGGTCGGCCTGGCGCTCGGCTACATCTTCATGCTCGCCGTGTCGTGGGTCTTCTACCGCTCCACCCCGCGCTTCGTCGACACGGTCTTCCGGCGACTTCAATTGCTCTCGGCGGCGGCGTTCAGCCTGGGACACGGCGGCAACGACGCGCAGAAGACGATGGGCATCATCACGGTCGCGCTCTTCGCCACCGGCAACCTGACCGGCGAGTTCGAGGTGCCGCTGTGGGTCGTGCTGGCGAGCCATGCGACCATCGGGCTCGGCACGATGTTCGGCGGCTGGCGGATCGTCAAGACGATGGGGATGAAGCTGACCAAGCTGGCGCCGGTCGGCGGGTTCTGCGCCGAGACGGCGGGCGCGCTCACGCTGTTCGGCGCGACGCTGACCGGCATCCCGGTCTCGACCACGCACACGATCACGGGCGCGATCATCGGCGTGGGCTCCACGCGGCGGCTCTCGGCCGTGAAGTGGGGCGTCGCCGGGCGGATCCTGTGGGCCTGGGTGCTGACCATGCCCATGGCGGCGCTGGTCGCGGCCCTCTGCTATCTTGCCCTGCGGGCGGCCGGACGGGGCTGAGGTCGCGCCGGGCGCGCCGAACGGCCCATGCCACACCGCACGAGGAGACCGCCATGTCCACCACCACCGAAGCCGTCGAGCGTTCGCGGATGGACGTCTTCAAGGGGCAGATGAAGAAAGCGCTCCTCATCTTCATCGGGCTCGACCTGCTGTTCATCGCCGGGGCCGTCGTCCTCTACTCCAGGGTCTTCCAGCCGCAGTTGGTGAAGGTCGAGGTGGCGCGCGACGAGGCGCTCCGCGGCGGGGTCGCGCTGCAGGCGCGCGCGCGATCGATCGAGGCGCGCTACGCGCTGACCGTGATGGACGTGCCGGGGGCGAAGCTGGCGGCGGCCGACGTGATGGCGCAGCTCACCGGGCTGGCGGCACGCGTGCCGGCGGATCGTACGCAGGAGGCGGGCGAGGTGAAGCAGCTGGTCGAGCGCGCCGCGCTCGTGCAGACCTCGTTCGACGTCGATCCGAACGCCGCGCGCAAGGACCTCGAGCTGATCGAGGCGAAGCTCGCCGCGCTGTATCCCGCGATCGCGCCGCAGCCGCCTACGGGCCGGAAATGAAACCGGGGCGCCGGTTGCCCGGCGCCCCGTTCTGGATGAAGCGGTTCTGCGAGGTGAAACTAGCCGCGCACGACGTTCGCAGCCTGGAGACCCTTCGGTCCCTGGACGACGTCGAACGTGACACGCTCGCCCTCGGCGAGCGTCTTGAACCCCGAACCCCCGATGGCCGAGAAGTGGACGAACACATCCTCGCCACCCTCCTGGGAGATGAAACCAAAACCCTTCGCCTCGTTGAACCACTTCACGGTGCCAGCAGCCACTTCGATACTCCTTGTTCCTGGGGGCGAACCCCCAAACAGCGCCGCCTGATCGTGACGGCAACGTCCGGTCGTTGTGACCGGCTTGCTTCGATTCCCGCTTCGCGCCTACCCAAAAAAAACGCCAGGACGAGTCCTGGCGAACGATCGGGCGCGGCGCATCCACGAACCACCGAAGACATCCTGAGTATCGGCAGGGGTGGATTCCGGCGCAAGCGGGAAATCAAGAAATGTCCACCGGGGCGGGCCCGACAACGCTTTGACATTCGGCGCGTCGCGGCCCGATCGGCGGCCCGCGTCATCCCTCAATTTCCCTCCCGCAGGAGCGTCGTTCCGTGAGCCGACTGCGCGTCTGGGCCAGCGACGACTACGCGGTGCCGCTGCCGCCCGGACACCCGTTCCCGATGGCGAAATACCGTGCGCTGCGCGAGCTCCTGCTGGCCGAAGGCGTCGTCGTCGCGCCGCGCGTCGCGCGCTCCGAGCCCGCGCCGGTCGAGTGGTTGCAGCGGGCGCACGACGCGGCGTTCGTCGACCGCGCGCTCACGGGGGCGCTGGGCACGGACGAGGTGCGGCGACTCGGCATGCCGTGGAGCGAGGCGCTGGTGACGCGCGCCCGCGCCGCCGTGTTCGGCACCGTGCAGGCCGCCTTTGCGGCGCTCGAGGACGGTGTCGCCGGCAACCTGGCCGGCGGCACACACCACGCATTCCGCGACCGCGGCGAGGGCTACTGCCTGTTCAACGATCACGCGGTGGCGATCGCGGCGTTGCGCGCGGCGGGGCACGCGGCGCGGCCGTTCATCGTCGACCTCGACGTGCACCAGGGCAACGGGACCGCAGCGATCTTCGCCGACGATCCGACAGTCTTCACGCTGTCGCTGCACGGGCGCACGAACTATCCGCTGCACAAGGAACGAAGCTCGCTCGACGTCGAGCTCGAGGACGGTGTCGGCGACGACGCGTACCTCGCCGCGCTCGACGCCGTGCTCGAGCCTTCACTCGCCGCGCATGCACCGGACTTCGTGCTCTACCAGGCGGGGGTCGACGCGCACGAGCACGACCGCCTGGGCCGGCTGGCGCTCACCTTCGACGGGATCGCCGCCCGCGACGCACGGGTGCTGGCGGCCTGCACGGCGCGCGACGTGCCGGTCGTGATCACGCTCGGCGGGGGCTACGGGCGCCCGCTCGAGTCGACGGTGCGGGCCCACGCGAGCGTGTTCCGGGCGGCTGCCGCAGCCCTCGCCCGCCGCGGGGCCGCGACGCCCGGAGCGTGATACACTGGCGCCGATCGCCGCACGACCCCCCCGGAACCCCACCGAGACGAGGAGATTCCCCATGGCCAAGTACGTCCTGCCGCCGCTGCCGTTCGACGTCGCGGCGCTCGAGCCGCACATTTCGGCGCGCATCATGGAGCTGCATCACGACAAGCACCACGGCGCCTACGTGACCAACGCGAACGGGCTGCTCGACCGCCTCGAGGAGTCGCGCGCAAAGGAGGACTTCGCGACGATCCCCGCGCTCGAGCGCGGCCTCGCGTTCAACGTGTCGGGTCACGTGCTGCACACCATCTTCTGGCAGAACCTGACGGCGAAGACCGCGACCGAGCCCGAGCCGAAGGGTGCGCTGGCCGAGCAGATCAAGCGGGACTTCGGCTCGTTCGCCATCTTCAAGAAGCAGATGAACGCCGCCGCGTCGACCGTGATGGGCTCGGGCTGGGGCGCGCTGGTGTGGGAGCCGCTGCTCGGCCGGCTGATCACCGTGCAGGTCTACGACCACCAGTCGAACATCACGCAGGCCGGTGTGCCGATCATGGTGCTCGATGCGTGGGAGCACGCCTGGTACCTGCAGTACGAGAACCGCAAGACCGACTTCTTCGACGCGACGTGGAACCTGTGGAACTGGGCGGACATCGGCGCCCGCTTCGACCAGGCGAAGGCGCTCGAGCTGAAGCTGGTGGGCGCGACGGCGTAGCGCCGCGCGGCAGCGCGCGGCACCGCACGCATGTCTCGCCATCCGAGACCGAAGGGGGTGCCCGCCGTGCGGGTCACCCCCGTTTCATCGTCCCGTGAAGGGGCTGCGGTTCACCCTGCAACGCCCGCCGTTCCTCGTAACTCCGCCGTTGACCGGCCCGCCTTCTCGGCCTAATCTCGTTGGTCCGGGTGTCGTGCCCGGTTTCCTGCAACCCGCTCGAGCATCCGTGCCGCCGCAACCGCCTCCGATGGCCTCCCCCACCCCGCTGCCGCCTGTCGCGCGGTGCCGTCCATTCGAAACTCCGCTCGCTCGCCGCGCACCCGCATGCCTCGGCCCGCGCCCTCGTGGCCCGAACCGAGCCGTGCGCACCACGGTTCCAGGTTGTCCTTCGTCGCGACCCTCCGGGAGGTACGCCCGATGTCCTTTCGACCCCTGTTGAACTTCCGTTTCTGGCGCAACGGGCGCGCGCTCGTCGCGCTGGCGTTCATCGCCGCGATCGCAACGCCGGCGCTCGTCGCCGACGCGCAGGCCCAGGGCCGTTCGTCCGAGCTGCGCCGCGGGCGTCCGATCGAGGGCGAGATTCTCGTCAAGTACAAGCCCGGCATGGCGTCTGTCGAGCGGGCCGAGGCGCGTGCCGCGCTCGGCAACGGGACGCGGAAGCTGCGCGACTTCCACTTCATCCGCACCGAGTACATCAAGCTGCCGCGAGGACTCTCGACCGAGCAGGCGCTCGCGCGGCTGAACCGGAACCCGAACGTCGAGTACGCCGAGCCGAACTACGAGATCACGCTCGACGCGACGCCGAACGACCCGCGCTTCAGCGAGCTCTACGCGATGCGCAACACGGGCCAGACGGGCGGCACGGCGGGAGCGGACATCCGCGCCACGAGCGCGTGGGACATCTTCACCGGCGACCCGAACCTGCTGGTCGGCATCATCGACACCGGCATGGACTACAACCACCCCGACCTGGCCGCCAACGCGTGGATCAACAGCGTCGAGGCGGCGGGCACGCCAGGGGTCGACGACGACAACAACGGCTACGTCGACGACATCCGCGGTTACGACTTCGTGAACAACGACGGCGACGCGATGGACGACAACGGCCACGGGTCGCACTGCGCCGGCACCATCGGCGGCGTGGGCAACAACGGCGTCGGCGTCACGGGCGTGAACTGGAACGTGAAGCTGGTCGGCATCAAGTTCCTGTCGGCCGGCGGCTCGGGCTCGACCGAGGGCGCCATCGCGTCCGTCGAGTACGCAATCGCCATCGGCTGCCGGCTGACCTCCAACTCGTGGGGCGGCGGCGGCTTCTCGCAGGCGTTGCTCGATGCGATCAACGCCGCAGGCGCGGCGGGGCAGCTGTTCATCGCCGCGGCGGGCAACTCGTCGTCGAACAACGACACCAGCCCGCACTATCCCTCATCGTACGACACGCCATACATCATCGGCGTGGCCGCGACCGACCACAACGATGGTCTCGCCAGCTTCTCGAGCTTTGGCGCGACGTCGGTCGACATCGGCGCCCCCGGCGACGAGATCCTCTCGTGCCAGCCGGGCGGCGGCTACCAGTTGCTGTCG
>JANPEF010000044.1:0-12018 GCA_031431875.1 Candidatus Eiseniibacteriota bacterium | reverse complement strand
GGGCGGTCCGCTCGCCGGGCGCCGCGCCCTGCCCACCCCCGCCCTGTTAGGCCCGGGCGGGCCCGCGCCCCACGCCGAGGGAGTGGTTCATCGCGACATCAAGCCTCCGAACATCCTGGTCGGCGCCGACGACGAGACCCGCATCGTCGATTTCGGCCTCGCCTCGGCGCAGCAGGGAGGCGCCGATGCCTCGCGCTTGACCAAGAGCGGGCTCCTGATCGGCACGCCCGAGTACATGGCGCCCGAGCAGATCTCGGGCGAGGCCGTGGATCATCGGGCCGACCTGTACTCGCTCGGCGTCGTCCTCTACGAGGCGCTGTCGGGCATCAAGCCGTTCACCGCCGAGACGCCGGTGAAGGTCCTGTTTCAGCACCTCGAGGGGAACGCCGTGCCGCTGGCCCAGGCTGTTCCCGGGATTCCGGACTCCGTCGCGGAGCTCGTCATGCGCGCGATGGCCCGCGATCCGAACCAGCGGCCGGCGGATGCCGGAGCGCTCCGCGCCACGATCGACCAAGCCCTCGAAGCCCTCGAGGTCGGGAGGTAACCGCCATGGCCCAACTCGACGCGTTCCTCCAGCTCGGCCGCGACCAGGGCGGCTCCGACATCCACTTCACGATCGGGCGTCCGCCGCTGGTTCGCCTCGACGGCCAGTTGACCGAGCTCCCGCATCGCGCGCTCACCGCGGACGAGACCGAAGGTTTGTTGCTCGAGATCCTCGATCCCGCGACCGTCGAGGACCTGGGACGCAACGGCTCGGTCGACCTGAGCTATGCCTGCCCGAACGGCGGACGCTTCCGCATCAACGTGTTCCGCCAGCGCCTGGGCATGGCGGCGATCTGTCGCGTCGTGCCGGACCAGGTGCCGCGCCCGCAGGAGTTGGCGCTTCCCGCCGTGCTCTCCGAGCTGGCCAATCTCGATTCCGGGCTCGTGCTCGTCACCGGTGGGCCGGGCACCGGGAAAACGACCACGCTGGCGGCGCTGATCGGCGAGATCAACGCCAACCGCAACTGCAGCATCATCACGCTCGAGGATCCGGTCGAGTTCGTGCACGAGTCGAACAAGGCGCTGGTCATGCAGCGCCAGGTGGGGGTGCACGCACGCAGCTTCCACGAGGGCATCCGCTCGTGCCTGCGGCAGGACCCCGACGTGATCCTGATCGGCGAGATGCGCGACAGCGAGACCATGACCGCCGCGATCGAGGCGGCCGAGACGGGACACCTGGTGTTCGGCACGCTGCACACCCGCAGCGCCGCGCAGACGATCCATCGCATCGTCGACGCGTTCCCCGCGGAGGCGCAGGCGCAGGTCCGCCACACGCTGGCGGACAACCTGCGCGCGGTGGTCAGCCAGGAGCTGGTGCACGTGGCCGACGGCCGCGGGCGGCGCGTCGTCTGCGAGGTCATGATCGTGACCCCGGCGATCGCCCAGCTCATTCGCGAGGGCAAGTCGCACCTGATCGCCGGCGCGATCGGCACGGGGCGCCGGCTCGGTATGCAGCTCATGGACCAGGCGCTGCTCAGCTACGTGCGCTCCGGCGACATCGATCCCAACGAGGCGTTCCTGTGCGCCGCGGACAAGTCGGAGTTCGTCATGTTCGTGACCCGGCCGGAACTGCTCGCCACGCTCGAGAAGGGGCCGGCGCGGCCGGCGGGAGCCTGACATGTCGACACGCCTCCACACGTTCCTCGAGCTGGCCATGCAGCAGGGCGGATCCGACCTCCACCTGGTGACCGGGCAGATGCCGTGCATCCGGATCGCGGGTGTCCTGCATCGGGTGCGCTTCCGCGAGCTGTCACTCGAGGACGTCGAGTCGATCCTGCTCGAGTTCATGAACGAGCGGCAGATCGCCGAGCTGAACGAGAAGTGCGCCGTCGACTTCGCCTACGACGTGCCTGGGATGGGGCGCTTCCGCGCCAACGTCTACCGGCATGCGCAGGGACTTGCCGCGGCGCTGCGGATCATCTCGTCGAACGTGCCGACCCTCGACGACCTCGGCCTGCCGCCGGTGATCCGCCAGCAGGCGCTGCAGCCCAAGGGACTGATCCTCGTCACCGGCCCCACGGGATCCGGCAAGTCGACGACGCTGGCCGCCATGGTCGACCTGCTCAACGAGACCCGGCGCGGGCACATCATCACGATCGAGGACCCGATCGAGTACGTCCACCCGGTCAAGAAGTGTGTCGTCACCCAGCGCGAGATCGGCACGCACGCGCCAACTTTCGCCGAGGCCCTGCGCAACGCCGTGCGCGAGGACCCCGACGTGATCCTCGTCGGCGAGCTGCGCGACCTCGAGTCGATCTCGCTCGCGCTGACCGCAGCCGAGACCGGCATCCAGGTGCTGGCCACGCTGCACACGGCGAGCGCGGCCAAGACGATCGACCGCGTCATCAACGTCTTCCCGGCGCGGCGGCAGGACCAGATCCGCGCCATGCTGGCCGAGAGCCTGCGCATGGTCGTCTCGCAGCGACTGGTGCGCGCCGCCGAGGGGGCCAAGCGCTTTGCCGCAGCCGAGATCCTGGTCAACACGCACGCCGCAGCCGCGATGATCCGCGCCGGCAACAGCCACAAGCTCGAGTCGGTGATCCAGGCCGGCGGCAGCCTCGGCATGCAGGGCCTCGATGCGGTGCTCCGCGACCTCGTGCGCAAGAAGCTCATCGACCCGGAGGAAGCCGCGCTGAACGGCCTCGACCGGACGCCGCTCGACACGAACCCGCCGCTGCGGGATGCCGCATGAGCCGCCGCCCCAGTTCGACCTCGACCCCCGCACCGGCGGCGCCGGCAGGAGGATGGATCTTGAATCCCAGAACCACGCATTCGAGCTACCGGCTCTACGCCTGGACCGTGTTCGCCGGCGGGATGTCGCTGCTGTTCTCGCTGAGCGGCGGCATGGGGGGCCTCGGCACGACCATCGACAGCGGCTCGTACGTGGTGCTGTGGGCGGCCATGATCCTCGTCGCTGCCATGTCGCCGCTGCCGCTGCCGTGGGGTCGCGCCACCGCGAGCCTGACCACCGCCCTCGATCTCGCCGCATTGCTGCTGTTCGGCCCGGCCGTCGCGTGCTGGGTGGGTTTCCTCTCGCGCATGGTCGCCAACGCGACCCAGCGCTGGAATCCGTTTCTGCCCGGTGTGCAGGGCCTGGGGCAGATCGTCCTCGCGCTGGGCTCCGGCGGCCTGGTCTACGGCAAGCTCGGCGGACGCTACGGCGACGCGCTCACGGTGAGCGTCGACCAGCTCGTTCCGCTGCTTGCCGCCGCCGGCACGTACCTGGCGGTCAAGGGCATCCTCGGCGGTGTGGGGCAGGCCTTCGCCGCGGGAAGCGATCACGCGCGGGCGTTCCGCGCATGGTTCGCCGAACACCTGCCGGGCGACCTCGTCCTCCTGCCGATCGGGCCGCTGCTCGCCCTGACGCAGGTGCGCATCGGGCCGGCGGGCGTGGCGTTGTTCCTGCTGCCGCTCCTGTTCGCGCGCTACGCGTTCAACCTGTGGTCGCAGACGCGGGCCGGGCACCTGCACATGGTGCGCGCGCTCATGTCGGCGGTCGACGCCGCCGATCCGTTCACGCGCGATCACTCGTACCGCATCTCGCGCATGAGCCTGCGCCTGGGCCGGCACTTCGGCCTGCGCGACGCAGCGCTCGAGGAGCTCGAGTTCGCCGCACTGCTGCACGACATCGGGCGCACTGCGATCCAGCGCGACGTGCTGATGAAGCGTGGCAAGCTCAACGAGCAGGAGATGCTGCTGCTGCACGCGCATCCCCGGATCGGCGCCGAGCTGATGGCCGGCCAGCGCTTCTTCCCGGGTGCGGCCGAGATCGTGCTGGCGCACCACGAGCAGCCGGACGGCGCGGGTTACCCGAACGGACTCGTGGGCGAAGCCGTCCCGCTGGGCAGCCGGATCATCATGGTCGTCGCGGCGTTCGACGCGATGACGTCGGATCGCCCGTACCGCCGCGGCCTTGCTCCCGAGGAGGCGTTCGAGGAGATGCTGACCCACGCCGGGACGCAGTTCTTCCCCGACGTGGTCGAGGCGGTGATCCACCTGTACGCCGCGGGCACGTTGTTCGCCGAGTTCGACGAGGCGCACCTCGAGCGCTACCGCGACGGGGCCGAGCACTCGCGCGCGGTCGAGACCTACCTGAAGGCCCAGAGCGCAGTCACGGGCGTGCCGGAGAAGGCCGGCGTCGCCGGGACGGCGGGCAAGCGGCGGCTCGCGGCCGTTCCCGTCCTCGAGTTGCCGGGGGCGGCACCGGAAGCGCAGGCAACCCCGATGGTTCCACTGGTCGTCGCCGGGCCGGTCGCGCAGCGGATGGAGGAGACGATCGCGCTCAAGGCCAAGGGCACGTGGAGCCTAGTCGTCGCCGGGCAGACCGACGTCGGCTGCACGCGGCGGAACAACGAGGATGCATTCGGCGTCTACCGCTTCGCCGACTCCGCGCGCGGTTGCATGCTGGTGCTCGCCGACGGGATGGGCGGCGCCGCCGCCGGCGAGGTGGCGAGCCGCCTGGCCGTCGACACGGTGAGCGACACCTACGAGCACGGGAAGAAGCGCGGCCAGCCGCGCGACGCGCTGGCGCACGCGTTCCAGGCGGCGAACCGCGCCGTGCACGAGAAGGCGTCGGGCGACGAGACGCTCGCCGGCATGGGGACGACCTGCACGGCCGCGGCAATCGTCGGGCTCGAGCTGACGCTCGGGCACGTCGGCGACAGCCGCGCCTACCTGGTCCGTCGCGGCACGATCGAGCAGCTCACGCAGGACCACACGCTGGCCGAGGAGATGGCGCGCGTCGCCGGCGCCCGCGGCTCCGCGGTGCCGGCGGTCTCGAGCCACGTGCTCACGCGCTGCATCGGAGTCCACCCGGACGTGCAGGTGGACCTGACGACGAAGCCGATCCAGCTCGAGGACGGGATGACGATCGTGATCTGCTCGGACGGCCTGAGCAACGTCGTCGAGGAGGAGGACATCGTCGAGCTGATCGCGGCGCACGAGCCGGCGCAGGCCTGCGATGCGCTGATCGAGCTGGCCCGCGCCCGCGGCGGCCCGGACAACATCACGGTGGTCGTGGGCAGCGTCAGGAAGGGCTGAGGCGGCGCTGACGAAGCCGTCTCACCAGATGCGTGCGCGCTGCTCCTTGGGGCGCACCATCGCGTCGCCGTCCTTGCAGCCGAACTCGCGGGCGAACTCGGGCAGGTTCGACAGCGGGCCGTTGACGCGCCAGACCCCCGGTGAATGCGGATCGGTCTGGACCTGCGTGCGCAGCGAGGCCGGGCGCACCGCCTCGCGCCAGACCTGTGCGTAGGAGAGGAAAAAGCGCTGCCCCGGGGTGAGCCCGTCGATCCTGGTCACCGGCTGCCCCGCCTGCGCCTTCTGCAGCGCGAAGTACGCCACCGCGATCCCACCGAGGTCCGCGATGTTCTCGCCCAACGTGAGCTTCCCGTTGAGGTGCAGCGAGTCGAGCACGGTGTAGCCGTCGAACTGTGCGACGACCTTCTGGGCGCGCTCCTTGTAGTGGGCCGCGTCCTCCGCCGTCCACCAGTCGCTCAGGTTGCCCCGCGCGTCGAACTGGCGTCCGCGATCGTCGAAGCCGTGCGACATCTCGTGTCCGATCACGGTGCCGATGCCGCCGTAGTTCATCGCGTCGTCCCAGGAAGGATCGAAGAACGGCGGCTGCAGGATCCCTGCCGGGAAGTTGATGCTGTTCAACGACGAGCTGTAGAAGGCATTCACCGTCGGCGCCGTCATGGACCACTCGCCGCGGTCCACCGGCCGGCCGATCTTCTTCAGGTTGCGCCGGGCCTCCCATGCACGCGCACCAGCGCGGTTGGCGAAGTGCGTCGTCCGCGTGAGCGAGACCCCCGCGTAGTCGCGCCAGGTGTTCGGGTAGCCGATCTTGTCCTCGAAGGCCTGCAGCTTCTCGATCGCTCGCCGGCGAGTCTCGGGTCCCATCCAGTCGAGCTCCGCAATGCGCTCGCCGAGCGCGGCCTCGAGGTCGTCGACCAGGCGGAGCGCCCGGGCGCGCGCTTCGGGCGAGAAGTGCTCAGCGACGTAGACGCGGCCGAGAAGGTCGCCGAGGTCGGCATCAAGGGAGCGCAGGCAGCGCTTCCAGCGCGGAAGCATGGCCTCGGCACCGGTCAGGACCTGCTCGAAGCTGAAACTCTCGTCGACGAAGGGACGGCTGAGGTCGGCGGAGGCGGTGTCGGCCGCCTTCCACCGCAGGTATGCCTTCCAGTCGGCGACCGGTACGGCCGCGACCAGGCTGTCGACCGCCCGCAGGAATCCCGGCTGCGTGACGTTGATCGAGTCGAGCGCGGCGAGGCCGCGGGCCGCGAGGTAGGCGGTCCAGTCGAAGCGAGGCGCGAGTCGGGCAAGCGAGTCGACGGCCATCTTGTTGTAGGTGGCCCGTGGGTCGCGCCGTTGGACGTTCGTCATCGAGGCGCGGGCGAGCGCGGTCTCGAGTGCAAGAACGCGGTCGGCCGCATCCCGCGCCGGGGCCGGCCCGGAGCCCAGCAACTCGAACGTGCGGGCGATGTGCGCCAGGTAGCGGGCGCGGGTCTCGACCGATGCCGAATCGTCGCGCAGGTAGTAGTCGCGATCAGGCAGGCCCAAGCCACCCTGGCCGGCGAACGCGATCACCTGCTCGCTGTGCTTCGGGTCCTGCCGCGACTGGAACGAGAAGAGGGCCGGGATGGGTGCCGCGTGCAGCACGGCGACCTGGCCGGCAAGCGCGCGGGTCGATGCGAGTGCTTCGATGGCGGCCAGGCGAGGCTCGAGCGGCCTCGCACCCAGCCGGTCCGTCGTCGCCGAGTCCATGCACGCGCACCAGTATGCTCCCAGGCGGCCCGTGTCCGACTCGGGCGTGGCTTTCGTGTCGGCTGCGGCACGGACGACGATCGTGTGCAGGGCATCCTGGTTGCGCTCGGCCAGCTCGTCGAAGCTGCCCCAGCTCGGCAGCGCAGCCGGGATCGTCGCGGCGGCAAGCCAGCCGCCGTTGGCGTAGCGATTGAAGTCGCGGCACGGCGCGCACGTCGTGTCCAGGTTGGCAAGCGAGAGCGCAGGCGGCGCCCCGGCGGCGGCGGGAGTCGCGCCCGCAATGCACCCGGCGAGGGCGAAGACGAACAGCGCGAGCGTGAAGCGGTTCACGGGCCGGGTGAGCATGGGCGGGGACTCCGTCGGAGGAAGGGGGAAAAACGATCGGATTCCGGGAGCATACGCCGCAGCGCCCCCGCTTTCCACCGCACCCGCTGCTGACAAACACGGGCCCGAACGACTAGACTGGCGCCTCATGTCCCTGACCCTCGGAATGCGCATCGGCCCCTACGAAATCGTCGCCCCGCTCGGCGCCGGCGGCATGGGAGAAGTGTGGCGAGCCCGCGACCCGCGGCTCGAGCGCGACGTTGCGATCAAGGCGCTCCCGGAAGCGTTCGCCCGGAATGCGGAGAGTCTCGCACGATTCGAACGCGAGGCCCGGCTCCTCGCCTCGCTCAGCCATCCAAACATCGCGGGCATCTTTGGACTCGAGGACGCCGGCGGCACGCCGTGTCTGGTGCTCGAGCTGGTCGAGGGCGAGGCCCTGTCGACACGACTCGCGCGCGGCGTGCTCTCCGCCCGCGAGACGATCGAGATCGGCGTCCAGATTGCGGTGGCGATCGAGGCCGCGCACGCGCGCGGGATCGTGCACCGCGACCTCAAGCCCGGGAACGTCATGCTCACACCCGCTCGCATGGTCAAGGTGCTCGACTTCGGTCTCGCGCGCGGGACCGCGGACCCGGTGGAGGACGGATCCGCCACGATCGCCCCGACCATGACCGCCACCGGCCTCGTCCTCGGCACGACGCTGTACATGAGCCCGGAGCAGACGCGCGGAAAGGTTGTCGACGCGCGCACGGACATCTGGTCGACCGGCTGCATCCTCTACGAGTGCCTCGCAGGCGTGTCGGCGTTCAGCGGCGAGACGGCGTCGGACGTGATCGGCCGAATCCTCGAGCGCGATCCGGACTGGAACGCCTTGCCCATGCACGCGCCGAAGCGCCTTCGCGCGCTGGTGCGCCGCTGCCTCGCGAAGGATGCGGCCGAGCGCCCGGCCGACATGACCGAGCTCCGCCGCGAGCTGGCGGCGATCGGGCAGGAGATCTCGGCCGGTGGGAGTCGTCCCACCGGCTCATCGCCGGGGACATCCCTGCCCTCGCTCGCCGTGCTCTACTTCGAGAACCTGGGGGCGGACACGGAAAGCGAGTACTTCTGCGCCGGGATCACCGAGGACATCCTCACCGACCTGTCGAAGCTGCGCGGGCTTCGCGTGGCATCGCGCAACGCCGTGGCCCGCTACCGTGGCGCTTCGGTCGAGCCGATGCGCGTGGCCGAAGAGCTGGGTGTCGTCGCCGTGCTCGAGGGAAGCGTGCGACGCGCGGGCGAACGAGTGCGGATCAGCGCCCAGCTGGTCAACGGCGCCGACGGTTTCCACCTGTGGGCCGAGCGCTACGACCGAACGCTCGAGGACGTTTTTGCGGTGCAGGAGGAGATCGCCTCGTCGATCGCCGCGGCCCTCAAGGTGACGCTCGCGCCGGGCGACACGGTGCAGTTCGCCGCCGGGCGACCCGACGACGTCCGCGCCTACGACCTGTTGCTCAAGGGCCGCGAAGCATACGACAAGTACACGCCAGAATCCCTGCGCGAAGCCTTGGGACTCTTCGAGCAGGCGATCGCGATCGACGCGGAATACGCGCGCGCGTGGGCCGGCGTGGGCGATTGCATCGGGCAGCTCATGCAGGTCGGGCTGGAAGGCGGTCGCGACGAAGCTGCGGCACGCGGTCTCGCGGCGGCCCGGCGGGCGTTCGAGCTCGACCCCCGCCTGCCCGACGGATACAAGGCCGAGGCGCTGGTCCTGAGTTGTCTCGGCGAGCACGACGCGTCGCGCGCCTCTCTGCTCAAGGCGGTCGAAGCCGACCCACGATTCACGCCAGCGCTCAACAACCTGGGCGTGGACTCCTTCAGACGGGCGGACCTGGCGGGCGCCGAACGGTATCTCCGGCGCACCCTCGAGGCCGATCCGCAGGATGCGTTCGCCATGCTCTGGCTCTCCGGCCTCCTCGTCGACACCGGCCGGACGCAGGAGGCGCTCGACATTCTTCGCCGCGTGGCGACGATCGCCACCGGCTCGTTCCAGGTGACGACCGAGGCGTTGATCGAAGCGACCGCGTTGCTCAAGCGTGGGGAGGACGGACGGGCCGCCGAGGCGCTGCACTCGGCGCGGGCGCGAGGCGCGGACGACAATTCGCTCAGGTCATTCGATGCGATGCTCGCGCTCCGCGCGGGGAATCTCGAGGAGGCGCGGCGTGCCCTGATCGAGTTCGATGAAGAGCTCCCGCTTGTCTTTCGTTCGTTCATGATCCTCGCCCAGCTCGCGGTCCGCCTGGGCGACCTCGATCGGGCCGCCGGGCTCGTCCATCGGCCGCTCGTCCACCCGGATGCGCACACTCGCGTGCGAATCGAACCGGAACTTCACCCTCTGCTCGATCGGCCCGAATTTGCGCCCCGGCGCAGCGAGGCGACGCTGGTCTGGCCGGTCGAATCGCCGATGATGCACCGTTCGCTCCTGCGCCTCTTCCGAGAAGTGCGCATCGAGTCCGGGATGCCCGAGTCGTGAGCCTCGCCCCCGGAACGCGCATCGGCCCCTACGAAGTTCTCGCCCCGCTCGGCGCCGGCGGTATGGGCGAGGTGTGGCGCGCGCGCGACGTGCGGCTCGGTCGCGAGGTCGCGATCAAGGGCCTGCCGGCGGCGTTCGCCCGCGACGTCGATCGTCTGGGCCGCTTCGAGCGCGAGGCGAAGCTCCTCGCTTCGCTCAATCACCCGAACATCGCGTCCCTGTACGGGCTCGAGGAGCTCGACGGCACCCCGTTCCTCGTGCTCGAGCTGGTCGAGGGTGAATCGCTTTCGCAGCGTCTCGCCCGCGGCGCCGTCCCCGTGCGCGAGACGATCGAGCTGCTCGCACCGATCGCCGCCGCGATGGCCGCCGCCCACGAGCGGGGCATCGTGCACCGCGACTTGAAGCCCGCCAACGTGATGATCGGGCCGTCGCGCACGATCAAGGTGCTCGACTTCGGCCTGGCCCGCGGCGGCGCGTTCGAGGGTGCGACGTCCACACCCGACTTCGCCGCCTCGGCGACGGTGGCGGGGGGCACGGCGGCCGGGCTCGTCCTGGGCACGACCGGCTACATGAGCCCGGAGCAGGCGCGCGGCCAAGTGGTGGATCGCCGCACCGACGTGTGGGCGTTCGGCTGCATCGCCTTCGAGTGCCTGAGCGGCCAGCCCGCGTTCGCCGGGGGCACGCCGTCGGACGTGATCGGGCGCATCCTCGAGCGCGAGCCCGAGTGGAACGCGCTCCCGGCGGGCGTCCCGCCGCGCTTGCGCGAACTCGTCCGCCGATGCCTGACCAAGGACGCCGAGTCCCGGCCGCGCGACATCGGCGACCTGGGCCGCGAGATCGCGGCGATCGGTCGCGAACTGTCGCAGGCGTCGGGCGTGGGCGCCTCGAGCTTCGCGATGACGCCGTCGCTGGCCGTCCTCTACTTCGAGAACCTGGCGAAGGACCCCGAGAACGAGTATTTCTGCGCCGGCATCACCGAGGACATCCTCACCGACCTGTCGAAGATCAAGGGCCTCCGCGTCGCCTCGCGCAACGCGGTCGCCCGCTACCGCGGGCAGACAATCGAGCCGGCGCGGGTGGCGCAGGAACTGGGCGTCGCCGCCGTGCTCGAGGGCAGCGTGCGCCGCGCCGGCGACCGCGTGCGCATCACGGTGCAGCTGGTGAACGCGACCGACGGATTTCAGCTCTGGGCCGAGCGCTACGACCGCACGCTCGAGGACGTGTTCGCCGTGCAGGAGGAGATCGCCGCGTCGATCGCGAAGGCGCTCGCAGTCGCGCTCACGCCGAGCGAGGCGGCGAAGATCGCGCAGGCCAAGCCCGACGACGTCCGCGCCTACGACCTGTACCTCAAGGGACGCGAGCGCTACGGGCACTACACGGCCGCGTCGCTGGCCGAGGCGCTCGAGCTGTTCCAGCAGGCGATCGCGCTCGATCCGGGCTACGCGCGGGCCTGGGCCGGCGCGGCCGATTGCTACGGGCAGATGGTGCAATGGGGCGGGACGCTCGATCGCGACGAGTTGGTGCGGCGTGGGCTCGAAGCGGCGCGCAAGGCGATCGAGCTGGCGCCGCAACTGCCCGACGGCTACAAGGCCGAGGCGCTCGCATTGCGCTTCAGCGGTGATCTCGACATGGCGCGGGCCTCCCTGCGCAAGGCCGTCGAGGCGGACCCACGCTACACGCCGGCGCTCATCAACCTGGGTGTCGACGCGTACTCGATCGCGGACCTGGCCGGCGCGGAGCGCTTCTCCCGCCGTGTTCTCGAGATCGATCCACAGGAAGCATTCGCCATGACGTGGCTCGCCACGATCATGATGGGAACCGGGCGGTTCGACGAGACCCTTCGCCTCGCCGAGCGGATTCGCGCGGCGACCACGGATCCCTTCTACGGCGTCGCGGCCGACACGCTCGAACTCGGCTCCCACGTCCAGCGGGGCGACCTGGACATGGCCGGGCGGGTACTCGAACGGCTGCGACAGGAGGGGAATCCCGGAATCAGCGTCCGCGGCTACGAGGCGCTGCTCGCGGTGATGGCCGGTCGCACGGTCGAGGCCGGGCGACTGCTCGACGAGTTGGGGGGCGCCCCCGGGCTGGGAGTTGGCGGATTCATTTCACTCGCCGCCACCGCCGTGCGGCTGGGCCGGCCGGAGGTCGCCGTCGACCTGATGACCCGCCCCCTCATGGCCGATCTGGCTTCGACCGAAGTGCGGCTCGTTTCGTCCCTCTATTCCCTCGCCGACCTTCCGCCGTTCGCGCCGCGGAAGTGGGACGTCACGCTGGTCTGGCCGCTCGAGGCGCCGATGATCGATCGCGCGCGCTTCAAGCTGTTCCGCGAGGTGAAGATCGAATCGGGGCTGCCCGAGGGGACCGACGTGCGGTAG
>JANPEF010000043.1:0-9988 GCA_031431875.1 Candidatus Eiseniibacteriota bacterium | reverse complement strand
ACGACCCCGGTGAGCCGCCAGAAGATCGTGCAGATGGTCAATGGCACCGGGCGGATCCAGCCCCGGGTGCAGGTCAAGGTCAGCGCCGACCTGAGTGCGAGGATCACGAAGCTGGCGGTCCAGGAAGGCCAGTGGGTGGAGAAGGGGGCCCTTCTCGTCGAGCTCGAGCGCGATCGCTACCTGGCGGCCGTCGAGAGCGCCGAGGCCAACGTGCGCTCTGCGCAGGCGAACGCCGCGCTCGTCAGCCAGAACATGGACCAGGCGCAGAAGGACTTTGCTCGCTCGAAGGAGCTGCACGAGCGGGGCCTCGAGGCGCAGTCGGCCCTCGACGCCCGGCAGACCGCCCACATGGTCGAGGTGCCGCGTCATCGCGCAGCACTCGAACAGGTGGCGCAGGCGCGGGCGACGCTCCGGCAGGCGCGCGACGACCTGTCGAAGACCCGGATCTACGCGCCGATGTCCGGGACGGTGAGCGAGCTGAACAAGGAGGCCGGCGAGATGGCGCTCGGCTCCCAGTTCCAGGCGGACGTCATCCTCGTCATCGCCGACCTCCGCGAGATGGAAGCGCAGGTCGACGTCGACGAGAACGACATCATCGACATCAAGGTCGGCCAGCCGGCGGAGATTCAGGTCGACGCCCTGCCCGGACAGTTGCTCCACGGAATCGTGCGCGAGATCGGCAGTAGCGCGAATTCCTCCGGCACCGGGACCGCCGACCAGAAGACCGAGTTCGGGATCAAGATCGGCATCACCGAGCCGCTCGCGACCCTCCGGCCGGGCATGACCGCCACGGCGGACATCGTCACCCGGACCGTCGAGAACGCGCTGAGCGTGCCGCTGCAATCCGTCGCGCTCCGCACGGTCGACCAGCTCCTCAAGAAGGGCGAGAAGCGCAAGGACGCCGAGGCCCGCTTCAAGGCCGACCGGGACGGCTTCGCCGAAGTCGTGTTCCGCCTCGAGGAGGGGAAGGCGATGGCCCGGCCGGTCACCACCGGCATCCAGAGCGAGGAGTGGATCGAGATCCTGAGCGGACTGGCCGAGGGCGAGGAGGTCGTCTCCGGCAGCTACCGCGCGATCTCGAAGGATCTCGAGAACGGTGCGACGGTCCGGGTGAATAACGAGAAAGCGCCCGAGAAGCCGGGCGAGACGGCGTCGCGGGAGTAGGGGAGCGCGTCCTGATGCGAACGCCCCTGGTCGTGCGCGAGTCGTTCCAGGTCGCCCTGCGCGCGCTGCTGGCGAACAAGGCGCGCGGTGCCCTGACGACGCTCGGGATCATCATCGGCATCGTCGCGGTCGTCACCACGATGACCGCGGTGAACGGACTCCAGAACAAGTTCCGCGAGAGCCTCTCGGCGATGGGCACCGACGTGATCTACGTCTCCCGCATGCCCTGGGTCGTGATGAACGACTTCTTCCGCTACCGCAATCGCCCCCCGCTCGACCTGCGTGAGGCGCGCCTGCTCGAGGCTCGCCTGCGCGGCCGGGCGCTGGTCAACCCGACGCTCAGCACGCGGCAGGACGTCATGTTCCGCTCCGAGATCACCGAGGCGGTGACGATCCTCGGCACGACCGAGAAGGAACTCCAGATGTCCGCCGGCCAGCCGGAGTTCGGGCGGTTCCTGATGCCGATCGACGTGTTCTCGAAGCGGCGCGTCTGCGTGATCGGCCGGGACATCAAGGACGGGATCTTCCGCGGGACCGATCCCCTCGGCAAGACGCTGCGGATCGGGCGCGCCGACTTCCGGGTCGTCGGCATCATGGAGAAGCAGGGCGGCGGGTTCATGGGCGGGCCCAACTTCGACCGCCAGGTCTACGTGCCGATCACGGCCTACGTGCGGGCGTTCGGCGGTCGCCGGGGACAGGTGGACCTGAACATCGCGATCAAGGCGCCACGCCAGGAGTCGGTCCAGGACCTCGAGTTCGTCGTGGTCGGCGAGATGCGGAAGCTCCGCCAGCTCCGGCCCGCCGAGCCCGACGACTTCAGCATCAACAAGCTCGATACGCTGATGGGCACGTTCAGCAGCGTCATGGGCGTCGTCCTGATCGTCGGGCTCCTGGTCACCAGCATCTCGCTGTTCGTCGGTGCGGTCGGCGTGATGAACATCATGTTCGTCTCCGTCACCGAACGGACGAAGGAGATCGGGTTGCGCAAGGCGATGGGCGCGACGCGGCGGAGCATTCTCCTCCAGTTCCTGTTCGAGTCGGCGGCGATCTGTCTCCTGGGCGGCCTGATCGGGATCGTCCTGGCGGCCCTCGTCACCGCGGTGATCAACGCCACGGTGATGCCCGCGAGCCCGTCGATCCCGATCGTGGCCATTGCGATCGTGGTCTCGATCGTCACCGGCGTGGCCGCCGGCGTCGCGCCCGCCGTGCGCGGCGCGCGGCTCGACCCCATCGAGGCGCTGCGCCATGAGTGAGAAGGGGGGGGCGACCGGTGGAGTGGCGTGAGCTCCTGTCGATGGCGTTCCGGGCGCTGGCGGCGAACCGCCTGCGCTCGGCGCTGACTCTCCTCGGGATCGTCGCGGGCGTCGCTTCGATCATCGCCGTCATGACGGCCCTCGCCCTCGTCCAGGCGACGATGGAAAAGGAGATGAGCGTCCTCGGCACGCAGGTGTTCCAGGCCCAGAAGTGGCCGGCCGGTGGATTCGCCTCGGACGCCCAGCGTCGGCGCGCGATGCTCCGGCCGCCGCTCACGCTCGACGACGCCGCCGCCATCCGGAACGAGGTCCCCACGGTCGACCTCGTGGGCTCCGAGCTGTGGGACTTCGGCTTCGTCGTCGAGTACAGGGGCGAGTCGACGAATCCGAACGTCTCGATCGTCGGCGGCACCCCCGAGTATGCGCCGAACAACACGCACGACGTGGGGCTCGGGCGAAACCTCTCGCCGATGGACGTGCGCAGCGCCGGCAAGGTCGCGGTCATCGGCCACGCGATCGCGAAGAAGCTGTTCCCGTTCATCGATCCGATCGGTCGGGACGTCCTGGTCGACCGCCGGAAGTACCGGGTGGTCGGGGTCTTCGACGAGAAGAAGTCCGCGTTCGGCGGCAACTACGACAACTACGTGCTCATCCCGGTCACGACGTTCCAGAACGTCTACGGTCCCACGGACCGGGGCGGACAGGCCCGCTCGGTGAACATCACGGTGCGGGCGAAGACGCCGCAACTCGTCGACGACGCGATGGAGCAGACCCGGCAGGTCCTGAGGCGCGAGCGCGGCGTCCGTCCGGGCGAAGAGGACAACTTCGACTTCTTCAGCAGCGCGAGCCTGATCACGCAGTTCAACAAGATGAGCGCGGGACTGAAGCTCGCGGCGTTCGTGATCGGCATCGTCGCGCTGATCGTCGCCGGGATCGGCATCATGAACATCATGCTGGTCGCCGTGACCGAGCGGACGCGGGAGATCGGCCTGTGCAAGGCGCTCGGGGCGAAGGCCTCGACCATCCGCACGCAGTTCCTGCTCGAGGCGGTCATCCTGTGCAACATCGGCGGGGTCGTCGGCGTTCTCATCGGCTTCGGCCTGGGCAACCTGGTCGCGGTCTTCACCGACTTCGAGCCGCGCGTCCCGCTGGAGTGGGCGGTGATCGGGCTGGTCTTCTGCTCGGTCATCGGAATCGCCTTCGGCACGCTGCCGGCGATCCGCGCGTCGCAGCTGGATCCGATCGAGGCTCTGCGCTCCGAGTAGACGAGTGGCGCAGTCGACGGATGGCGCCGTGGGTGGGCACCCCCGGACCATCCGCCGGCGCGGCCCGCGATCAGGGCTTGATGATCACCGAGTCGGGCAGGTCGATCTTCACCTCGATGTCCGACTTCTGCTCGGTCGCCGCCGGTGGCGCAGTTGTCGCGGCCGGACGAGGCTTCTGCCCCATGAAGAACCAGGCCGCCAGTCCGACCAGAATGAGGATGGCGATGATCGCCACCACGTTGACCGAGCTTCCGCCGCCGCCTTGCTCTGCCATGCTCTGCCTCCTCGCCTGGTTCCGGAACCGGAAAGCATCCTGCAGCGCTGAGCCTACTCCCACCCCGGGGGCAGGCAAGAGGCTTCTGTCGCGGCTGCCATCGGATCCCATGGGTGGGATCGCGCGCCCTCGCGCCGGATGGTAGGTTGAGCGGGTCATCGAGCAGCGGATCACAGTGCAGGAACCTGGCCGGAGGCGATGCCGTGAGTGACGAACCCGAAATTCTCGAGACCGAGCCGGTGCCGCCGGCGCGGGTCGCGAGCGTCGGCGCGACGGACCTGGCGCGCGAGGCGTGGAAGACGCGACGCGCGTGGTTCGTGGCGATCGGCGCCGACGTCCTGCAGTGGGGGCTGTTTCCGCTGTTCGCCTGGGGCGGCCTCGCGCCGTGGAACGTGGGCCTCGACCTCCTGGTCGGGTTCCTGCTCGTTCGCTGGATGGGCTTCCATGTCGCGTTCCTTCCCGCATTCGTCACCGAGCTCGTTCCCCTCGCGAACTTCGTCCCATCATGGACGCTTGCCCTGTGGATCGTGACCAAGCTGCGCGCGCGGAAGCAGGCGTGAGCGGCGCGCTCGTCGGCCGTGTCGCGCTCGTCACTGGAGCATCCTCGGGCATCGGTGAGGCCACCGCGCTGGCGCTGGCCGCCGCCGGTGCGCGCGTCGTCGTCGTGGCGCGGCGGGCCGATCGGCTCGCGACGCTCGTGCCGAAGCTCGGCGCCGGTGCGATCGCGCTCGCGAGCGACCTGCTCGTTGCGGACGAGGCGCGCCGCGTCGTGGACGAGGCGCAGGCGCGAGCCGGGCGGCTCGACATCCTGGTGAACAACGCCGGCGTGATGCTGAACGCGACGCTCGCCGCGGCGACCGCCGAGGACTGGCGGCGCATGCTCGAGCTCAACGTGCTCGCGCTGATGAACGCGACGCACGCGGCGTGGCCGCTGATGAAGGCGCAGGGCGCGGGGCACATCGTCAACGTGTCGTCGGTGGCGGCGACGATCAGGAATCCGGGCGCGTCGGCCTACGCCGCGAGCAAGGCCGCGGTGAACGCGTTCTCCGAGTCGATTCGCAAGGAAGGCGCGTCGATCGGCATCCGTGTCACCGTCGTCTCGCCGGGCTTCGTGATCAGCGAGCTGGTCGACCACGTGCCCGATCCGGCAATGCAGAAGCGCTCCCGCGACTTCATGGCCGCGATCCGGCCACTCGACTCGGCCGACGTGGCCGACGCGATCGCCTTCGCGGTCACGCGCCCCGCCCACGTGGCGCTCAACGAGATCGTGATCCGTCCGGCGCAGCAGGAGCCGTAGGCCGGGCGCGCCCGTACTGCCGCGGCCACGCCACGTCCGCACCCAGTGTCGCGGCGGCGTGGATCGGCCAGTAAGGATCGGCCAGCAGCTTGCGCGCCAGCAGGACCGCGTCCGCCGCTCCGGAGGCGACGATGTCCTCGGCCTGCGCCGGCTCGGTGATGAGGCCCACCGCGCCGGTGGCGATGCCGGCGCCGGCGCGCACGGCCCGCGCGAAGGGCACCTGGTACCCCGGACCGACCTCGATCTTCGCCGACGGCACGAGTCCGCCGCTCGAGCAGTCGACGAGGTCGACGCCATTCTGCTTCAGCAACCGGGCGAACGCGACCGAGTCTTCGATCGTCCATCCACCCTCGGCCCAGTCGCTCGCAGAGATGCGGACGAACAGCGGCAGCCCGGCGGGCCACGCCTCGCGCACCGCCGCGGTGACGCGCAGCGGCAGGCGCGTACGGCCAACGAAGTCGCCGCCGCAGGCGTCGGTGCGCCGGTTCGACAGCGGCGACAGGAATTCGTTGAGCAGGTAGCCGTGCGCCATGTGCAGCTCGATGACGCGGAAGCCGGCGTCGAGGGCGAGGCGTGCGCCGCGCACGAACGAAGCGACGACGCCGTCGAGCTCGGCCTCGCCCAGCGCATGGGGAATGGGATCGCCGTCGCGGAACGGAACGGCACTCGGCGCGACGGTGCGCCAGCCGCCGGGATCCTCGGGCGGGATCGGTCGACCCGCGCCGGCGGGGTCCCACGGCGTGCGCGTCGACGCCTTGCGGCCGGCGTGCGCCAGCTGGATCCCGGCCACCGCACCCTGCGCATGGATGAACTCGACGATCGGGCGGAACGCAGCGGCGTGCGCGGGGGACCAGAGCCCACTATCGGCGGGGGAGATGCGCCCCTCGGGCACGATCGCGGTCGCCTCGACCAGGACGAGGGCGGCGCCGCCGACGGCGCGGCTGCCCAGGTGCACGAGGTGCCACGGCGTGGGCATGCCGTCCTCGCTCGAGTACTGGCACATCGGCGAGACGAACACGCGATTGCGAAACGTCACGTCGCGGAGCGTGAGCGGCGAGAATAGAGCGGACATGCGGGTTGGATGCGTCGATCAGCCGCGCCGGGCGCGACGGAACAGCTCGGCGGGAATGCCGTCGATGCGCCGGAGCGCGCCCGAGGCCAGCCCGTCGAGGCGCCACGGGCCCACCCCGACCCGGATCAACCGCAGCGTCGGCAGGCCCACCGCGGCGCCCATCCGGCGCACCTGGCGGTTTCGACCTTCGGTGATCGTGAGTTCGATCCATGCCGTCTCGCGCCCGGCGCGTGGCTGGACCGGGGGCTCGCGCCGGGGCAGGCCGACCAGCCCGGGCGCGGCGTGGGGCCCGCCTGTGGCGTCGGGATCGAGTCGACGCGTGCGCGCCGGGCGGGTCGGTCCGTCGGACAACTCGACGCCCGCGCGAAGCTGGGCCAGTGCGGTCTCGACTTCCACGCCGGGGGCGACCTCGACCTGCGCCCAGTACGTCTTGGGAGTCTCGTGGGCTGGATCCATGAGCCGGGACTTCACCCACGCGGTGCTGGTGAGCACCAGCAGCCCCTCGCTGTCGGCGTCGAGACGACCGGCGGCGTAGAGGCCCGGCTCGCGCACGTAGTCGGCGAGGGTGGGGCGGCCGGACGCGTCGGTGAACTGGGTGAGAACCCCGTAGGGCTTGTGAAATAGCAGGATACGGGGGGGCTCGAGCGGGGCGCCGCGCGTCACGCTGGACTCCCCGGCCGTCCGGGCGTACCGTCGCCGGCGCAGCCCCACGGTCTCCCCCCGCTCTTCGTTGACTTCCGGAGATTCCCCATGAGACCTCGCGTTCTCCTGTTCATCGTCTTCGCCGCCGTGATCGGCGTGATCGGCCTCGCGGCGCCCTCGCAGGCCGGCCTCCGCGTCGGGAACACCGAAGCGCCTCGCATGCTGGGCGACATCGTCATCCCGCCCGAGTGGGCCGGCATCTGGACCTATCTCGATTCGACCTACGAGTGCACCGGAGCCCTGTTGAGCGTCGACTCGGGACTCGACACCCTCTGCACCGGAACGGCGATCTCGTTCGACAGCGGCCCCTTCGTCGTCGTCTGCACCGGCTCGTCGACCGCGACGACCGTCGACCAGACGTGCACCTTCACGGGTGAGGTCGTCACCGACTGCAATGTCACGTTCACCATCGAGATGCACGGTACGCGCACCGCGAACAGCTCCGTCATCACCAACACGGTGACGACCGACTACTCGGGCATCGCCCCGGAGTGTGCATTCCTCCCCGACTCGTGTCGTCGCACCGTGACACGCGCCACTCGGATCGCGGGTGAGCCCGTCGCCTACTGCTCGACGCCCGTCGATCCGACCACCTGGGGACGCGTGAAGTCGCGTTATCGCTAGCCCGGGTGCAGTCTAGCACGACGTTCGAAGCTCTCGAGGTCAGTCCCGACCTGATCGCGGCGCTGGGCAAGCAGGAGATCACGGTGCCCACCGCGATCCAGGTCGCGGCGTTGCCGGTGCTCCGCGCCGGCGGCGACGCGTACCTGCATGCCGAGACCGGCACCGGAAAGACCCTCGCCTACCTCCTGCCCCTGTTCGACCGGATCGACCCGACCCTCGCCGCGACCCAGGCCGCCATCATCGCGCCGTCGCACGAGCTCGCGATCCAGATCCAGCGCCAGTGCACCGACCTCGCCCAGAACTCGGGCCGGGCGATCCGCATCCTGCTGCTCATCGGCGGGACGTCGATGGATCGTCAAGTCGAGAAACTGAAGAAGAAGCCGCACCTGGTGGTCGGCACGCCGGGACGCATCCGCGAGCTCATCGCCAAGGGCAAGCTGAAGGCGCAGCACCTGCGCGCCATCGTGGTCGACGAGGCGGATCGCCTGGTCCACGAGGAGAGCCTGCCGTCCGTCCGGGCGATCCTCGAGGCGGCGCCGCGCGACCGCCAGCTCATCTTTGCCTCGGCCACGCACGACCAGAAGAGTCGTGACACGATCGCGAAGTTCACGCCGAACCTCGTCCTGCTGGAGGCCGGAGTGGCGGCGGTGAACGAGAACATCGAGCATCTCTTCGTCGTCTGCGAGGAGCGCGACAAGCCCGACCTGTTGCGCAAGCTGCTGCACGCGCTCGCTCCCGAGCGCGCGATGGTCTTCGCCGATCGCGCCGACACGGCCGAGCTGGTCGCCGCGAAGCTGGCGCATCACAAGATCCCGGCCGCCGACCTGAGCGCCGCGCTCGACAAGATGACGCGCAAGCGGGCGATGGACGACTTCCGCAGCGGCGCGGTGCGCGTGCTGCTGGCGTCGGACGTGGGCGCGCGTGGGCTCGATATCAAGGGCGTGACGCACGTCTTCAACCTCGACGTGCCGGCGCAGAGCAAGGCGTACCTGCACCGCGTGGGGCGAACCGCCCGCGCCGGGGCTGCCGGCGTGGCGATCACGCTGGTCACGCCGGGCGAGCAGCGGCTGGTTCGTCGCTATCGCAACCAGCTGGGCGTCACTTTGCAGCGCGTCGAGGTGCGCGAGGGACGTGTCTCCGCCATCGACGACTCGGACTGGTCGGACGAAGACTAGGGTTGTGCCCGCACGATTGTGTGTTGTCCCCGGGATGATTTAGAGTTTTAGCATGACCACGGCGCTTGCCCCCACGGCGCCCCCGTTCTGTCCCAATCCGGCCTGTCCCTTCCACTTGCGGGACCGGCAGACGTGGCGATTCGAGAAGATCGGTTTCTTCGATCGCCAGAGCCCCCCGTTCCGGGTCCAGCGCTACCGCTGCCTTTCCTGCCGGCGGAGCTTCTCGGACCAGACGTTTCGCACGACCTACTGGATGCGCAAGCCAGACCTCCTGGCCTCCGTGCTCGGTCGGCTGAACTCCTGCTCGGGCTTTCGCCAGATCGCCCGCGAGCTCAACGTCGCGCCGACGTCGGTCGCCGTCGCGGTGGCTCGACTGGGCCGGCACTGCCTCCTGCTCCATGAGCTGATGCGTCCCAAGGGTCGGATCCGCGAGGCGCTGAGCGCCGACGGCTTCGAGAGCTTCGAGTGGAGCCAGTACTACCCCTCGAACTACAACGTGGCCGTCGGCAAGGAGTCGCACTTCTTCTACGGCTTCACGGCCACCGAGCTTAGGCGCAAAGGCCGCATGACCGCCGCGCAGAAGAAGATCCGGGCCAGGCTCGAGGCGACACTCGGGCGGCCCGATCCCAGGGGGATCGAAAAGGACTTCGCGCAGCTCTTGTCGATCGTCGCTCCGAGGCCGCAGGAGCTGGTGCTGCACACCGACGAGCACCAGGCGTATCCCCGTGCCCTCAAGCGAGTTCCGCACCTGGCGATCGAGCACAAGACGATCTCCTCGCGCGCTGCGCGCACGCCGCAGAACCCGCTCTTCCCGGTGAACCTGGCGGATCTCCTGATCCGTCACTGCGGATCCCATCACAAGCGCGAGACGATCGCGTTCTCCAAGCGCCTGCAAAGCGGGTGCGGACGGATGGCGATCTTCGCGGTGTGGCGCAACCTGATGAAGCCGTTCTCCGAGCGGGATCGCAAGGCGGACCGGGAGTCACCGGCCATGCGCCTGGGACTCACCGATCGGCTGTGGGCGGTCGAGGACGTGCTCGCAAAGCGACTCTTCCCGAGCCGGCTCGCGCTGTCCGAGCCGTGGGCCGACTACTACTGGGGGCGGGTGCCGAGCCGGACGATTTCACGGTGGAGAGAGCATCGACGGAAGTACGCGGTGTAG
>JANPEF010000042.1:0-10928 GCA_031431875.1 Candidatus Eiseniibacteriota bacterium | reverse complement strand
GTCGCGTCGCAGGCCCGGGCCGCGCAGCGCGTCGCGCGCCGACAGCCACATTCCCGCCAGCGCGACCGGCAGCCACGGCCAGTACGTCCGCGCCAGCTCCACCACGTAGCCGAAGTACGAGACGAGCGACTTCTTCTCCGGCGCGAGCACGAACGCACGTTCCCACAGGAGCCAGCGTACATGCTCGGCGAAGAAGCGATCGGGCGCGGAGATCGCCTGCGTGACGTACCACGGGAGGAACGTGAGGACGCACACGCCGAGCGCGAGCCACGGCCCCGGCTCGCGCAGCGCGCGCGGGCCGCGCGTGAGCAGAAGATGCAGCACGATCACCCCGAGCGGGAACAGCCCCAGCACGCTCTTGGTCAGCACCCCGCAGCCGGCCATGAGGCCGATCCATGCCCAGTCGCGCAACCGGCCCCTGGCGCGCCACGCCAGGTAGCGGTCGATCGCGACGAGGAACAGCAGTGTGAGGAACACGTCGAACATCGCGTGCCGCGCGTACTTGAGGAAGTACTGCGTGGTCAGCAGCACGAACGCCGTGGTCCACGCGGTGAACGCATCGGCTCCCAGGCGGAGCGCAACCCGGCGGACGAACCAGACGCACGCGACGCCCGAAAGCGCCGAGAAGAGGATCGCCGCCCAGTCGGTCACGCCGAACACCGAGAACGACAGCGCCATGAGCCAGAGGAACAGCGGCGCGTTGTCGAAGCGCGGCACGCCATTGAAGTGCGGAGTCAGCCAGTGGCCGCCGCGGACCATCTCCTTCGCCTTCTGCGCGTAATAACAGTCGTCGAAGTTCGCCAGGTGGCTCTCGCCCAGGTGGGCGAACAGGATCGCGGTGGACAGCAGCACGAACGCCGCGCCGTGCAACGCGGGGCGCGCGGCGAGCGCGCGGAACGCCTCAGCCGCGCGGCGCACGGGGTGGCGCGAAGATCGGCGAGCGGGCCAGGCCGGTGCGCGCCAGGAAGAACGTGGCCACGGTGGCCAGCGTCTCGAGACCGTAGCGCACGCTGCGCATGAAGTTGATCGACGACGCCTCGGGCATGTAGCGCACGGGGACGGGCACCTCGCCCAGCTTGTAGCCGTGCTCGATCGCCGAGACGAGGAACTGCGAGTCGAACACGAAGTCGTCGGAGAACGCGCGGTAGGGCAGCGTTTCGAGCACCTCGCGGCGGTAGGCGCGGAAGCCGGTGTGGAACTCGGACAGGTTCTGCCCGAGCATCACGTTCTCGCAGAGCGTGAGGAAGCGGTTGCCCAGGTACTTGTACAGCGGCATCCCCGCCTCGAGGCACTCGCGCCGCGTGCGCACCCGCGAGCCGAGCATCACGTCGTACATGCCGAGCTTGAGCGGCAGCACGAGCATGGGGATCAGCCGCGGGTCGTACTGGTAGTCGGGATGGAGCATGACCACGATGTCGGCGCCCCTGGCCAGCGCCTCGTCGTAGCAGGTCTTCTGGTTGCCCCCGTAGCCCTTGTTGACGGCGTGTTCGAGCACGCGGATCCCGAGCGACCGGGCGACCGCGATGGTGTCGTCCTTGCTCGAGTCGTCGACCAGGATCGACTCGTGCACCCAGTCGGGGGGAATCTCGGCCCAGGTCTGCCGGAGGGTCCGTGCCGCGTTGTACGCCGGCAGGACGACGATGACGCGCGGCGCCGCGGCTGCGGGCGCCTCGCGCGACGTCGTGTCGACGCTCAATTCCCGCCTGTGGGCGGCGCCTGCTGCGCCCCCGGCGCGCTCGGGAACTCGACGCGGGGCACCTGCTTCTGCTCGGCGCTGACCTGGTAGAACGGCTCTTCCTTGTAGCCGAACATGCCGGCGAACAGGTTGGTCGGGAAGCGCTTGACCATGACGTTGTACTCGCCGACGACATCGTTGTAGCGCGTGCGCGCGACCGACAGGCGATTCTCGGTGCCCGCCAGCTCGTCCTGCAGGCGCAGGAAATTCTCCTGCGAGCGGAGCTGCGGGTAGTTCTCGATGACGACGAGCAGGCGCCCGATCGCCGAGTCCATCGCGCCGCCGGCGGCGAGCTTCTGCTCGGTGCTCCTGGCGCCGGCCATCTGCGCGCGCGCGTCGGCAATCTGCCCGAAGACGATCTGCTCCTGCGCGGCGACGCCCTTCACGGTCTCGACGAGGTTGGGGATGATGTCATTGCGGCGCAGCAGCTGGTTGTCGACCTCGGCGAAGCTCTTCTGCACCTCGGTCTTCTTGGTCACGAGATTGTTGTAGTTCGACACCACCCAGCCGCCGACGGCCAGGACCAGCACCGCGATCACTGCGAGAACGACGAGTCCGCCCTTCATTCGAAAACCCCCTGGTTGACGTTCCTTGCTACCAGCTTCCCGTCGCTCCGCCGCCGCCCGAGGCGCCGCCGCCGAACCCGCCGAATCCACCGCCCGAAGAACCCCCGCCGAATCCGCCGCCGCCGCTGCTGCCGCCACTCCAGCCGCCGCCGCCGAACCCGCCTCCGCCCAAGCCGCCCAGGGTGAAGATGTCGGGGCCGCGCCGTCGGCCGCCCCCGCGCTTGCCCCCGCCCACGATGCGCGACATCACGATGAAGGCGATGAAGGCGAAGAACAGGACCGTGACGACGGTGACGCGGCCGGACTCCGCGGGCGGCGGAGCCGGGCTGTCATCCGGCAGGGGCGGGGGGAGCCCCTTGTCCACGGCGACGAAGCGCGCCGCCTCGACGAGCCCGGCAAGGAGCCCGTCGCCGAAGCGCCCATCCTGCAGGGCCGGCCGGATCTGCTCGCGGATGATGCCGCCGACGCGGCCGTCCGGCAAGCTGCCTTCGAGCCCGTAGCCCACCTCAAAGCGGACCTTGCGGTCCTCGACCGCGACGAGCAGCAGCAGCCCCTCGTCCTGTCTTGCACCACCGATGCCCCATTGCTCGAACTGCTTGACGGAGTACTCCTCGATCGACTGCGGCTGCGTCGTCGACACGGTGATGAGCGCGAACTGTACGCCGAGCGCGCGTTCGACCTTCCCGAGGTAGCGCTCGATGCGACCCTGCTCGCGTGCCTTGAGCACGCCGGCGTCGTCGGTGACGTAGGCCTGCGCGCGGCCCAGGTCGGGCGCGGTCGTGTCGGCGGGAACGAGGCTGACGGGAGCGGCGTGCGACAGCCCCACGATCGTGCACAGCCCGAGCACGCCGAGAACGAGGAGACGCCGAAGCCGGGATTGGATGGTCACGACTTCAGCGCGGAGAATCGGCGTCCACCGCGCGGATCAGGTGATCGAGCGCGTCGAGGTATGCGCCGAAGCGCCGGCGTGCCGCCGCCTCGTCGGGTGCCGGCCCGCGTCGAGCCACGAACGGCGCGTCGAGCCCGTCGGCGTCGACGCCCCACGTGGCGGCGACCGTGCGGGCCAGCGCGTCGGGATCGTCCGGATGGGGCTGCCCGCGCAGCGTCAGCAAGTGGCGGAACAGCGTGCCCGACGCGCCGGCAGCGCGAGCCGTGAGCGCGTGCGCGGTGCCGGGCGCACCCCCCGCGCGCAGGAACGCCTGACGCAGGCCGATGAAGCGCGAGCGCAACTCGTACTCGCACTGGTGGCGCAGGTGGACCAGCGGCACGTCGAGCCCCGCCAGGACGTCCGTGCCCTGGAGCAGGCCACGGCGCTCCTTGAGGTCGAGGAAGTCGACCGGGAAGACGTCGGCCGAACTGTCGAGGTTGTGCCGGGTGAGAACCAGGGGCGCGAACCGGTACGTCCCGGCCGTACGCTCCGCCGCCGGCGGCAGTGCCGCGCATGCAGCGGCAATCGCCTCGAGCCGCGCGAACGGCAGCGTGCGGATGACGATCAGCAGGTTGACGTCGCTCGACGCGCGATCGAACGCCGGCCCGAGCGCGCTGCCGTAGACGTAGAGCGCTTCGAGGTCGTCGCCACAGGCGGCGAGGAGGCCGCCGGCCCAGCGGCGGGCGGCGGCGGCGATGTCGTCAGGGACGGGGCGGGTCGGCGCGGTCGTCGGAGTGTTCATGGGGGCGGAGCGTAGCAGGGGCCGCGGGCGATGCAAGCCCACTCGCATCGGCCCGCCGCCGCCGCTGGTAGAGGTACGAGATGGCCAGCAGGGCACAACCCACGGCGATTGCGGTCACGAAGCGCCAGAACCCGTCGACGCGGCCGAGGTCGACGAGCAGGAACTTGACGAGGGTGAGCCCCAGGGTCGCGATGCCGAGCCAGCGCAGGAAGGCCGAGCGGCGCATCCAGCCGAGGCCGAACACGGTGACGGCCTGGAAGAGCCACGCGGCGCTGGTGAACCCGGCGGAGACGATCGCCACGTCGGCCGGGGGCGCCAGCGCGCGGGCGAGCGCGACGGACTCCGCGCTCGTCCAGGCCAGCCATCCCGCGTGCAGCGCACAGGCGGCCAGGCGCGGCAGCAGTCGCTCCATCTCGTACAGTCGTGCGCGCGCGCGATCGGCCCGCTCCGTGACGATGATGCCGAGCAGGAGCACCTCGGCGAGCGTGAGCGCGAGCGCGTGCAACGGGGAGTTCGTGCTGGCCGTCCATGCGCCGAAGCCGGCGGATGCGGCGATCGCCGCCACGGCCGCGAGCGACCACACGACGTAGCCGAGCGCGCGTTTCATGGCGTTGCCGCGCAGCCCGATGAGCACCAGCCCGCCGCCCTGGAGCGCCCAGCCGAGCGCGTCGAGTGCACCTCCGAGGGACGAACGGAGTCCGGGCGCGGCGTCGGGGGGAACGATGCTCCACGAGATGCGCCCCATGTGCATGCCGAGCCAGACGGCAAGGCAGGCGTGCACGCCGATGAGCGCCGCGGGGGGCACGATCGACGCCTCACCCTCGAGCAGGCGATCGCGGTGGCGCTCGAGCAGGCGGGCGGCGAGGAGGAGGCCGACGATCGACACCGCCGTGCGCAGCGACGCGGGCGTGAACACGGGCAGGAAGCCGTCGACGCGAGCCTCGTTCAGCGCCGGCATTCCGCACACGATGCCGAGCGTCGCCAGCAGGTAGCCCATCGTGCGGAGCGCGCCGCCCCCGGGCGACAGACCCAGCGCGATCATCGTCACGCCCTGCACGCACCACGCCATCGGCGTGAGCCCGCTGCCGAGTGCGCGCTCGAGGGCGGCCGCGAGAAAGGCCGAGGCGGCGACCACGAAGTGCGACCACAGGTCGCGCTGCGGACGGCGCCGGTCGATGACGATCGCGCAAGCCGCATACGCGGCGGCCATTCCGCCGAGGATCCAGGCGCTGGTCGCTGCCGGCGCCGCGAACAGGAACGGCAGCGACGCGATGACGAAGCAGTAAGGCGTCAGCGCGATCGAGAACAGGTCGGCGCTCCGGCCGGACGAAGCACCGGAAATGTAGCGGGGCACGAGCGCCAGCCCGAGGCCCAGGTACAACGCGCACAGGCCGAGCTGGACGGGGGTCGACCACGGCTCGAAGCTGCGGGCGATGATCCACGTCGTGGTGGTGAGCAGCGTCGCGGTGATCGAGAGTGTGCTCCAGCCCGCGCGGGCGGCGAGGATGAAGACGACCGAGTCGATGGCGAACAGGTAGGCGAGGAGCGCCGCGTCGCTTCCGTTCTCCGCGGGACGACCGGTGAACGTGGCCGCAATCCACGGCACGAACGCGCCGAGCACGCCGAGGAGGCCGATGAGCTGCACGCGGTAGCGCATGGCAGCGCCGATCGAAAGGAGCGAGGCGACGGCGAGCAGCACGATCGCGGGCGCCATGCCGAACACGTCGAGCACGAAGTGCCCGGCGTAGAGCGACAGGTACGCCACCCCCAGCCCGATCCCGACGAGCGCGTGCCCGAAGCCAGGCAGCCCGGGGATGGTCCGGTCGCCACGCCACACGAGCACGCCGCCGAGTGCGACACCGCCCGCAACGAGGACGCCCGGGCCGAAGCGCCCGGTCGTGTAGCCCCACAGGAAGAGGAAGAACACGCCCAGCAGGACGACGACCGAGCCGACGTTCTGCAACCATGCGCCACCGACGTTCTCCTCGCTGAACCAGGCGGGGCCCGCGGCGACGGGCTCCGGCGCGGGTGCGGGTGCGGGCACGGCGGCGATGGATGGACGGGAGATGGTCGCGGGTGGAGCGATGCGAGGCGGCGTCGGAACCGCGAGCGGCGTCGCCGGCGGGGCAGGCGGTTCGAGCGGCGGCGAAGGCCGAACTTCGGGAAGCGGTCGCGGCGGAGCGGAGGTGGGCCGGGGCTCCGGCGCGGGGACGACCGGTTGCCGCGCGTCCGACTCCTCGAGGTTGCCGAGTCGTCGTGACAGCTCGGCAAGGAAGAGCAGGATGGCAAAGAGAAGGAGAGTGTTGATCAGGAGCAGAACGATCATGGGCGCTCCCGGGTAGGGGTGAGACTACGGTATGGGGCACGGCCGCCCGTCGCAAGCAGGAATGCACCGTCCGGAACGCCGGGGGGCAGCGCGGCGCAGGCCGCGGCGAACGCCGCTCGATCCGCGGCCGACAAAGAGACTGACGATGCCGCCTGGCACCAGTATGCTTCCCGCTCGCAGGCAGCACGGGATGGAACACCCGGACGATCTCCAGTCGAGCCGAACACCGGTTTCGGCTCCGAGGGGGGCCATTGAGGCGTCGGTTCGATACCGCCGCGCGCACGCTCGCCATGCTCGCCACCGCAATCCTGCTGCTGGGAGCCGGACCGGCTCGCAAGTGGGAAGACATTCCCGCGTCAGAACTCGCCGAGACCGCCCCACAACTCGACCCGGGCGCCGATGCCGAGGCGATCTTCGTGCGCACGTGGCTCGAGGACCTGTGGACGGAGAAGGGGTTCGCACAGCTCCAGCATCACTACGTGCGCATCAAGGTCTTCACCGCGGCCGGCGCCGAGAAGCAGGGCCAGGTGCGGATCGACCTCCCCCTCAAGGGCGCATCTCTCGCCGGCATCCAGGGACGGACGGTACACCCCGATGGATCGATCGTGGAGCTCGACAGGAAGACCGTGCTCAAGGACGTCGTCTACCGGCAGAAGGGCACGGGAGTGCGCCGCGTCGCGTTCGCCCTGCCCGCGGTCACGCCGGGATCGATCATCGAGTACCGCTACCGCGCCGACCTCAAGGACCAGGTCGCGAACTATCAGGTGCTCTCATTCCAGTCGGAGATTCCGCGACGCAGGGTCTCGTACTTCCTCCGCCCCCTGACCGAGACGATGCCGTCGCTCGAGGGGTGGAGCCTGCGGCAGATCTCATACCGGATCGCCCCGACGGAGTCCGCCGGCCTCGTCGGCGGCTACTACGAGATTTCGGCCCTCGACCTGCCTGCATACGTCGAAGAGCCGGATGCGCCGCCGAAACTGCATCAACAGGCCTGGACGCTGCTCTACTACACCGAGGAGAAGGCCACGACTTCGGCCGCCTTCTGGCAGTCCCTCGCGAAGCGCGAGTCCAGGTCGTTCGACGCCGCGACGCGGCCCGACGCCCCCGCACGGGATCTCGCGCGGACCATCGCCGGCGGGGCCACCGGGGATTCGGCGCGCGTCGTGCTCATCGCCGACTGGATCCAGCGCGAATTCCGCGTCGTCGACTCGGGCTCCCGCGACTCGCTCCGCGCCGCGGGGCTCAAGCAGACCCAGGACGGCCGCGCCGCGCTGCGCCAGCGGGGCGGTACGGCGTACGACGCTTGCACTTCGTTCGCCACGCTCCTGCGCGGGCTCGGCCTCGAGACCCGGTTGTTGCGCCTCCCGGCGACCCGTCGCTGGCCGTTCGACCGCGAAATGATGGACCCGCTGTTCCTCGACTCGTTCGATGTCGCCGTCCGCGTCGACGGCGCGTGGAAGTGCTTCGATCCGTCGAGCCGGTACCTGCCCCGGGACATGCTGCGTTGGTCGGAGGAATCGCAGTCGGCGTTGTTGTGCGACCCCGACTCGGGGCGCTTCCTCACCACGCCGGTCGCCTCGCCGCATCGCTCGATGGTGAGCCGCCGCGGCGACTTTTCGCTCCTGCCGGACGGCTCGCTCGACGGCGACGTGACCGTGACCTGGGCCGGCCACTTGAACGATGAGTGGCGCACGGAGTTCGCGGGGGCGAGCGCGGCGGAGATCGACAGCGCCGTGCGGCACGAAATCGACTGGGGCCTGCCCGGCATCGAGCTGACCGCGATTGTGCTCGAGCGGGGGGAGGATTCGCGCGATCCGCTGCAGCTCACCTGTCACGTGCGCGTGCCGCGCTTCGCCACGCTCACCGGCAGGCGCGTCGTCCTCGAGCCCGCCGTCTTCCAGGCCCGGCGACCGGCCCGGTTCCAGGCGAGCACGCGCCGTCACCCCGTTTTCTTCACGCATGCGTGGGCGGAGATCGACTGGATTCGCTTCCGCCTCCCGGAGTCGTGGACAGTGGAAGGCTTCGAGACCCCGGCCCCGGTCGACGCGCCGGGCGTCGCGAAATATCGCGCCTCGCTCAGCCCGGGCTCGACGAGCTCGGAGCTCGATTACTCGCGCGTCCTCGAGTTCGGGCAGAACGGCTCGCTGTTCTTTCCCGCGTCCTCGTACCCGCAGCTCAAGCGCCTGTTCGACGGCATCCACGATCGGGACGCGCTCGCCATCACGCTGGTGCGCGGGGATGGAGCGCCATGAGCGCGGTGATGCGCTCGATCGCGGGCATCACGATCGCTACCGCTCTGTCGACGGCGGTCCTCCCGGTGCGTGCCGACGACCTGCCCGCCTGGCTGGCCGCCGCGGCGGCCCGGCCCACGCCGGCCTGGTCCACGGCCGCGGCGGTCGTCCTCCACCACGAGGCGCTCGTCACCGTCCCCCGCGCGGGGCGCACCACGACGACGGTCCGCCGGGCCGTGCGCATCGTCCGGCGCGATGGAGGCGAATCGCTCGCGCTCGGCGTGGCGTACTGGTCGTCGACGAGCACGATCAAGCAGACGCACGCCTGGATCCTTCGTCCCGGCCAGAAGCCGCTCCACCTCGGCCGGAAGGAGCTCGTCGATCGCTCGTTCGGCGAAAGCTGGTCGCTGTACTCGGAGGCGAGACTCCTCCTGTTCGATCCGCCGACCGTGGAGGAGGGCGCGATCTACGCCTGGGAGTCGGTGATCGAGGAGGAGTCACTGCTCGACCAGTGGTCGTGGTCCTGCGCCGAGGACGTGCCGGTGCTGCTTTCGCGGTTCACGCTCACGCTGCCCGAGGGCCCGGAGCCTTCGGTCGTCGAGCTGCGCGGGCGCCCGTTCGTGGCCCGGCAGGACGGGCGCACCTGGTCGTGGTCGTACGCGGACGAGGAGTGGATTCCGGCGGAATCCCTGGCGCCCCCGGAGGATCGCGCGCGGGCGGCGATCGCGATCAACGTCGCCGATGGCCCGGGAAAGGCGCACTTCGCCGATTGGGCCGCCGTCGCGACGTGGCTCGACGGGCTCATGGCGCCGCAGGCGCATCCCACGCCCGAGGTGACGCGCCGCGCGGAGGAGCTCGTGCGGACCGCGCCCGATTCGCTGGAGCAAGTCCGCGTCCTGGGCCGCGAGGTGCAGAAGCTCAACTACGTCTCGATCAGCCTGGGGCTCGCGCGCGGCGAGGGCTATCGACCGCATCCCGCCGCGCAGGTCCTCGCGATGGGCTACGGGGACTGCAAGGACAAGGCGACCCTGCTGGCGTCCCTGCTCACCGCGTCCGGGCACGCCGCATGGCCGCTCGCCGTGTCGTCCGAGGGCCCTGAGCACGTCGATGCGCGCTGGCCGTCGCCGACGCAGTTCAACCACTGCATCGTCGCCATTAGCGCTCCGGCGGGGAGCGCCGTGCCGGCGAGCTTCGATCATCCGCAGCTGGGGCGATTGATCGCGTTCGATCCGACCGACCCGTACACGGCGTTCGGGGACCTGCCCACCGCGGAACAGGGCGCGTACGCGCTGCTCGTCGACTCGCGATCGGGGGGGCTGGTTCGCTTGCCCGAGCTGCCGCATGCGCAAAACCGGACTGTGCGCACGATCCGTGCGTCGCTCGATGCCGAGGGTGGGCTCGCGGTCGCGCTCGTGGAGAACTCGACCGGGCAGGCGGCCGCGGCGGAGCGGGTCTCGTATCGCCGATCGAGTCCGGCCGAGTACCGGACCTCTTTGGAGAAGTGGCTGGTCGCGGGTGGGAAGCGCATCGAACTCGGCGCCATGAGCGTCGTCGATGACAGCTCGACGGGGGACTTCCGGCTGCGCCTCGACTATCAGGCGCCGTACTTCGCCCGCGTCGTCCAGGGTCGCATGATGCTGTTCCGCGCCGCCGTCGTCTCCCCGCGCAGCTCGGTCAGCCTGCCCGACGCAGCCCGCTCCCGGCCGATCGCCCTCAAGGCCCGCAGCCTCTCCGAGTCGGTCACCGTCGAGCTGCCCCCCGGCTTCGCAGTCGACGAGATCCCCGCAGCGATCCGCCTCGACGAGGACTTCGGCTCGTTCGAGGCCCGCTGGTCGGTGAGCGGAACCACGCTCGAGTTCACGCGACAGTGGCAGACCCGGGCGAAAACGCTGCCGCCGGACCGCTATCCCGCGGTGCGGGCCCTCTACGAGGCCTCGGCAAGCGCGATCGATGCCCCGGTGGTGTTGGTTCGGCAGTGATCCGGATCATGACACAAGATCCATAATGGCAATGCGTTAAGAGCGTATCCGGATTCCCGCTTGACCCGTCCCGCCGCCCTCCGTAGATTGCCGCCGAAGGGTGTTCCCGAAGGGGCGGCGAATGTCGCCCCTTCGTTCGCCGACCGCTTGTGATTGTTTTCACGAGGTACCGGTGGCGACTCCGGATCCGGATCGAGAGAAGTTCAAGCAAGTCCGCATCTACGGGTTGCTCAGTTCCATCCCGGGCTTCCTCGTCGTGCCTCCCGTCGTCTGTGCTCTGGCGGGGATGTGGCTCGACAAGCGCTTCGGCACCGCACCGTGGCTCCTCCTCGTGTTCCTCATCCTTGGCTTCGGCTCCGGGGTCCGGCTGATCATGCGCACGCTGACGCGCGTGAATCAGATCCAGGAACGCGACGAGTGA
>JANPEF010000041.1:0-30459 GCA_031431875.1 Candidatus Eiseniibacteriota bacterium | reverse complement strand
GATCGCCCTGATCGGCGTATGGCTCGAGCGGAACCTGATCGTCCTGCCGAGCGTGAATCCGACCGTGTTCGACCTGACGCTGCCGCAGCTTGGCGTGATGCTCGGCTTTCTCGGCGCGTTCCTGATCCCGTTCCTCAACTTTGCGATGCGCTACCCGATGCTGTCGTCGATCGGGATTCCGAGTGGGGCGCCTCCCGAGTGGTCGAGTTCACACTAGCGAGGCCCTCGGCGGTCTCCAGGTCCGCCTTCGCTTCTGCCGCACGCCCCGCCCGAAACTCTCGGGTGGGGCGTTCTGCTTGTGCGCTGCGGGGCGCGCTCAAGTCCCTCAGGCGGACCCGGAGATCGCCGCGAGCTTGAAGAACGAGCCCTTCGTTTGGGGCTTTCGTGGCGGGAAGTGTGGAGGCCGTCGACGGGCCGTGCTGGAATGACCGTCTGGTCTCCCGTTCCGGAGACGAGCGCTTGCTGGCTAGCGGGGGCGCGTGGCTTGCAGGAGCAGGGCGCTCACCAGCAAGGCCCGGAGGGTCCAGGCGACGGTGCGGATCCAGTTCGTCGTGACCAGGCGGGCGTGGATCGCGGGGTCGAAGCCGGTTGCGAGGCGTCCGTTGTCGGGACCCTGCAAGAGTGCGGTGGAGGCCCAGATCACGGCCAGGAGCGCCAGGCCCGCGGCGAGCAGGGGGCGCGAGACGCCGCCCGGCGGACGTGCCAGGAGCCACAGCGCAGTGGCCAGCTCGACCAGCATCGCCGGGCCGACGATCCACGTGATGCGCTCGCCGTGCGCGGCGGCCATGGCGCCGAAGCGTGCGCGATCGGCGAACGCGAACAGCGGGTAGTGCACGAGCTGCACCGTCCAGATCACGCCGGTCATGAACCAGGTGGCAGCAAGGTGGACGATCAGGACGCGGAGATCGGAGAGAGGCATCGGATTCGTTTCGGTTGCAGGTCGGGAGGGAGCCCGTTCGGGGAAGTCTAACACTCGCTCACGACGAGGCGCGAGTGGGTGATGCATCGACCACCTGCGCGGGCGTGCTAGACTGCCGCTCCCGCGCCGGGATGGCGAAATGGCAGACGCAGCGGACTTAAAATCCGCTGGCCGCAAGGCCGTGCAGGTTCGAGTCCTGCTCCCGGCACTCGCAGACCCCTCAGAGGCGGACGAAGCGCCCGAACAGGAGCGCCATCGCCAGCCCCACGCTGCCGACGACCAGCGCTCCGGCCAGGCCGACGGCAAACGGCTTGAGCCCCACCCCCTTGAACACCGCGAAGCTCGTGTTGAGGCCGACGGCGGCCATCGCCGTTCCCAGCAGCCAGCGCGCCCCGACGGTGTCGCCCAGCAACGACGCGAGCTTGCTCCACCCCGCGCGGTCCCAGAGTCCCCACGCCCATCCGCCGGCGTCGAGCATGCCGTCGCCGATCGAGCGCACGATCGCCAGCGCGACGAACCCGAGGATGAACGCGGGCACGTAGGAGCGCCACGAGGTCCGCTTCGACCCGGCCGCTGCGCCGGTCCCGCGATTGCGCGCATGCTGCCAGGCGAGGTACGGGATCACTGCGGCGAGGAACAGGTTGCGCGTCAGCTTGGTCACGGTCGCGACCCGCAGCACGGTGTCGTCGGCGAACGCCTGCTGATAGGTGAGCGCCGCGCCGATGACCTGCGACGTGTCATGGATCGCGGTGCCGAGGAAGAGCCCGATCGTCGCGGAGTCGTGCAGCAGTGCGTGCGCGAGCCAGGGATAGGCGAGCATGCCGAACAGGCCGAACGCCACCACGTTGGCCACGGCGTAAGCGACCTCGCGCTCGTCCGCTTCGATCGTGGGTGCGGTGGAGACGATCGCGGTCACGCCGCAGATGCTTGTCCCGGCGGCGATCAGGCTGCCGAGGCGGGGCGGCAGGCCGAGACGCCGATTGAGCCAGGGGACGAAGGCGAGCCCGGCCGCGATGGCGGCGACGACGACGGGAATGCCCGCGAGCCCAAGGCGCAGCATTTCGAACAGGCTGAGCTTGATGCCGACGAGCACGATCCCCGTGCGCAGGACGGCCGTCGTGCAGAACTTGAGGCCCGGTGCCAGCGCCGGAGGCAACGGGAACAGGTTGCGCAGGAGGAGGCCGAGCAGAATCGCGACCGGCACCCCCGAGATGGGGCTCGCGCCGCCGGCGAGTCCGCGCGCGGCAAGGAGGGCGCGGCCCGCCACTTCCGCCGCGGCGAACCCGAGGAGCATGACGGCGACGGCCACGAGCAGGCCGGGGAGAATCCTCACTCGATCCGATCGATGATGAACCAGCCGAACGGGCAATCGGTCGAATCGTGGGGGGCAAGGCCGATCGAGTCCGGGACGAGCGAGAAGGCGCAATCGCCAAAGCCCTTGACCAGCGTGTTCCGCTGGTACTCGCCGAGTTTGAGCATCACCCCGTAGTTGGCGACATGGATCGTGTCCTGCGAGGGACTGTCCGAGTAGGTCTCGGTGAGGTCGCCGAAGTTCGCTCCGCCGACGGCCTGGGCGTAGACGTCGTTGGCGAGAACCTCGGCCTCGGCCTTCGAGCGGGCGATGATCACGCCCGGGACCGATCCGTTGAACCCGATCAGGATGTAGCGCACGGCGATGTGCTGCGGGTTCTGCGGCGTGGGGTTGATGATCTGGTCCTCGCCGCAGCCGGCGCCGAGGGCGAGGCTCAAGACGAGTGTCGCGAGCAGTACGGCGGAGCGGGTGCCGAGTCCGTTCATCGAAGACCTCCCTGGGGGCGGAGCGCGGGGCCGAATCGTCTGGCGAGCCGCCATATCCGGCGCATTCTAGCGCAGGCCCGGTAGGATATCATGCCGCGCATGTTCCCCTCGCCGTCCACGCCCGCCGATATCGATCGCGCCGTCGTCCTCCTCCGGAGTGGCGGTCTCGTGGCCCTCCCCACCGAAACCGTGTACGGCCTCGCCGCCGACGCCTCGAACGAGATCGCAGTGCGGCGCATCTTCGCCGTGAAGGGGCGCCCGGCATCGCACCCCGTGATCGTGCACGTGGCGGGGGCGACGGCGCTCGATGCCTGGGCACGCGACGTACCGGAGGCAGCGCGCCGGCTGGCCGACGTGTTCTGGCCCGGGCCGCTCACGCTCGTGCTCCCGCGTTCGGCGCGGGCACTCGACGTCGTCACCGGTGGACAGGACACGGTCGCCCTGCGGGCGCCCGATCATCCGCTCGCGCTCGCGGTGTTGAAGGCATTCGGCGGCGGGCTCGCCGCTCCGTCGGCGAACCGCTTCGGCCACGTCAGCCCGACGAGCGCGGAGCACGTGCGGGTGGACCTGGGGGTCGAGGTCGATCTCGTGCTCGACGGCGGGCCGTGCGCGATCGGCGTCGAGTCGACGATCGTCGACCTGGCGAGCGACCCCGCGGTCCCGACGATCCTGCGCAGCGGGGCGATCACTGCGGGCGATCTCGAGCGGGTCCTCGGCGTGGCCGTGCGGCTCGACAGGGATGACGCAGGTATGGAGGGTGGCGTGCGCGCGCCGGGTATGCTGGCGGCGCACTACGCGCCGCGCGCCGGGGTCGAGCTGGTGAGCGCGTCCGCTGCGGCGGAGCGCGCGGCTGTGCTGACGGCCGCGGGGAGCCACGTGCTCCTCGTCGCGCCGGCCGACGTGCCGGCACCCGGACTCACCGCGGAGGAGCGGCTCGATGCGCCGGTGGAACCGGCCGACTTCGCGCGCGTGCTCTATGCGCTCCTGCGCGAGGCTGACCTCCGCGGCGCCTCGGTCGTCCTGGTTGTCCCGCCGGCCGAGTCGGGCCTCGGCATTGCCGTGCGCGACCGGCTGCGGCGGGCGGCGGCCGGGCGGGGCTAGGCGCGCCTCGCGATCTGTTGCTGGCCTCGGAGGCGCTCCGTGCGGCACAATGCGCCGCATGTCCCCTCAGGAATGGATCGGCCTGGCCCTGCGCTGGGTCCACCTCATCGCCGGAATCGCATGGATCGGCAGCTCCTTCTACTTCATCTGGCTCGACCAGCACCTCGAGCGCGTCCTCGTGCGCCCGAAGGGCGAGCCGGATCCCGACCCGGAGCTCGAAGGCTCGCTGTGGATGGTGCACTCGGGCGGTTTCTACCGCGTCGAGCGGCGGAAGATCGGGCCCGGCGGCATGCCCAGGACGCTCCACTGGTTCAAGTGGGAGGCTGCGATCACTTGGCTGTCGGGCGCGGCGCTGCTGGGCGCGATCTACTACTCGACGCGCGGCCTCTACCTGACCGATCCGGCGGTGTCGAGCCTGTCGCCGCGCACGGCGATGGCGCTCGGGCTGTCGATCCTGATCGGCGGCTGGTTCGTCTACGACGCGCTGTGGGACTGGGCCGGTGAACGCCGCCGCGCGGTGGCGACGGCGGTCTCGCTCGCACTGCTCGTGGGCGTCGTCATGGTGCTCACGCGCACGCTGTCGGGGCGCGCCGCGTTCGTGCACGTCGGTGCGCTCCTCGGCTCGATCATGGTCGCCAACGTGTGGGCCCGCATCCTGCCGGCGCAGAGCGCCATGATCAAGGCGACCGAACAGGGGAAGACGCCCGACTGGTCGCACAGCGAGAAGGCGAAGCTGCGCTCGGTCCACAACAGCTACCTGACGTTCCCGGTGCTGTTCGTCATGTTCTCGAACCACTACCCGGGGACGTACGGCGCACCCGATCGCGCGGTCGTGCTGCTGCTGCTGATCGCCATCGGGATGGGCGCCCGGCACCTGATGATCGGACATGGCCGCCGGCGTTTCGCCTGGGGTGTGCCGATGGCCGCTGCCGCAGTCGGCCTGGCGATCCTGACCGCGCCGGCACGGCTCGAGAGTCGCGTCGACGACGCCACCCGCGCGGCGCTGGCCGGCGCAGGGGCGGCGCCGACGTTCGCCGAGGTGCAGGCCGTGATGCTCTCGCGCTGCGTCGCCTGTCACGCGACCGTGCCGCGCATCGCGACGTTTGGCGCGGCGCCGGGCGGCGTGAACCTGGAGAGTGGCGAACAGGTGCTTCGCTGGTCGGCGCGGATTCGCGAGCGCGTCGTGACCACGCAGACGATGCCACTGGGCAACATGACGGCCATGACGGCCGGGGAGCGCCTGCTGATCGCACGCTGGATCGGCCACGGAGCGACGGACCGATGATCGGCGAAAGCCCCACGCGCACCGACGGCGCCGCGAAGGTCAGCGGCCGTGCGCTCTACATCGACGACCTTCCATTCGAAGGAGTGCTTCACGGGAAGACGATCCGCACGACCGTGCCCCGCGGGCGGCTGCGCGGCGTGCGCTTTCTGCCGGGCGTGCCGTGGGACGAGTTTGTCGTCGTCACCGCGGCCGACATCCCCGGGCAGAACGTGATCGTGCTGATCGAGCCCGACCAGCCGTACCTGGCGCACGATGTCATCCGCCACGTCGCCGAGCCCGTCGTGCTGATCGCCCACGCCGACAAGGGCCTGGTCGAGAAGGCCGCCACGCTCGTTGCGCTCGACATCGATCCGCTGCCGGGGGTCTTCACCATCGAGGACAGCGTGGCTTCCGCCGCGACGGGCGATGCGCAGCACGGCGCCGACAACATGTTCAAGCGTTACCACGTGGCGCGCGGGGACGCGGCCGCCGCCCTGGCGAAGGCGGAGGTCGTGGTCGAGGGCACGTACGAGACCGGTGCGCAGGAGCAGCTCTACATCGAGACGCAGGGCGTGGTCGCGATCGCCTCGGCGGAGAAGGGCGTGACCGTGTGGGGCTCGATGCAGTGCCCGTACTACGTGCACAAGGCGCTCGGGCCCGTGCTGGGCCTCCCGCCCGAGAAGGTGCGCGTGATCCAGACCGTCACCGGCGGCGGGTTCGGCGGCAAGGAGGAGTACCCGAACGTCATCGCCGGGCACGCCGCGCTCCTGTCGTGGAAGGCAGGCGGCCGGCCGGTGAAGCTGGTCTACGACCGGCTCGAGGACATGTGGGCGACGACCAAGCGGCATCCCAGCCGCACCACGATTCGCGCCGGGTTCACGCGCGACGGAGACCTGACCGCGCTGCACATCGCGGTCGACCTCGACGGCGGCGCGTACGTCACGCTGACGCCGGTCGTGCTCTCGCGCGCCACGCTGCACGCCGCCGGCGCCTACCGTTGCGACGATGTCACGATCGAGGCGCGCGCCGTGCTGACCAACGCGCCGCCCTACGGCGCGTTCCGCGGCTTCGGTGCGCCGCAGACGATCTTCGCCATCGAGATGCACATGGAGCGCGCCGCGCGCGTCCTCGGAATCGATCCGCTTGACTTGCGCCGGCGCAACTTTCTCTCCGCCGGCGACACCCTGCCGACCGGGCAGACGCTGGCCGAGGATCCCGGCCTGGGCACCATGCTCGACGAGGCGCTCGCGGCCCTCGGTCCCCGTCCTGCGGCGACGCCGGGCGGTCCGTGGCACGGGCGCGGCGTGGCCACGTTCTTCCACGGCTCGGGCTTCACCGGCAGCGGCGAGGTGAAGCTCGCCTCGCGCGCGGCGCTCGAGATCGCCCCCGACGGGCGGATCCGCGTGCTCGCCGCCTCGACCGACATCGGGCAGGGGACGAACACTGTGTTCACGCAGATCGTCGCCGGGCGGCTGGGAATCGCACTCGCGGCGGTCGAAGTCGTGCCGCCCGACACCGACATCGTGCCCGACAGCGGACCGACCGTCGCCTCGCGCACGTCGATGGTGGTCGGGGAATTGCTCGACCGGGCAGCGGTGGACCTGAAGATGGCGGTTGAGGCGGGTGGACCGCCGTCCAGCGGCCCGGAATTCGTGGCGCGTGCCGCGGCGCACGTCGCCGCGGGCAAGCCTCGGCATTATGAGCGGCAGTACGAGCCGCCTCCCGGCGTCTCGTGGGATGACGCGACCTACACCGGCGACGCGTACGCGGCCTACGCCTGGTCGGTGCACGCGGTCGACGTGACGATCGATCGGCTCACGCACCAGGCCGAGGTCGCCGACTTCGTCGCGGTGCAGGAGGTGGGGCGCGTCCTGCACCCGATCCTCGCCGCCGGCCAGATCGAGGGCGGCGTGGCGCAGGGCATCGGCTGGGCGCTGTACGAGGACGTCGTGCTCAAGGACGGTGCGATGGTGAATCACCAATTGACCAACTACATCCTGCCGACGGCCGCCGACACGGTGCCCATTCGCACGATTTTCCACGAACGCCCGTACGCCCACGGACCCGGCGGGGCGAAGGGAATCGGCGAGTTACCGATGGACGGGCCGGCGCCGGCGATCGGCGCGGCAATCGCCGATGCACTGGGCGTGCTCCTGCCGAGGATTCCGTTCCTGCCCGAGCGCATTCTCGTGGCGGTGGACGCCGCGGGCGGGGGGAAGCCGTGAAGCTCATCCTGAAGATCAACGGCGCTTCGCGGGCGATCGAGGCGCATCCGGCGAAGCGGCTGCTCGACGTCCTGCGCGAGGAGTGCGGGCTGACCGGCACGAAGGAAGGCTGCGGCGAGGGCGAGTGCGGCGCCTGCACGGTGCTGCTCGATGGCCGCCCGGTGATGAGTTGCCTCGTGCCCGCCTGCCAGGCGCAGGAAGCCACGATCACGACGATCGAGGGTCTCGCCGCCCGGGACGGCGCATTGCATCCGATGCAGGCGGCGTTCGCGCACGAGGGCGGCGCCCAGTGCGGGATCTGCACGCCGGGCATGATCCTCGCCGCGGTCGCCTGGACGCGGGACCTGGCCACCGCCGACAGCGTCGGCGAGGCGCTGGCCGGCAACCTGTGTCGCTGCACCGGCTACACGAAGATCTTCGCCGCGGTCGCGGCCGCGCGGGGGCAGGGCGACGGAGGCGGCGCGTGAGAAGCCGGCTCGAGGACTTCGACGTCGCGTGCCCGACGAACCTCTCCGCGGCACTGGCGCTCCTTGCATCCGGCGCGGCCCGGCCGGGCGGAGTGACGCCGCTCGCCGGCGCGACCGACCTGTACGTGCCGTTCAACGCGGGGCACGTCGCCCCGACGACATTCGTCAGCCTGCACGCCGTGGCCGAGTTCAAGGCACCCGCGCGCTGGGACGGCGACATCTACACGATGGGCCCGCTCACCACGTACGCCGACTGCCGGCGCGATCCGCGCGTGGCGCGCGACCTGCCACTGCTCGTCGCGGCGGCGCGCGAGCTGGGGGCGCTCCAGATCCAGAACCGCGGCACGTGGGCGGGCAACGTCGCGAATGCCTCGCCTGCCGCCGACGGCGTGCCCGTTCTCCTCGCCTACGACGCGACGCTCGAGCTGACGAGCCCACGCGGCCGTCGCACGCTCGCGCTCGCCGACTACTTCACCGGCTACAAGACGAGCGTGCGCGCGGGCGACGAGCTGATCACCGCGATCGCCGTGCCGATGCCGCGCCCGGCAGCGGGAGCGCCGCCGGTGCGGGCGTTCTTCCGCAAGGTCGGTACGCGTCGGCTGCAGGCCATCTCGAAGGTCGTCGCGGCGGGCGTGCTCGAGCGTGACGCCGCAGGGATCGTCACGCGGGCACGTTTTGCGCTGGGCAGCGTCGCACCGGTGACGGTGCGGGCCCGGGCCGTCGAGGCCGCGCTCACCGGGCGCCCGCTCGATGCGAGGGCGGCCGAGGCGGCCGCGTCGGCGGTGGCGACGGACATGGCGCCGATCGACGACATGCGCTCGACACGCGACTATCGCGCGCGCATCGCCGCCGGCCTGGCCCGCGCGTTCGCCGCAGCGGACATGGCATGAACGAGCGCACGATCGTCCGCGGCCGGCGGGTCGCGCTGCTGGATGGAGTCACGCCTGCCTCACTGACGATCGTCGACGGGAGGATCATCGCCATCGGCATGTATGACATGCCCGCGAACGGCGCTCGCGAGTTCGACGCCGACGATGCGTTCATCCTGCCCGGGCTGGTCGATCCGCACGTGCACGCCAACGAGCCGGGGCGCACCGACTGGGAAGGGCTCGAGACCGCGACCCGCGCGGCGGCCGCCGGGGGGGTGACGACGATCGTCGACATGCCACTCAACAGCCTGCCGCCCACGCTCGATGTCGAGGCGCTCACGCTCAAGCAGGCGGCTGCGCGCGAGCGCGTGTGGACGGACCTCGCGTTCTGGGGCGGCGCGGTGCCCGACAACCTGTCGGATCTCGCCGACATGAAGGCCGCCGGTGTGTGCGGCGTGAAGGCATTCCTCGCCGACTCGGGGGTGCCCGAGTTTCCCTACCTCGACGAGATCTCGTTCGCCCGCACGATGGGCGAGTGCGCGCGATTGCGCCTGCCGCTGCTCGTGCACGCTGAGCTGCCGCAGGCGATGCCGGCAGATGTCGAGGTCGACCGCACCTATGCGAGCTGGCTCGCCTCGCGCCCGACGCGATCCGAGGTGGAGGCCGTGGCGTTGGTGATTCGCCAGCAACGGCGCACGGCGGCGACCGGGGTGATGCCCCGCGTGCACATCGTCCACCTGTCGTCGGCCGACTCGCTGCCGTTGATCGCCGCGGCGAAGGCTGACGGACTGGCCCTCACCGCCGAGACCTGCCCGCACTACCTGGCGCTCGCGGCCGAGGACATCGCCGACGGGGCGACCCTGTGCAAGTGCGCCCCGCCGATCCGCGATGCGGAAAACCGCGAGCGGCTGTGGCAGGGGCTCGCCGATGGCACGATCGACTTCATCGCCAGCGACCACTCGCCCAGCCCGCCCGAGGGCAAGGCGCTCGACGACGGCGACTTCGCGCGCGCGTGGGGCGGGATCAGCTCGCTCGGCCTGGGGTTGGCGGTCGTGTGGACCGAGGCGAGGCGACGCGGGTTCGCGATCGACGACGTGGTGCGCTGGATGGCCCGGAAGCCGGCGCTCCACGCGGGGCTCGGGGCGCGCAAGGGCGCCATCGAGCCGGGCTTCGACGCCGACCTCGTGCTGTTCGACGCCGAGGCGACGTGGACCGTGCGGCCGGAACGGCTGTGGACGCGGCACCGGATCACGCCGTACGCGGGGCGCACCCTGCGCGGGCGCGTACGCGCGACGTACCTGCGCGGGGAACGGATCTATGCGGGGCCGCAGGGCGACGACGCAGGGCGCTTCGAGGGCGTGCCGCGTGGGCGCCTGCTCACGCGCATGGTGGAGGACGCATGAACGGCAAGGACGACGCGGCCGCATTCGAGACGCTTGTCGACCTGGCCTCGGCGCGGCTGGGCGGCGTGGTTCTGCTCGCCAGCGACGACTTCTTCGCGGAGAAGGAGAACCTGGTCGCCGACGCGCCCGCGATCTGGATCGCCGACCGCTACACCGACCGCGGCAAGTGGATGGACGGCTGGGAGTCGCGCCGCCGGCGCACGCCCGGTCACGATTGGTGCGTCGTCCGCCTGGGGATGCCGGGGATCGTGCGCGGCGTGGTCGTCGACACGGCGTTCTTCCGCGGCAACTTCCCCGAGTCGTGCTGGCTCGAGGGCACCGTCGCGACACCCGACGCATCGACCGAGTCCCTGGCGGCCAACGACACGGCGTGGTTCCCGCTGCTGGCGAAGAGCGGGCTTGCCGGGGACGCGAAGAACCGCTTCGCGATCGACGTGCCGTGGCGCGTGACCCACCTGCGCCTGCACATCGATCCCGACGGCGGCGTCGCCCGCCTGCGCGTCCACGGCGACGTCGTGCCCGACCCGGCCGCGGTGGCTGCGATCGAGCCCGGTTTGCTCGACCTGGCCGCTCTCGAGCACGGTGCGTCCGTGATCGGCGCGAGCGACATGTTCTTCGGCGGGCGGCACCACCTGATCCTGCCGGGCGCGAGCCGCGGCATGCACGACGGCTGGGAGACCCGCCGCCGGCGCGGCCCCGGGCACGACTGGGCGATCGTCCGGCTCGCCGCGCGCGGCGTGATCGAGCGCGTCGTCGTCGACACGTCGCACTTCAAGGGCAACGCGCCGGGCACGTGCCGGATCGAGTTCGCCGACGCGCCGGGTGCATCGCTCGATGCTCTCGCCGAGCCCGATTTCGCGTGGACACCGCTGGTGCCCGACACGTCGCTGACGCCGCATCACGTGCACGCGCTGGCGGCGGCGGGGGATGCCGCGGCCCGGCCGGCGACCCACGCCTGCCTGCGCATCTTCCCCGACGGCGGCGTGGCGCGACTGCGGTTGTTCGGGCGGATCGAGGAGCGGGGAAGGCGCGACCTGGTGCTCGCGTTCGTGAACGCGCTGCCACCGGGCGCAGCGGCCACGGAGTTCGCTGCGTGGCTCGGGTCGCGGCGCTTTGCCGAGGCGCTTGCTGCCGCGCGGCCGTTCGCCGACGCGGCCGCCGCAGTCACCGCCGTCGAGCGGGCGATGGCGGACCTGGGAGAAGCGGACTGGGACGAGGCGTTCGCAGCGCATCCCCGGATCGGGGAGCGGAAGGATGACGCGCACGGATGGGCGGCGGGCGAGCAGGCGGCGGCGTCGGATGCCAATGTCACCACACGCGTGGCGCTGGCCGCCGGCCAGCGCGGATATGAGGTGCGCTTCGGCCGGCTCTTCCTCACCTGTGCGACCGGGAAGACCGCGGCGACGATCCTTGCCGAGCTCGAGGCGCGGATGCACAATGCGCCCGCCGCCGAACTCGCGGTGGCGATCGAGGAACAGAAGAAGATCACGCGGCTTCGTCTCGAGAAGAGGTTCGGCGCATGAGCGCGATCACCACGCACGTTCTCGACACCGCACGCGGCTTGCCGGCGGCCGGCGTTGCCATTGTGCTCGCGCGGGCGGACGCAGGCGAGAAGGCGGGCTGGCGGGAACTGGGGAGCGGCACGACCGACGCGGACGGCCGGGTGAAGACCCTGCTACCCGCCGGCTCCGGGCTCGCGCGCGGCATCTACCGTCTCACCTTTGCCACGGGAGCATACTTCGCGGCGCAGGGTGCGGCCGCCTTCCATCCCGAAGTCGTGATCGTGTTCACCGTCGATGAGCCGACGCGACACCATCACGTCCCGCTGCTCGTCGCGCCGTTCGGTTACACGACGTACCGCGGCAGCTGAGGCGCGGCAGCGCTCAGCGCCGCCGCTCGAGGATGCGCAGGAACGAGCGTCCCTGGAAGTCCTCGAGCGTGAGGCCGGTGCGGCGCACCGCCTCGGCCTCGTCGATCGCCCCGCAGTTGATCGCCCGCAGGAAGTAGTTGAGCAGGCCCTGGCCGGTCGCTGCATCATCGAAGACCTCGCCGACGAGCGTCGCCTGTGCCGCCTTTCCCACGAAGTTCGACAGCCGTTGCGCGGCCGGGTCCAGCCCTGCGAGGAAGAAGCCGTATACCGTCGCGTAGCGCGTCGGGAGCTGCGCCGGATGCAGGTCCCAGCCCTGGTAGAACGCGCCCTCGAGCGAGTGGCGCACGTGTCCTGAATGCAGCTTCCACGCGGCCTGGACGACGCGTCGGTTCTCGTCGGCCTCGATCGGCGTGATCGCCGGCCCGCCCTCGGACGCGCGGTGGAGGGGCACGGGCAGCACGTTGGTCGCGCCGTCCGAGATGCGCACGCCCGTGCCGGCGAGCGCGACCTGCATCACGTGCTTGGCGAAGTCGCACGCCGGGTGCGCCATGTGCTGGTGCGCCGCGGTGATGTCGAGCGACGCCGTGTAGTCGTACGTGCCGAAGTGCGCCGAGCCCACCCGGCCACGCCCCGCGGCCACCAGTGCGGGCAGCGCGATCGTGCCGTCGGCGGCGAAGATGCTCTGCGGCGTCTCGATCATGAGCTCGATCGGGACGGCACCCGGGGCGAGGCCCAGGCGCTCCTCGAGCCCGTCGAGCACGTCGGCCAGCGTCGACACCGCCTGCGGGTGCGCCAGCTTCGGCAGCGTGACGACGAAGCCGGTGGGCCACGCGGAGCCGGCGGCCTCGCGCAATGCGGTGAGGAAGCGCTCGAGCGTGCGCAGGCTGCGCGGCGCGAGCTCGTCCGACAGCGTCTTGATGCGGATGCCCGAGAACGGCGGCAGCGTGCCCGCGGCAAGTCCCTTTGCCATCTCCTGCGCGGCGGTGACGGCGTGGCCGTCCTCCTCGGCGTCGGGGCGATGACCGTAGCCGTCCTCGAAGTCGATGCGGAAGTCCTCGACCGGCTCGCGGCCCAGCTTTTCGCGCACCCGCGCATACACGGGTTCGGCCCACGCGGCGGGCAGGTCGATCGCGCGCGCGAACGTCGCGGCATCGGGGCCGTACTCGTCGAGGGAACGCAGGGCGAGACGGCCCAGGCGCTGCGCGGTGTCGGCCTTGAACAGGTGCGCGCCACCGTACACGGTGTGGACCGCCTGGCGGCCTCCGGCGTCGCCCGAAAAGAGGGTGCGAGCGGCGGCATTGGCAGTGGCAAGACGGGCGTTCGAAGCGGCGGCGGGCGGCGTCATCGCGATCTCCGGAGCAGGGGACGGGGTGGAGTTCGCGTACGGTAGCCGACCCCCGGCCGGACATGTCATGGAATCTGCTATCGTGGAATCGTTCGCCGTCCCCATTCCGGTCCGGAGGTCCTCGCTGATGTTCGATCTCGAGCAGTCGATCAAGACGATCGGCCTGTGGGGTGTGTTCGCCGTCGTCTTCGCCGAGACCGGACTGCTCATCGGGTTCTTCCTGCCGGGCGACAGCCTGCTGTTCACCGCGGGCTTCCTCGCCTCGCAGGGCGTGTTCGACATCCATTGGCTCTCGCACGGCTGCTTCGTCGCGGCCGTTCTGGGCAACTTCACGGGCTACGCCTTCGGCCACCGCGTGGGGCGCAAGCTGTTCGAGCGCCCCGACTCGCGCTTCTTCAAGCGCGTTCACCTCGAGAAGGCGCACGCCTTCTACGAGCAGCACGGCGCCCGCGCGCTGGTGCTCGCGCGCTTCATCCCGGTCGTGCGCGTGTTCGCGCCGATCGTCGCCGGCGTCGGCCTCATGGACTACCGCAAGTTCATCTTCTACAACGTGCTGGGTGGGGCGCTGTGGGCCTACGGCCTGACGTGGCTCGGCTACTGGATGGGCAGCCGCATTCCGAACGTGGACCGCTACCTGCTGCCGATCGTCGGGCTGATCGTGATCGTCTCCGTGCTGCCGGCGGTGATCCACATCTGGCGCGACCCCGAGCACCGGGAGGAACTGCTGCGCCCGCTGCGGCGCCTGATCGGGCGCGGCTAGGGCACCGGAGAAATTGCCGAGTTTGGCCGCAATCAGCCCGGAAATCACGGGCCGGTTGGTCCGTTGGCCGTCGGGCTTGTCAGCGACCGCCGGGGCCGGTTATGGTGCCCCCCGTATCCGGGACGGCCGAAACAATCGTCCCACCCCGGGGGCGCACGTCGCCCCTGAGCGGGTCGCCCCGCGCACGTGGCGCGGGCCTCGCGCCCCGCCTGCCTCGGATCCCCATCCCAGCCGGGACCACCACAGAGGAGTGTCGTGATGATGAAGTCGCTTGCCGTCGGCAGGCTTCTCCAGCGTTTCTTGTCGTCGGCCGCCGGGCGATTCACGTCCGTCGCCGTCGCCGTCTCGGGCCTGCTCATGGGCCTTGCCGCCGTCGCTGCCGCGAGTGAACTCGACCTGCGGATCCCGCCGATCGACACGACCTACACGATCTTCGGGATGCAGGTCACCGGCGTCGCGCTGCTCTATGCCGGCTTCGCCATCTGCATCGTCGGCGCGATCTTCGGCTGGGCCCAGTTCGTCGCCGTCAAGAAGCTGCCGGTGCACCAGGCGATGGCCGACATCTCCTACATCATCTACGAGACCTGCAAGACCTACATGATCCAGCAGGGCAAGCTGCTGATCGTGCTCGAGCTCTTCATCGGCGCCTGCATCGTCTACTACTTCGGCTTCATCCAGCACGCGGGCGCCGGCGTCGTCGGCCTGATCCTGCTGTGGTCGGTGCTCGGCATCCTCGGCTCGTACGGCGTGGCATGGTTCGGCGTGCGCATCAACACCTACGCCAACAGCCGCACGGCGTTCGCCTCGCTGGCCGGCAAGCCGATCCCGGTGTACGAGATTCCGCTGCAGTCGGGCATGTCGATCGGCGTGCTCCTGATCTGCGTCGAGCTCGCCGTCATGCTCTCGATCCTGCTGTTCATGCCCGGCGAGGTCGCCGGCGCATGCTTCCTCGGCTTCGCCATCGGCGAGTCGCTGGGCGCCTCGGCGCTGCGCATCGCGGGCGGCATCTTCACCAAGATCGCCGACATCGGGTCGGACCTGATGAAGGTCGTGTTCAAGATCAAGGAAGACGACGCGCGCAACCCCGGCGTGATCGCCGACTGCGTGGGCGACAACGCCGGCGACTCGGTCGGCCCCACGGCCGACGGTTTCGAGACCTACGGCGTCACCGGCGTGGCGCTGATCTCGTTCATCGCGCTGGCCGTGTTCCCGCAGTTCCAGGCCGACTTCCTGGTCTGGATTTTCGTCATGCGCGTGCTCATGATCCTGACCTCGATCGTGAGCTACCAGATCAACCACGCGATGGCCCGCAACGCCAACGCGGGCAAGGACAAGATCGACTTCGAGGCGCCGCTCACCAGCCTCGTGTGGCTGACCTCGATCCTGTCGATCGCCGTCACCTTCGGCGTGTCGTACCTGCTCCTCGGGCACCTCGAGGCGACGGCTCCGGGCCTGTGGTGGAAGATGTCGGTGATCATCTCCTGCGGCACCCTTGCCGCGGCCGTGATCCCCGAGCTGACCAAGGCGTTCACTTCGTCGCACTCGCGGCACGTGGCCGAGGTGGTCAACGCCTCGCGTGAAGGCGGCGCGTCGCTGACCATCCTGTCCGGGCTCGTGGCCGGCAACTTCTCGTGTTTCTGGAAGGGTGGCGCGATCGCGCTGCTCATGCTCGTCGGCTGGCTGACCGCGCAGCAGGGCCTCGCCGCGACGATGTCGCACGAGGCGGTGTTCGCCTTCGGCCTGATCGCCTTCGGCCTGCTGGGCATGGGCCCGGTGACGATCGCGGTCGATTCGTACGGACCGGTGACGGACAACGCGCAGTCCGTGTTCGAGCTGTCGAACATCGAGACCAAGCCGGGCATCGTCCAGGAGATCAAGGACAAGTTCGGTTTCACGCCCGACTTCAAGAAGGGCAAGCACTACCTCGAGGACAACGACGGCGCGGGCAACACGTTCAAGGCTACGGCCAAGCCGGTGCTCATCGGCACGGCCGTCATCGGCGCGACGACGATGATCTTCTCGATCATCCTGCTGCTGCAGCGCGACATGCCCGACTTCTCGCTCGACCTGCTCGAGCCGCGCGTGCTGCTCGGCCTGATCATGGGCGGGGCGACCGTCTACTGGTTCTGCGGCGCCTCGATCCAGGCGGTGACCACGGGCGCGTATCGCGCAGTCGAGTTCATCAAGCAGAACATCAAGCTCGACCGCGATGCCGCGTCGATCGAGGACTCGAAGAAGGTGGTCGAGATCTGCACGAAGTACGCGCAGGCCGGCATGTTCAACATCTTCATCGTGATCTTCTGCCTGACGCTGGCGTATGCGTTCTTCGACCCGATCTTCTTCGTCGCCTACCTGATCTCGATCGCGATCTTCGGGCTGTACCAGGCCATGTTCATGGCCAACGCCGGCGGCGCGTGGGACAACGCGAAGAAGATCGTCGAGGTGGAGCTGAACGAGAAGGGAACGCCGCTGCACGACGCGACGATCGTCGGCGACACCGTGGGCGATCCGTTCAAGGACACCTCGTCGGTGGCGCTCAACCCGATCATCAAGTTCACCACGCTGTTCGGCGTGCTGGCCGTCGAGATGGGCGTGGCCAACCCGGGAGTGACACGCCCGATCGGCGTCGTGCTCGCGCTCATCGCGCTGTTCTTCGTCCATCGCTCGTTCTACGGCATGCGCATCTCGACCGGCGGCGTGACCCGCGCCGGGGAGCAGAAGGCGGCCTGAGCTCCCGAACGGGCGCGCGAAGCGCGCCCGGGAGGGGGGATTTCTCCGGGGACCGGACGCGCACGCGGCCGGTCCCCGTTCGGTTGAAGCTGGCGTTCCCTGGAGGCGCACCATGACACTCGAGCAACGCCTCACCGACGACATGAAGGACGCCATGCGGGCCAAGGACGAGCTCAAGCTCTCCGTGATCCGCATGATCCGCAGCCAGATCCTGCTGGAGAAGAAGAAGGGCACCGGCGTGACCGAGGTTCTGGACGAGGTCGTCGTCGGTCTGGTGCGCGGCCACGCCAAGCGCCTCAAGGAGTCGATCGAGGCGGCGCGCGTCGCCGGCCGCGAGGACCTGGCCGGCCAGGCCGAGAAGGAGCTGGTGATCGCTCAGGTCTACCTGCCGGCCGAAGCCCCCGACGACGAGCTGGCGGCGCTGGTCGCCGCGGCCGTGGCGCAGACGGGTGCGACCGACATGAAGCAGGCCGGCGCCGTGATGAAGATCGTCATGGAGCAGGTCAAGGGTCGGGCCGACGGAAAGCGCGTGCAGGAGTTCCTGCGCCGCGCTCTCGGCGCCTGAGGCCCGCGTGTCCGCCCGCCCGATCGAGGGCTTTCTCGAACTCTCGCCCGTTCCGCTGGGCCTGCCGGTCGAGGAGGTCGAGCGCCGACTCGGCCCCGCCGCGCGCGTCCTGATGAAGGACGAGCGTCCCATCGGCTTCCAGTATCCCGACCGCGGCGTGTGGCTGGTCGCCGAGGAGGGCACGATCGTCTCGGTGTCGTTTCTCACCGGCACGGCCGACGAGGGCGGCGCGAAGTTCATCGGTGCGCTGCCCGGCGGCTTGAGCGTCGACGACGCGCCGGAGCGCGCGCTCGCGATCTACGGCGCGCCCGATCGCATCCAGGAGATCCCGCTGTCGCGCCCGCCGCGGGCCCGCATGATCCTCTCGTTCTATGAGCTCACCGCACCGGCGACGGTCACCTTCGCGGTGCGCAGCGAGGCGCCGACGCGCTTCGATCGCATCGTTCTCGCACGCCGGCCGTGAGCGCCGCCCCCGCGGGGCTGCGGCGGAGCTCGCTGCTCGCGCTCGTGCTGGCGGCCTCGGGGCTCGGCGACGCGCTCGGCGGCCTGTGGGCGGTGTTCGACTGGCGAGGCGTGAGCGCTTTCATGGCGGGGGCGATCCCGGATTGGAGCGTGGTCGGCCGGGCCGCGCGGCACGGGCTCGCCGACGACGCGTTGCGCCAGCTGTGGGCAAACCTCGGAACGGCGCTCGTTGCACTCGGGGCAACCCAACTGGTCGCGGCATGGTGGGTCCGGCAGGAATGCGCCGAGGGATTCGCGCTGGCGCGCCTGGTCGGCGCGGCGCTGGTGCTGGCGGGATTGTTGATGGCGGGGCCGGGGGGCCAGCTCTCGTCGCTGGCGACCGAGGCGGCCCGGGGTGCGCTGATCCTGGGGCTGGCCGCCTGGGCGACGTCGGGGAACGAGCGAATCGCCCGCGACGCGCCTCCGGGGGTCTAGCGGCGCTTCTGGCCAGCCTTCTTGCGGGCCTTGGCCTTGTCCTTCAGCTTCTTCTGCGTCTGCTTCGCCTTCTTGCGGCGGAGCCGCATCTTGTACGCGGTCATCAGGCTCTCCTCGTGGGGCAGCCGCCTGGGGCGGTCACCGGACGGACGACAATTCGGGACACCGGGTCCCGCGCACTGTACCGGGGCGGGTGCCGGCGCGCCAAGCCTCATTTGACCGGCCCCCGGGCGCCCTCCATACTCCCGGGCGTGATCGTCCGCGCACGCCGCCTCCTGCTCGTGTTCCTCCTTGCGCTGGGCCCGCTCGCCGTCGCGCTGCCGGCCGATCGGGGGGCTGCGGTCGCCCAGGTGGCGCTGTCGCCGCCCCGACCGCGCGCGGATGACGTCGAGGTCCTCCGCCGGGCCGCCCGGGCCGCTCCGACGGACCCCGTCGGGTGGCGGGCGTACGGGCTCGCGCTCATGGCCCGCGACACCGTCGAGGACCGGATTCGCGCCCGGCGCGTCCTCGAGCACGCCGTCAACCTGTCGCCGCAGGACATCGACCTCCGCATCGCGCTCGCCGACCTCTACACCCGACAGAACTACCTTACGCTGGCGCGCCGCCAGTTGCGCGCCGCACTGGCCAACGACGCCGCGAGCGGCCCCGCCTACACCCGGCTCGGCCGGCTCGCGCTGCGCGACTGGCTCAAGTTTCAGCGCCCCGGTTCGCTCGAGGCCGCGCGTCGTTACTGGCAGGACGCGGCACGACGTGGGCCCACCGAACCGGAACCGTGGCTCGGCCTCGGCGTGCTCGCCCTGCTCGACGGCGACGTCGCCGGCGCGGTCGCGGCCGGACGCGAGGTGCGCAGCAAGCCCCGTTCGCTCACGACGCTGCAGCGCGGCGAGGCGTACCTGCTCGAGGGAGCGGGCTCGTACGGGCTGGGGTGGCCCGCCGCCGCCGACTCGGCGTTTCGCGCCGCGTTGCCGCTGCTCGCCGGCCCGATCCGCGACCACATGCTCGACATCACGCCGGCGGCGACGGTCGAAGACACGGCTGCCTACGGACGGCTCACTGACTCCGGCGCACGCAGTCGCTTCCTCGCCACGTTCTGGAAGAGTCGCGACCCCGACCTGACGACGTCGTGGAACGAGCTCCAGCTCGAGTTCCTGTCGCGCGGCGCGCTCGCCTACTTCCTGTTCTACGACGCGAAGTTCCGCTCGTGGGACGTTCGCGGCAACTTCTTCGTGCGCTACGGGCCGCCCGACTCGACCGACTACAACCCGCCGAACACGACGGCCGGCCCGCTGTCCTACCAGCCGATGACGATGAACCGGCTGATCTGGCACTACCGCGCACTCGGCTTCGGCGTGCTGTTCGAGGAGCAGTACCTGAACCAGCGCTACGACGTGCCGTGGTCGCAGGAGTCGGAGATCGACTTCTCGCCGCGGCCGGATTCCCTCGATCGGCGCATTGCCGAGGGCAGCACGACCACCGCCGGGCGCGGTACGTTCCGCACCGTGCTGCCCAATCGCATCCGGCTCGAGGGCGTCGTTCAGGCAGCGCTGTTTCGCCGCGTCGCGGGCTTCGATCCGCGAACCTCGACGGCGCCCGCGATGCTCATGGGCGGCGGCGTCGGGCCGCAGGGTCGGCTCGAGCTGTACGTCGCGGTGCTCGGCGGCGAGGCGGCGAACCTGTTGTCCCTGGATGCTGTCGTGCTGCGCGATGTGACGTTCGAGGAGGTGGCGCGGGCGCACACCAAGCGCTACGCGTGGTGCCGCAGTGACTCGGTGCAGGTGGCGCAGTTCAACTTCGACCTGCCGGCGGGAGACTTTGTCGTCGGCATCGCGGCCAACGACTCGATCCGCGGCGCCGCCGGCACGTGGCGCCTGCAGGTGCGCGTGCCGCCGAACGTTCCGGGCCGGATCGAGTTGTCGGACCTGGAACTTGCCTGTGCGCGCGGCGAGGGTCCTCCCGACGATCCTTTCGCCAAGCTCGACGGCACCATCGTGCCCGATCCCCAGCGTCGCGTGTCGCGCGACCAGCCGTTCGGCGTCTACTTCGAGATCTACAACCTGGTGACCGACGCGGCCGGGAGATCGCGCTTTTCGTTCGAGTACGAGGTCCGCTCGACGCGCAAGGACGGCCGTCCGTTCTTCCTCAAGGCGGTGAACCCGCGGCGCAATGATCCGATCGTGAGCGTCGAGCGCAGCGATGCCGTCGAGGGGCGCGCGCGCTTCCAGTACGTGACTGCGAACCTGGCGGAACAGGCACCGGGACCGTACCGCATCGAGGTCGCCGTCGTCGATTCGCTCACCGGCTTCCGCACGGTGCGCGGGCTCGACTTCGAGCTGGTGCGTTAAGGGGACAGCGCGGCATCCGCGAGTACGGCCAGCAGCGCGTCGTGCACGTGGCCGTTCGAGGCGGCAGTCTGCACCGGGTCCGTGCCGACGGGAGCACCGGCGAAATCCGTGACGCGCCCGCCCGCCTCCTCGACGATGAGGATCCCGGCCGCGACGTCCCACGCGTGCAGCTTCGCCTCCCAGAACAGGTCGAGCCGGCCGCACGCGACGTAGGCGAGGTCGAGCGCCGCCGAGCCCAGCCGGCGCACGCCGCGCAGGCGGGGCAACAGCGGCGCAAACCAGCGCAGCGTCTCCTCGGGGTGATCCATCACGTCGTAGGGAAACCCCGTGCCGCCGAGCGCGCTCTCGAGCGTGCGCGCCGGGCTGACCGCGATCGGCGCGCCGTTGAGCGTGGCGCCCGCCCCGGCGCGCGCGGCGAAGCACTCGTCGCGCATCGGGTCGTAGAGCACGCCGAGCGCGCGACGGCCGTGGGCCTCGAGCCCGATCGACACGCAGAAGAACGGAAGACCGTGCGCGAAGTTCGTCGTGCCGTCCAGGGGATCGACCACCCAGCGGTACGGCGATCCACCGCCGGTCGTCGCACCGGACTCTTCGGCGAGCACGGCGTGCCCCGGGAAGCGGCGCGCGAGCGCCTCGAGGATGAGCGCCTCGCTGGCGCGATCGTAGGCGGTGACCAGGTCGATCGCGCCCTTGAGCTCGATGGCGCCGCCCCTGCCGAAGCCGTCGCGCAGCAGGGCGCCGGCGTCGCGGGCGATGGCCACGGCGTCGTCGAGCCACGCGGCCGGGACGTCGGGCCCTTCGGCCGCGCGGCTCAAAACGCGCCCCGCGCGCGCGACGGGCAGATCGCGTTGTAAGCGCAATAGCCGCACGCGCCGTACGACGGCGTGGCGCCGAACGCACGAGCGCGAATGCCCGCCGCCGCCGCGGCCACGGCATCGGCGGCCGCTGCGCGGTCCTCGGCGCCCGAGGCGGCGCGGCCGACGATGCCGGTCGCGACGTAATGCAGCTCGACCGCGACCGGGGGCGCGGCCGTCGCGGCCCAGGCGAGCGCGTAGAGCTTGAGCTGCAGGCTCTTTGCCGCGCGCTCGTCGGCCACGTCCTGGGCCGTGACGTCGCTCGACTTGAAGTCGACGATGACGGCGCCTTCGTGGCGCACGTCGACGCGATCGAAGCGGCCCCGCACGACCGTGTTGCCCAGCGTGAGCTCGAATGGCGCCTCGACCGCGGCGGGGGACGACGGCTGCGTCGTCTCGCGCCGGTAAAACGCGCGGATCGCGGCCTCGCCCTGGCGGCGACGCTCCTCCTCGTGCTCGCGGGTGATGAACCCCTCGCCGGTCCACGAGCGTTGGAACAGGCGGACGATGCCCTCCTCGTCGAGCGGCCAGCCCTCGCGGCGGTGCACGTAGAAGTCGCGGATCGCGTTGTGCAGCGCCAGCCCGTAGCCGACCGAATGGTGCGGCAGCAACGGCACGGCGAGCACGTGGGCGAACTTGTTCTTGAGTGGGCAGGTCCGGTAGTCGTCGATCTGGCGATGCGACAGCACGAGTCGCGCATCGGCGGGCAGCGCCGCCAGCTCGACGGCGAGCGCCGCCGGTCGCGCCTCGTGACGGCGCACCGCGTCGAGCGCGGCCGAGCGCGCGGCGGTCGGGTCGGCCAGCGGCCGGTCGAGCGCCTCGAGCACGAACGGCGAGGTCTTCCAGCGCCGCGGCCCGCCGTGGTTGCGCGCACTCGACAGCCACAGCTCCTCGCGGGCGCGCGTCATCGCGACGTAGAACAGGCGGCGCTCCTCGGCGCGGTGGACGTCGCCCACGGGCGGCCCGGCCGGCAGGAGCGCATCGGGGAAGGGCAGCGGCTCGCGCCGGTTCACGCCCGGGAAGTGGTTCGCCTCGAGGCCGACCAGGAACACGACCGGGAACTCGAGGCCCTTCGCCTTGTGCACGGTGAGGATGTGCACCGCGTCGTCGTCGAGGTCGGCCTCGGCGGCGCGCGGGTTCTCGCCGGCGGCTCGCACCAGCGCCAGGTGGCGCACGAAGTCGGGAACGCGATCGCGCTCGGCCAGCGCGGCGTAGCCGCGCACGACGTCGAACAGTCGGGCGAGGTTGCGCACCTGCTCGTCGGCCTCGGCGGTGCCGGCCGCGGCGAGGCGGGGCAGGAGCCCGGTGACGTGCAGCAGGCGGTACAGCGTCTCGCCCGTGCCGTGGCGCAGGGCAAAGGTGCGCAACTCGTCGAGATGAACGACGAGGGCGCGAAGCGCCTCGTCGGTCGCCGCGCTCCAGGGCGACTCATCGTCCCCGTCGTCGACTTCGCCGCGCGCCCGCGCGGCGAGCAGCGCCCGAGCCTCGTCCTCGAGCCCGCGGTGGCGGCGGCGGGCGCGGCCCGACAAGCGCGCCAGGTCGAGCGGCGGCGCGCCGTACAGGGCACTCGTGGCGGTGAACCAGAACGCGCGATCGTCACCCGGGTCGGCCAGCAGCGCGAGCGCATCGAGGCACGCCTCGACCTCGGCGCGCTCGAACAGGCCGCCGCCGCCGGCGACGCGACAGGGCACCCCGAGGGCGGCGAGCGCCTGGGCGACCGGCAGCGCGGCGGCGTGCCGGCGCACGAGCACGGCATGGTCCCCGAACGCGCGCCGCCCGGCGGCGACGGCGGCGGCGATGCGCTCGGCCAGCGCGTCGGCCTCGGCCGCGGGCGTGTCGAAGGCGAAGTCCTCGACCGGCGGGCCCTCGGGCGTGGCGCCCGCGGCGACGAGGCGCTTGTCGACGCCGGCCTTGACCTCGAGGCGCTCGGGATCGTTGTGGCGGATCAGCCGGTAGGCCGCGTCGAGGATCGCGCGGGTCGAGCGGTAGTTCGCGGTCAGCACCGTCGTCGTCGCGTCGGAATAGGCATCGCGAAAGCCGAGGATGTTCGAGATCGCCGCGCCGCGAAAGCGATAGATGCTCTGGTCGTCGTCGCCGACCACGGTGAGGTTGGGCCGCTCGCCGGCGAGCGCGCGGACCAGCGCGAATTGCACGGTGTTGGTGTCCTGGAACTCGTCGACCAGGATCCAGCGATAGCGGCGACGCAGTTCCTCGCGCACCGCTGGATGTTCGCGCACCAGTTGCAGCGCGCCCGTGAGCAGCCCGGCAAAGTCGACGAGGCCGGCCGCGGCGAGCAGCTGGCGCGACTTCGCGTAGACGGCGGCCAGCTCGGCCCACAGCGCGGCGCGTTCGGCCCGCGCCTCGTCGTGCGCCGGCGCCGCGGCAGTCGCTTCGGCGGCGGCGTACGCGGCATAGACCGCGGGGGAAACGTCCTCGTCGGCGAGCCGCCCGAAGTGCTTCACCATCTCGCGGAGGTGGCGCGTCGGGTCGCCGAGCGGACGCAGGCGCGCCAGCGGCAGCTGCCACAGGCGCTCGCGCAGGAAAACGACGGACTCGGCCTCGGTCAGGACTCGAACATCGCCCGGCAGGCCGAGCAGCATGCCGAACTCGTCGAGCAGGCGGCGGCCGAAGGCGTGGAACGTGGCGAGCGTGGCGTCGGCGTAGCCGAACGGCACCAGTTGATCGACGCGCTCCTCCATCTCCTGCGCGGCCTTCTCGGTGAAGGTGAGGGCGAGGATCTCGGCGGGGCGCGCGCGACGCGAGGCGATCAGCCAGGCGATCCGGCGGGTAAGCACGCGCGTCTTTCCGGTACCAGCGCCGGCGAGGACGAGCTGCGCGCCGTCGCCGAACGTGACGGCGGCGCGCTGGGCGTCGTTGAGGTCGGCGAGGAGTTCGTCGGCGGCGGCGGAGGCGGTGGACTCGATCGGGCTCACGGGCGGACGCTAGCAGACGTCCGGGACCGCTGCTACAGTGCGCCCATGATGCGCCGCATGGATGCCGCCCCCGTCGCGACCTGCGCGATCGCCGTCGCGCTCGCTGTCGCGGCGATCGGTTGCGGGCGCGCGCCCGCCGAGTCCGGCGCGGGCGGCACGATCACGCTCGCGCTGCGCGACTCGTTCGCCACCTTCGATCCCGCATTCGCCTGGGATCCCGAGCAGACTCCCTACCTGCGGCTCGTCTACGAGGGCCTGGTCGCCTTCGACGACTCGGGGCGCGTCGTCCCCGCGTGCGCCGAGCGCTGGCAGGTCTCCGATGGCGGGCGCACGGTCCGCTTCGAGCTGCGCCCGGGCCTGCGCGACGCGCGCGGGGTGGCGATCGGCGCCGAGGACTTCGCCCGCGGCCTCGTGCGGCTGTTCCGCACGGGGGCGCTGCGCTCGCCTGGCGCGCCGCAGTTCGTGGCGCTCGCCGGCGCGCTCCAGCAGGGAATCCGCCGCGCGCCCCCGCTCGGCGTCGAGGCGCCCGATGCGCGCACGCTCGTCCTGCGCCTGGCGTGGCCCGATCCGTTCCTGCTCGAGAAGCTGGCGCAGCCGCGCTACGCGCTGCCCCTGCGCGACAGCGCGAGCGTGGAGACGAACGGCCCGTATCGCCTCGAGCGCGCCGCGGGGGCGTACGTGTTCGTGCGCGATCCGGCGTGGGGCGCCGGCCTCGCCGCCACCGACGCGCGCAGGTTGCGGGCCGGCACGCTCGACACGATTCGCGTGCTCACCGGCCTGCCGGCCCGGCGCGCCCTGCTGGGGCTCGAAAGCGGCCGCATCGACCTGTTGTGCCCGCCACCGCTCGAGTTCCGCGACCGGCTGCTGCGCACCGACAGGTTCGGGCATGTCGAAGCGCAGGCGGACCCGCCACGTATCTGGCACCTCGCACTCAATGCCGAGGTTGCACCCACCGCGCGGCGCGACGCGCGACGCGGGATCGCGCTGGCACTCAACCGCGCGCGCCTGCCCGAGGGGCTGGGCTCGTGGGTGATGCCGTGGCGCGCGTTCACCTCGGACGCCACGCCGGGCGCGGCCGAGGCACCCGGCTACGACCCGGACCGGGCGCGCCTGTCGCTCGAGGTGGCTCGCTACTTCACCGGGATCCGGCTCCCGGTGTCCGTGCCGAGGGCCAGCGCAACGGCCGCCGGGCTCGAGGCCCTGGCACCCGCCCTGGCGCGGGGCGCGGTGCAGCTCGAGACCGTTCTTCTGCCGCGCGACCGTTGGAGCCGCGAGGCGGTGACCCGACGGGGGGCCGCGGCCACGATCCTGCCGTGGCAGGCTCCGGCCCGCGACGGCATCGACGAGCTGGCGGCGCTCTATCTGAACCGCGGAATGGAGTCCGGCTGGGGGGGGAGCTGGGCGCGCTACCGGCCCGGGCCCGAACTCGACAGCCTCCTGCTGCGCGGCCTGCGCGAGGCCGATCCGGTGGCCCGGGGGGCCCTCCGCGATCGCGTGGGAACGCTCCTGGCGGGCGATCTGCCCCTGGTTCCGCTCGCCCGGGTGGGCGAGACCGTGGTCTATCGCCGGGAGCTCTCGGGGGTCCGTTTCCACCCGCGCGAGGGACTCGATCTGGGCTCGATCCGGCGTCTTTCGCCCGCGCCGTCCTTGACAGGAAATCGTTGACTGCCTTAGACTTCGCGCGTGCGATCGCTCCTTCCGATCGCCTGGTCCCTCGACCTCTTTTCGATCTGAACATTCGAAACCGCCGCCCTCCGGCTTCGAAGCGCTATCGCGTCATCTCGATCCGACGATCCGCACGGCCACGACCGACTCAGAGCCCGCAGGAGAGCCCGATGCTTCCGTCCACGCACCCGCGCGTTCGCCTTCTCCCCCGCATCGCACTCGGATTCCGCTTCGGATCGGCCGTCGCCGGCGTCGTCGCCCTCGTGTTGGCGGCGCCCGTGTCCGCCGATGTTGTGCGCACGTTCACGTTCTCGCCGCACGAGGTCGGGATCGAGCGCTCCGCGGACGGCGTCCGCGTGAGCATTGCCGGCGGCGTGCCCATGGGATCGCCGGGGCGGCCCGAGTTCCCGGCCGTGCCCGCCTTCATCGAGCTGGGCGAAGGCGAGCGCGTCGAAAGCGTCACCTTCGAGGTTGGCAACTGGCTCCCGGTCTCCACCGGTGTGGGCCGGGTTCGCACCGCGGCGGCATTCTCGCCCGGGCTTCCCGCCTCGGTCGTCGCCGCCGACGCCGCGCTCTACGCGGCCGATGCCTGGTTCCCGCTCGAGGCCGGCCTGCCCGGTCCCGGCGGCGGCCTGCGCGGACGCAATCTGGCGACCGTCGCGTTGCAGCCGGTGCGGGTGCGCCCCGCCTCGGGCGCCATCGAGGTGGCCGGCTCGATCACGGTGCACGTGCACACGACGTCGGATCTCTCCGCCGACCGGCTGGTGCGCCGCCGCGTCGTCGCCGAGTGGGAAGCCGATTTCGCACCGGTGGGTGCGCGCTTCGGTCGCGGCGCCGAGGCGCTTCGTCCCGCCGCCGGCAGCGCCGCGCGGATCGAGTCGGTGCGCGATCGCCGCCTTGCTTCGGGTGGCGGGGGCTTCGCGCCCAGCGTCGTGCCGAGCGTCGAAGGCAGCGCCGTCCAGTACCTCATCATCACCAATGCCACCATGCAGGCCGAGATGCAGCGGCTGGCCGACTGGCGCACGCGCACCGGCGTGCCGACAGTCGTGCGCACGGTCGAGTTCATCCAGGCGAATTATCCCTACGGCTTCGACCTGCAGGATCGACTGCGCCGCTTCGTGCGCGAGGCCTACGAGCAGTGGGGCATCACGCACGTCCTGCTCGGCGGCGACACCGACGTGATCCCGACGCGTTACGGGCGCACCACGTTCTTCGGCGGCGCGTACATCCCGACCGACCTCTACTACTCGGACCTCGACGGCAACTGGAACGCCGACGGCGACTCGCTGTTCGGCGAGGCCTACGTCGAGCTGGCCAACCAGGGCGACGGAACGAACCTGCTGCCCGAGGTCTACGTCGGCCGCGCGCCGGTCACCACCGTGTTCCAGGCGAAGACGTTCGTCGACAAGGTCCTGCAGTACAGCCGGACGCCCGTCGGCGACTACGAGGACCGTATCCTGTTCGCGGGTGAAGTGCTCTTCCCGCAGGAGTGGGTGCCGCCGGCCAGCATCTCGCTCGACGGGGCACAGGATTGCGAGTCGGCGATTCGCAAACTATCGCCGGAAATGAAGCCGCTGCGCATGTACGAGAACTACCTGCCGTACGACACGCTCGGGGCGGTACGCGAGACGCGGCAGGCCGTCCTCGACTCGCTCCAACGCGGCTGGGGCTTCATGCACCACGTCGGGCACGGATACCGCAACTCGATGTCGGTCGGGGACGGGTCGATCACCAATCCCGACGCCGACAACCTGTCCAACGGCAACCGCCTGTGGATCCTCTACTCGATCAACTGCACGTCGAACGCGATCGATTTCGCGTCGCTGGGCGAGGCATTCATCCTCAACCCGAACGGCGGCGCGGTGGCCAACATCGGCTCGACCCGCGAGGACTTCCCGGTCACCGGTCGCAGCTACCAGGACGAGTTCTACGAGCTCGTGTTCCAGGACAAGGTGTCGACCGTCGGCGAAGCCTTCGCCCGTCAGAAGTTCCCCTTCATCGGCCTGGCGTTCTACGACAACACGCACCGCTGGACGCAGTTCACGCTCGAGCTGCTCGGCGACCCGACGATGCCGGTCTACTGGCGCAAGCCGCTCGCGCTGGCCGTCACCGCCCCCGCGAGTGTCTCCCTGGCCGAGACCACGTTCACGGTCCACGTGGAGCAGGCGGGGGATCCGGTCGCGGGCGCCCGCGTGTGCCTGATGAAGGCCGGCGAGGAGTACGAAGTCGCGCTGACCGACGGCTCCGGCGACGCGATCATGCACGTGCGTCCCGAGACCGCCGGCGCGGCGTTCCTCACCGTCAGCGCACCCTCGTCGCGTCCCTACGAGGGTAGTGTCACGTTCACCGCCGCCGCCGGCATCGTGCTGGTGCAGAAGGCCGCCAACCGCAGCGTAGATGACGACGCGATCGGTGGAACGATCGGCGCGGCCGACGGCGCGGCCGACGCGGGCGAAATCGTCGACTGGAGGCTGCCGATCAGCAATGCCGGCGGCGCGACAGCCGGAACGGTGACCGCCAGCCTGTCGTCGGCCAGCCCGTACGTCACCGTCGTCAATGGCGCGGCGTCGTACGGCACGATCTTTTCCGGCGCCACCGTGCCCGGCACCCCGTTCCGCGTGCAGGTCGCCGAAAACGTGCCGGACGGAACCGAGGCGCTGTTCCAGCTCGACATGTTCGCGGGAGCGGCCCACTGGGTCGACACCTTCCGCCTGCCGATCCGCGGCCCGAACCTGGTCCACTTCTCGAACCAGGTGGTCGACAACGGCGCCGGCGGCACGGTGGGCAACGGCAACGGCCGACTCGACGTCGGCGAGACCATCGATCTGCGCGTCCGCCTCCGGAACATCACGACCGGGACCGCCCGAGGCGTCAACGCGACCCTGGCGAGCAGCACCCCGGGCGTGAGCATCGGGGTGGCCGCCGCGTCGTTCGGCGACGTGGCGCCCAATGCGACCTCGACATCGACCGCGTTCCGCCTCACCAATGCCTCGGCGCCGGACCCGCGCTTCACGCTCACGGTCACGGACGCGTACGGAGTGCGTTTCGTGCAGGAACTGAACATGATCGTCCCGAGCGGCATCACCGGGCTGGTCGGCACGGGCGCGGCGACGACCATCACGCTGGTGTGGGCCAAGTCGCCGAGCGCCGACCTGCACGGCTACAACATCTACCGCTCGAGCCTCCTGGCCGGTCCGTACACGCAGCTCAACGCGATTCCGACCGATCGCACCGCGGTCTACGTCGACGAGAACCTGCCCTCGTTGAGCCGGTTCTACTACCAGGTCTCGGCCGTCGACTCCTCGGGCAATGAGTCGGGCCTCTCGGCCGCGGCATCGGCGTCGACGAATCCGCCGCTCGCGGCCGGCTTCCCGCTGGTGACGGAGCGGAGCATGCCGTCGTCGCCGGCGATCGGGAACATCGACAACTCGAACGACTCGTCGTACGAGATCGTCGTCGGCTCCAACGTCCTGTGGGCCTGGCACTCCGACGGCACGCCGGTGCGCGACGCCGACGGCACCGAGCGGACCAGCGGCGACTTCACGACGCTCGGCTCGTACTACGCGGCGGGCCCGACGATCTGCGACCTCGACAACGACGGGACGTGGGAGATCGTGGCCCCGACGTGGGACGACAAGAAGCTGTACGTCTTCCGCGCTGACGGCTCGAACTTCCCGGGCTTCCCGGTGACCGTGGGCTCGAGCTCGTGGTCGACGGCCGCGGTGGGCAACATCGACGCCGATCCGCAGCAGGAGATCGTCTTCGCGAGCAACGACGCCAAGTTCTTCGCCTACGACTCGGACGGCACCGAGGTGATCAACGGGGACGGGTATCTGTGGACGATGGGCGTGTTCCAGACTCTGGGCACCTCGACGTTCAATTACGCGAGCCCCGCGCTGGCCGACCTCGACAACGACGGACTTCTCGACATCATCATGGTCACCGCGGATGGGCTGATCAACGCGTGGAAGGGCGACGGCACGAGCATTCCGGGCTTCCCGGTGAACATGTTCGCCGGCGGCTCGGGCTCGGCCTCCGTTGGCGACATCGACGGCGACGGCCAGGTGGAGATCGCCGTCGTCTCGACCGGCGGCAAGCTGTGGGTCGTCAACCCGAACGGGACGAGCCAGGCGGGCTTCCCGATCTCGGGCCTGTCCACCAGCGGCAACTCGAAGTCGTCCACCCCGGCGCTCGCTGACATGGACGGCGACGGGCAGCGCGACATCATCATCAATACGCAGAACGGCCTGGTGCGGGTCTACAAGGGCAACGGGGCGTTGATCCCCGCGTGGACGAACGTGCGCTACTCGTACACCTCGCTCGCCTCGGAGTCGTCGCCGATCGCCGCCGACATCGACGGCGACGGGCAGAACGAGGTGCTCGTGGGCGGCGAGGACGGGAACCTGTACGCGTT
>JANPEF010000040.1:0-60187 GCA_031431875.1 Candidatus Eiseniibacteriota bacterium | reverse complement strand
GCTGCGCACGCTGGCCGAGACGCACGCCGGCCCCGCCGGCGCCCCGGGCGTCGGCGCCCGCGGCACGTTCGTCGGCCGCGCGGCCGCGCTCGAGACGCTGCGCGCGCACCTCTTCTGCGGTCACATCCAGCTCGCGGTCGTGCGCGGTCGGCGAGGCAGCGGACGCACCCGGCTGGCGCGGGAGATCGCGGTCGAGGCGGAGCTTGCGGGGCATGGTGTCGTGTGGCTCGACGCGGAGACGCCCTCCCCACAGGCGGAGATCGATCGCCTCGGGGCGACACTTGGCTCTCCTCAGGCTACGGCAGGAGCCCTGATCGTCCTCGATGATGTGGATTCCTGGCCAGGCGTGGGACTGGCCGGGTTGGACCTTGCACTTCTCCGGGCGCCACTAGCACTGGTCGCGACCGTCGACGCGTCGGGCCCCGGCGAATCGTGGAGTGCGAGCCTCCTCGCGCTCCCAGAGGATCCGCGAAGACAGGTGGTCGAAGTCGGTGATCTCTCCGCGGTCGACCTTCGGAGCCTGCTTGTTTCGCGCCTCGGTGGGACCGTCACGCCGCGCATCGTCGATTTCGTACTTCGAGAGGCCGGGCATACCCCAGGGCCCGTGCACCGCGCTCTCGACTTGCTACTTCGCGCGGATGCCTTGCGGATGGCGCCCGGTGGCATGTACCTGGATGAACCGGCAGGACTCGACGCGCTCGAGCGGTCCGATGGGGACGACTTCGCCGAGAGGCTCGAGTTGCTTTCTCCTGAGGCGCGAGCCGTGCTGCTCCTGCTCGCGTTCGAGATCGATCAAGGGACGGTCCCGACCGACCTCGAAGCTGAACTCTGGTGGCTCGACGCGATTCACTGGAACGGCAATCGACTCAGCCTGCATTCCCCCGGATCTGCCGACCGGGTCCGGGCTGCGCTCCTTCGAACGGCGTCTCCGGCGACGCTTGAACGACTCGCGACCTCCCTCGACCCGACACCGAAGTCTGCACGCGCACTTCGCCTCCGAGGGGAGCTTGATCTCGCGCGTGGCGATACGGGCTCGGCCCGCGATCGGCTGCTCGCCGCAGTCCGTACGACCGCCGAGGACTCTCTTGCCGACCGGCAGGCCGCTCTGGACCGGCTGATCCCCATTCTCACGGACCAGCCGCGCGACAGCGAACTCCTTCCAGAACTCGCGGAGCGGGAAGCCGATCGTGGGAGATTCCGGAATGCGGCTGGATTGCTCGAGAGATTCCTCGGTGAGACTAGTGAGCTGGCCGCAGATCGCCGCCTGCGGCTTGTGCTGCGACGCAGCGCATTGCTTGTCGAGATGGGCGACGTGCGGCGCGCGCTCGTCGCGCTCGACGATGCCGCGGGTCACTTGGCACCGGTCGGGATCGAGACGATGAACTGGCACTTCCAGCGCGCCAACGCCGTCCGTCTCCTCGGCCGCGGCATGGAGTCCCTGCACGAGTACGAGCTCGCGCTCGCAACCGCCCCGCCCGACGACGCCGATCAACAGGCGCGTGTGCGCAACCGCTACGGGATCCAGTTGTATCTCGAAGGCCAGCAGGAGCGCGGGCGAGCAATGCTGGATGAAGCGCGCGCCCTTGTGAGCGCGGAGGATCCACTCGGCCTTCATGCGACCATCTCGGGGAATCTCGGTTTGATCGCGCGACTCGAAGGGAACTACGAGGAAGCGATCGCGCTGCACAAGGATGCTGTCGCCCGTCACGAACAGGCCGGCAGCACGCTTGATGTGAGCCACGATCTCGGAAACCTCGCGTCGAGCTACGCAAACATGGGCGCCTGGTCGGACTTCGAGCGCACAACACAACGTGCAATCGAGCTGGCGCGCCGGCGGCGCGACCCACACAGGCTCCTGAGCGAGCTTGCAACGTGTGTCCCGGCGGCGCTTCGCCGGGGTCGACTCCCCGAGGTCAGGCGACTGCAGATCATCGAGCGCGCATGGCTCCCCTCGATCGACTTTCAGCATGCGCGTGTACATCACGAGATCTATGTCGGTGAGCGGCTGCGCTTGGAAGGCCGACTCCGTGCGGCGTATCGCCGGTGGAGCGCGCTCCTCGACCCACGCCGCGGCACGTCACTGCCGGTGTACCGCGCGCTCGCTGCGGCGATGCGAGGACGCACTCTCGCCCGAACGTCGCGACACAAGGCCGCCCTCGAGGACTTCGAGATGGCCGTCGATTTGCGGCCTGCCGATCTCGGGGTTGCGGAAATCGTCCTTCCGGAGCTCCATCGCCTGAGCGCCCTCGGAGTCGTTGCCGATCAAGCGAGCACAATCCTCTCGAAGGTGCGGATCGAGGATCGCCTCCCCGAGGCCCGGAGAGAGGAGATCGCCGCTTGGCAGGAATTGGGGCGGAACCAACTCCCCTCGGCGATGCAGCGGGTGCGCCGTGCTCTCGAGCTCGATTCGAAGATGGATCATCGGACAGCTGCGCTCGAACTGGGGTCGCTCATGGGCGTAGCCCTTGTCCAACGTGGTGCCGGGGAGTCGGGATCATGGCTCTTGCAGGAGTCGTTCGGCCTGGCCCGAAGCCTTGGCCTTCGCTCATTCACGCGAAGAATCGCCGAGTTCCTGCTCGAACTGGGGTTGGCGCCGGACCGTGCACCGGGACAGATTGAAGCAACCGAGCGCGATACGCTCTACCGCGTCAGCGAGCTGCTCAACTCCGCGGTCGACCCAACGCTGCTCCTCCCGCGGGCGCTGTCCCTCGTTTGCGAGAGGATGGGAGCACAGCGTGGCTACATACTGCTCCACGACGGACAGGGAGACCCTCGACCGGTAGCCCAGTTCGGGCAGGTGGACGAGGAAGCAAGAAGTTCGGCGCTCGATATCAGCCGCACCGTGATCCGCAAGGTCACCGCGAGCGGCGAGACCTTTCACTCCGATGACGCGGCGAGCGATCCGCGCCTCGTCTCGACGTTGAGTGTCCTCGACCTGTCTATGCGTTCGATACTGTGCACGCCACTTCGCATCGGGGACGAGGGCATCGGCACGATCTACCTCGAGAACCGCGCGGCAGCGGGCCAGTTCGATGAACGCCAGCTCGAACTCGTGGAGGCGTTTGCCAACGTCGTCGCGGCGGCGATCCGCAATGCTCGCCTCACCGAAGAGCTCCGGCTGGCGCGAGACCGCGCCCTGGGCGAGAGCGCAAGTTTGCGCCGCGAAGTGGGCGGGAAGTTCAGCGCCACGAGCATCGTTGGCCAGAGCGCCGAGATTGAACGGGTCCTCTACGAGATCGAACGTATGGCTCCGTCGCGGGCCACTGTACTTATCACCGGGGAATCGGGAACAGGCAAGGATCTGGTTGCGAAGACCATTCACTTCGCGTCGCCGCGCGCCGACCGACCGTTTCTCTCCCTGAACTGCGCCGCCTTGCCGGCCGACCTGATCGAGTCGGAACTGTTCGGAATCGAAGACCGGGTCGCCACCGGCGTCAGGGGTCGCCCTGGATACTTCGAGCGGGCGAACGGCGGAACGCTCTTCCTCGACGAGATCGGCGACATGCCGCCAGCCCTTCAAGTGAAGCTACTGCGCGTGCTTCAGGAGCGCGAGTTCACCCGCATCGGAGGGTCGGAGGTCGTCCGCGTCGACGTGCGCTTGATCACGGCCACGCACCGCGATCTCGACGAGCTCATCCGGGAGGGTAAGTTTCGCGAGGATCTCTACTTCCGCATCCAGGGGCTCCCGATCCACCTGCCGCCGCTGAGAGATCGGAAAGCAGACATCCCTCTGCTCGCACGGCACTTCCTCGAGCGTGCGTGCGAAGACGGGCATCTATCGGTTCCGCGCATGTCCGCGGAGTTCCAGACCACACTCCTGCGGAGCAACTGGCCAGGGAACGTGCGTGAGTTGCAGAATTACATCGAGCGGAGCTTGGTCATGTCGGCCGGACCGGCACTCGAGCCAATCGTGCTGCCGAGCGATCTCGAGCCGCATCGACCCTCCCGCCCCAGGCGCAGAGGCGAGGAGTTCGCTCTCGGGGAGGCTGTCGGTCCACCGGCCGACCTTAAAGTTGCTCTCGAAGACGTTGAGCGCCGCTGGATACGAGCGGCCCTACAGAGCGCCGGCGGCAATCAGCGCCGGGCCGCAGCCATGGTCGGACTTGCCGAACCGACCCTCCGCTACCGAATCGGCAAGCTGAACCTCGAGACTGAACCCCCCGCAGACAAAGCGACGGTTCGCCCCGAGAAGGCGGCTCGCCCCCGGATCCTCCGTCCGAAAGCGTAGGTTTCTGCGCAATTTTCGCGCAAGTATCTACGCATTGCGAATTGCAAGTTGCAATGGCACTTGGCGGGTTTGACCCATAGAATCGCGCAGAAACCTGCGCAACCAACTCGCCTCAAGACCAGTTGATCGCGTCAAGGACTAAGCACTTAACTTATTGTATTTCAAACGATTAGAAGATCAGATTGTTCCGAGCCCCCGATTGGCACTCTCCTCGCAATAGAGATTGGCACGAGAGGCGCTACCTCCACCGAAGTGCCCGGCCGTCCGGCCGATGCAACTCGGGAAAAGCAACAGGGAGGTAGCCCATGAAGTCTCGTCGCAATGTCGTCGCGGTTTTGGCGGTTCTGGCGTTGCTGCAGGCAAGCCCGTCGATGGCCGACTGGAATCAGCCTGGAGGAAACGTGAATCCACCTGACATGAACTTCGACGACATGATCACGGCGGCTCAGTGGAGCCACCAGATCGCCCAGGCAGCGTTCTAGGACGCGGCCGCACCTCCCGACGCGGGGTCGGAGAGGGATGACGTCGAGAGGTTCTCCGGTGAGAGAACGTCGAGAGTCGAGCACTTCGGGCGGAGACGACGGGATGGGTGCGATCGACCCGATCGCAGGCAGGGCGGCTTCGGCTGCAGCCCTGGTGATCGGGAAGAGCGAGAGCGAACGCGAGAGCGTCGCCCGCGCACTGCACCGGGAGCAGCGCGGACCGGACGGTCCCTTCCTTCGGATCGATTGCTCGACCGACGAGGGCCTTCTCCAGCGAGCGCTCCAAGGCTGGCTCGTCGGGACTTCAGGAGGCGACTCCCCGCAACTCCTGAACCGGCTCGAAGGCGGAAGTCTCTTTCTCGACGAGATCGAGACGCTGGGTGTCGAGACGCAGGTTCTCCTGCTCGACCTCCTGACCCGGACTTCGAGGGTCACGGACGATGCAGAGGGTGCGTCCGCTGGCACGAGCCAGCTCTGGAAAGGTGTGTTGATCGCCGGCAGCGAGTCATCGCTCCGGCGGGCAGTGCGAGATCAAGGCTGGTCGTCCGGACTGGCCCAACGTCTCGAGCAGGTTCGGATCGTCCTGGATCCGGACGACGTCGACTCGAGGGAGTCCTGACCCAAGAGACCGGCGGCAGCAAGGGGGCCGTGACGCAGCGCAAGCAGCACAAGTGGCACAAGCAGCAGGCGCGACGGGGGTCGCAACGCAGCACAGGCTGATACGCTCGGCAACAGGCGTGGGGCCGTGACGCAACGCAGAACGACGAGAGGGAGCCACGATGGCTCCCTTTTTCGTTTTGGTCGTGCCCGCACGATTGTGTGCGAGGCACTTGGCGAGAAACGCCCCTTGCCGCGCAAGGGTTTACGGGGCCGATCCACGGGCAGAGCCGCAGGAATTGCCTCGCCCCCAATCGTCAGGGCACAACCTGGGTTGACCGAAGGGCACCCCGGGGTGCAAGCTTGCTCCATCGCGCCCGGGCAATCCTCCAGCGGTGGACGGATCGGCTGCCCGCCCGGATACGAGATCAATCTCCGGCCACCCGTCGGAAGTTTCCGACGACGGCTGCGGAGCCTTGCTGTGGCCCGGGGATTGCTCACGGAAGAGATGTCTCGTGAGAGGAACTCGCCTCGCATTCGAGGACGGGTGGCTGCGGCGTCTTTGCGCCGGCGCCCGATCCCCTTGTCCGCGTGGCGATTGACGACGTATCTCGACCCCCTGGAGGGAGGTCCCGTGCTCTATTCGGCCCCGGTTGCTGTCCAGGCCACCTCAGTGTCTCTCGCTCGACCGGCGGCCGCCTCGCGCCGTTTCCGGGCGCTGGCCGGCCTGATCCTGTCCGCTGCGCTGCTTCTTCCGGCCGAGTTCGCCCCCGTCGCCGAGGCGGCGGGAACGAGCTCCGCTGCGACCACGGCGAAGAAGACCCCGGCGAAGAAAACCACGGCCAAGAAGTCTTCTGCCCGCAAGAGCACCCTCAAGAAGTCGACGACCAGCAAGAAGTCGGTCAAGAAACCGGTCAAGAAGTCGACGCTCAAGTCGAAGAAGCGCGTGGTCAAGAAGGGCCGGCGCCGGATCTCCTACAGCGGCGGCGTCAACGCCCGTGCGGCGATCATCCTCGATGCGAAGACCGGCGAGGTCCTGTTCGACAAGAACTCGGGCCAGGCGATGCCGATCGCGAGCCTCACCAAGCTCATGACGATGATGGTGTACCTCGAGATGAAGCCGGATCTGACGCGCCGGGCGATGGTCTCGCGCGAGGACCTGGCCGGCTCCGGGCACACGCGGCTGCGCTCCGGCGAGATCGTCACCATGCGCGACCTGCTTCACCTGGCCCTGCTGTCGTCGGACAACGCGGCGACGCGCTCGCTGGTGCGCAACTCGGACCTTCCGCCCGAGGAGTTTCTCGCCCGCATGAACCGCAAGGCGCAGGTCATGGGCCTGCACCAGACGCGCTTCGTCGAGTTCACGGGACTCTCCGAGCAGAACGTCTCGACCGCGACCGAGTACGCGCAGATCCTCAAGCGCGCCAGCGGTGAGCCGATGATCTCGCACATCACGACGCTGCCCGACTACACGTTCCGCAGCTCGAAGAAGGATTACCACCTGGTGAACACGAACCGCCTGTGCCGCTACGGCGTGTTCGACGTGCGCGGTGGCAAGACCGGCTTCATCAGCGAGGCGGGCTACTGCCTCGCGACCTGGGTCTCGACCCGCTCGCGCGACGTGATTTCGGTCGTCCTCGGCGCTCCGTCGAACTCGGTGCGCTTCTCGGAGACGCGGCGCCTGATCGATCGCTGGACGGCCACGCCGGCCGTGCATGCAGCGGTCGTGACCGACGCCCCCGTGCTGGCTGCCGAGACCCGCGGGGCGGACTAGGCTGGAACGCCGACTCCGCTGAGCTGAAATAGCAGAAAGGGCCCGGACATCGGGCCCCTTTGCCGACCGCTCCTTTGGGGGGAGCTGTTCTCGGAGCGATCTCGCTAACGAGCCGCCACCAGCTTCGCCGTCTTCACTCCCTGCAGCGAGACCAGGCGCGCGAAGTAGACTCCGCGCCGCCCACCCGCATTCCACGTCAGCTCGGTCGTGCCCGCCGGGGCGTCGCCCGCGTAGAGGCGCGTCTGGCGACGACCGCTTGCGTCGTACACGTCGAGCGTCACGCGCTGCGCCTCGGCTAGCGTGAACGCGATGCGCAGGCTGCCGGCGGCGGGCAACGTCGCCAGGGCGATCGCATCCAGGGTGCCGGCGCCGAACTCCTCGGCCACGTCCTCGACGTGGGGTTGGACCGTCCGGACCGGAATGCGCTGACCCGCCTTGCCGGAGTTGATGTGCTCGGCTTCAGTGCGGGCGATCGCGTCGTTTGCCGGCAGGCCGTCGTTGATCATCACGGCGATCCGACGGATCTCCTCGGCGAGCGTGCGGCCCGAGGCGTCGACCACCAGGTTCAGCGACAGGCGTCCGCTCACCACGTTCAACAGCACGACGAGAAGTTCGCGCTTCGCCTGGTGCAGGGCGTTGTTACCGCCCGGGTCGAGGGTCGCGTCCATGTCGGCCAGCGTCAGGCCGCGCGCGTCCTTCGGGCCCGTGCCGTCGGGATCGAGCTGCGTGACGCCCTCGACGCGCACCGGATCGGTCGCATGCTGGGCGAAGCCGGAGAAGATCGCCTGCGGGAAGATCGCCGCCATGTCCTGGGGGTTCTCGTCGCGGCGGCCGCTGCCGCGCAGCGCGGACGTGACCTCGCGCCGCCAGTAGTTGTACGACTCGGGATTGTTGACGATCGGCGGCGGCGGCGGCGGTTCGACGACGTCGGCTGCCATCGCGAACGCGACGCTGCGCATCTCGCCCGCCACGATCGAGGTCGCCAGCGAAGCGCTCGCCGGGTCCACCGCGTGGTAGCCGGCGGGCACGGTCAGGGTGAGCGCGAGCGGCCCCTGCGGCATGTTGCCGAGCTCGAAGAAGCCCCCGGCGCCCGTGACCTGCGTGCTGCTCGCGTTGTTCGCGTCCACCACCGAGACCTGCGCGCCGGCGAACGCCGCGCCGTCCGCGGTGACGGAGACGGCAAGCGAGCCGGTCGTCAGGGGCGGGAACGCAGTGATGCCACAACGCAGGCCGAAGGCTCCGCCGTTCACGTCGGCGAAGTCGGGGGACAGCAGGCCGGACGCGTCCGCTTCGAACATCACGTCGCCGCTGCCGAAGCTCGAGTTGGTGAACAGATGTACGGTGAAGCCGGATGTGAGGGTGCCAGCCAGGTTGCCATACAACGCCTCATCCGTCGTGGGCAGCGCGATCGCGTCGCCGGCCCCGAACGTGTGGCCCAGCATCGCCCAGGTCGCGCCGCGGATCGGATTGCCGATCGCATCGACGACGCCCATGGTGCAGGCGGTCTGGCGCCATTCGAAGTCCAGCGCAGTCAGGCCATCGAGGGCTTCGCGCGCTTCGCTGCGGACCAGGTCGACCGGCGCACCATCGAACGCGGCGCGTACGTCGAACACCCAGCCCGCCAGCGACGGGCCGCCCATTCCCACGTGGGCCGACTCGTCGGTCAACGGTAGCGTGAGCATGCCTGGCGCGTACATCGCACCGTCTCCGGCAAAGCCCCAGCGCGCACCGGCGATCGCAGCGCCATCCTGGTCGACGACCCCGATCGCGACGTCGGCCGTGCGCCAGACGATGACGACGTCGCCGCCGCCGGGATTGAGGAACAGGAATTCGTTCCGCGACAGGCCGTTCGCCCCGCTCGGGCGCAGGGCTCCGTCAGGCAGCATCGCTCCAAGGACCGCGGGCTCGATGGTCACCAGCTGCGGACCGGCCACCAGGTCGACCGTGGCGGGCGTGTTCATGTCGCCGGTCGTTCCTTCGATGCGGACCATCGAACCGTCGAGCGGACGCCCGTTCTGGTCGACGACGCGGAACGTGTAGCTCGCCGGCGCGCCGCCGAACTGCGCGTGCGCGACCGGCGGAGCCAGCCCGGTGAGGATTGCGGTCGTGGTGGCGAGCGCGGCGAGTGTCGGCGTGAACCGACGACGATCAGCGTTGCGAATCCGTTCCATGGGGCACGTCCTCCTGATCCTCCCGGTCGGCCCGCAGCGCGTCGAGGGGCAGCCGGAACGATCAAGGAGTGTGCATCGGACGTGCCGGACTCGGGGCGTCAGGCGTGCTGCATCGCGGCGACCACGATCACATCGGCGCAGCGGCCACGGGACGCGATCCGCAATCGTGTCGCATCGTGCATGGCGCTCCGATGTGGCGCGCGGGACGTGGTTTCCACGACTTCCTCGCGCGGCGGCCCTGGGGGATCGCCGCCGCCGGGCAATGCGCAACTCCCGAGTCCGGGGCGGGGCAGAGCGGGGGCGACGCGCGACTCCTCCGAGGATCGCGCAGGCTGCGCGGGCAGGCGTGGCGGCTTGCACGTTTGGGCGGCCCGTCAGCAGCCTTCTTCGTTGGCCTCGAGGAGCGCGCGCTCCAGCACCGCCTCGACCACGCGAGCGGGCACCTGCGCCGGTCGCATGGCGCGAGCGAGCCGCAGCGCCTGCGCCTCGCCCTGGGCGTAGACGATCACCTGGTCGACGACCATCGTCGGCTCGTCCCACGGCTCGACGCCGCGCCCGGCACGCCGCTCGACCAGCTCGTCGTGGGTGAGCACGCGCGTCGGGTCCGACGGCAGGCGGTAGTACCATGTCTCGACGACCCACGCGCCGGTCGGACGGTGAAGCCGCAACAGGAAGGCCCCGGGCTCGAGCGGGGTCCACGACGAATCGAGTTCCGAGTCGAGCCAGGCGCCTTCCCGGACGATGAGCGGTGAATCGCCGGTTTCGTCAAGCACGAGGTCGGCGTCGCTGCCCTCTTCCTCGCAGGCGTGCACGCGGGGCGCGGCCAGCGGGGCGGCGAGCAGGACAAGGCTCAGCGCGAGGATCCAGGGGCGAGTCTTCATGGCGTTCTCCTCCGTGCCGCTCCGGGCCGGGCGGCTTGAATCCAGGGAGCGCAAGGAAGGTGCCTAACTTGTAAGTGACTATTTACCAACTGCTTAAGACATAATGGCTCGAGCGATCGGCTGGCATGTGTCCCTGCGAGCACGCTTGACTCTCGATTCGGCCACTGGTCATACTAGAAGTATGAAAGTCGCCGTCTCAATTCCGGACCAGGTCTTCGCGGACGCGGAGCGCCTGGCCCGCCGGCTCAAGGTGTCCCGTAGTCGCCTCTACAGCCTCGCCCTCGAAGAGTTCGTCGCACGCCACTCGCCCGAGGAGATCGCGGCCTCAATCGATCGCGTCATGGATCGCCTCGGCGAGGACGACACCAGGTTCGTCGACGAGGCCGCCCGGCGCATCCTCGAGAACACCGAGTGGTGATCGCCCAGGGTGAAATCTGGTGGGCGGACCTGCCGGCGCCGGTGGGTTCGGAGCCGGGCTACCGCCGCCCGGTTCTGGTCGTCCAGTCCGACGACTTCAATCGGACTCGCCTGCGCACGACCGTCTGCGTTCCGCTGACCAGCAACCTCGCGTGGGCCGAGGCAGCTGGAAACGTCATGCTCCCCGCCCGCACGACCGGCCTCCCGAAGGACTCGGTCGCCAACGTGTCGCAGATCACGACCATTGATCGGGGTTGCCTCACTGAACGCGTGAGACTTCTCCACCGACCACGCCTCGAGGCGGTCCTGCTCGGGATCGAACTCATTCTCGGCCGGTCCTAGGCTCCCGACCTCAGCTCCCCGCCCCCGCCGGCCGCCGGAACAACGCGAACGAACTCGTGAACCCGTGCAGATGCGTCGTCCCGCGCACCATGCCGATCTCGCCGTTGGCGAAGAAGCCGCCCAGCGCGACCGCTCCCAGCTTCTCGCGGAACGCGTCGGTGTCGTGATCGGGTCGCCCGTACAGGTTCTTGCCCCGCCCCAGGCACGAGAAGACCAGCGCCCCGGCCGGATGCGCCGCGCCAGGCACGGCCAGCACGTCGCTCATGTAGCGGTCGAGATGGACGTCGAGATCCTCGGCCGAGGCCAGCGCATCGCGCAGGTGGAAGCACACCGATTGCCCCGCGCGCGGTTCGTCGCCCACCGCCAGCGCGCCGTTGTCGGGGCTCACCCCCAGGATGTTGCGGATCAGGTACGTGCCATCGCTGGGCACGTCGTCGAGCGGATCGACGCTCACGCCGAGAAACAGTGCCGAGCGCGCGAGCCGCTGGTCGCGATCCGACAGGCGCGGCAGCAAGGCACGCAGCACCTCGAGCGGCGGCTGGCCGTCGAGCTCGAGGATGAAGTTCGCGCGCGCGCGCGTGACGCGCATCGGCTCGCCGATGGCGCGGCAGCCCTGGGCGACGATCGTGTCCACCAGGATGGCGCCGGTCAGCGCCACGCCGACGGCTCCGACGCGCAACACGTCGCCATCAACCAGGAGCACGTTGCCGCCCGGCTCGGCGGAGGCGCTGGCGAGCCCGCCCACCTTGGCGCTCTTGGGGAACGCGTAGTCGAGGCCGCGCACGAAGTCGTCGGCCGGAAACGAGAACGGCTCGGTCAGCATGATGAAGTGTGGGCGCTCGCCCGGGCCCGTGCCGAGCGCGGCTTCCCACGCCCGCGGCGGAGCATCGGCATCGGGCAGGTCGCCCTCGTCGAGCCGGAAGGGGCGCACCGAGACGCCCGGCAGGTGCGCCGCAGTGATCGACAGGCCCGGGCGTTCCTCGACCTCGCGGCCGTCGCCGATAACCCCGCCCGCGGAGCAACCGATCCAGTGGGACGGCAGCAGGTCCTCGCTCACCGCGGCGACCAGCGCCAGCGCATCGGCGCGATGGTGCGCGGAGAAGAAGACGAACGCGATATCGGGTGGCACGCCACCCAGCTGCGCCGCGACCGCGGTCGCGGCCTCCTGCGCCGCGTGCCGTGTGTCGGCGAGTTCCGAGACCGCCGATGCCCAGGTCATGCCCCCGTTCGTGCGTGCGTCCATGCCGCCCATGCAACCGTCCCCGCGGCGAACGTGCTAGCTTCGCGCCCGTGCCGAAGCTCACTTCCCGCATCAATCCGAATGATCCGGTCTTCAAGGAACGCGCCGCGTTCCACCGCGCCCGCGCGGCGGAACTGGGTGAGCGGCTGGCCCGCGCCCGCGAGGGCGGCGGCGCCGATGCGGCGGCGAAGCACACCGCACGCGGCAAGCTGCTGGCCCGCGAGCGCGTCGAGCGCCTGCTCGATCCGGGATCGCCGTTCCTCGAGCTGTCGCCGCTGGCCGCGTCTGGAATGTACGAGGACGCAGCCCCGGCGGCGGGCCTGGTCACCGGCATCGGCCGCATCGCCGGCAAGGAGGCGATGATCATCGCCAACGACGCGACGGTGAAGGGCGGCACGTACTTCCCGCTGACGGTGAAGAAGCACCTGCGGGCGCAGGAGGTCGCGCTCGAGAACCGGCTTCCCTGCTGCTACCTGGTCGACTCGGGCGGCGCGTTCCTGCCGCTGCAGGCCGACGTGTTCCCCGACCGCGGGCACTTCGGGCGCATCTTCTACAATCAGGCGCGCATGTCGGCTGCGGGGCTGTCGCAAGTCGCGATCGTGATGGGCTCGTGCACCGCCGGCGGCGCGTACGTGCCGGCAATGTCCGACGAGGTCGTCATCGTCAAGAACCAGGGTACGATCTTCCTCGGCGGTCCCCCCCTGGTAAAGGCTGCGACCGGCGAGGAGGTGAGCGCCGAGGACCTGGGCGGCGGGCTCGTCCACACGACGAAGAGCGGTGTCGCCGATCACCTGGCCGACGACGACCCACACGCGCTCGAGATCGCGCGCGAGATCTTCGCCCAGCTGGGCCGCCGTGGCGAGGCTGTGGGTCGCGCGGGCTCGTTCGCGAATGTCGAGCGCGCGCCCGTCGAGGACCCCGCGTACGACGGCGAGGAGCTGTACGGCGTGCTGCCGGTCACGCTGCGCGAGGCGTACGACGCGCGCGAGGTGATCGCGCGGCTGGTCGACGGCTCGCGCTTCCATGAGTTCAAGGCACTGTACGGGCCGACACTGGTGACCGGATTCGCGCATCTCCACGGAATGCCGGTCGGGATCCTCGCCAACAATGGCGTGCTCTACAGCGAGTCGGCGCTCAAGGCCACGCACTTCATCGAACTGTGCTGCCAGCGCGGCACGCCGCTGCTGTTCCTGCAGAACATCACCGGGTTCATGGTCGGGCGCACCTACGAGGCCGGCGGCATCGCCAAGGACGGCGCCAAGATGGTGAACGCCGTCGCCAACGCGAACGTGCCCAAGCTCACGCTCGTCGTCGGCGGCTCGTTCGGCGCCGGCAACTACGGCATGTGCGGCCGCGCTTACGATCCGCGCTTCCTGTTCATGTGGCCGTCGGCGCGCATCAGCGTGATGGGCGGCGACCAGGCGGCCGACGTGTTGTGGACGGTGAAGGAGGACGGCCTGCGCGCCGCCGGCAAGACGCCGAAGGAGGGCGACGCCGAGGCGTTCAAGCAGCCGATCCGCGCGCGATATGAAGAGGAGGGCTCGCCCTACTACTCGACCGCACGCCTGTGGGACGACGGGATCCTCGATCCCGCGCAGACGCGCGACGTACTGGGCCTGGCGCTCGCAGTGGCGATGGCCGCGCCGGTGCCGCCGACCAGGTTCGGCGTGTTCAGGATGTAGGAGCGCCGCCCGCGCTCAACGCGCTCGCGAACGCCGCGCCGGCTTCTGCCCGCTGAGCACGGCAAGGACGTCTGCAACGGCGCAGTGCCGCTCGATGGGATGGCGCAACGGCAAGTCCGCCAGCACCTCGTAGCGATTGCGGCGCCCTTCGCGCTCGCGTCGCAGGTAGCCTCCTTCCTCCAGATCCGCGACGATCCGTTGCACGGCTCGTTCGGTCACGCCGACAGCGATGGCGACGTCTCGCATGCGCACATCGGGATCGCGGAGAATGCAGAACAGCACGTGGGTATGGTTCGTCAGGAACGTCCACGGCGCGGACTTTCCTCGCGGGATCGGGCGCGCCTCCGCCTTGCGTGGAGTCATGGATCAACCCTTCCGGTGTCCGAGAAACATACGCTATTGACGTCGCGTATTGCATGTCTTATTTTACGCATGATCCTGGCTGGTTGCCAGCATCTCGACGCAAACCGGAACAACTTCCTCGAACCGCGAGGTCACTCTCATGAAGACGATCCTGTCCGCTATCGTGCTCCTCTCCGGCCTCCTCGTTGGGTCGCCCGCCTCGCCGGGCGAGGCCCCGCCACCCTCGAAGGAAACCTCCGGAATCGCCCGCCTGCTCGATGGGAACGCCCGCTACGTCGCTGGTGACGTCAGCCGCCCGCACCAGGACCTGCCGCGACGCGCCGCCGTGGCTTCGCAACAGTCTCCGTTCGCCATCGTCGTCAGCTGCTCGGACTCGCGCGTGCCACCGGAACTCGTCTTCGATCAGGGGCTCGGTGACCTCTTCGTGGTCCGCACCGCGGGCCACGTCGTCGACTCGATAGCCCTCGGAAGCATCGAGTTCGCCGTGGCCAAGCTCGGGGCCCGCTCGATCCTCGTCCTCGGGCACGAACGCTGCGGCGCCGTGCAGGCGGCGCTCGAGCACGTCAGCGTGCCGGGATCCATCGGCTCCATCCTCGCGGCGATCCAGCCCGCCGTGGGCGGCCCCGAGGCGGCCACGCCGCAGGCGCTCGAGAGGGCCGTCTCGCGCAACGCGCGCGCCGTGGCGGATCGCCTGCGAACCGGAAGCCCGATCCTCGAACCCTTGATCGCGAACAAATCGCTGGAAATCGCTCATGCCGTGTACGACCTCGACTCGGGGAAGATCGTGCTCGGCGCGAAGGCCGACGCCCGTTGAATCTGGGATCAGTGCTTGCCACCAACCTGCTGTCGCCGGTCGTCCTTGCGTTCGCGCTCGGCGTGGTGACACGCCTGATCCGGAGCGAGTTCCAGTTGCCGAAGGACCTGTACGCGGCGCTGTCGATCTACCTGCTGTTCGCAATCGGGCTCAAAGGCGGCGTCGAACTGAGCAGCGTCACAATGGCCCAATTCGCGGCGCCGGCTGGCGTCACGCTCCTGCTCGGGTGCCTGACGCCGGTCACCTCGTACCTGGTCCTGCGCCGGCTCGGGGGCTTCGACGCCGCGAACTCGGCGGCGATCGCGGCTCACTACGGCTCGGTCTCGGCGGTGACGTTCATCGCCGCGCAGACGTTCGTCGCCGCGATGGGCGAACCGTCGGAGGGTTTCATGCCGACGCTCCTCACGCTGCTCGAAAGCCCCGGGATCCACATCGCGCTCGCCATCGGCGTGCTCAACACCGGCACCGGGCGGCCGGTGTGGGAGACCCTGCACGAGGTGCTCACCGGGCGCACCATGATCCTGCTCGTCGGGGGCCTGATCGTGGGTTGCCTCATGGGCGAAGCGCAGTGGCACGCCGTGCAACCCTTCTTCGAGGGCGGCTTCAGGGGGGCACTCACCCTGTTCCTGCTCGAGATGGGAATCCTCGCGGCGGACAGGATCGGGGACCTCCGGCGCGTCGGGCTCTTCCTCGTCGGCTTCGGGATCGTCATGCCGCTGCTGCATGGCGCGCTCGGCGTGGCGCTCGGGACGTGGGCCGGACTCTCCGCGGGAGGTGCCACGATCCTGGGCGCGATGGCGGCCAGCGCCTCGTACATCGCGGCGCCCCCGGCAGCCCGCATGAACCTGCCGTCCGCCAACCCGACCTACTACCTGACTGCCGCGCTCGCCATCACCTTCCCCTTCAACGTCATCGCCGGCATCCCGATCTACTACGCGATCGCCCGCGCGATGCAGCGAGACTGAGATGCTCACGATTCCGCTCAAGCTGATCACGATCATCGGCGAGTCGGTTCTCGCCGAGCGATTGCCAGCCGCGTTGCGCTCGTTGGGCGCCACGGGCTGGACGATGACGGACGCCCGGGGAGACGGATCGCGCAACCGGCGCACGAGCGCGGTGCCCGGTGACAATCTGCGGCTCGAAGTCGTGGTGGAGGAAGCCGTCGCGGAGCAGATTCTCGCAATGCTCGCTCAAGACTACTTCCCGCACTATGCGCTGGTCGCGTGGGTCTCGGAGGTCGGCGTCCTGCGCGGCGCGAAGTACCGCCGCGCGTGAACGACCCCGACCGGGATACCGTCGGAGGCCCGTCCGGGCGAGCGGCGCGTGCCGATGGGGCGGCTGGCGTCCGCAGTCAGTCCGGCGCGTGGACCCCTTGACGGTGCACCCGGAACAAGACCACGTCCTACCCGGCGATCGCCGGGCCACGGGACGAAGTTCGGCGGGGCGGGGGCGGTCGCACAGGGGCGCATGCTGATCGGGTTGTTCATGTACATGATCATGCAGGCGGAATGACCCTCTTGCGGTGAAGGCGGAAGAGCACCACGAAGTAGGCCACGACGATCGGGAATCCCACGCTCCACCAGCCGAGCGCGATGCGCAGGCCGGCCGCATTGCCCCCGCCGTTGTAGGCCGTGATCGCCGGGCCGCTCCCGGCCACCGCGGGCAGGATCAGCGGGAACAGGCACGCCGCGGTCGCGCCGAGCATTCCGGCGAGGAACGCGCACGAGCCGAGGAAGGCGAGGAGCGAGCGACCGCGCGCCGTGGCGATGAGGACGGTGACGAGCCCGCCCACCGCGACGGCGCCGCCGAGCCAGGCCAAGGGTCGCGTCGGCAGCGCGGCGAGGAAGTCCGGCCGCACCGCGACCGTCGCCCATGTGATCAGCGGCCACAGCACCGCCACCCCTCCGTAGAACGCGCGAACACGCCGCACGCTGCTCTCGTGCACGGCTCCCGCCGTCCGCCACGCGAGGAACGTCGCCCCGTGCGCGGTAAGCGCGACGAGCGCGAACACGCCGGCGAGCACCGTGTACCAGTCGAGGATGCCCACCGGGGGCGTCGCGCTGAAGTCGGTGAACAGCGTGAGCTGGAACCAGCCGTCGGGCGTGAGCGGCACGCCGCGGATCAGGTTGCCGAGCGCGGCGCCGAACAGAACCGGCAGCAGCGCGCTCGTCGCCGCGAAGACGACGTCCCAGAAGCTTCGCCACAGCGGCTCAGCGACGTGACTCCGGAACTCGATCGCGATGCCGCGCCCGATCAGGCACCACAGGACGAGGAAGATCGCGAGATAGAACCCCGACAGCCCGGACGCCAGCGCGTCGGGGAACGCGACGAACAGCGCGCCGCCCGCGGCGAGCAGCCACACTTCGTTCGCATCCCAGTAGGGGCCGATGGCGGCGATCACGCTCCTGCGCTCGGCATCGTCCTTCGCCACGGACAGGTGCAGCGCGCCGGCGCCCAGGTCGTAGCCGTCGAGCACGACGTACGCCGTGAACATGAGGGCGACGATGCCGTACCACAGCTCAAACATGCGCGCCCCCGCCGTACTCATGCGGCGCCTCGAGGCCGTCGGGCCCGTGCGCGATCTCGCGCGAGATGAGGAACAGGAACAGGATTCCGAGCACGAGGTAGATCCCGGCAAAGCCGATCAGCGTGAACAATGCACTGCCGGGGTGGACGAGCGGGCTGGCACCGTCCTTCGTGCGGAACAGTCCGTAGACGAGCCACGGCTGGCGCCCGAGCTCCGCGGTCATCCAGCCTGCCGTGTTCGCGATGTACGGGAACGGGAACGCCAGCAGCAGCGCCCACAGCACCGGTCGCGTGCCGAACAGCCGCCCGCGCCACGCGAGCAGGAGCGCGGCGAACCCGCTGAGCGCGATCAGCAGCGTGCCCAGCCCGACCATGATGTGGAACGCGTAGTAGAGCAGCTCGATGTTGTCGGGCCAGTTCTCCTCGGGAACGGTGTCGAGGCCGGCGACGTCGGTGTGGAACGCCCCGAACGCGAGGAAGCTGAGCACCCCCGGCACCTGGAGCGGGTTGTCGATGCGCCGCTCCTTCACGTTGGGTTGGCCGAGGATCGTGATCTCGGCGTACGGACCGCTGTGGAAGCGGCCCTCCATCGCCGCGAGCGCACCGGGCTGGTGCTGCGCCACGAGCTTCGCCTGGTGGTCGCCCGTCGGGAACGCGACGAGCAGGCTCGAAACGAGCCCGGCGATCACGCCGACGGTGACGAACCGGCGCGCGGCGTCGAGGTGCTGCCCGCGCAGCAGGTAGTAGGCGCCGACTGCCGCGACGACGAACGAGGCGGTAACCACGCTGGCGACCATGGTGTGCGCGTATTGCGCGAGTCCCCACGGGTTGAACACGAACGCCGCGAAGTCGGCGAGCACGAGCCGCCCGTCGGGTCCCACGGCGTAGCCGACCGGATGCTGCATGAACGCGTTCGTCATCACGATGAAGTAGCCCGACGCCCAGCTGCCGACGAACAGTGCGAACGCGGCGAGCCAGTGCCCGAGCGCGCCGACGCGGCGCTCGCCCCAGACGAGCACGGCGAGGAAGCTCGACTCGAGAAAGAACGCGAACAGTCCCTCCATCGCCAGCGTGTGGCCGACGATGTTGCCGGTGTGGCGGGAGAAGCCGGCCCAGTTGGTGCCGAATTGGAACTCCATCGGGATGCCGGTCGCCACGCCCATCGCGAAGTTGAGGCCGAAGATGCGGATCCAGAAGCGCGCGGCATCGTTCCAGCGGTTCGGCACGCCGGGCGCACCGCCGCCGCGCAGGGCGAGCGTCTTCATCCCGAAGATGAGCAGCGCCAGCCCCATCGTCAGCTGGGGAAACAGGTAATGGTACGTGATGGTGAAGGCGAACTGCAGCCGGTGCCAGAAGAGCGGGTCCACGGCGGGCATCGTACGCCGGTCGCGCGGAATCTGCTAGAGTCCGCGGCATGCGTGACCACACTTGGGGCACCGTCGCCATCCGCGCCGTCGGACCCGTCCGCCGCCTCCGCCTGACGCGCGCGGCGGAGCGCAATGCCATCTCGAAGCAGATGATCGAGGAACTGCGCCTCGCGCTGGCCGTGCTCGAGTCCGACGTCGAGGCGCGCGTCATCGTGCTCGAGGGCGAAGGCAAGTCGTTCTGCGCCGGTGCCGACATCGCCGAGATGCAAGCCTCGGGTACGGCCACGTTTGAGCAGAACCGCGCCGACGCCGACGGGCTCGCCGGGCTGTTCCAGGCGCTCGACGCGCTGCCCAAGCCGGTGATCGCGCGCGTGCACGGCCACTGCCTGGGCGGCGGCGTGGGCCTGATCGCCTGCTGCGACGTCGCGGTCGCCTCCGACGACACGACGTTCGCGTTCTCCGAGACGCGGCTCGGCATCGTCCCCGCGGTGATCTCGCCCTACGCATTGCGCAAGATCGGCCCGTCGCACGCCCGCCGCTACTTCCTCAGCGGCGAGCGCTTCGACGCGCACGAGGCGCGACGCATCGGCCTCATCGCCGAGCGCTGCAGCGCCGACGAACTCGACGCGGTCGTGGTCAAGATCGCCGACGAGATGCTCGCCGCGGGCCCCGAGGCGCAGGCCCGCATCAAGCGCATGATCCGCGAGTCGGCGAATCTCACCTGGGAGGTCTACCGCGCCTCGACGCCGCAGCAGATCGCGGAGGCCCGCATGGGCGACGAAGGCCAGGCCGGCCTCGCCTCGTTCCGCGATCGCGTGCCGCCGCCGTGGGTGCCGCGGCCCGAGGCCTAGGCCCTCCGGGCGGTCACGCGCCGCGGTACCCACGTCGGCGGCATCCGCGAGGTGGTCGAGCAGGGCGACGTCCTCGACCGGGATCAGCGCGGCGACCTCGCGACCGTAACGGACGATGATCACGCGTTCGCCTGCATGGAAGACGCGATTGAGCACGTCGGACCAGCGCTCGCGTGCGTCTGCGGCGTGAATGATTCGTCTGAGCATGGTGTTCGAGACCGCGGGAGCGGGAGTTGTAAAGCCCGGAGGGACCTGTGGGCTTTTCGGAGGGCGTACGGTTCGTACGATTCGTACGGACCGTACGCTGATCCAGAAGCATAGGTCTCCATCTCGGGCTTTACAACCGCTCGCACCCGATCCGTCCCGTCGCGCGGCCCCGCGCATTGACGCGCCGGTGCCCCCCTCCTAGACTCCGGCCATCATGCCCTCCCGCCCCATCACGACCGTCCTCATCGCCAATCGCGGCGAGATCGCCGTCCGCATCGCCCGCACCCTGCGCGCGCGCGGGGTGCGCTCCGTCGCCGTCCACCATGCCGTCGACCGCGACGCGCTCCATGTCCAGGCGTGCGACGTCGCGGTCGAGCTCACGGGCGATGATCCGCGCGCCGCGTATCTCGACATGGCACAGGTCGTGGCGGCCGCGACGCGGGCGAACGCCGACGCGATCCACCCCGGCTACGGCTTCCTCTCCGAGCAATCGCGCTTCGCGGCGGCGGTCGAGGCCGCGGGAATCGTGTTCCTCGGCCCCCGCCCCGAGACGCTGGAGGCGGTCGGCGACAAGAAGAGCGCGCGCGAGGCTGCGCGCAATGCCGGGCTGCCCGTCGCCCCCGGCTGGGAGGGCGACGCGCTCGATCGCGCCGCGGCCAGCGCGGCGGCGACCACGCTCGGGTTCCCGCTCCTCATCAAGGCGGTGAGCGGCGGTGGCGGCAAGGGCATGCGCACGATCCACTCCCTCGCCGAACTCGACGAGGGCCTCGCCGGCACCGCGCGCGAGGCGCTGGCCAGCTTCGGCAACGCCGCGGTCTACATGGAGCGGCGGCTCGAGCCGGTGCGGCACGTCGAGGTGCAGTTCCTGGGCGACGGCAAGGGCCGCGCCTGGCACCTGCTCGAGCGCGAGTGCTCGCTGCAGCGGCGTCATCAGAAGGTGCTCGAGGAGGCGCCCGGAGCCCGTGTCGATGCCGCACTGCGCGCCAGGCTCACGAGCGCGGCCAAGGCGATCGCCGCAGCGGTGAAGTACCGCGGCGTCGGCACCGCCGAGTTCCTGGTCGACGAAGCGGGCGCGTTCTACTTCCTCGAGATCAACGCGCGCATCCAGGTCGAGCACCCCGTCACCGAGCTCGTCACGGGCCGCGACATCGTCGCGATCCAGCTCGACCTCGCGGCCGGCGTGCCGATGCCCGACGACCTCGAACCCGCCGCGCCACGCGGGCACGCCGTCGAGGCGCGACTGTATGCCGAGGATCCGGCGCACGACTTCCTGCCGCAGAGCGGCCCGATCGCGTTCCTGCGCCTGCCGTCGGGGCCCGACGTGCGGGTCGACGCGGGCGTGCGCGCGGGCGATGCGATCGGCCTCGACTTCGACCCGATGATCGCCAAGATCACCGCGTGGGGCCCCGACCGCGGCGCCGCGTTCGCGCGCCTGCGCGCCGCGCTCGCCGAGACCGAGGTCGCCGGCGTGGTGACGAACCTCCCGTTCCTGCGCGCGCTTGCCGCGGACGCGGCCGTGCTGGCGGGTGACCTGTCGACGACGATGATCGAACGGACGATCGCCCCGGCGTGGCGCGCGGCACGCAAGCCGGCCGCCGCAATGCAGCCGGATTCGCTGATCGCGGCTGCGGCGCTCGCTTCGTTCGAAGCGGCGACAGCTCTGCGCCTGGGCGCGACCGTGGCTACGAGCAGCGCGACCGACGACCCCGGCCCGTGGGCGGCTCTCGCGGGCTTCCGCCTCGGTGGCGGGGAGGACGCGTGAAGAAGACGATCCGGCTCGACGGCAATCGGCACGAGGTGACGCTCGCGCTCCACGGCACGACGTTTCGCGTCGGCGAAGACGACCGCCACATCGAAGGGACGCGGCGCTGGGACGGCTCGCGCCTCGGTCTCGAGATCGCGGGCATGCGCACCCAGGCGCACGTCGTGCGCGGCGCGGGTGGACAGCTCGAGATCTGGATCGATTCCGATCGCCACGTCGTCGAAGAGGAAGGTCGCGCCTCGGGCCCGTCGGGCTCCGCCCGGGATAGTGACACGCTCGCCACGCCGATGCCCGCGAAGGTCGTGCGCGTGAACGTGGCAAAGGGGGATGCGGTGACGGAAGGGCAGACGCTCGTGGTCGTCGAGTCGATGAAGATGGAACTGGGGCTCACCGCGCCGCGCGACGGCGTCGTGGCGAGCGTCGATGCGGTGCCCGGTGTACTGGTCGCCGCGGGCGCCGTCCTCGTCGCGCTGGAGCCGATGTCATGAGCGTCCATCCCGCCGCACAGTCGGCCGGGCCGTGGCCCGCCGGCGCGCGTATCGTCGAAGTCGGCCCGCGCGACGGGCTGCAGAACGAGGCCACGCCGCTGTCGGCCGAGGCGCGGGCCACGTTCGCGCTCGCCCTCGCGGCGGCCGGCGTCAGCGACATCGAGGTGGGCGCGTTCGTCCGCCCCGACCGCGTGCCGCAGATGGCGGGCACCGAGGAGGTGCTCGCCGCGATCGATCGGGCGATCGAGGCGCGCGCACCCGGCACGGCCGAGGCGCGCTTCCTCGTGCTGGTCCCGAACGCGAAGGGCCTCGAGCGGGCGCTCACGGCGAATGCGCGGGCGATCGCGGTGTTCACCGCGGCCAGCGAGACGTTCAACCAGAAGAACATCGGCATGGGCATCGACGAGTCGATCGCCGCGTTCGAACCGGTCGTGCGCGACGCGAAGGCGAAGGGCCTGTGGGTGCGCGGCTACCTGTCGACCGTGTTCGGCTGCCCGTACGAGGGACGGATCGACCCGGTGAAGGCCGCCGACGTCGCGGTGCGCCTGTGGAACCTGGGGATCGACGAACTCTCGCTCGGCGACACGATCGGTGTCGCGACGCCGGCGGGCGTGGGCGACGTGCTCGGCGCGATCGGCGCGCGCGTGCCCCGCGACCAGGTCGCGTTGCACATGCACGACACGCGCGGCACGGCACTGGTCAACGTGATGGCGGGGCTGCTGCTGGGAGTCAGGATCTTCGACGCATCGGCGGGCGGCCTCGGCGGTTGCCCGTTCGCGCCGGGCGCGACGGGCAACGTGGCCACCGAGGACGTCGTCTACCTGCTGCACGGGCTCGGCATCCGCACCGGCATCGACATGAAGAAGCTGGTCGAGGCGGCCGCCCCCATCGAGACCGCACTGGGGCGACCGCTCCCCGGCCGCGTCTACCAGGCGTGGCGCCGGAGCCCGACCATTTCCGAGATGTTCCGCGCGTAGTCCGCGCACCGACTCAGGCCGCCGTCGGACGCACCTCCAGCCGCTCCCAGTCCACGCGGCGTGTCGCAATCATGACCGCGGCAAGCAGGACGAACAGCCCGATCGAGCCGAGCAGGAGCGCGTAGTCCTCGGCCACGAGGACGACGTAGAGAAACCCGTACAGCACGGCGATTCCCACGCCGAGCGCCACCCCCCGTCGCAGGCTGCGCAGCGCGACGCTCCCGTACGCCCCGATCATCAGCGTGATCGCGGTCGCCGCCGCGAGGTAGGCGGGAACGAACCCCAGGTGCTCCGCGAGCGACAGCTCCAGCAGGTAGAACACGCACACGGCCGAGCACAGGAGCAGTGACTGGATCGGATGGACACTGATCCGGGCGAGCACCTCGGCCAGCCACACCGCGAGCAGCGTCATGACGATGAACAGCGTCGCATAACTCACGCTGCGCGAGGTCATGCGGTAAGCGTCCACCGTCTGCAGCAGGTCGACGCCGAAGCGCGCCGCGGCGAGCTTCTCGCCCTGTTCCTCGGGCGACGTCCACTGCTGCGGAACGTTTCTCCCCAGGTACGGAATCGACCACTCGGCCGTGAAGCCGTCGGCGCCGACCGCCTGCCTCGCCGGAAGCCAGTCGCCCTGGAAGCTGGGACTCGGCCAGGGGGAGCTGAGCCGCACGTCCGTCTGCTTCGCCGCCGGGGACATGGCGAAGCCGATCGTGCCGTGCAGGCGCAATGGAAACGAGAAGGTGAGCGGCGTGTCGCCCGCCGGTAGCGCCACCGGCGCGTGCAGCCCGGCTTTCGCACCGCGGAAGTCACCGGTCCCGGGGAGAAACGCGACCGCACCCCCGCCCCACGTCAAGTCGACCTGCCGCTGCACCGCACGCACGTCGGAGATTCCGATCGCAAGATGAACGCCGTCGCGCACGACGCTCTCGGGATCGATCCCGAGCGACGCGAAGTCCGGCGCTACGAAATCCCCCGTCATGGCGAGATCGAGATCGTAGACCGGGATGGAGAAGATGCCGCGGTGCCGCGTCGCGGGCGTGAGCTTGCCGGTTGCACTCAGCCGTTCCGGCAGGAACACCGCGCGTTCGATGCGTTCGCGCGTCGTGCGTCGGCCCGCCGGGTCGTCGAACACGTCGCGCACGCGATGCGGCACGACGAGCACGGGCCCGACGATCGACTGCGCGCGCCCCCATTTCGACGAGACCTCGGTGACGGCGCCGTCACGGCGCTGTTGTCGCTCGGCGACGAGCAACGAGATGGCGAAGATCGGAACCTGCAGCAAAACGACGAGAAGGGCGAGGAAGGCGAGACGAAACAACGGCGAGCGAGTCCAGCTCGGGCCGGCTTCGGCGTGCATGGTTTCCTTTCGGGCGACCATCGCCGGCGTCGGGGCGGGCACGCACCGGCCGGGGATCGCGTTCGAGGAGGGCTGCAGATGACCCTACTCCCGCGCAGGCGGAGCGCAAAGCGGGCCCTGCCATATTGATGTCATGTTTCTCCCCGTGAATCGTCAGCGCCCGCCCGCGGCGTAGGGCGGCGTGGCGGCGAGTGCGCGTGCTTCCTCGATCAGCGCCTCGACCGCGTCATCGACGCGCTCCGCGTGGGTGCGGAAGCTCACCGTGCAGATGCGCAGGACGTAGCGCCCCTCGAGCCGCGTGCTCGACAGGAACACGCGTCGACGCGCGTTCACCCGCTGCAGGATCTCCTCGCCGAAGCGGTCGGCGTCGCCGGACGGCGGCTCTGCGGTGAAGGCGACGATCGACAGCTGCGGATCGTCGACCAGGGAGAACAGCGGCTCGGCGGCGATCCGTGCGGCCGCGCTGCGCGTGAGTACCAGCTTCTCCTCGAGCGCGTCGCGGAACGCCTGCACGCCGTGCATCACCAGCGGCAGCCACACGCGCAGTCCACGGAAGTCACGCGATAGCTCGGGCGAGAGATCCGTGAAATTGGCCTGCCCGGCCGCGGCGGCGACGTCCTGCAGGTAAGACGCCTCGCTGGCGTGTGCCCTCTCCAGCGCCTTCGGGTCGCGCACCAGCAGCACGCCGGTGCCGTACGGCAGGAACAGGCACTTGTGCGGATCGAGCGTCATCGAGTCGTACTGCTCGATGCCGGCCAGCGCCGCCGCGCCCGCCGGCGCGAGGCGGAAGAATCCGCCATACGCGGCGTCGGCGTGCGCCCACAGGCCGTGCTCGCGCGCGATCGCCGCGATCGCGGGCAAGGGATCGATCGCGCCGGTGTTCGTGGTGCCGGCGTTGGCGACGATGAGGAACGGACGCAGTCCGGCCGCGCGATCGGCGACGATCGCCGCGGACAGCGCCGCGGGATCCATGCGCCGGCGCGCGTCGGTCGGGATGCGGCGCAGGGCACGCTGCGGGAACCCGGCCAGGCGCGCCGCCTTCATCACGCACGCGTGCGTCTCGGTCGAGAAGTAGAGCACGCCGTCGTGGAAGTCCTCATCGAGCTTCGCCTCGCGCGCAGCGACGATCGCGGCGAAGTTCGACAGCGACCCGCCGCTGGTGAAGATGCCACCGGCGGTCGACGGATAGCCCATGAGGTCGGCCAGCCAGCCGAGCGTGATCCCCTCGAGCCGGGCGAGCGCCGGTGCGGCCGCCGTCACGTTGACGAAGCGATTGGTCAGGCAGGCGACCAGGTCGGCGACACCCGCTGACGGGAGACCCCCGCCCGGGATGAACGCGAGGTACCCCGGCCCGGCGGTGTTGAACGACGCCTCGATCGCGGGCCGAAGCAGCGCCAGCGCCTCCTCGAGCGAGCGCCCGGCCTCGGGCGCGGGAAAGCTCAGTGCGGCGACGGCGGCGGGCGCGCCTTCGGTGGCAAATGACGGCATGCTCGCGAGGCGCGCGACGTGGTCGACGACGAACGAGCCCGCGAGAGCGAGCCAGCGCTCGAGCTCGGCGGGCGTGGGATCCAGCGGCGGGGTGGCAGGTGTCGAGATCATGTCCGGACACTACCCCGCCCGCGCCCCGTGCGGTAGAGTCCGGGAGCACGGCGGGCCCCGCGTCCCGTCGCGGGTCCCGCGCCACATCGTCGTTACCGGAGGTCGTCATGGGCGGTTTCATCAAGATGGTGTTCGCCTCGCTGTTCGCGCTGCTGCTCTTCATCGTCGGCGGCATTCTCCTCCTCGGGCTGATCGCCGCCGGCGGGAAGAAGACCACGATTCCGGCGCACTCCACGCTGCTCCTGACGGTGCCGGCCTCCCTGCCCGACTTCCCGTCCGGCAGCGAGGCGCCGTTCGGCGATCCCGAGACGACCCTGCACGACCTGCGCATGAACCTGCGCAAGGCGGTCGTCGACAAGCGCATCGATCGCGTCGTGCTCCAGCTCGGCATCACCGATGCGGGCTGGGCCAAGATGGGCGAGCTGCGCCAGGAGATCGCGCGGGTCCGCGCCGCGGGCAAGCCGGTGTACGCCTATTGCGACTGGCTCACCTTCCGCAACTATTACCTCGCCTCCGCGTGCGACTCGATCCTCACGGCCCCGGACGCGATCATCGTCTTCAACGGCGTCAACGCCGAACGGCAGTTCCACAAGGCCATGTGGGACAAGCTGGGCGTCACCTTCCGCGTGCACAAGATCGAGGCCTACAAGGCCGCCGGCGAGATCGACATCCGCACCGACATGTCTCCCGCGGCACGCGAGAACGCGCAGTGGATCCTCGACGAGACGATGGCGATGGTGCGCGACGCCGTGATCGCCGATCGCAAGCAGGATGCCGCCTGGTTCGACGCGCGCCTCGCCGAGGTCGGCCCGCGCGCCGTCGAGGCGAAGGCGTCGGGCCTGATCGACGACGTCGTCTACTGGAACGACCTCAAGGATCGCTGGCAGGGCCCCGACGTCGCCAAGGGCAAGAACCTGATCGTCACGGGGTCGACGTACGCGGCGGTCACGGCCGCGTCGGTCGGCTTGCGGGGCAAGACGAAGATCGCGGTGATTCACGCGCAGGGGGCCATCGGCGGCGCCAAGTCCGGCCCGAACCCGATCCTCGGCGGGAACACGATGGGCTCCGAGACGATCAACAAGGAACTGCGGCGCGTCGCCGACGACAAGACGGTCGACGCCGTGGTGTTCCGCGTCGACAGCCCGGGGGGCGCGACCTACACGAGCGACATCATTCGTCACCAGGTGGCGATGCTCGAGGCGAAGAAGCCGCTCGTCGTCTCGATGGGCGACGCGGCCGCATCCGGCGGCTACATGATCTCCTACCCGTGCTCGATGCTGGTCGCCAACCCGGCCACGCGCACCGGCTCGATCGGCTCGATCTTCTCGGTCCCGAACGCCGCCGGGCTCATGGGCAAGCTCGGCCTGACCTATGACCGCATCACCTACGGTCCGCACGCGACCATGACCTCGCTGGTCGGCCCGTGGAGCGCCGAGGAGGAGTCGATCGTCGTCCGCCAGCACTGGAAGGGCTACAACGAGTGGGTCGCGGACATCGCCCGGGTGCGCGGCATGACGTTCACGCAAGTCGACACGATCGGGCGCGGGCGCGTATGGACCGGGCGGCAGGCGCTGGCGCGCGGCCTCGTCGACTCGCTCGGCACGCTCGACGACGCAATCGCGATCGCGGCCTCGATGGCAGGCGCGAAAGCCGGCGAGAAGATCAGCGAGGTGCACTATCCGAAGCAGCAGACTTTCGTCGAGGCGCTGCAGTCCGGCGACTTCATGATGGCGCGCCGCATCCTCGCACGCGCGATCTGGCACGAGGCCGAGGTCGCCGTCGACGAGACGATCGAGAGCACGACGGCGCTCACGGTCGGCGATCTCGCCATCGAGGAGACGTTGCTGCCTTGAAGCGCGCCCGTTCCGCCGCGGGATCGACGGCTGCGCGGCTCCTCGTCGCCTTCGTCGTCAGCCTTGGACTCGGCGCCCCGGCCGTGGCCGCCGAGAAGTCCGCACCGACGGCGACCGACGCCTATGCCGTCGCAGCGCCCGCGAAACCGTGGCTTCGCACGACGGGCCTGGAGCCGGCCGGCTTGATGACGTGGTCGATCGGCAAGCCGGGCCAGGCGCAGGCGCTGCTCCGCGTCGACTACGAGGGCGTGCTGGCGCCGGACCGTGCCGCGGCGTACTCGGTCCTGCTGCGCCGCGCCCGGGCGAGCGTCCGCGAGACGCTCGACGGACGCAATGACGTCGAGCGCGGCGAGTTCCAGCCCGACTCCATGCTCATCGCGGGCGGTCTCGCCTGGCGCGGGTTCCGGGTCGACCTGAGCACGTCGACGCTGCGGGGCTCGTCGTGGCGCTGGTACGCGCTTCATCCCGATTTCCCACGCCGCCGCACCGCGTTCCTCGTCATCTACGAGGAGACGACGCCGCTGCGCGCCACCTCGCTCGAGCGCGTGGCCGACGCGCGCACGCTCGCCCGCTCGCTCCGTGAACAGGGCAAGGGCCTCGCCGGGGACCTGGCCGACGCCTGGCTCGATGCGCGCGCGCTGGCGTTCGCCGCGCGCGTCGACTCGGCCCAGAAACTGTGCTGGACGACGCGCCCCGAGGGTCCGCGTGGAGCCAGCCACCTGGGCTACGCGATGGCGGCCGCCGGCGACGGCGACTTCTTCCAGATCACCGGGCCGCCCGCGCCGGACAGCCTCGCCGACCCCGCGCCGGCGGAGTATGGCGTTACCTTTGACCGCAACGGGGACGGACGTCCCGACCTCGTCGTCGTCAATCGGGGCGTGCATCCGTTCATCGGCAACGCGCAGCAACCCACGGTCGCCATCGTGGCCGACGACGACTTCGATGGCCTGAGCGACGCCGCGATGGTCGAGGACGTCGATGCCGACGGCGATGGGCGGGTCGAGGCGCGACTCCGCATGGAGCAGCGCGGCACGACGCACACCTTCACGGACGCCATGCGCCACGACGGCAAGGACCTGGGCAAGGACGTCGACGTGTCGAAGGGCGCGATCACCGTCGGACGCCTCGGGCTGCCCGCGGGAGGGACCGACTTCATGCAGGTCTTCCGCTCCGCGGGGCCTCACTTCTCCGAGCTCGCGGCCGCGCGCGCCACCTGCGTCGCCCGCTGAGCCGCCGATGATCCAGCTCCACGACATTCGCTATGCGATCGGTTCGCGCATCCTGTTCGAGGACCTCTCGTGGGTGCTCGCCGCAGGCGATCGCGTCGCGCTGGTCGGGCCCAACGGCGCCGGCAAGACCACGCTGCTCAAGATCATCCTGGGTGAGATCCGGCCGGAGGCGGGCAACCGCGTGCTCACGCGCGGCACGCGCCTCGGTTACCTGCCGCAGGAGGCCGCCGAGAAGTTCGACGGCACCGTGCTCGATCGCGCGCTCGAGGCGCACCGTGCCGTGCTCGACATGCGCGAGGAGCTCGACACGCTGCACCAGCGGCTCGCCGGCATCGCCCCCGAGGATCCCGAACTCGAGCCGCTGCTCGAGCGCACGGGTGATCTCCAGCATCACCTCGACCTGCACGAGGAGCACGCCATGGTGCCCGAGGCACGGCGAGTTCTGTCGGGCCTCGGCTTCTCGACCGCCGACCAGGACCGCCCGCTCGAGCAGTTCTCGGGCGGCTGGCGCATGCGCGCCACGCTCGCGGCGCTGCTGCTCACCGACCCGACGCTGTTGTTCCTCGACGAGCCGACGAACCACCTCGACCTGCCCGCCATGGAATGGCTCGAGGAGTACCTCGAGTCGTTCCGCGGCGGCCTCGTCGTCGTGTCGCACGACCGTGTGTTCCTCGATCGCATCGCCGACACGGTGCGCGAGCTCGATCGCGGCACCATGACCGAGTACCAGATGTCGTTCACCCACTACCTGCTCGAACGCGAGGCGCGGCGCGACCGCGTCGAGGCGCAGAACGAGCAGATCACCAAGCGCGTGGCCGAGCTGCAGCGCTTCGTCGATCGCTTCGGCGCGAAGAACACGAAGGCGACGCAGGCCCAGAGCAAGCGCAAGATGATCGAGCGCCTGGCCGCGCAACGCACGGTGCTGCCGCGCAAGCCCAAGTCGATCCGCTTCTCGTTCCCGGCGCCGCCGCACTCGGGCCGGACACTGGTGCGCCTGCGCGAGGCCGCATTCGGCTACGACGTGGCGCGCGACATCTTCGCCGACGCCAACGTCGACCTGGAGAAGGGCGACAAGATCGCGATCGTGGGTGCCAATGGCGCCGGCAAGACGACGCTCCTGCGCATGATCGCCGGCCAGCTCGCGCCGCGCGCGGGCGCGCTCGAGGTGCCCGCGCACACGAAGATGGCGTACTTCGCACAGCACGCCGCCGAGGTGCTCGACGGCAAGCTCACCGTCCTCGAGTCGCTCGAGGAGGTCGCTTCGAACGACTGGCGACCGCGCCTGCGCGGCCTCCTGGGCAGCTTCCTGTTCGAGGGCGACGACGTGTTCAAGCCGGTGCGCGTGCTGTCGGGAGGCGAACGGCAGCGTGTCGCGCTGGCGCGCATCCTGCTCACGCCCGCGAATCTGCTGCTGCTCGACGAGCCGACGCATCATCTCGACCTGGCCGGCAAGGACGTGCTCGAGACCGCGCTCTCGACGTACCCCGGCGCGATCGTCGTGGTCACGCACGATCGATCGCTCATGGCCAGCCTCGCCAGCCGCATCATCGAGGTCGACGGCGGCAAGGTGCGCCTCTACCCAGGCGGCTACGACGACTACGAATCCGCGCGCATGGCGCGGGCCGCCGGCGAGCCCGAGCCTGGCGCGGCAAAAGCGATGGCGCAGCCATTCACGCCGGCGAAGCCGGCGAAGGCCTTGCCCGTCGCCGCGAAGGCGACCGCAAACGTCGACCGCCGCAACGCCGCCGAGCAGAAGAAGCGGGAAAAGGAAACCGCGCGCCTCGAGTTGGAGATCGAGACGCGCGAGAAAGATGTCAAGGAAGTGGAGGCGCTGCTCGCCGACCCCGGTGTGTACGCCGACGGCGCCCGCTCGAAGGACCTGGTGAAGCGCTACGAGGTCCTGCGCGCCGAACTCGACGCGCTCTGGCTGAAGCTGGGCGAGGTCTGACCCGCGGGCACCACATCCACGATCACGATCTCCGGCCGGCACAGGAAGCGCAGTCGCGGCGTCAGCCCCCGCGTCATCCCCACACCCCGCGACACGACGAGCGTCCGTCCGCCCGACAGGCGCGTGACCCCCGCCGCCCACGCCCGCGGCACCTGCGACAGCGTGACCACCGGCCCCAGGATCGGCAGCCGCACCTGGCCGCCGTGCGTGTGGCCCGCGATCAGCAGGTCGGCCTTCACCTCGCTCGACAGCGCGAAGTCGGGACGATGTCCGAAGACGATGTGGAACTGCGACCGGCCGGGAACGCGGAGTTCGGTGGCGAACGAGTCGCGCAGGCCGAGCCCGGTGACCGCGACATCGTCGCGCACGACCGTCCCCGTGTTCTCGAACGTGGTCACCCCCATCCCGTCGAAGATGCGCCGCCAGCCGTCGTGCTCGTGGTCGCCCCGAACGGCGTAGACGCCTCGCGGCGCGGCGAGCCCTTCGGATCGCAGCAGCGAATTCAATGCGCGCTCGAGCGCTTCCTGCGACTCCCCGCCGCCGTCCTGCACGTAGTCCCCGGGCAGGAGGACCAGGTCCGGCCGCGTCGCCGCCATTCGGCGCAGCGCGTCCCGTTCATAGGCGCCGATCTGGTCGGTCTGCAGGTCGGCGAGCACGGCGATGCGGAGCGGCTTCTTGATCGACGCGCTCTCGACCACGACGCGATTCAACTCGAGGCTGTGGGGCTCGATCCAGAACGCCTCGATCGCGATCGCGACCAGGGCGATGCAGGCCAGCGCGGAGAGCGCGCCCGCACCGCGACCGCCGCGCCGCACGAACAGCACGGTCGCGACCGCGCAACCGATCGGAGCGTAGAGAAACAGCCCCCACGCGGCGAGCGCAGTCAGTTCGGGAAACTCACGAAACGTGAAGATCGAGGCGACGACGCCGAAGGCGGCGTAGCGCGAGGCGAACCGGAGGGCGGACGAGGGCGAGGTGGAACGGGCGAGGGCGACGAGCGTCACGGCCAGGCCGGCCGCGGCGAGAAGATGAAACGCGACGTTCACGAACACCACCAGGGTTGGGAGGGCTCCCGCCTTCGACGTTAGCCCACCCCTGCCGCCCTGGTCTATCGCGTGGGTGTCAAATCCGGCGCCGGCCGCGTCGCGAGTTATCGGCGCTCTTGGGTCTCCGGCCGTGATCCCCCGCCGGGGCTGCGCTCGCCGGGCGCGAGCTGCTGCCCGATCCCGAACCGCCGCCGCTTCCGCCGCTGCTCGACCCGCCGCCTGCACCGCTCGCGCCGTACGTGCGCACCACGGTCACGCCCTGCGAGCTGCCAGGCCGGCCGCCACCACCGCTGCGACCCCCACCACCGCCACCGCCGCCGCTGCGACCGCCGCGGGCACCACCACTGCCACCACCGCCGTCGCGACCGCGACCACCGCCGGCGCCGCTGCGACCACCCGAGGCGCCTTCCCTGAAGTGACTGCTGCCGAGGCCGGCCAGCTTCGCGGGCGGACCCGCCTTGTAGTCGAAGTCCGGCAGGATCACGCGCGGGATCGCCTTGCCGAGGAAGCGCTCGATCGCGGTCAGGTCCTTCGCTTCTTCCGGCGACATCAGCGTGAACGCATCGCCCAGCGCGTCGACGCGACCCGTGCGCCCGATGCGGTGCACGTAATCCTCGGGCGTGTGCGGCACGTCGTAGTTGACCACGTGCGTGATGTCGGTGACGTCGATGCCGCGCGAAGCGATGTCGGTCGCCACCAGCACCTGCACCTTGCCGCGGCGCAAGTCGGATAGCGCGCGCTCGCGCTGGCCCTGCGTGCGGTCGCCATGCAGCGCCGCGACCGAGTGGCCGAGGCGGTCGAGCTGGCGGGCGAGACGATCGGCGCCGTGCTTGGTGCGCGAGAACACGATCACGCTGCCCACGCCGTGCATGCGCAGCAACTCGTCGAGTAGAGGGGTCTTCAGGTGCTTGACTACGGGATAGACGGCCTGCGTGATGCCGGCCGCCGGCCGCGTCGACGGCGCCAGGTCCACGCGACCGGGGTCGCGCATCGCCTGCTTGGCGACCTTGTTGAGGTCGGGCGGCATGGTCGCCGAGAACATGAGCGTCTGCCGGTCGTCGGGCAGCAGGCGAAGGATGCGGTTCAAGTCCGGCGCGAAGCCCATGTCGACCATGCGGTCGGCCTCGTCGAGGACCAGCACCTGCACCTCGTCGAGCGCCAGGCTCTGGCGGCCGTACAGGTCGAGCAAGCGACCCGGCGTGGCGATGAGCAGGTCGAGGCCCGGATTGCGCAGCATGCGCTCCTGCGGGCCGATCGGGACGCCGCCGTAGACGACGCCGACCTTGAGCGGCGTGAAGCGCGCATAGTCGCGGGCGTTGGTCTCGATCTGGGCGGCAAGCTCGCGGGTCGGCGTGAGGACGAGTGCGCGCAGGCGCTCACCCCCTTCAAGCAGGCGGGCGAGGATGGGCAGCAGGAAGGCTGCGGTCTTGCCGGTTCCGGTCTGGGCGGCGCCGATCAGGTCGCGGCCGGTCAGGATCATCGGAATCGTCTTCGCCTGGATCGGCGTGGGTTGCGTGTAGCCGGCGGCGCGCACGCCCTTGAGAATGGGTGCGGGCAGGCCGAGTGCTTCGAATCCCAGAAAACCTCCTACGGTCGTTGGGGTATGCCGCAGGGTACCACGTCCACCGCGGGGTCGGGGCGGCGTGCTAGATTGCCGGACATGCGTGTTCTGGCGGGATTTCTGCTGATCGGGGCCCTGCTCGGGGGCGGGTGCGCCGACCCGGCGAAGTCTCCGGAGTCGCTGAGAAGCTCTCCCGCTCCTTCGGGCCCGGACGCCGCGATGCTCCCGGCATCCACGGTTGCTCCATTCCCGATTCCCGACGGCTTCCCCCGCAAGGGAGTCACTCCGCAGGTCGCTTTCAACGAGAAGCGGGACGGTGCCTGGGTCGTCGGGACGGGCACAGTAGAACGGATCCTCCGCGATGACACGAAGGCCCCCCGGCATCAGCGCTTCGTCGTCGAGATCGTCCCGGGACAGACCATGCTTGTCGCCCACAATATCGACTTCGCCCCGCGCGTGCCCTTGAAGCCGGGCGACACCATCGCGTTCCGCGGCGAGTACGTCTGGAACGTCCAGGGCGGAGTCCTCCACTGGACGCACCGCGACAAGCGCGACAAGAACGCCGGCGGCTGGATCGTCTGGAAGGGCCAGAACTTCCGATGAGCGCCATCGCACCCGCCGCCACCGGCCCCCTCGCCGGCCTCCTCGTCGTCGACCTGTCGCGCATCCTCGCCGGGCCGTATTGCACGATGACGCTCGGCGACCTGGGCGCGCGGGTGATCAAGGTCGAGGCGCCGCGCACCGGTGACGATACGCGCAACTGGGGTCCGCCGTTCTGGAAGGGGATCAGCACGTACTACCTCGCCATCAACCGCAACAAGGAGAGCATCACGCTCGACCTCGACACGGCCGAGGGGAGGGACGCCCTGCGCAGGCTCGTCGAACGCGCCGACGTGCTGGTCGAGAACTTTCGCCCGGGCACGCTCGATCGCTGGGGCTTCGACTTCGCGACCTGCGGCGCTCTCAACCCGCGGCTGGTGTACGCAAGCCTCTCGGGTTACGGCCTCGACGGCCCCGACTGCGACCGCGCGGGTTACGATCTGATCGCCCAGGGCGAGGGCGGCGTGATGAGCGTTACCGGCGAGGCGGGCGGCTCGCCGTTCAAGGCCGGCGTGTCGCAGGCCGACATCGTGGCCGGGCTGTGGCTGCTGAGCGGGATCCTCGCCGCGCTCTACGCCCGAGAGAAGAGCGGCCGCGGGCAGCGCGTGGACACCTCGCTGCTCGACGGACAGATCGGCCTGCTCACCTACCACGCGACGAACACCTGGGCCACGGGCGAGGCACCCGTGCAGCTCGGCAATCGACATCCGAACCTCATGCCCTACGGAACGTTTCGCTGCCGCGATGCGTGGATCACGATCGGCGCCGGCAACGACGCGCTGTTCGCCGCACTCTGCCGCGCGCTCGGCGACGCGACCAACGGCCTGCCCGCCGACCCGCGCTTCGCGACCGGCCCGGCGCGTGTCGAGCATCGCGTCGCGCTCGATGCCGCGCTCGACGCCGCGCTGGTCGTGCTCGACGCCGACGACGCGCTCGCCCGCCTGCGCGCGGCGGGCGTGCCCAGCGGGCGCGTGCGCAGCGTGCCCGAGGCTTTGGCCGACCCGCAGGTCGTCGCGCGCGACATGGTCGTGCCGCTGCCGCATCCGGCGATCCCCGACTTCCGCGTGACCGGGCTGCCGATCAAGCTGTCGGCCACGCCCGGAGCCCCGCGCACCGCGCCGCCCCCACTCGGCGCCGACACCGATGCGGTGCTCGCCGAGCTCGGCTATGACCATGCGGCGATCGCGCGCCTGCACGCCGCGGGAGCGCTCGGATGAGTCCGGTCACCGACACGCCGCTCGCCACGATCGCGCTCGCCAACTGCCCCGGCTGCGGGCGCAGCGAGGGCCACGGCACCGACGCGCGCGCCGGCTACCGTCCGCTGCCGTTCGCGTACCGCTTCGCCGGCGCCACGTTCCCCGGCGGCGCGTGCCCGCGGTGCGGCCTGCGCGGCCTCACCGTGCAGCCCGCGGCGCACGAGTTCGGGCGGCTCTACGCGCGCGAGTACTTCAGCAGCGGCGACGTGCGCTGCGGCCACGTGGGCGACTATTTCCTCGAGCGCACTGCGCTGCTGGGCGACGCAATGGCGCTGCTCGCCGACGCACTCGACCGCGCGGTCGCGCGCGCCACCGGCGGCCGACCCGGGCGCTTGCTCGAGCTCGGCTGTGCCACCGGCGTTCTGCTCGAGGCCGCGCAGCGCCGCGGCTGGACCGTACAAGGTGTCGAGTACTCGGCGGACGCGGCGACCGAGGCGAAGCGCTACGGCGTGCCGGTGTTCGTCGGCGCGCTCGCCGACGCGCACCTCGACGCCGCATCGTTCGACGTCGCATTCCTCGGCGACGTGCTCGAGCACGTGCCCGATCCCGCCGCCGTGCTGCGCGAGGTGGCGCGCGTGCTCGCACCGGGCGGCGCGCTCGTGCTGCGCGGGCCGATGGCCACGAACTCGCTGGCGCGTCGCGTCGGCCTCGCCGCGCAGCAGGCGCTGGGGCGCACGTGGCAGCTTGATGAGCCGCCGTATCACCTGTGGGAGTTCACGCCCGGTCCCTTGCGCGCGCTGATCTCGACCTCGGGGCTCACCGTCGAATCGTTCATCCAGTCGAAGACGCCCCCGTCGCGAACGCGCCGTCGCGATCCCGTGACCGGGACCGTGCTGTCCGCGCTCGATACGCTGAACGTCGCATGGACGCAGTCGACCAACGCGCTCGGCGATCGTTGCATGGTCGTCGCACGAAAGCCGGCACACGCCGGCGGCGGGGAGTCACGATGAAGCTGCGCGCCGCGCTCGTCGGCCTCGTCGGTGGGCTCACCAGCGGGCTTTTGGGCGTGGGCGGCGGCATCGTGCTCGTGCCGATGCTGACGAAGTTCCTGGGCCTCGACCAGAAGCGCGCCCAGGCCACCTCGCTGGCGATCCTCGTCTTCACCGCGCTGGCGGCGGCCATCACCTACCGCATCGCGGGACCGGTGGACCTCGCGCTCGCGGGGCTGCTCGCAGCGGGCTCGATCGTGGGCGTGCGCCTGGGCGCACTGTTCTCGATCGGGCACCCGGCGGCGAAGCTCCGGCGGATCTTCGGCGTGCTCTCGGTCGTGGTCGGCCTGCGCCTCCTGTGGCCGCACCTGCCGCAGGGAAGCTGGCTCGCCATGCCCGGTGTTCCCGGCATGCTCATCGAAGTGGGCGTCGGCTTTGGCGTCGGCTGGCTGGCCGGCCTGCTCGGAGTGGGCGGTGGGGTGATCCTGGTGCCCATTCTCACGCTGCTGTTCGGCGTGCCGCAGCATGCGGCGCAGGGGGTCTCGCTATTCATGATCGTGCCCACGGCGATCGTCGGCGCCTGGACTCAGTTGCGCCTGGGCGCGGTGGAGAAGCCGATCGTCGCCCCGGTGGCCATCGCCTCGGTGGTCGCCGCGATCGCCGCGGCGGCGGTTGCGCAGAAGCTGCCGGGGCCGATGCTGCGGCAGCTCTTCGGCATCCTGCTGGTGGTCATCGGGACACGGATGATCCTCTTCCCGGGAACGGCGTCACCGCCCCAGCCCGGACCCGGCGTCCGCGGCGGAGGATCCACGTAACAGACTTGCGATAAACGAGTTGCAGAATTTTCGATCGGGGTGCGATGGGCACCGGCCGGGCCCTCCCGACGGGACTCCCACCTTGACTTCCTGTGCGAAATTGCCTATTGTTTCACCGGTCGTTCAGTAGGAAGAATTCTGGTTCGACCTCACGTCGATTCCTTTCATTTGGTCTCCTCCGTGGGCCCTTCGAAACCCGAACGTCTCGACGACCACGTATCGATTTCCATTCGCCGCTGACATGTTGCCCCTGGTCCGGGTCGCGCGGGTTTCCCGCCATCCCGCATCGCACTGACGTCACCTGTCCACGTTGGGAGACGCATCATGAGGAAGATTGCTTTCGCGCTGATCACCCTTGGTCTCGTGGTTGCCGCGGCACCGTCCATGGCGGCGAGCCTCGTCAACGAGTCCTTCGGCTATGCAAACGGCAACCTCGTTCCGAACGGTGGCTGGGCGAACTACAGCGGCGCCAACGTCGACATTCAGGTCGTCGCAGGCGAGGCGACCGGCGGTGGTGCCCCGAATAACGCGAATGACGATCACATCCTGTTCGCGCCGCAGTCGCTCACGAGCAAGACCTACGCGTGCTTCGACGTCCGCATCCCGGCCGTCGTCGGCGCCCCCAAGGCCATCTACTTCGCGGAACTGAAGGATGGCACCGCGACGGCCCTGGTCTCGCGCGTGTACGTTCTTCCGCTCACGTCGGGTGGCTGGACGTTCGGCATCTCGAACTCCAGCACGTCCGCGACGGTCGGTGTCACCCCGTGGGGATCGGCGCTCTCGTTCGACACCGTCTATCACCTGGTCATCAACTACGATCCCGCGACCAAGACCTCGTCGCTGTGGGTCAACCCGGTGAACGAGGCCAGCACGAGCGTCTCGAACACCAACGCGCTCGTGACGAACCTGGCCGTTGCGGTCTCGGGCTTCGGCCTGCGCCAGAGCAACTCGGCGTCCACGCTTCCGGCGAGCCCTTCGTACGCCGGCACGGCGGACTGGAACTGGGCCGTCGACAACATCGGCGTCGGCTCGTCGTACCTCGATGCCTGCGAAATCCCGACCCCGGCGCAGCCGGCGACGTGGGGCGGCATCAAGGGGATCTACCGCTAGTCGCGGTCTCCTCGAGTTGAACGATCATGCAGGGGCGTCTCCCTCCGGGGAGGCGCCCCTTCGCATTGCGGCCCGGGCTGGCCTTCGCCAATCATCCGGGCTAGGTTGGGGACCCCGCGCAGCGGGCCGGTCACACCCCTGTCTCGAAGTCCTCCTCCGAATGGAGCTTCCGCCGCGATGATCGGACCCCTCGGCGCCCGGGATGGCGCGTTCACGCTGGGCGGGCGACGGCAGTTCCTCTACGACGGAGAGCTCCACTACTTCCGAGTGCGCCCCGAGCGATGGCGGCCGGGCCTCGAGCGCCTCAAGGCCGCCGGGATGAACGCCGTCTCGACCTACATCCCCTGGGTCTGGCACGAGCCCGAGGAGGGCCGCTTCGACTTCGGGGGGACCACGCACCCCGCGCGCAATCTCGCCCGGTTCCTCGATACGGCGCGCGAGGTGGGGCTGGCCGTGATGGCCCGCCCGGGCCCGCTCATCTATGCCGAGTTCGACGGGCTCGGCATTCCCTTGTGGCTCGGTGATCGCTATCCCGACACGGTGGTCGTGCGGCGCGACGGGCGGCGCGACCGCGGCGAGTTCTACTGGAATCACAGCCTCGGGCATCCGGTGTACCGCGCGAAGGCGCGGGCCTGGTACGAGGCGCTGGCCACCTTTCTCGCCCCTTGGTGGAACGATCCGGTCGTGTCGTGGCAGCTCGACAACGAGACCGGCCTGCTGTTCGCCAACCGCGTCGGCCAGATCGACTTCAACGTCGACACGATCCGCCGCTTCCGCGCCTGGCTCGAGACCCGCTACGCCACGATCGACGCGCTCTCGGCCGTGTGGGGCGTCGCGTTCAAGGGCTTCGAGGAGATCCTGCCGCCCCGGCCGCCGCTGGCACAGCCGCAGATCTCGGACTGGCAGACGTTTCTCGAGGCGTGGATCGATGAATACCTGCGCTTCCTCGCCACGACCGCGCGCGCGCTCGGCGTGCCGGTGCCGCTGACGCACAACGAGCAGGGCATCCAGCACAGCCCGCTGCATGGCGACGATGCCGGGGCGAAGATCGACTTCGTCGGCTACGACATCTATCCGAAGGCCTCGTCCGGCACGTTCACCGCTGACTTTCCGTTCGCCAGCTCGCTCTACCCGGGCATCTTCTCGGCCTACCGCAGCCCCGATCGCCCGACGATCGCGTTCGAGCTCGGCATTGGCTGGTTCGATCCGCGCGCCAAGGTGTCGGATGCGGCCGTGGTGCAGAACGTGTTCGGCTCGCTCGCCCACGGCGCGCGTGGCATCTGCCTGTTCACCACGCACGACGGGCGCGAACCCAGCGGCGAGCCCTACGAGTTCGGCGCGCCGCTCGACGAGTTCGGGCGGCCCACCGCACGCTACCGCGTGCTGTCGAGCGTCGGAGCGTTCCTCGAGCGCTGGGGCTGCGAGCTGCTCGCGATGGAGGAGATCCACGACCCGGTCGGCTTCGGCATCTATTTTCCGAACTTCCGCTACGCCGCGGCCGACTACTTCCGCGGCACCGAGCAGGTCGATCCGCACCGCTACCTGCAGTTCCTGTCGCAGGGCGGCGTGCACGCACTCCTGCTCTGCGCCGGCATCAACCCGCGCGTCGTCGACCTGTCCGAACTTCCGGCGCGGCCGCTGGCCGACCTGCAGGTGCTGTTCCTGACCACGAAGGGAATGCTCGACACGGAGACGTACGCGAAACTCGAGGGTTACGTCGCCGGCGGCGGCCACCTGGTGAGCACGCCCGGACCGCCCGACAGCGACCTCGCCGGCCGGCCCGCGCACTACCGTGCGCTGTTCCCACTCACGCCGCAGGCCGAACGTCGACTCGACGTCGTGCGCACGTGGTGGACGTTGATCGCCGGCTTCGTCCCCTACCTGCTGTTCGAACGGCCGTGGCTGTCGGATCGCCACCGCTCGTCGGCGCACATCATGGACCTGTTCGAGCCGCTGCTCGACGCGCTGCGCACGCCCGTCGAGGGGCGCTCGCTGGCCGTGCATCCGTGGGTCGCCCGACCGGATGGAACGCCGGCGCTGGTGCTGCCCGATGCGAACCCGCCGTCGATTCGCGGCGACTACGTGGTTCGGACGTTCGCGACGCCGACCGACCCGGAGAGCGGCATCCGCCCCGGGCCGCTGTGGGACGGCGGTCGCCCCGCCGCCTACGAAGTGAGCCACGGCTGGGGCACCAGCACCGTGCTCGGCACGCAGCCGGCCGGGCGCTACCTGACGCCGCGCTACTACACGACGCCGCATCGCGACCGCCGTGCGCTGCGCCAGTTCGCGCGCGGCATGCTGGCCGCCCGGGGCGTCGAGCCGTACATCCACTCCGACGTCGAGGCCGAGATCGTTGGCCACGCCGGTGATGACGGCGGCATGCTGTTCGTGCTCAACCGTCTCGGCCGGCAGACCGGCGACGTGCGCCTCACCGATCCCGTGCTGTTCGGCTACACGGGTCGGCTCGAGATCGCCTTCACGTTCGCCGGCTCGCGCGCCCGGGCGGTCAACGCCCGCACGCTCCACCTCGAGCTCGCCCCCGACGACGTGCTGGTCCTCCGCCTGCGCTGAGTCCTCGCCGCCGCACAAGCACAACGCCGGCCGATCCTCACGGACCGACCGGCGTCGTCTTTTCAGGACGCGCGATGGTCACGCGCGTCGGGCGGTTCGCCTACTGCGTGCAGTCCATGCCGCAGGGGCACGCGTCGCACGACGGGCACGATGGCATGTCGCACGATGCGGCCGACATGGTCGCGTTCGTCTCCGTCGCAGTCGCCGGGGCGAGGGCCACCGGCGCGCTCAGCAGGGTGCCCGCGAGGGCGAGACTTCCGAACAGGTTCATGAGGTTCTCCCGGGGCGGCGGACGGTTGGTCCGTTTCGGCGCCCGAGTGGAGTCCGGATTCTTCACGCGTGATCCGAGTGCACATGCCGGCCCCGTCCACGGGGGCGGCAAACCGCATCGCACGCGCGCAGCGTATCGTGCGGGGGCGAGGCGAGCTCGCGCCGGCTCAGATCAGCAGCGCGCGATCGTGGAGCCAGAGCGCCGAGTCGAGGTGCGGCCGGGTGGCAGAAGTCGCCGGCGATCGAGCCAGTCGTGCAGCGACGACCTCCGCGTGCGGATCGCAGTCCGCGGCCACGAGCGCCGCACCAGGAGGCACCTCGATCGGACCGACCGTGGCATGGCGCAGATCGGCCGTCGTCGCGGAGACGCTGGGCCGCTCGACCAGGGCGGGCGGCGGCGAGGCGAACAGCGGGCAGGGCTTGTCCGGCGAACAGGGGAGCGCGCAGCCGGACGGCTCGTCGGCGGTCGCTCCATCACGCGCAGCACAGGCACCGCACGACGGTGCAGCGGCGACGGCGACCGGTCCTTCGACGGTGAACGCGCCCCACGGACACAGGCTCTGACACGCGGCGGACCCGGCCTCGCGCAGGGATACGGCGAGGGCGAGGACAACGAGCAGCGCGCGAACGGCGTGGGTCCGATCGGGTCTCACGGGTGAAAGTCTAGACCCGCCCACCGGGGCCGTCCAGCCCCCGGACAGGAATCTTGCAAGGTCCCGGTTCCGGCCCCCTCCCGCTCAGGGCGCCCCGACCCGCCAGATTCTCTCCCGATACTCGCGGATCGAGCGATCCGACGAGAATCGCCCGCTCCGGGCGGTATTGAGGATCGACATCGTCGTCCAGCGCTCGACGTCGGCGTAGGCCCGGAGGACCTCCCCCTGCATGTCGACGTAGGCGCGGTAGTCGGCGAGCAGCAGGAAATCGTCGCGGTTCAGCAGGTGATCGACGAGCGGGCGGAACACGTCGTGATCGCCGTCGGAGAACTCACCGTTCGCGATCGCGTCGATCGCCTCGCGCAGTTCGCCGTCCTCGTCGTAGTGCCGGCGTGGTTCGTAGCCGCGGGACTTGACCGCCGCGACCTCGTCGGTCGTCAGGCCGAAGAGGAAGAAATTGTCGGCCCCCACCGCCTCGCGGATCTCGACGTTCGCTCCGTCGAGCGTGCCGATCGTCAGCGCGCCGTTGAGCGCGAACTTCATGTTGCCGGTTCCCGACGCCTCCTTGCCCGCCGTCGAGATCTGCTCGGACAGGTCGCCCGCCGGATAGAGCTTCTGCGCCACCGTCACGTTGAAGTTGGGCACGAACGCGACCTTGAGCCACGGCGCGACTTCCGGATCGTCGTTCACCGCGCGCGCCACCCCGTGCAGCAACCGGATGACGAGCTTCGCCATGTAGTAGCCCGGCGCGGCCTTGCCCGAGAGGATCACGGTGCGCGGCGGCAGGTCGCGCCCCTCGCCGCGCTTGAGCCGGCGCGCCTGCGTGATCACGTGCAGCGCGTTCAGGTGCTGGCGCTTGTACTCATGGAAGCGCTTGCACTGGATGTCGAACAGCGACCCAGGATCGATGGTGAGCCCCATCGTCGCCTGCACGTACTCGGCGAGCTGCTCCTTGTTGCGCCGCTTGATCGCCCGCCACTCGGCGCGGAACTCCGCATCGCCGATCCGGGTCTCGAGCCGCGGCAGCGCGGTCTCGATGTCGGACAACCAGCCGTCGCCCAGCGTGCGCGTCAGCAGCGCGGTCAGGTCGGGATCCGCGAGTGCCAGGAACCGGCGCGGGGTGACGCCGTTGGTCACGCTGGTGAACCTGTCGGGCCACAGCTCGAAGAAGTCGCGCAGCACGTCGCGCTCGAGCAGTTCGGTATGCAGGCGCGCCACGCCGTTGATCGCGTGGCTGCCCGCGCTGGCCAGGTGGGCCATGCGCACGTGGCCCTCGCCGTCGTGGTCGACGATCGCCATCCGTTCGGCGCGAGCGCCGTCGCCCGGAAATCGCGCCGCGATCTCGGCGCGCAGGCGACGGTCGATGTCGGTGATCAGCTCGAGATGCCGGGGCAGGACGGAGCGGAACAGCGGCAGCGGCCAGCGCTCGAGCGCCTCGGGCATCAGCGTGTGATTGGTGTAGGCGAAAGTGCGGCGCACCAGGTCCCAGGCGCGATCGGGCTCGACGTCGTGCACGTCGATCAGCAGCCGGAAGAGCTCGGCGACCGCGATCGACGGATGCGTGTCGTTGAGCTGCACCGCGAACTTGTCGGGGAAGGATTCGAGCGGCCGGCCGAGCGACAGGTGGTAGCGCAGCATGTCCGCGAGCGAGCAGGCGACGAAGAAGTACTGTTGCTCGAGGCGCAGCTGCTTGCCGCGCGCGACGTCGTCGTTCGGATACAGCACCTTGCTGATCGTCTCGGAGGTGATCGCCTGATCGACGGCGCCGACGTAATCGCCGCGGTTGAACGTCTGGAAGTCGAACGACTCGCGCGCTTCGGCTTTCCACAGGCGCAACATGTTCGCCCGCTCCACCCGGTAGCCCGAGATCAGCGTGTCGTACGGAATGCCCGTGATCACCCGCTCCGGGATCCAGCGGACACGCGGCTGACCGCGATCGTCGATCCATGCCTCGGTGCGCCCGCCGAGCGAAACCTCGACGCCGGCCTCGGGCCGCTCGACCTCCCAGGGATTGCCGCCGTGCAGCCAGCGATCGGCGACCTCGCGCTGCTCGCCGGCCTCGATCACCTGGTCGAAGATGCCGTACTCGTAGCGGATGCCGTAGCCGATCGCGGGCACCTGCAGCGTCGACAGCGAATCCATGAAGCACGCCGCCAGCCGCCCGAGCCCGCCGTGGCCGAGCCCGGGCTCCTCCTCCTCGGCCGCGATGCGGTCGAAGTCGAGGTCGAGCTCCGCGACCGCGGCGCGCATGGGCTCGAGCAGGTCGAGGTTGATCAGGTGATTCTCGAGGTGCGAGCCGGTGAGGAACTCGGCCGACATGTAGGCCACGACGCGCACGTCGTCGCGCGGCACCTCGCGAATGGTCTTGAGCCAGCGATCGAGCAGGCGGTCGCGCACCGTGTAGGCGACGGCCATGTACCAGTCGTGCGTCGAGGCCCCCTCCGGGGAGTGGGCCTGGCGGCGGATCAGGTTGTCGATGATGGCCCGCGCCAGCGCGGAATCGGGGGGCGAGGCCGGAGCGGCGGCGCGGGCGGCGTTCGAGCGGAGCATTTCCATTCGGGGCATGGTACACGATGCCGGGGAATTGCGCCCCGTGTGCTGCCGCAATGCCAACCGCGCCGTGGCCGGACTTCGGCCGACGGCGCGGACACGCAACTAGAACCAATCGGGCCAGTTGATCTCAGGCCAGCCCCAGTGCCAGCACTTCTTCCAGTCCCCGTACGAGATGCACAGGAGTCCATTGCCCGGCGGTGGCCACAACGGATCGCCCCCGGGGCCGGGCCAATCGAATTCGATGTCGATGCCCTTCGTGATGGGCTCGTTCGATCCGCCCTGTTGCCGGGCCACGATCGGGTTCGCGCCGGTCGAGAATGCGGGGTGGCCCTTCGTGGCGAGGAAGTCGAATGCCAGGGAGTCCCCGCCGAGCGGGCGCAGCTGCAGCGCATAAACGGCCGGGGGCAGTGCCCTCATGGCCACGCGATCGATGAGCGGAATCGAGTTGGCGAACACGGCGACGATCGGGGCCTCCCGCCTGATGCGATCGAGGTTCATCGGCTTGGGCGAACGCACGGGGGCGTATGCGACCACGCCACCCCCAACCGTCGTGGCGATCGCCGTCTCGAAGCGGACCTGGCGCAATCCGGCCGCGCCAAGCACCGGCGCGAGCTCACGCCGGACGAGCTTTGCGAACTGATCGATCGTCCCCGCCTGCGCAGTGGCGAGCGGCCCGCAGGGCCCGCTGGAAATTCTTGCTTTCGCTTTCTTCATGGAGCTGCCCCCATGGTACGGGTGGTCAGCGATCGCACCCGGACGGGCACGGTCGTTCCTGGGGGCGAGCGGCCCCCATCCGAACAGGCGCCCTGGATCGGGCGCCTCCCGCGAGAAAGCGAGGGTCGATGGGTACCATCACCGAAAGGGTCGCGCAAGCTCGAGCTGGAACGAATGCATCGCTCGTCTGCCGGGTTCCCTCGGGCTGGGTCGTGATGGGCGACGTCCAATTTCTTCCGGGCTACTGCATCCTCCTGCCCGATCCGGTCGTGCCGAGCCTCAACGACCTGGTCGAGCCCGCCCGCAGCGAGTACCTCCGCGACCTGGCCCGCCTGGGCGATGCGGTGCTCGCGGTGACCGGGGCGCTGCGCATCAACTACGAGATCCTCGGCAACGTCGATCCCGAACTGCATGCGCACGTGTTCCCGCGCTTCGCGCACGAGCCCGACGAACGGCGTCGGGCGCCGGTGTGGTTCTACGACTGGGCGAACGCGCCGAAGTTCTCCCCCGCCGAGCACGGACCCCTGCGCGATGCGTTGCGTGCGGCGCTGTCGCCCACGCCATGATCTCCTCGCGCATCACGCACGCCAGCGCGATCGTCCTGTTCGTCGGCGGGCTCCTGATGCTGTTCGCGCCGGACGTCGTCCTCGGGCGCCTGGTCTCGGGGTTCCCGCCGGGGGCCGCGTGGATCGGCTCATTGCTGGGCGCGGCCTGGCTGGGGATGGCCGCCCTCAACTGGTCGCACCGCACGACGCTGCTCGGCGGAATCTACGGCCGTCCCGTCGTGTACCCGAACTTCGTTCTCTTCCTCGTAAGTGCGCTGGTCCTGGTCCGCGTCGTCCTGCGCCCCGGCATGCCGGCCGTGATCTGGCTCCTCGCCGCGCCGGTGTTGGCGCTCGCGATCGGGTACGCGATGCTGCTGTTCCGCGGGCCGTTCGATCCGCTGGACCGCGCGTAGCCGGCGATCCGGCTCAGGTCCCCGACAACATCCGCAGCAGGTTCGGGACGCCCATGCCCTGCACGTAGCGATCGCGCCCCAGGTCCGTGCAATGCGCCAGCAGCATGCGCTTCACCTCGTCGGGCCGGCCGATGAACTCCGGACGCGCGGACAGGAACGCCGCCAGCAGGCCGGAGACATGCGGTGCGGCCATGCTGGTCCCGCTCATCGCCACGTACTCTTTCGTGCCGGCGCGGCACGAGCGGATGTTCTCGCCGGGTGCCACGACGTCGGGCTTGGCGCGACCGTCGGCGGTCGGGCCGCGCGAGCTGAAGTACGACACGCCGTAGACGTGCGGCCGATCGGCGTGCACCGAACCAACCGCGATGCATTCCTCGAGGTTCGCCGGGTCGCCTACCGCCACGACCGGGTTGAGGTCGAACGAGTCGTCCCCCTCGGTGCGCACGCGCACGCGGCCGTCGTTGCCGCAGGCCACGACCGCGAGCACGCCCTGCCGCCACAGGCGTCGCAGCTCCTGGCACAGCGGCGAGTGGCCCACGCCGTAGACCGACGCGTCGAAGGAGCCGCCGAGGCTCAGGTTCACGCCGGCGACGACCAGGTCGGCCGACTTCTCGTTCGTCCCGGCGATGTGATCGAGCGCCTTGATGATCCAGCTGTCGTCGCCCTCGCCGCTGTCGCTCAGCACCTTGTAGACGACGAGCTTCGCCTTCGGCGCGACGGCGGCGAGCGGGCGCCCCTCGTCGTCGCCCTCGCCGGCGACGATCCCGGCGACGTGCGTGCCGTGTCCCTGCACGTCGGTCGGCTTCGCGATCAGGCGCGGCGCGCCCGGCTTCGTGCAGTCGAACATCTGCAACGTGTCCGTGAGCCCCGCGAAGTGCGGATGCGCCGCGTCGATCCCGGTGTCGAGGATGGCCCACGTCACGTTCCGGCCGTCGGCGCCATACGTCGCACGCCCGGCCGGCGCATGGACGACGGCGGGCGAGCGATGCAGCAGCGCGCGCTTGGTCGCGTTCTTCCACACGCAGTAGACCTCGGCCCGACCGGCGACCACGAGTTCCTCGATCTCGCTCGCGGTCAGCCGCGCCGCGACGAAGCGCCGCAGGGGATCGATCGCGGCGGCGTGCAAGTCGGCATCGGCGCGCGTGCGCCCGCCCCGCACGACGGCCTCGATCTTCGTCACCAGCACATCGCGGTAGGTGTCGAGGTCGGCGGGCTTCCGGGTCGTCGACGCGCTCGTCGCCTTCGGCTCCGGATAGGCGACGGGGTCTCGAATCTCGACGAGCACGCCGTGGCGCGCTTCGCGATCGAGCATCGCGCCCAGCACGTCGCGCCGGAGCAGGCGCCCGTAGGCGAGCGCGTTCTCGGGCAAGCCGAGTGCGCGGCCGATCTCCTCGCGCGCCTCGGGCGTGGCCAGGTAACCGGCGCCGGCGTGCGGGCCGCCTTCCTTCCACACCAGGCGCGCCGGATTGACCACCGCGCGATCGCGGATGCCCTTCGCCGCCATGCCCGCCTCGTCGGCGAACGTCGCGTCGAGCGCCACCACGTCGAGACGGTCGGCGAGGTTCACCCATTCGGCCACGCCGGGCGGGAGCGCGAGCCCTGCGTTCCGTGCGCTGCGACGGCGCCCCGCGCCCTGGCGCAGGTGGTCCTGCACCTCCTCGATCCCCAGCGGCGAGCCGAGCGTGACGAAGCGGCGCACCCGCGCGGCGTCGCCGATCTCGTGGAGCACGTCGTAGGCGATGACGCTGCCCAGGCTGTGCGCGACCAGAACGACGTCGCCGCGCTCGGCTCTTAGCGCGGCGCGCAATGGGCCACGCATGCGCTCGCGCGCTGCGGCGTCGAACAGGTAGGCGGTGACATCGGGCACGAAGCGCGCGGTGATCAGCTTTGTCAGAGGAATGCGCAGCCACGGCGGAAGCCCGGTGACGAGCGCGCCGCGGTCACCGCTCGGCGCGAGCGCGTCGGTGAGTCGCGTGGCGAAGGCTCGCGCCGCGGGGTCGGCGGGCCCGACGCGCGGGATGCTCGCGGCGCGCGTCCGGCTCGCGGTCCGCGGATGCAGCACGCCCGCGTAGTCGACGAGCACGGGCGGTCGGCCCAGGCGGGCGGCGAGCGTGCCCTGCACGGGCATCCCGAACAGCGCGGTTTCCCAGGCGCGCAGGAGCAGCGGGGCTTGGAGCTGAGCCCCCGCGCCGTGGACGAAGATGAGACGCGGAACGGTGGACGATGCGGCGCGACGGACACGTACGGGCATGGCGACCTCCGGGGGCGAGGCCCCGAGAGAACGGGAGACGACCGAGGGCGAGCCAGCCTAGCAGACGCCGCCCGACCAATGCGTTACATTCCCGCGCATGCATCCATCCCGTATCGGCGCCTATCCCGTCGAACGCGAGGTCGGCCGCGGCGGCATGGGCGTGGTCTACCGCGCGCGTGATCCGCGGCTCGACCGCCCGATCGCGATCAAGGTCCTGCCCGACGAGTTCGCCCGCGACCCCGAGCGCCTGGCGCGCTTCGAGCGCGAGGCGCGCCTGCTCGCCGCGCTGGTCCACCCGAACATCGCCGCCATCCACGGCCTCGAGGAGGCAGACGGTCATCGCTTCCTCGTGCTCGAGTTCGTCGAGGGTGAGACCCTGGCGCAACGCCTGGCGAGCGGACCGCTCAGCGTGGCCGAGACGCTCGACGTGGGCCGCCAGATCGCGGCCGCCCTCGAGGCCGCGCACGAAGCGGGCATCGTCCACCGGGATCTCAAGCCCGGGAACGTGATCCTCACGCCGGCCGGAGATGCGAAGGTGCTCGACTTCGGTCTCGCCCGCGGCGCCGAGCCCGCCGGCGCGGATTCGGATCCGAGCGCGCAGCAGTCGCCGACGCTCACGTTCGCGGCGACCGGGGCCGGCGTCATCCTGGGCACCGCCGCGTACATGAGCCCCGAGCAGGCGCGCGGGCGGCGCGTCGATCGCCGCACCGACATCTGGTCGTTCGGCGCGCTCCTCTACGAGTGCCTCACCGCGAAGCAGGCCTTTCCCGGCGAGACCGTCTCGGATTCGATCGCGCGCATCCTGCAGACCGAGCCCGACCCCGCGCCGCTGCCGTCCGACCTGCCGCCGCGGCTGCGGGCGCTGCTCGCGCGTTGCCTCGAGAAGGACGCGAAGCGACGCTTGCGCGACATCGGCGACGCGCGCATCGAGCTCGAGGAGATGATGGGGATCGCGCCGGCGAGCTCGCGCCTGGGCCACGACTCGAGCGCGATCCGTGCGACCGGCGCGAGCGCGGTCCGCGTCGACGCCCCCGCAGGCGGCCGCCTGCGGCGCAGCCTGGTCCTCGCCGCAGTCGCGCTCACGGGCGCGCTCATGGCGTGGTTCGCGGGGGCGCTGCTCCGCCCGGACGACTCGGCGCGCGAGCCCCTGCGCTACACGATCAAGGCCCCCGCCGGATGGACGATCCCGGGAGATGCGTGCATGCTGGCGCTCTCGCCCGACGGTCGTACTCTCGCGTTCGTCGCCGCAGACTCGCTGGGCGTGTCGAACCTGTGGCTGCGGCCGCTCGACTCGTTCGCGGCGACGCTGCTGCCCGGCACCGAGGGCGCCCTGCTCCCCTTCTGGGCACCCGACGGGAAGGCGGTCGCATTCTTCGCCCTGGGCAAGCTGCGCCGGGCGACGATCGGCGGCGGCAACCCCGAGGCGATCTGCGACGCGCCGAACCCGCGGGGCGGAAGCTGGGGGACCAAGGGGGTGATCGTCTTCGCCCCGACCTCGGGCGGGCCGCTTCACCGCGTGGACGCGACGGGAGGCGCCTCGCAGCCCGTCACCGTGGTCGACACGACGGCGAACGAGACCGCGCACCGCTTTCCCTGCTTCCTCCCCGACGGCGAGCGGTTTCTCTACGTCACCCTCCCGGCACGCGAAGGCCGCTTCGACGCATGGATTGGTTCGACCCGCAACCCCGCGCGCGACGGGACGCCGGTGCTCCGCGCCAGCGGCGCCCCGATCTACGCGCCGTCGGGTCATGTGCTTTTCGCGGTCAATGCGAAGCTCATGGCGCAGGCGTTCGACGCCGGATCCGGCCGCGTCCGAGGCGAGCCCTTCGTGGTCGGCGACCCTCCGGCGCCGACCAGTTACTCCGGCGCGCACCCGGGAAGTGTTTCGCGCAACGGCATACTGGCGTGGACGAGCGGGCCGTCGGGATCGAACCGGCTCGCCTACCTCACGTTCGACGGGCGGATGGACCCCGTCCCGGGGATCCCCGAACGCTCGTGGAGCGGCCTCGCCGTCTCGCCCGACGGGCGCTACGTGACGGTCGATGAGTCGCACGCCGGAACCAGCGACCTGTGGCTGATTGACCTCGCGCGCAGCCTCGCCACCCGCCTCACCACCGGCACCGAGATCGCCGAGTCCGGAGCGTTCCTGCCCGATTCGCGGTCGTTCCTGTTCGGGTTGAACCGCGAAGGCCTGCGCCAGTTCTATCGGCGGCGCGTCGACGGTGCGGGCGGAGACTCGCTCGTGTTCCGCTCCCCCGTGCCGTTCAAGAACGTGGTCGACGTCACGCCCGACGGGACGGAGTTCCTGTTCCAGCAGGTCAGCGGCGACTCGGGGTGGGACATCTACGCATCGCGCTTCGACTCGTCGCAGCCCCGTCCCGTGGTCGTGACGCGGCATCACGAGAACGGGGCGAATCTCTCCCCCGACGGCCGGTGGCTGGCGTGGCTGTCGGACGAATCCGGAGTGGGCGAGGTCTACGTCGGGGCCTATCCCGGGGTGGGGGGCAAGCTGCAGGTCTCGCGCGGCGCGCTCACGCCCCCGCTCTGGTCGGTCGATGGACGCACGATCTGGTTCGTTCAGGGGATGGCGAGAATGCTCATGGCGGCGCGCTTCGATCCCGCGACCGGCGAGGTCGCCACGCCGCGGGAGGTTCGTCCCGTGCCCCCGGGGATCCTTGCAGCGGCCGTCCTCCCCGATGATCGCTTCCTCGTCATCCACTCGCCGCAACGGGCGTCGGGCGAGATCTCGATCGCCGTCGACTGGCTCGGCGGCGCTCAGCCCGCCGCGCCGTCCGCCGGTCGGAACCGCGCCAGGTAGTCCTCGATCGCCGTCTCGAGCCCCACGTCCCGCTGTTCCTGCTCCGAGCGGAACCACTTGTGCTCGAGCACCTCGGCATACAGCTCGGCCGCATCCGCGACGGGGCCACGCGCCGCGGCGAGCCGCTCGACCGTGGGCTCGTAGCGCTCCTTGAGCCACGAGAACGCCGCGGCGCTCATGGGCACGCTGCGATTCTTCTCGCGCGCCAGCGTCGCCTTCACCTCGTGAATCTCGTCGAGGAATTGCGCGGCCTGGCGGTCCCCCGCCACGACGCCGGTCATGCTGTGCAACAGGTGACGATGGTAGTCGCGATCGGTGACGATCGTGCGCAGGCGCAGGTGCTCGCCGTCGGGCGCGGGCAGCAGCTCGAGTTCGCCGACGGTGAAGCCCAGGTCGTTGAGTGCACGGATGCGCTCGTGGATGCGGAAGCGCTCGTCGGGCTTGAGCAGCACCTCGCGCGTGATCTCCTCCCACAGGCGCGTATAGCGCGAGCGGATCTGGGCGCCGGTCTCCTCGATCGACAGCAGCGGCGGCAGCGCGACCAGGTGCCCGACGTCGGCCAGCTCGCCGGCGACGTTCTCCTCCATCACGTCGAGATCGTAGGCGCGGCGGCCGTCCGAGATCGAGTCGTGCAGCTCGGAGGTCTCGGCGTCGACGAGGTAGGCCTGCAGTTCGCCCGCGTCGCGGCGGAACAGCGTGTTCGACAACGAGCAATCGCCCCACACGAAGCCGGCGAGGTGCAGGCGCACGAGCAGCCCGGCCATCGCGTCGAGCAGGCGTTCGCGATAGCGCTCGAGCCCTTGCTGCATGAACAGCGTGCGGTACGGCAACGACGCCTCGAGGAAGCGGGTGATGAGCACGCCGGTCTCCTCGTCGCTGCCCTCGGCGCGCCGGTGCGCGTGCCCGACCGGAATCACGGCCGGCAGCCCGCGCTCCTCGAGCTCGCGCAGCAGCCCATACTCGCGCTCGCCGATCGCGACCGGTAGTTCCTTGAGCGCGTAGACACGCCGCTCGTAGGCGACGAACACGACGTCATGGCGCGACAGGCCGCGCGGCATTTCGACGATGCGCGAACACTCGGCGGGCCAGGCCGCCAGCGGGCGGTCCCACGGCAGGTCGAGGAAGTCGGGATCGCCGGGACGCAGGTGGAACAGGCGGAGTCCGCCGGGGAGGTTCATGGGCGCAGTGTGCCACGACGAGTCGGCCGGGGAGACTCGTCGAGAGCCTCGACGCGGACGCGCGACTCGCGGCTACGCAGCCGCGACGACTCGTGCGTGAGCGATTTCGTTGCGATCGATCGGCCGGACGTGGTCCGCACTCAGGGAAGTAACGGCGTACGACGTGCCGTCCAGGGTGACGAACTCGACTTCGAATCCACGGCCAGCTTCGTGCACCAGAACCACGGTGCCGATATCCCCGGGCTCCAGTCCAAGATCCTCGAGACGCTGCGTCAGCACGACGCGATCAAGTTCTCGAATCATGTGGCTACCCTCATCGAATCGGATAGGCGGTCACGAGCCTCGGGGCGGGATCAGTCGGCCCCAGAAACCAGACCGTCCGCACTCTTGGGTCCCGACCGTCTGGCGTGTGAAGTATACCATCGACCACGTAGCGGCCTCCGAACTCCGTCTCGGCCCGATTGACGACCGAGCCCCCCACAGCATGGCGTCGAAGGGCAGCGATCAGGGTTTCCGGCTCGGCAGACTTGAATCCGTGCCGCATGAAGAACCGCGCCTTCCCGCGACCGTCCGGATGACTCTCGGAGAGCAGGTATCCGGTGACCTTGCTCTCGGGCACCACCGCGAGTTCGGCATTCGGAAGCGAGTCGTGCATCGTTTCGGCCTTTCGGTTGCTGGGGGCAAGCGACACCTGCAGTCGCATGCCGACTAGGCTACCCGGAAGCCCTCAGGAGGTTCAAGCAAAGGGGCCTTCCGTTTGAGCGACGGTATTCCTCACGTGATCTTCGACTTTTACCTTGGAACTTGACGTGTCCTGCAACCCCCTTGTAGCCTTCTCTCGTCCTTCGGGATCGCGAACCCGCTCGGTGCGGGTCGGCGCACGGAAAGGAGCAAGCCATGACGGTGACCAACGCACACCCCGTCCACTCGTTCCCCGGGAGCGACCGCTCGTAACGCCGCGATCTCAAGATCGTCTTACGGAGTGTCGGCCGCCCCATCGGGGTGGCCGTTTTCGTTCCTGTCGAAAGGACGCTCTCCGTCATGTCACAGCCGATGCCGCGCCCGCAGTTTCCGCAGTCCCCACCGTCCCTGATCGACCTCGGATTCAAGCCGTCGCACGCCGCGTCGTTTGCGCCATACGCCGAGCGTGGTCTCGTGCCCGCACGCGTGGCGCGCGCCGAGCGCGATCGCATCCTCGTCCTCACCGGGCTCGACGATCCGCCGCGCACGGCCGTCGTGCGCGGGCGCCTGCGTCACGAGGCGGCGAGCCCTGCCGACCTCCCCACCGTGGGCGACTGGGTCGCGCTCGAGCCCGCCGCGGACGGGCCGTCGGTCGTCCACGCCGTGCTGCCCCGCGCCAGCGCCTTCACGCGCCTCGACGTCGGCCGCGAGACGATCGAGCAGGTCGTCGCCGCGAACGTGGACGTGCTGTTCCTCGTCGCCGGGCTCGACGGCGACTTCAATCCGCGGCGCATCGAGCGCTTCGTCGTCGCCGCGTGGGAGTCCGGCGCGCGGCCTGTCGTGCTGCTCAACAAGGCCGACCTGGTCGACGCCGCCGAGCTCGACCGGCGCATCGGACTGGTGCAGGCCGTCGCTCCGGGCGTCCCCGTGATCCCGCTCGCGGCCGCTGCCGGCACGGGGCTCGAGGCGCTTGCGCCGCACCTGCAGCCCGGCTCGACCATCGCCGTCGTGGGCTCGTCGGGCGTGGGCAAGTCGACGCTGATCAACCGCCTGCTCGGCGAGGAACGGCTCGAGACGGGCGACGTGCGCACCGGCGACCAGCGCGGCCGGCACACGACGACGTGGCGCGAGCTCGTGCCGCTGCCGGGCGGCGCGATCCTCGTCGACACCCCGGGCGTGCGCCGCTTCGCGCTGTGGGGCGAGGAGGGCGAGGCCGTGCTCGACCGCGGCTTCACCGACGTCGACGCCTTCGCCGCGGTGTGCCGCTTCCGCGACTGCGCGCACGAGGGCGAGCCCGGCTGTGCAGTCGAGGCCGCGGTCGCCGCCGGGACGCTGCCGGCCGAGCGCTTCGCCAACTGGAAGAAGCTGCGCCGCGAGCTGCGCGCGTTCGAGATCCGCCACGACGCCCGGGCCCAGAAGGCCGAGAAGGCACGCTGGAAGACGGTCTCGAAGACCGTGCGCGCGCACATGAAGCAGAAGTACGGGGAGTGAGGCGCTAGCCGATCGCGGTCGGCCGCATCGTCGCGTCGAGCGCGCGCCCGTTGACGACGACGATCGCCGGCAGCGCGGCGACGTCGGCGCGCTGGGTGTGGATGTTCACGATGCACGCGCGCAGGACATAGCGCATGTCGGGCAGGACGGCGTTGGACACGAACGCCTCACCGCCCTTCTGCAGGCGGTCGAGCAGCGCCTGGTTGAGGGCGTTCAGGTACGCGACGACCGCGGGGTCGGATGCGCGCGCCGCCAGGCTCGCGGGGACGAAGCGAAACGTGGTGATGCTCAGGCCCTCGCTCGTGCACTCGAGCTCGGGCGTGGCGCGCACCTCGTCGGCGAGAAGGCGCGCCAGGCGGATGTCGTCGCCGATCATCCGCCGATAACCCGCCGCGCCAGCCTGGCGCAGCGCGAGCCACACCTTGAGGGCGCGGAATCCGCGCGAGTTCTGCATGCCGTAGTCGACGAAGTTCGTGAGCCCGGCCTCGAGATGGTAGTAGTCCGGGTGATACGAGAACGCGGCCACGAGCTTCGCGCGGTCGCGCACCAGAGCACAACCGGCCTCGAGCGGCGCGTACAGCCACTTGTGCGGGTCGATCGCGACGGAGTCGGCGAGCGCCAGGCCCTTGAGCTCGGCCGGCGCTTCGGCCGCGGCCGCGGCCATTCCACCGTACGCGCCATCGACGTGGAACCACAGGTTCTCGGAGCGCGCCACGGCCGCAATCGCAGGCAGGTCGTCGACGGCACCCGTGCTCACCGATCCCGCGGTGCCGACGACGAGGAACGGCACGGCGCCCGCGGCACGATCGGCCGCGATGCGCGCACGCAGGTCCGCAAGGTCCATGCGCTGCTCCGCGTCGGTCGCGATCCAGCGGATCGCGTCGGTGCCCAGACCCGAGAGGTCCGTCGCCTTCTGGATCCACGTGTGCGTCTCGCCCGAGGCGTAGACGCACAGCCGCGGCGCAACCGCGGCCACGCCCTGCACGCGCACGTCGCCACCGGCGCGCGACGCGACTGCCGCGCGCGCCGCCCAGAAGCCGACGAAGTTCGCCATGTTGCCGCCGCTGACGAGCACGCCGCCGCAGTCGCCCGGGTAGCCGATCAGCTCCGCGATCCAGCGCACGGTCTCGACCTCGATCTCGGTCGCGGCAGGCGCGAGCGAAAACGCGCCGACGTTCGGGTTGATCGCGGAGGCGAGCAGATCGCCGAGGATGCCGATCGGCGCCGGCGACGAGGTGATGTAGCCGAAGAACTTCGGGTGACCGTTGAACAGCGAGTGCGCGAACAGGTCGCGCGCCGTCGTCTCGAGCAGCGCGGCCGGATCGGTCCCCTGCTCGGGCAGCGCTCCGCCCAGGCCGAGCGCAGCACGAATCTCCGCGGGCGTCTCGCCGCGTGTGACGGGACCGGCGGGCACCGCGGCGAGCCCGTCGGCGACGAGGTCGACGAGACGGTGGCCGAGCGCGCGGAACGTGGTCGAATCGAGCGCCAGGGGCGCATCGCGGCGGGCGGGGAAGTCGGACATCGGCGGTTCAGTCTCCGGTTCAGGTGTCGATCCAGGATCGGATGGGTCGGGAGAGGAAGGACTCGAGTTCGACACCGTCGCCACCCACGACCAGCCGTCGGGAGTGTCCGAAGCGCCTGGTGAATGCATCGAGTCCGGAGCGGGAAGCACGCGCCAGCCCGCTCTTGACCTCGATCGCCAGCACCGCGCGGCCGGAACGAACGACGAAGTCGACTTCCTGGTCGCCCTCTCGCCAGTAGAAGAGCTCACACTCCCCCGCCGCCGCCGCATTTGCAAGCTGGGCTCCGACCGCCGATTCGACCAGCCGGCCCCAGAGGGTCGCGTCGCCCCGCGCCTCCGCCACGTCGATTCTCAGGGGCGCGGTCCTCAGCGCGTTGTTCAGGACCTGAAGCTTCGGGCTCGAGCCCCGGCGGCGGACGGCGGTCCCCGCATACTTCTGGAGACCGGTGAGCATTCCTGCTGCGGCGAGCAACTCGAGGTAGTGGGCCAGCGTCGTCGAGTTCCCGGCGTCCAGCAACTGCCCGACCATCTTCGTATAGGAGAGTACCTGTCCCGAGTAGTTGCACCCGAGCTCGAACAAGCGGCGGAGAAGCACCGGCTTGTCGACGCGCGTCAGCAGGAGCACATCCCGCGCAATCGTGGTCTCGATCAGCGAGTCGCTGACGTAGCGCGACCAGCGAGGCGGATCTTCGATCAACGGGGCCGATCCCGGATAGCCTCCGTAGAACACGAAGTCGTCGAGCGACCATCCGAACGCGTCCCGCATCTCCGGGAACGACCAGTGCGGCAGGTGGAGCGTCTCGAATCGTCCGGCGAGGCTGTCACTGAGGCCCTGGTGTAGAAGCAAGGGCGCGGATCCGAGGACGATGACGCGCAACGGCAGGCGCCGCCGTGTGTCCTCGTCCCACAGCCGCTTGACGCTCTCGGACCAGGCGGGTGCCTTCTGGATCTCGTCGAGGACGAGGATCGCACCTCGGTCGCCGGCATGCCGAGCTTCGTCCCGGGCAATGTCCCACTGCTCCGCGATCCACCCTGAACCTCGCAGGGTCGGTTCGTCCGCGCTGGCGAAGCGGACCGGGACCCCGAGGCGCTCCACGACCTGCTGCACGAGTGTGGATTTCCCGACCTGCCGGGGACCCACCACCGCTTGAAGAAAGCGCCGTGGCTCGGTCAGCCGCGCCTGCAGGACCGTGGATCGTGTTCTAGAATAAGGAGTTGCTGATTTACTCAACATAGTGAGTAGTTTTACTCAACGCATTGAGTATGTCAAGTGCCATGCCGCAGCCCCGCAAACAGGTCGTCCTCGCGGGCGCGCCCGCCGTTCACGGTCGAGAACACGCGATAGAACGTCTGCCAGCCCCACAGCCCCTCGTGATGCTCGGGCGAGAGGGCGCCGAGTCCGGCGTAGTTCGCCACCTGCGAGTCGTGACAGTTGACGGCCTGCCAGACGATCGGCCAGTACGCGCGCGTGTCTACGCGCGTCGACAGTTGCCACTCGGGCCAGGGGTTCGCCTGGCGCTCGACGCCGTCGACCATGGAGGTGAGTTTCTTGAACGCCTCCTGGTACGCGCCCCACGCTTCGGCGGGCCACGCCATGAAGTAGAACTTGGCGACCGCGTGTGGCACGCCGCCCGGATGCGCGGGGTCCGCGGCGGCGATCAGCGCCGCCGTCGTGAGTTGCGCGATCGCGACGTGATCCGGGTGACCGTAGCCACCGTCCTGGGCGAACGTGACGACGACGTGCGGGCGAATGCGCCGCACGTGTTCGGCGATGCGGGCGGTGACCTCGCGCGGGTCGGCGTCGTCGAGCTTGCCGTCGACGTAGCCGAGCAGGTGTACCCCGCGCAGGCCGAGGACGCGGGCGGCGGCATGCAGTTCGGACTCGCGGATCGCGGCCAGGCGGTCCGGCCCCGGATGCGCGGGTTCACCCGGCCGCAGGTCGTGATAGCGGCCGCTCTGGCCGTGGGTCGCCGTGACGAGGTACGTCTCGACACCTTCGGCCGCGCAGCGCGCGAGCGTGCCGCCCAGTCCGAGGGTTTCGTCGTCGGGATGGGCGAGAACGGCGAGCAGGCGCAGGGGTGATGCGGTCATGGTGCTGGCATCATGCCGCAGAAGGGCCCGCGCGGTCGAGTTCGGCGGCGCGGCTTGCGGCCTCGCTGCGACGCCCTTAGACTGTGATCGAGCCCCGCGTGGATGCGCCGCGCGGGCGCACCCCTCCGGAGGATTCGATGACCCCCGCCGCCGGCAGCACCACCGGGCGCCTCGCCCCGGTGAGCCTCGACACGCTCCCGCCCTACGCGCCGACGACGTACCTCGACTTCGCGCAGCCCGAGCATCGCGCCGCGTTCGAGGCCGCTCTCGCCGAGGTGAAGGCCCAGCTCGGCCGCACCTACCCGCTGGTGATCGGCGGCGAGCACGTCGACGGCGAGGAGAAGCCGTTCGACTCGACCAATCCGGCCCGCCCGTCCGAGCTCATCGGACGCTTCGCCTCGGCCAGCCGCGCCCAGGCCGAGCGCGCGATCGAGGTCGCGCACGCGGCGTTCGCGACGTGGTCGCGGGTTCCCGCGGCCGAGCGCGCGGCATACGTCGTCGAGGCGGCGCGGCGCATGCGCGAGCGGCGCAACGTGTTTTCCGCGTGGATGGTGCTCGAGGTCGGCAAGTCGTGGGGCGAGGCCGACGCCGACACCGGTGAGGCGATCGACTTCCTCGAGTTCTACGCCCGCGAGATGCTGCGTTACGACCAGCCCGTTCCGCTCACGCAGCTGCCGGGCGAGCGCGACACGCAGGTCTACCTGCCGCTCGGCGTGGGCGCGGTCATCCCGCCGTGGAATTTCCCGCTCGCCATCTGCGTCGGCATGGCGAGCGCCGCGATCGTCACCGGCAACACCGTCGTCGTGAAGCCCGCGTCCGACTCGCCGGCGATCGCGTGGCAGTTCCACGCGCTCATGGACGAGGTGGGCCTGCCACCTGGCGTGTTCAACTTCGTCACCGGTGGCGGCGCCCTCGCAGGCGACGCGATCGTGCGTCACGCCAAGACACGCTTCGTGTCGTTCACCGGCTCGAAGGCCGTGGGCATCGGCATCAACAAGCTCGCCGCCGAGGTGCAGCCCGGCCAGATCTGGCTCAAGCGCGTCGTCGCCGAGATGGGCGGCAAGGACGCGATCATCGTCGACGAGGAAGCCGACATCGACGCCGCGGTCGAGGCCGTGGCCCTGTCGGCGTTCGGCTTCAGCGGGCAGAAGTGCTCGGCCTGCTCACGCGCGATCGTGGCGCGGCCGATCTACGACGAGTTCATCGCCAAGCTCCAGGCCCGCGTGAACCAGGTGAGCGTCGGCGAGCCCGATCGCTACGGCGTGTCCATGGGCCCGGTCTCGAGCCAGCGCGCCTACGAGGGGATCCTGCGCTACGTCGAGATCGGCAAGACCGAGGGTCGCGTGCTCAACGGCGGCGGCCCCGTACCCGGCGCGGAGGGGTACTTCGTGCAGCCGACCGTCATCGCCGACGTGGCGCCGAACGCGACCATCGCGCAGGAGGAGATCTTCGGACCCGTGCTCGCGGTCATCCCGGTCGCCGACTTCGACGAGGCGCTCGCCGTGGCGAACGGCACCGTGTACGGGCTGACGGGCGCGGTGTTCACGAAGAACCCGCAGAAGATCGAGCGCGCCAGGCGCGAGTTCTTCGTCGGCAACCTGTACATCAACCGCAAGTGCACGGGCGCGATCGTCGGCGCGCACCCGTTCGGCGGATTCAACATGAGCGGCACGGACTCGAAGGCGGGCGGGCGCGACTACCTGTTGCTGTTCCTCCAGGCCAAGTCGATCGCCGAGAAGATCTAGGTTGTGCCCGCAAGATTGTGTGTAGATCGGTGCGGTCCCTTCCCGGGGCCGTCCCGATTCGGTTTTCTTGCGCGCGCCCTACACCGCGTACTTCCGTCGATGCTCTCTCCACCGTGAAATCGTCCGGCTCGGCACCCGCCCCCAGTAGTAGTCGGCCCACGGCTCGGACAGCGCGAGCCGGCTCGGGAAGAGTCGCTTTGCGAGCACGTCCTCGACCGC
>JANPEF010000039.1:0-3657 GCA_031431875.1 Candidatus Eiseniibacteriota bacterium | reverse complement strand
ACACGGAGAGCGGGGCGCATCTCAATCGGCCGAACCTCAAGCGCATGCTCGCAGGGGCCGAGGCCGGCCACTTCGACGAGATCGTCGTGTTCCGCGTCGATCGCCTCTCGCGCAGGCTCAACGATCTCGGACCGATGGTCGAACGCCTGATGAAGTGGGGCGTCACGTTCCGCAGCGTCAGCGAGTCCTTCGACACGGCCTCGCCGTCCGGGCGCGCGATGATGCAGCTCCTCGGCGTCTTCGGGGAACTCGAGCGCGAGACGATCATCGAGCGCACCAAGGTCGGGATGGAGCGAAAGGCTCGAACTGGCCAGTGGGTCAGCGGCGCGATCCCCTACGGCTACCGACGTGATCCCGAGTCGAAGGCGATCGTTCCCCACGGGGACGAGGCGGCGTTCGTCCGGAAACTGTTCACGACGTACACCACCGGCAGGGAAGGCGTCTGGTCCCTTCGCCGCCAGTTCACCGAGACGGGTTTCCGCAAACGCAGCGGGAAGCCCTGGGATCGGCGCACGCTCCTTCACCTGCTCCGGAACCCCGTCTACGCCAGTCAGCTGCGCTGGAGCAACAAGGTGCACGACGCGACGCACCAGCCCATCATCTCGCGCGACCTGTTCGAGCGAGCACAGGCGATCCTCAAGGAACGATCCGGCGAACTGGTCGGCCGCAAGTGGAGCAACGGCAGCGAACGGCTCCTCACGGGCAGCATCCGCTGCGCGCGCTGCGAGTCCGGGATGGTCGGCGTCAGCACACGGCGCAACGGTCGAAAGCTCGCCTACTACGCCTGCCTACGTCGCGAGCGGGAGAAGCTGTGCGACCAGGAGTACATCCGCGCCGAGGAGCTCGAGGCGATCGTCCTCCGGGACGTCCAGACGCTCCTCCGCGACGACGCCTTCGTCGACAAGGTCTGGGCCGAGACCAACCGGCGGCTCGCCGAGCAGTGCCCGGACATCGACGCCGAACTGAGCCTCGTCTCCGCGGAGGCCGCTCGCGCGCAGGAGAAGGTCGACCGCTACACCGAGGCGTTCGAGTCCGGTGGTCTCGCTGCAAACGCCTTCGGCACGAACGTCCAGGCGCTCCGGGATCAACTCGGGCAGCTGGAGGCCACACGGGCCGACCTTGAGGTCCAGGCGGCGAACCTGCGCCTCCCTGCCTTGGACCGGGCGCACATCGTCGCTCTCCTCGACAGCTTCGAGGAGGTTTTTGCCTCCGGCACCAATCCACAACGAAAACACCTCCTCCACCGGGTGGTGAAGGAGGTGCGGGTGCACGGGCGGCTGTCGGTGGAGGTCACGTACTTCGTGCCTCAGCCGGAGCCTTCGGGGAGTCCGGTTCGTACACAGCCACATTTGGCTCCCCAAATAGGACTCGAACGATTCTCGAACGAGGGTCCGGGAGCTGCTTGAATCCTCGACCGACGGGCTACGGGGGGTTGCTGAGTCGAACGGATGCAGGATGTTGTCGACGCGCCCCGTCGGGACCAGGAGTGCCCTGCGGGCGTTCTAGCCCCCCGCCGACTCCCCGGTCAGCCCCGGTTCGGTCTGCCTGCGGGGGTCCAGCGCTTCGGCGATCTGTTTCGGGGTGAGGTCGGTCATTTCGGCGGCCAGCTCACGCACGGGGCGGTGCTCCTTGAAGGAGCGCTTCGCGATCTCCGCCGCCTTGTCGTAGCCGATGAGGGGGTTGAGCGCGGTGGCCATCGACGGGCTGATCTCGACGTAGCCGTTGCACGCCGCCTCGTCAGCCTCGACTCCAGCAATCGCGCGATCGGCGAGCAGGCGCGACACGTTCGCCAGCAGGCGCGACGACTCGAGGAGATTGCGCGCCATCATCGGGAGCATCGTGTTGAGCTCGAGCTGTCCCCACTGCGCGCCGACCGTGATGGCGACATGGTTGCCCATCACCTGCGCGCCGACCTGGATCACCGCCTCGCAGATCACGGGGTTCACCTTGCCGGGCATGATCGAGCTGCCGGGCTGAATGGCCGGAAGCCGGATCTCCGCGAGGCCCGTGCGCGGCCCGGAGTTGAGCAGGCGCAGATCGTTGGCGATCTTCATCAGGCTCGCGGCGACCGAGTTGAGCGCGCCCGAGGCCCACGCCGCGCCATCCTGCGCGCCCTGCGCCTCGAAGTGATCGCGCGCCTCGGTGAACGTGCTGCCGGTGAGCGTGCCCAGCTCGGCGGCCATGCGGCCGCCGAATTCTGGATGCGTGTTGAGGCCGGTGCCGACGGCCGTGCCGCCGATCGCCAGCTCGCGCAGGTGCGGCAGCACCGCCTCGACGCGCTCGATCGAGTGCTCGACCTGCGACGCCCAGCCGCCGAACTCCTGGCCCAGGCGGATCGGCGTCGCATCCATCAGGTGCGTGCGCCCGCTCTTGACGATGCGATCGAACTCCACCGCCTTCGCCGCCAGCGCGCCGTGCAGGTGGTGGAGCGCGGGGACCAGATCTTTTTCGAGTGCGAGGACGCCCGAGACGTGCAGCACGGCAGGGATCACGTCGTTGGACGACTGGCCCAGGTTCACGTGGTCGTTCGGGTGGACGAGGTGCTGGCCACGCGCACCGGCCATGAGTTCGCTGGCACGGGTGGCGATCACCTCGTTGGCGTTCATGTTCGTGCTCGTTCCGCTGCCGGTCTGGAAGACGTCGATCGGGAACTCGCGATCGAGCTTGCCGTCGGCGACCTCGCGCGCGGCGCGCTCGATCACGTCGGCAAGTTCGACGGGGAGCAAGCCGAGCGTGCGGTTGACGCGAGCGGCCGCCAGCTTGACCAGTCCGAGCGCGTGAACAAACTCCGGCGGGAGCGGATCACCCGAGACGGGGAAGTTCTCGACCGCGCGCTGGGTCGAGGCGCCGTAGTAGGCGTCGGCGGGAACCTGCATCTCCCCCATGCTGTCCTTCTCGATGCGGTGCGACATGCGGTTCCTTTCGGCGGTGGGTCCAGGCGAAGCCTAGCAGTTTTCAGCCGGGAGTCGCAGCCCCAGCACCCGCCACGGCAGCGGCGGCTTCAGTGCGTGCCAGGGCGCGCAGGCGCAGGAACACCCACGTCGCGCCGATCGCGCAGGCGGCGCCCGAGGCGAGCGTCGCGGTCGGCGTGCCGAAACGCTCGGCGATCGCGCCCAGCAGGAACGACCCGACCGGCGCGGTGCCGATGAACATCAGCGTGTACAGGCTCATCACGCGCCCGCGGAACTCCTCCTTGACCGTGAGCTGGATCAGCGTGTTCGTGCTCGCGGCATAGAGGATCATGCCGAAGCCCGCGACGACGTTGATCGCCGCCGAGAGGCCGAAGATCCTCGACTGCGAGAACGCCGCAAGGGCGAGCCCGAACGCGGAGAGCCCGATCAACAGGTTGCGCCGCAGCCCCGCGCGATCCTGCTTGCGCGTCATGTACAGTGCGGCCGCGAGCGAGCCGATCCCGCCGGCCGACATCAGGGCACCGTAGCCCGCCGCACCCGCATTCAGGATCGAGCCGGCGTACACCGGCAGCAGCACCGTGTACTGAAAGCCGAGCGAGCCGGCCGTGCCGAGAAGCACGAGCAGGTTGCGCAGGCTGGTGTCGCCCCAGGCGTAGCGCACGCCCTCGACCATGCGCGCAAGCGCCGAGTCGTCGTCCCGCTTCGGCGCAACGGTCGGCAGGTCCATGCGCAAAAGCGCCGTGAG
>JANPEF010000038.1:0-4779 GCA_031431875.1 Candidatus Eiseniibacteriota bacterium | reverse complement strand
GGGCCCTCGTGGCCGACGATTCGTTCACCGCGCGGGTCTTCCTGCGTCGCCTGCTGGCGATGCGCGGCATCGAGGTGGACGAGGCGGAGCACGGGGACGAGGCGCGTGCCGCATTGCGTGCCGTCCGCTACGATCTCGTGTTCCTCGATGCCGACATGCCGGGCGGGGGCGCGCTCGCGATTGCGCCCGCGATCGACGCGACCGATCGGGATCGTGTCGTCGTGCTGGTGCGTGACGAGGCCGAGCGTTCCGCGGCTCTCGCTGCGGGATTTGCGCAGGCGCTGTACAAACCGTTCGCCGAAGACGAAGTCGCGGCCGCCCTGGCGGCGCTCGCGGAGGTTCCTCGTCCCGGCGCTTGATCGCTCGCCGGGAGAACCCATCGTGTCCGAATCGACGCCGCCGCGCCCCGACCGTTACGATCGCCTCGACGTCCGCGGCATGAACGGCGCAACCATCCTGGTGGTCGAGGACGACCCCCGAGTCGTCGAACTCCTGCACATCGCGCTCGGCGCGCACGGCTTCCGCGTGATCTCGGCGCTCGACGGCGACGAGGGCTGGCGGATGCTCACCGACGAGACGCCCGATCTCGTGATCCTCGACGTGCGCCTGCCGCGCCGCTCGGGCCTCGACCTGGTCGAGGCCATCCGCCGCGAGCCCGCGATCGCCCACCTGCCGGTGATCATGGTCAGCGCGCTGGCCGAAACCGAGTCGCGGCTGGCCGGGCTGTCGCGCGGCGCCGATGACTACCTGGCGAAGCCGTTCTCGCCGAAGGAACTGGTCGCCCGCGTGCGCCGCATGCTCGCGCGCGCCGAGGACACGCGCACCCTGCTGCGCCGTAACCAGGAGATGCTTGCGGAGGTGGAGCGTTCGCGCGGCGACCTACGTCGCCTGAACCAGGACTTGCGCCGCGAGTTCTGGGTGAAGGATGCGTTCCTCGCCCTGTCGCAGGAGCTGGCGAATGCCCGCCGCGTCGAGGACGTCGCCGCAACGCTCATGTTCTCGCTCACCGCGCAGTTGGGCGTGCGGGCCGGTGTCGTCCTCGTGGCGCAGGCGGGCGCGGCCGATGCGCCGCTGCGCGCGATCGAGACGCGGGGCTTCGCCCACGACGCGTTCCGCGGGCTCGAACTCGCCGCCGACGGCGAGTTGGCGCGCATCGTCTCGGGACTGTCGCGACCGGTGCGGCGCGGCGAACTCGAACGCTTCCATGAACTCGAGATCGAGCGCCGGCCGCTCATCGCCGCCGGGGTCGCGCTGCTCGTGCCGCTGGTCACGCGCGGACGGCTGGTCGGCGCCGTGCTGCTGCCCGAGAAGTCCGACGGCAGCACGTTCGGCGCGGCCGAGCTCGAGGTCGCCGAGGTGCTCGCGGCGACCGGGGCGACCGCGCTCGACAACACGCGGCTGTACCGCGAGGCCGAGCAGACCTACCTGCGCGCGATGCAGGCGCTCCTGCCCGCGATCGAGTCGCTCGATCCGGTGACCGGGGGTCGCGCCCGCGGCATGTCGGATGTCGCGGCGTCGCTGGCGCGCGAACTGGGCCTCGAGACTGCGGCGATCGACGCGGTGCGCGTCGACGCGCTCACGAGGGTCCTCACCGGCGGAGGAGCCGCGGAGGGCACGCCGCCGCCGGGGCGCAGCGCGCTCGAAGGCGAAATCCTCGCGGTGGTGGAGTCCTACTTCGATTACCTGTCCGGAGCCGCGCCGGGACGCCCGGCGCCCGATGACGTTCGACGCTGGTTCGAACAGGGAGGCTCGGGGCGTGGTCACGACCGCCAGGTTACCGAGGCGCTCGACGAGCTGCTGCGGCGCGGCGATCCCACGATCAGGGTCGCGGCTTAGGAAACCGCTGTCTGGTTCACGCCTGGGCCTGTGCGCGCACCTTCGCCCCCGCAAGGTCGATGCGACCCGCGGCCACCTCGTTCCAGGGAACGATCTCGATCGTCGGACTCAGAAGTCGCCGCTCGGGGACGCGCGCGACGACGATCCCCCGCGCAAGTCCCAGATCCTGCATGCACTGGCGCAGTCCGGAGACGTCTCGGGGCCCGACCGCGACGCCGAGCTTGATTTCCACGGGCAGGATCCGACGCCCGGTGACGATGAGGAGATCGACCTCGGCGCCCGCGTGCGTGCGCCAGAAGTAGAACTCCGGGCGCACAAGGGCCTCGTTCGCGAGAGCCATCAATTGCTCGATCACGAGACCCTCGAACGAGCTGCCACGCTTCGGCCAGGTCTCGAGCTGGCGCGCACCGCGCAGCCCCGCCAGAAAATGCAGCAGGCCGCTGTCCCGTACGTAGAGCTTCGGGCTCTTGGTCAGGCGCTTCTGCACGTTTGCGTGATATGGCTGGAGCCGACGGATCATGAAGCTGCCCTCGAGCACGTCCAGATCGCGGGCAACCGTCTGAGGTGTCACCGCCAGGGAGCGGGCGAGATCGGACACGTTCAAGAGGCTGCCGTGAACGTGCGTGAGCATGGTCCAGAGGCGACGCAGCCGGCGTGCCGGGAGACTGAGTCCGAGCGCCGGAAGGTCGCGCTCGAGAAACGTCGAAACGTAGGCCGCCAACCACTCCTCGCGGGCTCGTGCCTCGCGGTGAGCGAGGACCGATGGAAAGCCTCCCCAGAACCAGCGATCGGAGGCGAGGCGCCTGCCGGCGAGTTCCGCAGGCAGCAGCGGACTCAACTCGAGGATCGCCACGCGGCCGGCGAGGGTCTCGGAGACGGCGCGCATGAGCGAAGGGGCGGCGGATCCCAGGAGGAGGAATCGTCCCCGACCTCGGGACCGATCAATGAGATGGCGGAGAAATGGAAAGAGCTCCGGCAGCCGCTGCGCCTCGTCGAGGACAACTGATCGCGGATGGGAGTCGAAGTAGCCCTCGAGATCCGCGGCCAGCAATTCGGAGTCCGCCGGGCGCTCCAGATCCAGGTGCGTCCAGTCCGGAAGGGCATGGCGGGCCAGCGTGCTCTTGCCGCACTGCCGCGGACCGACGAGGAGGACCGCCGGGAATGTCGCCAGCAGTGCGTGGAGCCGCTTTTCCACGAGTCTTGGGACGTAGCGCATAGCTTGGATTCTGATACATGGGGTTACAAATTACAAGGTGAGCGTCGGGGTGCCTCGCACCAGCCGCCATGGCCCGGAACGAGCGACGACCGTGCTGCTCCGAAGCGCTGGACGAACTGCTGCGCCGCGGCGATCCCGCCATCGGGCTTGCCGCGTAACCTAGCCGTTTCCGTCGCGACGGATTCGATCTAGACTCGGAGCCCGCCGCGGTGTGGTCCCCCCGGGGCAAATCGGAGGAACGCCATGTCCCGCATTCGAATCCCGAGCCTCGCCGCGATCGCCGTCGCTCTGCTTGCACCCGCCGCCCTGGCGGTCCCCGTCGACGGCATTCTCGATCCCGACTACGGCCAGGCCCGCATCACGCAGTCGATCCAGACCGGGCTCTCTGCCGGGCAGATCACCGGCGACAACAACCGGGGAGAACTCGACTTCGCGAACGGCTCCGAGCTCGACGCCGCCCACGCGTACGTCGCCGACGACACCTTGCACCTGTTCCTCGCCGGCAACCTGGCGGTCGTCCTCAACGCGAACCAGAACGGAACCATCCGTCACGTGCTCGAGGTCTTCCTCGACACAGGGGCGGGGGGCCAGGGCGTGCTGAACGGGAACGGGGCCGGTGACGTCATGAACGGCCTGGGCTTCGACGCCGGCTTCGAGGCCGACTATCGCCTGCAGTTCGAGGACGACGGCAACGGCTTCTTCGGGCCCCGCGAGTGGACGGCGCGCTTCCAGGCGCTGCCGGCCAATGGCGGCGGAACGCTCGTCACGCTCGGCCGCGGCCTCGCCGGCGGCCCGGGCACGCTCGCCGGTGGCACCAACCCGCATGGCATCCGCGCCACGATCGACAACCGGAACGTCGGTGGCGTCACGCTCGGATGTGCCGACGCCATCGGCGACGGTGTGACACGTGGCATCGAGTGGGCGATTCCGCTCGTGGCGCTCGGGAGCCCCGTTGGCTGCATCCGCATCACGGCGATGGTGCGCTCCGCGGTCGCGTTGTCGAACCAGGTGCTCGCGCCGCTTCCCATCGGGACCTGTTCGCCGGGACAGCCCCAGTTCGTGAATCTCGCGAGCCATCCCGGGGACCAGTTCTTCACCGCGTGCCCCGGCGCGACCGGCGTACCGGGCGGGCCCGGCGCGGGATCGGAGCTCGCGCTCTCGGCCGCGAATCCGCTGCGCGGGGACCGGCTGCGGGTGACCTGCGCCCTGGTGGGCTCCGGATCGGCGCGGCTCACGCTCGTCGATGCCGCGGGCCGCGTTTGGCGGGACGTGCGCGTCGAGGGGGCGGCGGGGCGATCGGCGGTGGCGGACCTCTCGGCAGGCCGGGTGCTCGCGCCGGGTGTCTACTGGCTGCGCCTGGCGCAGGGTGGCGCGGTGGCGACGCGGGCGGTCACGGTCGTGGCGCCGTAGGCCCCAGGTCGCCGCGCACGAGAACCCATGGCCCCGCGCGGGCCACGACGTCTGTCCGCTGTGCGCCGTCGCGCACCTCCGCCCATCCCTCGCGGGTGAGGAGCGCGAACTCCCCGGCCGCCAGTTTCTCGCGCACGCGCGCCGGATCCTCCAGCGGCTCGCTGAGCGACCGATCCGAGTAGAACAGGAACTGGTTGTTGGTGCCCCAGAAGTCCTGGTCGAGGTTCCACACGGTGGCACCCGACGGCACGATCTCCTTTGCCACGCGCGCGATCGCGGTCAACTCGGGCTTGCGCGACAGGCCCGTGCGCACCGGC
>JANPEF010000037.1:0-15387 GCA_031431875.1 Candidatus Eiseniibacteriota bacterium | reverse complement strand
TCACGAACCGCGATCTTCGGGTTGTTCTGCGCCAGGACCATCGTGATCGCCGCCGTCAGAGTCGTCTTGCCGTGATCGACGTGGCCGATCGTCCCCACGTTCACATGCGGCTTGTTCCGCTCGAACTTCTGCTTCGCCATGCTACGGATCTCCCTTCACGCAAACTGGTGAACCGCGCCGTCCCCGACGCGACGAGACAAACGACGCCCTCTCCGGTTCCGTCGTGCGGAGCCGGATGAAGGCGCTCGGCCGATCCGATGCCGGACCGGAGCCCGTCCGGAGGACGGGCTTGGAGCTCGCCCCTCAGGGGGCGGGTGTCAGCCCTTGACCTTCGCCACGATTTCTTCCGCGATCGACTGCGGAAGCGTGTCGTAGCGATGGAACTGCATCGAGTACACGGCGCGACCCTGCGTGATCGAGCGGAGGCGCGTAGCGTACCCGAACATCTCTGCCAGTGGGACCGAGGCGGCGATGACACGTGCGTCGGAGCGCTGGAACATGCCTCCGATGCGGCCGCGACGAGAGGTCAAGTCACCGATCACGTCGCCCATGTACTCCTCGGGCACCACCACTTCGACATCCATGATGGGCTCGAGCAGACGGGGCTTCGCCTTGTGGGCGAGCTCCTTGAAGGCGTACATACCGGCGATCTTGAAGGCCATCTCCGAGGAGTCGACATCGTGGTACTGCCCGTCGACGAGAGCGGCCTTGACGTCCACGACCGGATAACCGGCCAGAACGCCGTTCTCCATGGCTTCGACAATCCCCTTCTCCACGGCGGACCAGTATTCCCGCGGAATACGGCCACCGGTGACCTCGCTGACGAACTCGAACCCCTTGGTCGGATCCGTCTGGGGCTCGATACGCAGCGTGACCACGGCGAACATTCCCTTGCCGCCGGTCTGCTTGACGAAACGGTGCGTGCCCTCGGTGACGTTGGTGATCGTCTCCTTGTAGGCGACCTGGGGCTTGCCCACGTTCGCCTGCACGCCGAACTCGCGCATCATGCGGTCGACGATGATCTCGAGGTGAAGCTCGCCCATGCCGGCGATGATCGTCTGGTTGGTCTCCTCGTCGGTGCGGACCCGGAACGTCGGATCCTCCTCGGAGAGACGGCCCAGCGCCGTGGCCATCTTTTCCTCGTCCACCTTGGACTTGGGCTCGATGGCGACGTGGATCACCGGCTCGGGGAAGTTCATGGACTCGAGCGCGACCGGGTACTCCGGGTCGCACAGCGTCTCGCCCGTGGTCACGCGCTTGAGGCCGATGGCCGCCGCGATGTCGCCGCAGAAGACCTCGGTGATCTCCTCGCGCTTGTTGGCGTGCATCTGCACCAGGCGGCCGATCCGCTCGTTCGAGCGGCGGTTCGCATTGATGACGCCCGAACCCGTCGTGATCTTGCCGGAGTACACGCGGAAGAACGTCAACTTGCCGACGTACGGGTCGGTCATGATCTTGAACGCGAGCGCGGAGAACGGCTCGTCGTCGCTCGGACGACGGCTCACACTCTCGGACGTGTACGGGTCGTGACCCACGACGGGCATCACGTCCACGGGCGCGGGCAGGTACTCGACGACGGCGTCGAGCAGGCGCTGCACACCCTTGTTCTTGAACGCCGAGCCGAGCAGCACGGGATTGATCCGGCCGGCCAGCGTCGCCTTGCGGATCAGGGCCTTGAGCTCCTCGACGGTCGGATCCTGGCCCTCGAGGTACTTGTGCAGCACCTCGTCGTCGAACTCGGCGACGGCCTCGACCAGCATGTGGCGATATTCCTTGGCCTTCTTCTCGAGGTCGTGCGGAATCGGCCCCAGCTCGAACTTGGTTCCCGAGGGGTCCTCGACGTACGTGATCGCCTGCATGCTGATCAGGTCGATGGCGCCCAGAAACTGGTCGTCGAGGGTGATCGGGATCTGCAGCGGCACGGGCTTGGCGCCGAGGCGATCCCTCATCATCTGGACGACGTGGAAGAAGTCGGCGCCGACGCGGTCCATCTTGTTGACGAAGCAGATGCGGGGCACCGCGTACTTGTCGGCCTGGCGCCACACGGTCTCGGACTGCGGCTCGACACCACCCACCGCGCAGAACACCGCGACCGCCCCGTCGAGCACGCGCAGCGAGCGCTCCACCTCGACCGTGAAGTCGACGTGTCCCGGGGTGTCGATGATGTTGATGCGGTGATCCAGCCATTCACACGTGGTGGCCGCCGAGGTGATCGTGATGCCACGCTCGCGCTCCTGCTCCATGAAGTCCATGGTCGCAGCGCCCTCGTGCACCTCGCCCACCCGGTGGATCCGCCCGGTGAAGAACAGGATTCGCTCGGTCAGCGTCGTCTTGCCGGCATCGATGTGAGCCATGATGCCGATATTGCGATACCGATCGAGAGATGTTGAACGTGCCACAGTGCCGACCTGCCTTCGCTTGAAAAGGGTGTGTCGCGACTACCAGCGGTAGTGCGCGAACGCCTTGTTGGCTTCCGCCATCTTGTGCGTGTCTTCGCGCTTCTTCACGGCCCCGCCGCCGTTCTTGCTGGCGTCGAGGATCTCGGCGGCGAGCTTGTCGCGCATGGTCTTCTCGCCGCGCGAGCTGCCGTAGGTGATGAGCCAGCGGATCGCGAGCGCGGTACGGCGCTCGGGACGCACTTCGATCGGCACCTGGTAGTTGGCTCCGCCGACGCGCCGGCTCTTGACCTCGAGCACCGGCTTGACGTTGTTCATCGCGGCCTTGAGCACGGTCATCGCATCCTGGCCGGACCGGGCCTCGATCTGCTTCATGGCGCCGTAGAAGATTCCTTCCGCGGTGCTGCGCTTGCCGCCATCCATCAGGCTGTTCACGAAGCGCGTGACGAGCGGATTCTCGTAGATCGGATCCGCGACGGGCTCACGCTTCGAGATGTGTTTCTTCCTCGGCATGCGAATCCTTCCTCACGACGACGCAGGGCACGCGCGCGTCCACTCGCCCCGGCGAACACCGGGCGCGGAGAGGGACCGCGGCGCGACCCTACTTCTTGGTCTTGCCGCCCGCCTTCTTGGTCTTGGTACCGTACTTCGACCGGCTACGGGTGCGTCCATCCACTCCACTGGCGTCCAGGGTTCCACGAACGATGTGGTACCGGACACCCGGGAGATCCTTCACACGCCCGCCGCGGATGAGCACGATGGAGTGTTCCTGGAGGTTGTGGCCCTCGCCCGGAATGTAGCAGGTCACTTCCATCCCGTTGGTGAGCCGGACGCGGGCGACCTTGCGGAGCGCCGAGTTCGGCTTCTTCGGAGTGGACGTGTAGACACGCGTGCAGACTCCACGCTTCTGCGGCGCGCTCTTGAGCGCGGGCGCATTCGTCTTCTTCAGGATCCGGGACCGGCCCTTGCGGACCAGCTGATTCAGAGTCGGCAAAACATCCTCCATGGCGGTGGCGCGAGGCCTTAACCGCGCAGAAAGCGGAAGTTACGGGATTCGGACCCATCCGGTCAAGGGGCAATTTCCCCGCCTCGACCGACGGCCGACCCCCGCCGCAGACGTCCTCGGGCGCTGGCGGGGCATTTTCCCGGCCAGACCCCCTTCCGGGAACCCGTCCGTGCGTCTAAGTCATTCTGAAAACGGTTCTTGGCCGAAGCCTAGGCCGTCTTCGTGGTTTCGACCTCGACCTCCGCCGGAGCGACGACTTCCGGGGCAGCGGGCGGCTCGACCAGCTCGGCTTCGAGGCGCAGGCTGCGGTACTTCTGGATGCCGGTTCCGGCCGGAATCAGGTGGCCGATGATCACGTTCTCCTTGAGGCCGCGCAGGTAGTCCGTGGAGCCCTGGATCGCCGCCTCGGTGAGGACGCGGGTGGTCTCCTGGAACGACGCGGCCGAGATGAACGACTGGGTCGAGAGCGAGGCCTTGGTGATGCCCAGCAGCAACGGCTGGTACTGCGCCGTCGCCAGGCCCTCGGCCCGCACCCGCCCGTTCTCCTCGAGCACGATCTGCCGGTCGACCTGCTCCCCTTCGAGGAACACGGTGTCGCCCGGGTCGTCGATCCGCACCTTCTGCAGCATCTGGCGGACGATGACCTCGATGTGCTTGTCGTCGATGCGCACGCCCTGGAGGCGGTAGACCTCCTGGATCTCGTTGACCAGGTACTCCTGCACCTCCTCGATGCCCTTGATCCGCAGGACGTCGTGGGGGTTCACGGAGCCTTCAGTCAGGCGCTCGCCGGCCCGCACGTAGCTGCCTTCCTGCACGTGCAGGTGGCGGCCCTGCGGGATCAGGTACTCGCGATTGTCGCCCTCGTCGCTGATCACGGCCAGCTTGCGCAGGCCGCGGGAGACGCCGCCGAACTCGACGCGCCCGTCGATCTCGGAAACGGTGGCGGCGTCGCGCGGGCGACGGGCTTCGAAGAGCTCGGACACGCGCGGCAGGCCGCCCGTGATGTCGCGCGTCTTCGACGACTCGCGGCGAATCTTGACCAGGCTCTGCCCGGCCACCACCGTGTCCGCGTCGGTCACCTGCAGGCGCGAGCCGGTCGGCAGCGGGTAGTGCGCGATCTTCTTGCCCTTGGCGTCGAGGATGTCGATCGCCGGCTGCAGCTCCTTGTCCTTGTCTTCCATGATGACCTGGAGCTTGAGGCCGGTGACTTCGTCGACCTCCTCGCGAACCGTGCGCTTGTCCTTGACGTCGACGTACTTGACGGTGCCGCTGACCTCGGTGACGACCGGCTTCGAGTAGGCATCCCACTCGAACAGGTCCGTGCCGTCCTCGACGATCTCGCCGTCGCGGACGAACAGGATGGCGCCGTACGGCGGGTTGTAGCGCTGGCGGACGCGACCGGTCTCGGCCTCGACCAGCTCGATCTCGCCACGGTGACCGACGATGACGCCCAGCGGCTTGGCCTGCGGTGCCTGGGGCGGCACCCACTCCACGAACTCGACGCCGTGGAACAGCATCTTGCCGCCGCCCTTCGCCGCAATGCGCGAAGCCTCGACGATACGGCTGGCCGTGCCGCCGATGTGGAACGTGCGCAGCGTGAGCTGCGTGCCCGGCTCGCCGATCGACTGGGCGGCGATGACACCGACCGCCTCGCCGATGTCGACCGGACGGGCGTTTGCCAGGTTGCGGCCGTAGCAGTTCGCGCACACGCCCCGCCGCGACTCGCAGGTCAGCACGGAGCGGATACGGATCTTCTCCAGTCCCGAACGCGAGGCCGCCTCGATCCGGTCGGCCAGGGCCTCGTCGATGAGCGCGGCGCCCTCGACGATCAGCTCCTTGGTGATCGGGTGGTAGGTGTCCTCGCAGGTGACGCGGCCGAGCACACGATCGCCCAGCGGCTCGATCGTCTCCTCGCCTTCCTTGAGCGGCCCGACGGGCAGCCCGCGTACGGTGCCGCAGTCGATCTCGTTGATGATGACGTCCTGCGCCACGTCGACCAGGCGGCGGGTGAGGTACCCGGCGTCGGCCGTCTTGAGCGCGGTGTCGGCGAGACCCTTGCGCGCGCCGTGCGTCGAGATGAAGTACTCGAGCACGGTGAGGCCTTCCTTGAAGTTGTGGATGACCGGCGACTCGATGATTTCACCGAAAGCGCCGGTGACGCGCTTCTGCGGCTTGGCCATCAGCCCGCGCATGCCGGCGTTCTGGCGCACCTGCTCGCGCGAACCGCGGGCGCCCGAGTCGGCCATCATGAAGATCGGGTTGAACCCGGTCTTGTCGGCGGCGAGGCCGTCGAACGTGACCTCTTCCACCTCGGTCGTCACATGGGTCCACGTGTCGATGACCTTGTTGTACCGCTCGCCCTCGGTGATGAGGCCCTTGCGGTACTGCTTCATGATGGTCTCGACGTCGATCTGCGCCTTCTCGATGATCTTCGCCTTCTCGGGCGGCACGCGGATGTCGTCGATGCCCACCGTGATGCCGGCGCGCGTCGCGTAGCGGAAACCCAGGTCCTTGAGCTCGTCGAGCAGCGACGCCGTGGCCTCGGGCCCGAGGCGCGAGAACGTGTCGCCGACGATCTTCTCCAGGCTCTTGCGGTTCTGCGACTCGTTGCGGTAGCCCAGCGCCGCGGGGAGCACGTCGTTGAAGAACACGCGACCGGCGGTCGTGCGCACCCGCTCGCCCGAGAGGACGACGCGGATGTGCTCGTGCAGGTCGACGACGCCGTTGTCGTACGCGGCGCGCACTTCGGGCGGGCCATAGTACGTGCGCAGCTTGTCGTCCGGACGCTCGTCGGCCCGGTCCTTGGTCAGGAAGTGGCAGCCAAGGACGATGTCCTGGTTGGGCGTGGCGAGCGGACGGCCCGATGCCGGCGACAGGATGTTGTTGGTCGCCAGCATCAGCAGCGAACACTCGATCTGCGCCTCGAACGAGAGCGGCACGTGCACGGCCATCTGGTCGCCGTCGAAGTCGGCGTTGAACGCCTGGCAGACCAGCGGGTGGATGCGGATGGCCTTGCCCTCGACCAGCACCGGCTCGAACGCCTGGATACCCAGGCGGTGGAGCGTGGGCGCACGGTTGAGGAGCACCGGGTGGTTCTGGATGATCTCGCCGAGGATATCCCACACCTCGGGACGCTCGCGCTCGACCAGCCGCTTGGCGCTCTTGACCGTCTGCACGAAGCCGCGGTCCTCGAGCTTGCGGATGATGAACGGCTTGAAGAGCTCCAGCGCCATGTTCTTGGGCAGGCCGCACTGGTGGAGCTTGAGCTCCGGACCGACGACGATGACCGAACGGCCCGAGTAGTCCACGCGCTTGCCGAGCAGGTTCTGGCGGAACCGACCCTGCTTGCCCTTGAGCATGTCGGACAGCGACTTGAGCGGGCGGTTGCCCTGCCCGCGCACGGCGCGGCTGCGGCGGCCGTTGTCGAACAGGGCGTCGACGGCCTCCTGCAGCATGCGCTTCTCGTTTCGCAGGATGACCTCGGGCGCCCGGATCTCCATCAGCTTCTTCAACCGGTTATTGCGGTTGATGACGCGACGGTACAGGTCGTTGAGGTCGGACGTGGCGAAGCGGCCGCCCTCGAGCGGGACCAGCGGACGCAGGTCGGGCGGCAGCACCGGGATGACCTGGAGGATCATCCACTCGGGGCGATTCTTGCTCTGCCGGAACGCCTCGACGATGCGGAGGCGCTTGAGCATCTCCTTCTTCCGCTGCACCGACTTCTCGTGCTTCGCATTGTTGCGCAGCTCGGCCGACAGGTCCTCGAGGTCGATCTCGGCCAGCAGGTCGCGGATCGCGTCGGCGCCCATCTTGGCGACGAGGCCCGAGTTCGGCTCCTCGGTCTCGATCTCGAAGTACTTGTCCTCGGAGATGATTTCCTTCTTCTTGAGACCCGTGACCCCCGGCTCGATGACGACGTACGACTCGTAGTAGAGGATCCGCTCGAGGTCGCGGATCGACATGTCGAGCAGATGGCCGATGCGGCTGGGCACGCCCTTGAAGAACCAGATGTGCGAGACCGGCACCGCGAGCTCGATGTGGCCGAGCCGCTCACGGCGCACCTTGGCCTGCGTCACCTCCACGCCGCAGCGATCGCAGATCACGCCGCGATAGCGGATGCGCTTGTATTTGCCGCAGTTGCACTCCCAATCCTTGACCGGACCGAAGATCTTCTCGCAGAACAAGCCGTCCTTCTCGGGCTTGAACGAGCGGTAGTTGATCGTCTCCGGCTTCGTCACCTCGCCGTGCGACCACGAGCGGATGATCTCGGGCGAGGCCAGGCGGATGCGGATCGAATTGAACGACGCCTTCTTGCCCCGGTCCCGATCCTCGACGCGCGTGAGGCTCACCTTGCCGAGCGCGCCCGCGAGCGGGTTCGGCGTACCGGTGGGTTCCATCATCGACATGTGCGCCCTCTCCTTCCGAAGGCCCGCGGCTCAGGGAGCCGCGGGAGTGCAGTCCGGACTTCTAGGCCTCTTCGAACTGCACGTCCAGGCAGAGGCTCTGCAGCTCCTTCACCAGCACGTTGAATGACTCGGGCACGCCGGGCTCCGGCGGGTTCTCGCCCTTGACGATGGCCTCGTAGATCCGCGAGCGGCCACTGACGTCGTCGGACTTCACGGTCAGAAGCTCCTGCAGCGTGTACGCGGCGCCGTATGCCTCGAGGGCCCAGACTTCCATCTCCCCGAAACGCTGGCCGCCGAACTGGGCTTTTCCGCCCAGCGGCTGCTGCGTGACGAGCGAGTACGGACCCGTGGAGCGGGCGTGGATCTTGTCGTCGACCAGGTGCGACAGCTTGAGCATGTAGATGTAGCCGACGGTGACGCGCTGGTGGAACGCCTCGCCCGTGCGACCGTCGAGGAGCTCGGTCTTGCCGTCCTCGGGCAGGTTCGCCTGGCGCAGCGCCGCCTTGATCTCGTCCACGGTCGCGCCCGCGAACACGGGTGTCGCGACCGGCTGGCCGAGCGCATCTGCCGCCCAGCCCAGGTGCGTCTCGAGCACCTGGCCGATGTTCATGCGCGACGGCACGCCGAGCGGATTGAGCACGATCTCGATGGGCCGGCCGCTGGGGAGGTACGGCATGTCCTCCTCGGGCAGCACCTTCGCGACCACACCCTTGTTGCCGTGGCGGCCGGCCATCTTGTCGCCGACCGAGAGCTTGCGCTTCTTGGCGACGTAGACCTTGACCAGCTTGACCACGCCGGGCGGCAGCTCGTCGCCGCGCGAAACCTTGTCGATCTCCTTCTCCAGCTCCTTGTCGACGCGCGCCATCGCCGTCTGCGCACCGTGCATCTGGCGCCAGAAGCGTTCGTTCACCTTGTCGTCCTTGGTGACGGCCTGGTTCCACGGAATGTCGTCGAGATCGACCTCCGTCAGGAACTCGGTGGTGAACTTCTTGCCCGCGCGGGCCAGCGGCTCGTCCTTGGTGCGCGACGTGAACTTGTTGACCACGTGGCCGTCGAGCAACTCGGAGAGGCCGGAGATGCGCACCTCGACGATGCGATCGCGCTCCTTCTTCGATTGGCGACGGAGCTTCTCGATCTTCTTCTTCTCCTGCTTCTTCGTGTCGTCATCCTTCTCCTTGCGGGAGAAGACCTTGATGTCGATCACGATCCCGTCCATGCCGGGGGGGGCCTTGAGCGACGCATCGCGCACGTCGCCGGCCTTGTCGCCGAAGATGGCCTTGAGCAGGCGCTCCTCGGGCGACAGTTCCTGCTCTCCCTTGGGCGTCACCTTGCCGACCAGGATGTCGCCGGCGCGCACGCGCGCGCCGATGCGGACCACTCCCTCGTCGTCCAGGTTCTTGACCGCGTCCTCGGACACGTTCGGGATCTCGCGCGTGATCTCCTCGACGCCGCGCTTGGTGTCGCGGACCTGCAGTTCGAACTCCTCGATGTGCACGGACGTGAAGATGTCGTCCTTGATCGCCTTCTCGGAGACGAGGATGGCGTCCTCGAAGTTGTAGCCGCCCCAGGGCATGAAGGCGACCAGCACGTTGCGGCCGAGCGCCAGCTCGCCGTTCTTCGTGCCCGGGCCGTCGGCGATGATCTCGCCCTTGGCCAGGCGCTGGCCTTCCTGCACGACCGGACGCTGGTTGAGGCAGGTGTCCTGGTTCGAGCGGCGGAACTTCATCAGCTTGTAGACGTCGAGGTTGGCATGCTCCGAGTAGTCGACGTCGGCCTCGTCGCCCTGGTCGTAACGCACGGCGACCATCTCGCTCGAGACGAACTCGACGATGCCGGCGCGACGGGCGAGGATCAGGGCGCCCGAGTCCATGGCCACCTTGCCCTCGAGGCCGGTGCCGACGAGCGGCGTCTCGGTCTGGAGCAGGGGCACGGCCTGACGCTGCATGTTCGATCCCATGAGCGCGCGGTTCGCGTCGTCGTGCTCGAGGAACGGGATGAGCGCGGCGGCCGGCGAGACGAGCTGGATGGGCGAGATGTCCATGTACTGCACGTCGTCGGGCGAGGACGCGACGTACTCGCCGCGATCGCGCACCGTGATCGTGTCGCCGAGGATACGGCCGGTCTTCTTGTCGATCGGCGTGTTCGCCGGCGCGACCCGGTAGCGTCCTTCGATGTCGGCCGACAGGAACTCGACCGACTTCTTGTCGACGATGCCGTTCTTGACCCGCCAGTAGGGCGTCTCGAGGAAGCCGAACTCGTTGACGCGCGCATAGGTCGAGAGCGAAGAGATGAGGCCGATGTTCGGGCCTTCCGGCGTCTCGATCGGGCACATGCGGCCGTAGTGCGTGTAGTGCACGTCACGCACCTCGAAGCCGGCGCGATCGCGCGTCAGGCCCCCGGGTCCAAGGGCCGACAGCCGGCGCTTGTGGGTCAGCTCGGCCAGCGGGTTCGTCTGGTCCATGAACTGCGACAGCTGCGACGAACCGAAGAACGACTGGATCACCGCCGAGATGGTGCGCGAGTTGATCAGGTCGTACGGCGTCACCTGCTCGGCGTCCTGCAGGCTCATGCGCTCGCGGATGATGCGCGCCATGCGGGCCAGGCCGATGTTGAACTGGTTCGCCAGCAGCTCGCCGACCGAACGCACCCGACGGTTGCCGAGATGGTCGATGTCGTCGGTCTGCGCCTGGTCGCCGGGCGCCACCTCGCCGCCCGTGCGCAGCAGCAGCAGGTACTTGATGATGACCAGGAAGTCCTCGCGGCACAGCGTCGTCTGGTCGAGCGTCGGAATGACCAGGCCTAGGCGCTTGCGCTTCTCCTTGGTCCCCATCAGGTGCTCGTGCGGCAGCTTCTGGTTCAGCTTGTAGCGACCCACGCGCGCCAGGTCGTAGCGCTTGGGGTTGAAGAACAACTTGTTGAGGATCTCGCGCGCCGAGTCCTGCCGCGGCGGCTCGCCGGGGCGGAGCAGGTTGTAGATGCGGGTCAGCGCATCCTCCTGCGTGTGCAGCGTGTCCTTCTTGATCGTGTTGCGGACCACGTCCGCCTCGTCCTGCATGGCGATGTGGAAGAACGTGACATCGTCGACCTTGGCCTTGTGCAGGCGCTCGAGCTTCTCGGGCGTCAGCGGCTCGTTGGCCTCGAGCAGGACCTCGCCGGTCTCCTGGTCGACCACTTCCTCGGCCGCGATGCGATCGAGCGCGGCTTCGCCCTTCTTGCCGCGGATGTCGACCTTCACGCTGTCGTAGAACAGGTCGAGGATCTCGCGGTCGGACACGAAGCCGAGCGCGCGCAGCAGCACGGTGACCGGCAGCTTGCGCTTGCGGTCGATGTGCACGTACATGATGTCGTTGACGTCGAGGCTGAACTCGACCCACGAGCCGCGGTACGGGATGATTCGCGCGGAATACAGGTTCTTGCCGTTCGGGTGCGTGATCTCGTCGAAGAACACCCCGGGCGAACGGTGGAGCTGGCTCACGATCACGCGCTCGGCACCGTTGATGATGAAGGTGCCCTTGTCGGTGATCAGCGGCAGCTCGCCGAGGTAGACCTCCTGCTCGATCACTTCCTTGTCGCGGCGCGTACCGTCGGCATCCTCACGCGTGCGCAAGCGCAGCGTGGCCTTGAGCGGGGCCGAGAAGGAGAGATCGCGCTCCTGGCACTCATCGGTCGAGTACTTGGGATCGCCCAGGTCGAACTTGACGAACTCGAGCGAGAACAGGTCCCGCGGGTCCGAGATCGGGAACACACTGGTGAAGACTTCCTGCAGTCCTTCGTTCTTGCGGTCGGCCGGGGGCACTTCCATCTGCAGGAAGTCCCGGAAGGACTGCAACTGAACGTCGAGCAGGTTGGGGATCTCGATGTCCCACTCCCGCTCGATCTTGCTGTAGCTACGCCGCTCCATCATGCGCTGCGCTTTCAATGCCGTCCCACCTTTCCGCGAGGGAAAACGGGTCCGTACCGGGCGCCCGCGCGCACCCGCGTTTCGGGTGCGGCGGTCGGTCCGGTTGGGTGAGCCGCAGGCGCGCCGGGCGCCCGCGGCCGGCGTTCTCGACTACTTGATCTCGACGCTCGCGCCAACCTCTTCGAGGCGCGCCTTGAGCTCGGCCGCATCGGCCTTCGAGACCTTCTCCTTGACCGCCTTCGGTGCGCCGTCGACCAGGTCCTTGGCTTCCTTGAGGCCCAGACCGGTGGCCTCGCGGACGACCTTGATGACCTGGATCTTCTGGCTGCCCGCGCCGGTGAGCACGACGTCGAACTCCGTCTGCTCGACCGCGGCCGCGGCGGCGCCGCCACCGGCCGGCATCGCACCCATCATCATGGGCGCGGCGGCCGTGACGCCGAACTTGTCTTCGAATGCCTTCTTGAACTCGGAGAGCTGCAGGACCGACATCTGCGCGAACTCGTCGAGAAGCTGATCGGTGTTGAGAGCCACGGTGTTACCTCCGTTTCAGGGACTTGCCCAGGGTTGGAATCCGATCGGTTCGAGGGAAGCTCACTTCCCCTGCTTTTCCTCGAGCGCACCCGCCAGCCGGGCCGGAGACGCGAGCAACGCGTCGACGGCACCGAGGAACTGCGAAAGCGGTGCGACGATGGTGCCCAGGACCTGGGCGAGCAGCACGTCGCGAGGCGGCAGCAACGCGAGCTGCTTGACTTCGTCGGCGTTGTACAGCTTGTCGCCGATGAGACCGGCCTTGATCAGCGGCTTCTCGTTCTCGCGCGCGAACTCGACCAGGATGCGGGCGGGTTCGACTTCGCTCTCCGTCGAGTAGGCCAGTACCGTCGGCCCCTCGAGGTAGGCGTCGAGCTGCGTCACGCCCATGGAGTTGGCGGCGCGCTTGAGCAGCGTGTTCTTGATGACCTTGTAGTGGACGCCCGCGGCGCGGCACCTGGCGCGCAACGCGGTGACCTTCTCGACGGTCATCCCCGAGAAGTCGGCGAGGTACAGGGCCTTTGCACCCTGCAGACGCTCGGTGGTCTTCTGGATGAGTTCTTCCTTTTCAGCGGTCGGCATCGATGGTTCCTCCCGTCAGGCCTTGACCGAGTTGAGGACGACCTGGGGATCGACAGCGACCCCCGGACCCATGGTCGAGCTCAGCGTGACGGACTTGAGGTATGCACCCTTGGCCGCCGCCGGCTTGGCCCGCACGAGCTCGCGGAGGAAGGCCAGCGTGTTCTCGAAGAGCTGCTCTTCGCTGAACGACGCCTTGCCCACCGGTGCGTGCACGTTGGCGCCCTTGTCGACGCGGTACTCGATCTTGCCGGCCTTGATTTCCTTGACGGCCTTCGCCACGTCGAACGTGACGGTGCCGCTCTTCGGATTCGGCATCAGGCCGCGGGGACCCAGGATGCGGCCGAGCTTCGACAGCTCGCCCATCATGTCCGGCGTCGCGATGATCGCGTCGACGTCGGTCCATCCCTCCTGGATCTTCTTCGCGTACTCGTCGGCGCCCACGAAATCGGCGCCGGCCGCATGGGCTTCCTTTTCCTTCTCGCCCTTGGTGAACACCAGGACGCGGATCGTCTTGCCCGTGCCGTGCGGCAGCACGACGGTGCCACGGACGAGCTGATCCGAGTGTCGCGGGTCCACACCCAGGTGGGACGCAATCTCCACCGTCTCGTCGAACTTGGCCGTCGCCGCACTCTTGACGAGTGCGACGGCCTCACGAAGGCCCAGCGTCTCCTTCGTGCGTCCGGCGATGGTCTCGGCGGAGCTGCGGTACTTCTTGCCGTGACGCATCAAGACCTCCTCGTGGTTCCAACGCGCCGTCAAGCGCTCCCACGCCGGAAGAGTCGGGCCCATGTGGCGCCCGGATTGGGCCGGCGATTCGCCGGCCGGGAACAACGGGGGGAAAGCGGGGTCTCAGCCCTCGACTTCGATTCCCATCGAGCGTGCGGTGCCGCGCACCATGCTCTCGGCGGCCTCGATCGACGCCGCATTGAGGTCGGGCATCTTCAGGGTCGCAATCTCGTTGACCTGCGCGGCCGTGACCTTGCCGACCTTGTTGCGGTTCGGCACGCCCGAGGCCTTGGCCAGCCCGGCCGCGCGCTTGAGCAGCACCGGCGCGGGCGGCGTCTTGGTGATGAACGTGAACGAGCGGTCGCTGTAGACCGAGATCACGACGGGGATGATCAGTCCCGCCTGGCTCTGCGTCTTGGCGTTGAACTGCTTGCAGAAGTCCATGATGTTCACCCCGTGCTGGCCGAGCGCCGGGCCCACGGGAGGGGCCGGGTTCGCGTTGCCGGCAGGGATCTGCAGCTTCACGAGCTTACTGATCGTCTTCGCCATCGTCGTGCCCTTCCTGTTCGCGTTCTCGTCGCGCCTAGATCGGCTGCACCTGGAGGAAATCGAGTTCGACCGGGGTTGCCCGGCCGAAGATGCTGACCATCACCTTCACCTTGCCGCGCTCCAGGTTCACCTCGTCGACCTGGCCCGTGAAGTTGGAGAACGGGCCGTCGATGATCTTGATGTGCTCGCCGACGCGGAACGACACGGTCGGCACGGGCTTCGTCTTGGTCGCTTCCATCTGGCCGAGGATGCGACGAACCTCGTTATCCTTCAGCGCCGAAGCGCCGGGACCGGAGCCGATGAACCGCGTGACGCCAGGCACGTTCTGCACGACGTTGCGCGTATCCGCGTCCATGTCCATTTCGACCATCACGTAAGACGGAAACGTCTTGCGGCGCGAGATCGTCCGCTTGCCGTCGCGCATTTCGGCGAAGTCCTCCGTTGCGACGAGGATCTGGCCGAACTTTTCCTCGAAGCCGGCGGAGTGGATCGCCTTCTCGAGGTTGCTCTTCACCTTGTTCTCGTGACCCGCGTAGGTGTGGATCACGTACCACTGCTTGCCCATGTCGTCCTTCGCGCCCGGGGCTAGCCGACCCGGAACAGCTGTCGGAGGCCCAGATTGAGGATCTGGTCCAGGATGAAGATGATGGTCGCCATGATCGCCGTCATGACGAGCACGACGATCGTGGAATCACGCAGTTCCTTGCGCGTGGGCCACGTGACCTTGGTCGCTTCGACACGGACTTCCTTCAGGAAGTCCGCCGCGCTCTGCACGAGGGACATGGATCCTCCGCGGCCGAGCCGCGTTGCGAGGGGGCCGCACCCTCTCACGAGAATGGCACGCCTGGAGGGATTTGAACCCCCGGCCCTCGGTTTTGGAGACCGATGCTCTAGCCAGGCTGAGCTACAGGCGTGCGTCGGTGAACCGAACGCCAGAGGCGATCAGCGCGTTTCCTTGTGAGGCGTGTGCTTCCGGCAGAACGGGCAGAACTTCTTGTACTCCACCCGGTCCGGATGCAGACGCTTGTTCTTCGTGTTCGAGTAGTTCCGTCGCTTGCAGTCGCCGCAAGCGAGCGTGATGATGTCGCGCATCGTGTTTCTCCCTCTCGCCGCCGACGCTCACGCGCCGGCCCGGCGTGTTCCCGAACCTAGGCGACGATCTCGGCGACGACGCCGGCGCCGACGGTGCGACCGCCTTCGCGGATGGCGAAGCGCAGTTCCTTCTCCATCGCGATCGGCGTGATCAGCTCGATCTCCATCTGCACGTTGTCGCCCGGCATCACCATCTCGCGA
>JANPEF010000036.1:0-3205 GCA_031431875.1 Candidatus Eiseniibacteriota bacterium | reverse complement strand
CGGGCGTCGCGGCCGAGCGGGGCTTCTGGCCCATGAAGAACCAGGCCGCGCCGGCGACCAGGATGAGAATGGCGATGATCGCCACCATGTTGACCGAGCTTCCGCCGCCGCCTTGTTCTGCCATGTCCTGCCTCCTTGTCTGAGTCCAGCGTCCTGGCTGCCGAACGCGCCTGCGGGAACGCAAGCACGCGCGGATTCGATTCTGCAGGGCCGAGCCTACTCCCATCGGGTCGGCCATGCGACTTCTCTCGGTGCTATGCTTGTGCCCCTGCCCTCTTCCAGGACGCCGCAGATTGTTCCCCCTTCCTGTAAGCGTTTTCCTCGCCGGGCTCGACCCCTGTTGTGAACCGGGGGAATCGAAGGGGCCCATGCCGAGTGATCTCCAGTCCGACCGAGAGTTGAGCGAACGAGCGAGGCGGGGGGATGCCGTTGCCTGGCGGTCCATCTACGACTCGACCTGCGACCGCTTGTTCTCCTTCCTCTGCCATCAGGTCGGGGACCGCGACGAGGCCCGGGACATCCTGCAGGAGACCTACCTGCGGGCGTTCCGGAGCCTGGACAACTATCGCGGCGAGGCGCCGCTGGCGGTGTGGCTGCGGTCCATCGCCCTCGGGCGATCGATCGACTGGAAGCGCGTGATCCTTCGCCGGCTCAAGCGGACGACCGGACTCGACGAGGCACGGGCGCTGGTGGAGCCGGACATCGAAGGCGTGCACTTCGTTTCCGAGAGTCGGGTGCTCCACCAGGCGCTCGCGAAGCTCTCCCACCAGCAACGTGCGGCGTTGCTGCTGCGCGAGTGGGAGGAGCTGAGTTTCGGCGAGATCGCCGGTCTCCTCGGTTGCGCCGAGAGCACCGCCCGCGTCCATCACACCCGGGCCCGTGAGCGCATGCGCACGAGCCTGCGAGGCAACGAGCAACCTGCTGCGGAGCGCGGCCTGGGAGGGCAAGAGACATGAAAGAGATCCTCGATCGGCACACGAGTCGGCTCGCCCCGGAGGAACGGCGGGCGATCTGGCAGAAGATTGCGGGCACGCCGGCGCAGGAATCGCGAGCGGGGTTGCGTTGGCCGCTCCCGGTGACGGCGGCGCTGGCCGCGATGCTGGTCGCGGCCTTCGTGATCACGATGCCGCAACGCGAGCCTGCAGTCGTCCGGCTCGTCCCGGCGCCGGTGGAGCGCATGCCGGTCGGCGCCGAGGTCGGAAGCGAGAAGATCGTCCTGCCCCCCTCGACCACTCTCGGGCCCACGGCACCCTTGCAGGGGGCCCGTCGCGAGCGCGCTGCGTCTCGATCCGCGTCGGAAGTCGGTGCGAGTTCGGCGCCGGTCGCGACCTTGCCCGATGCGTACGTGGCCCCGGCCGCAGAGGAGGTCCGCGTCACTGCGTCGCGCATGATCGACACGAGGAGCTCGACGTCGAAACAGACGGTCACCGGCGAGTCGCTCCGGGACCTGCCCGTGGAGAACCTGCGCGATGCGATCTCGCTGAAGGCCGGCATCGTGGCCACCGGCGGCGATCTGCACGTGCGTGGCGGCCGTTCCGGTGAACTCAAGAAGGAGATCGATGGCATTGCAGTGTCCGGCAGTGTCACTCAGCCCCCGGTCGTCCCGACGACGGGCGGCGAGCGGCTGCCGAACGACGAGGCGTTCGACTCGATGTTCTTCCGCAACTACGGGGTGAACCCGTTCATCGCCGCGGACGAGGATCCGCTGTCGACGTTCGCGGTGGATGTCGATGCCGGTTCCTACACGCTCGCGCGGCGCTACCTCGAGCTCGGCCATCTCCCGCCCGCCGACGCGGTGCGCGTGGAGGAGTTCGTCAACTTCTTCCCGCAGGGCTACCCGAAGTTCGAGCAGGGGGACTTCCGCATCCTGATCGATGGTGCGCCATCGCCGTTCGGTGCGGGCTATCACCTGGTGCGGATCGGCCTCAAGGGGCGGGAGATCACCGCGAGGAATCGCAAGCCGGCCCAGCTGACGTTCGTCATCGACGTGTCGGGCTCGATGGACCGGGAGGATCGGCTCGAGCTCGTGAAGAAGGCGCTGCGGCTGCTGGTGGACGAACTGCGCGCGGACGATCGGGTGGGCATCGTGGTCTACGGCAGCCAGGGCCGCGTGATCCTGGAGCCGACGAAGGCGCAGGACGGGAGGCGAAGCATCCTTGCGGCGATCGACCAGCTCCGCCCCGAGGGCAGCACCAACGCCGAGGATGGCCTTCGTCTCGCCTACGACATGGCGCGACGCGGCTATCGGCCGGGCGCGATCAATCGTCTCGTGCTGTGCTCGGACGGCGTGGCCAACATGGGCCAGACGGGGCCTGAATCGATTCTCGCGCGGGTCCGGACCGAGGCCGACCGCGGCATCCAGCTCACCACGATCGGATTCGGCATGGGGAACTACAACGACGTGCTGATGGAACAGCTCGCCGATCAGGGAGACGGAAACCACTACTACGTGGACGGAATCGAGGAGGGGCAACGCGTGTTCGTCGAGAACCTGACCGGCACGCTGCAGACCATCGCGAAGGACGCGAAAGTGCAGGTCGAGTTCGACTCCACGCGCGTGCTGCGCTACCGCCTGATCGGGTTCGAGAACCGCGACGTCGCCGACCGCGACTTCCGCAACGACAGGGTGGATGCCGGCGAGATCGGCGGCGGCCACGAGGTCACCGCTCTGTACGAGGTGAAGCTGGCGCCCGGGGTCACCCAGGGCACGCTCGCCACCGTCCGGCTGCGCTACGCGAGCCCGGAGCAGGAGGATGCAGGCGCTCCGCGGGTGCGGGAGCTGGAACAACGCTTCGCGGTCGGAGCCTTGAGCCGGAAGTTCGAGGACGCCGCAGCGCGCTTTCGGCTCGACGCGGCCGTCGTCGAGTTCGCCGAGATCCTGCGCGGGAGCTACTGGGCGAAGGAGGGTCGCCTGTCCGACGTGCTGTCCGTAGCGCGGAACTCTGCAGCGAGCCTGCGCGACGAGTCGAGCGCGGAGTTCGTCTCGCTGGTCGAGAAGGCGGCGGCGCTGAAGGCACAGGCGAGGCCCGGGCAGCGTTGACGCCACGGGGGCGCAGGTCTAGAATCGTCGGGCCACGATTTGTCGATGCTCCCCTTCCGCGCAGCACTCCTTTCTCGGAGGAATCGCCCCATGGCAACGCTTTCCCGATCCACCTTCACGTTCTCGGCACTCGTGGCCGTTGTCTCGACGATCCTGTCGGCTCAG
>JANPEF010000035.1:0-8878 GCA_031431875.1 Candidatus Eiseniibacteriota bacterium | reverse complement strand
TCACGAACCGCGATCTTCGGGTTGTTCTGCGCCAGGACCATCGTGATCGCCGCCGTCAGAGTCGTCTTGCCGTGATCGACGTGGCCGATCGTCCCCACGTTCACATGCGGCTTGTTCCGCTCGAACTTCTGCTTCGCCATGTGCTCCTCCGAGGGCGAAGCGCCCGGCCGTCGCCGGACGCAGTGGAGTGGGGTGTTCGAGGACCGCGCGACAACTGTCGCCGATCCGAGACGCTGGAGCCCACGAGCGGGATTGAACCGCTGACCTCGTCCTTACCAAGGACGTGCTCTACCAACTGAGCTACGTGGGCGGTGCGATGACGTGGTCCGGGATCCGGCGAGGTCCAGGCGCGGAGGTGTCGCGACGGGAACCAACGATCGCGATCCGCAAAAGGACACGGCTCCCCCGGGCGACTTTCATCCCACAAAAGTCGCCAAGAGGACCCTTGGACCCCGAAAACTAGGGAAACCGGGGCCGTCTGTCAACGGCCAAAAACCGATGCTGCAACGAGAAGACTGGAGCGGGAAACGGGACTCGAACCCGCGACCCTCAGCTTGGAAGGCTGATGCTCTACCAACTGAGCTACTCCCGCCCCGAGCTAAAAACTTGTCAACTCATTGCAACATCGTTGATTAGAGTGGGGAGGAGAGGATTCGAACCTCTGTAGGCTTGCGCCGGCAGATTTACAGTCTGCTCCCATTGGCCAGCTCGGGCACCTCCCCATCTGCTTGACCTGTGGATAGTTAGCAGTTTCGGAGTCGGTGGTCAAGCGGTCCGCTGTCCTGGGCCGCCCCTGAATGCAGCGACCCCCGGAGGATGGGTCCCCCGGGGGCCAAGTGGTCAATCCGAGCGGAGCTGGCGAAGGGACTCGAACCCCCAACCGCCTCATTACAAATGAGATGCTCTACCAGTTGAGCTACGCCAGCCCGGGTCGAGCGATCTCCGCGTCGCGTCGATCTCGCGGCTACGACGAGAAGGTCCGGACCTTCATGATCGCCGAGCGAATCTCGGTCTCCGTCAGGATCCCGGTCTTGCCCCACGCCGGCATCGAACCCTTGCCGTTGTAGATGACGTCGTAGAGCTGGTCATCGGTCTGGGCGTTCATGTACGTCTTGTCCGTCCAGTCGCGCGGCTTGGGATTGAGCGCTGCACCCGCGGGCCCGTCACCCTTGCCGCTCGCCCCGTGGCAGAGCTCGCAGCGCTCCTTCACCACGGTCTCACCCATGGCCAGCGTGGCCTCGCCCGCAGCCGGCGGGGTCTCGGTGCCCGCAGCCGGGGTCTCGGGAGCGGGTGTCGTCGCTCCCGGGCTGGCGGTCTCCGGGGCCTTCTCACCACCACCGCAACCTGCCAGCACTCCAAGACCAAGGGCGCTCACGACGAGAGCCGCGGCGATCCAGCGTTCATTGCGCATCGATGATGATCTCCGAAAGAGGTGGGCGTGCCTGCAGCCCTGGGGACGCTGCGCCCGCCGGCATGGCGGGTCGGCCGCATGGTAGAACCCATCCCGGACGAGGGCAAGCCTGCGTTGGGAGTCCGGCTGCACCATCAATGAGAGAAGGGCAGGTTCGGCGCAGCTGACCTTCGAGGTCTCCTTCAGCCGCTTCCGACCCGCCCTCTCTCTTTCGGGCGAAAAGTGACAGACCGGGATGACGTCACTTCCCTACCCTCTTCGTTGACCGGGCGTATTTAGTTTTTTTTCTCTGCGACACGAGCACACTTCAGGTGCTGCCTGGTTCCTGGGTCGATCACCTCCGTGAGAGGCTCCGCCGAAACGGATCCGGGGCTCCCCCGGGAAACCTCTCCCGAGGCCATCTCCTTGCGTATCCGGGTCTTGCAACCCGTACCCTGACCATGCATAGCGCAACGGCCGTGCCAGCCGGCAGCCTGGAGCGGTCCCTGAACACTCCGGCGCCGGGAAATCGTTGTCCTGTCAAGGGTTGCTGTTTCCGCAGCTTCTGGGGAGTCGGGCGGGCGCCCGGCCAGTGTTTCCCCCGAAAACGAAGCTCGCCGCCCCGAGGGACGGCGAACCTGTTGTGCGATAAGATGTTCGGGAATCGTGAGGCTGTTACCCGGGGGGTGACAGTGCAACCCGGGGGGTAACGGTCCCGGCTACTCGACCTCGAGCCCCAGACGACGCAGGCGCGCATACAGGGTCTTGCGCGAGATGCCCAGGCGCTCGGCGGCGCGGCTCTTGTTGCCCTGCGCCTCCTCGAGCACGCCGAGGATTTCGCGGCGATCGGCTTCGGCCAGCTGCGCCCGCAACTGCGGCGCGGGCAGGTCGAAGTCGGTCAGCGAACCCGACAGCAGCGGGTCGAGCGACGCCCCGGTCAGCGGCTCCCCGTCGACCGCGGCGAGCGCCAGCGCACGCTTCATGCAGTTCTCGAGTTCGCGCACGTTGCCCGGCCAGCCGTAGGCGACGAGCAGGTTGGCCGCGCTCTCATCGAGCTCCGGCGCACCGGAACCGCCGTAGGCGCGCAGGAAGTGGCGAGCCAGCGGCAGCACGTCCTCGGGCCGGTCGCGCAACGGCGGCAGCTGGATCTCGATTTCGTGCAGGCGGTAGAACAGGTCGGCGCGGAAGCGCTTCTCGGCCACGGCGCGGCGCAGCTCGACGTGGGTCGCGCCGACGATACGAACGTCGGCCCGGCGCACCTGCGTCTCGCCGAGACGAAGGTACTCGCCCGACTCGAGGAAGCGCAGGAGCGTGACCTGGACGTCTCCCGGCAACTCGCCAATTTCATCGAGGAACAGGGTGCCGGTGTGGGCCGCCTCGACGAAGCCGACGCCGTCGGCATGCGCGCCGGTGAAGGCGCCGCGGCGGTGGCCGAACAGCTGCGAGGCGGCCAGCTCGGGGCGCAGGGCGCCGCAGTTCACGGCCAGGAACGGCCGCTCGGCGCGGTCGCTCTGTTCGTGGATGGCGTGGGCGATCAGCTCCTTCCCCGTTCCGGTCTCGCCGAGGACGATGACCGAGAGGTCGGTCCCCGCGGCGCGGCCGACGAGATCGAGCACGCGGCCGAGCGAGCGCGATCGGCCGACCAGCATCGGCGAGTCGAGCTTGCGCGACAGGAGGCGCGAACCATTCGGACGCCGCGCGGGGTCGGCGCCGACGACGCCCAGGGCCTTCGCCAGGGCGGGATCGGTCTCGACCACGGCGCTGCCGGCGGCCGGATGCGCCCCCAACTCCTTCTCGACGCGCGCCAGCTCGCGCGCGGCGCCCACCTCGGCAAAGCAGGCGCTCGCCCGGTACAGGAGCTTGCGCGCCTCGGCCAGCTCGGGCGTGACGCGGGCCAGCTCGAGCAGGGCCTTGCCGCGCTCGAAGCGCTCGCCCATCTCGCCCAGCAGGTTGACCGCGGCGAGGAATGCATGGCGTGCCCGTTCCGGGTCGCCCTGCGCCACCGCGAGGCGGCCGCGCACGCGCTGCAGCACGGCGGTCTCGTAGCGGTCGTCGAGCAGCGCACAGACATGCGTGGCACGCTCGATTGCCTCGGCGGCGACCGTGAGGCGGCCGCGGCTGATCTCGGCCTCGCCAATGCGGCGCAGCACTTCGCTGACGACGTCGCCGGCGGGTGCGGTGCGCTCGGCGAGCGCCAGCGCGGCCCGGTACGCCTCGACGGCGCGCTCCGCGTCGCCGCGATCGAACGCCAGGTCGCCGAGGAATTCGCGGGCGAGGGCTTCCTCGCGCACGAAGCCTTCGGCGAGGCTGGCCGCCAGGGCGGCGTGCAGGCGGGCCTCGGCGTCGGCATGCCGACCCTCGAGGCGCGCCAGCCAGCCCTGCGCCAGGTCGTTGGCCACCATGCCCCAGCGATTCCCGACCTGGGTGAACGCGGTGCGCGCCTCGGCCAGCGCCGAGTGCGCGCGCTCCCACGCGCCGCTCTTGACCTGCAGCACGCCCAGGTTCTGCAGACGCACACCGAGCTGAGCGTATTGCCCAAGCCGGCGGTGGATCGCGATCGCCTCACCGAAATGCGCGCGCGCGGCATCCCACTCGCACAGGTTCTTGCACACGAGCGCCAGGTTGTTGCGCACCCACGCCACGCTCGTCTCGTCGCCGACCCGGCGGAACAGGGTGAGCGCTTCCTCGTAGCTCTCGCGGGCGAGCAGCATGTCGCCGCGGCGCATCTGCACGAAGGCGACCTGGCCCGCGGCCCGCGCCAGCAACGCACGATCGCCGCTCGCCTCGGCCCGCGTGACGGCGCGGCGCGCGATGTCGAGCGCCTCGTCATAGCGCGCAAGGTGACACAGGACCTGGGCGCCCTCGAGATCGCGCCCGACGCGCGCGTCGCGCGACAGTGTCTCGTCGTCGGCCTCGACGGCCGCGCCGATCCGTTCCCACGCTTCGGAGAACCGGCCCTGATGCCGGAGGATCGAGGCCTGCTTCACCGCCAGCGCGAGCTTCCGCGCCGGGGCAAGTCGCTCCGCCTCGGGGCGAGCGAGCAGGGCCTCGAGAGTCTCCAGCGCGGGCACGTACTGGTCCGACTGGAGATAGAGGTCAGCCAGAGCCTCGAGCTCGGCCATGCGGCCACGAGCCTTCGGCTCCTCGGAGGAGACGAGTTTCCCTTCCAGGTCTTCGATGCGCTTTCGCTCGTCGGGCAACAAGCTCTTTGCGCCGCGCCTGGGGAACGCGACGTCCTCGTACGTTCGGGTCGATCGAGGCGCGGGCGCGCCGAAACGCGCCCGCGCGGGGTCCATTGGGTCGCTGCTTCGCGTCTAGCGCAGTCCGAAGCCCTGCAGGTACAGCCTGAGCGCGAACTTCCAGTGCGCCCACAGCCCGTAACGCTTGCCCGGTGCTGCGAGATCCGACGAGTGCAGGGTGATCCCGGATCCATTGTCGATCGATCCGGTGGAACCCGAACCCGTGGAAGGCGGCGGCGTGTCCCCGGTCGGCATATCCGGGTCCCCTGAGTTCGGTCCGAGATCCTCCTCAAGCGACCCCGCCGACTTCGCCGGGGTCCCGGAGGTCTGGGCGAAGCTCGTCGCCACCGTCATGGACGCGAAGACGAGTGCGACGCTCAAGACGAGCAGCCACATCCCGGCCCCGTTTGTCCGTTTCAACACCTGCATGTTCTTCTCTCCCATCCGCGGGATGCACCGCGGGCTGCTCCAGCGGCCCGGTTCGTCGTGAGCCTAGGGCCCCACCTTCCTGCGCACGACTCGGGGTACGGGTATCGTGCGCAGGCGGCGAGCCGCCGCCGGGTTGATCGGAATAAGGCTAGGCCTGCAAGGATGAGGGAACAAGTGAAATGTAGGTGTTCGACTTCCTCACATTGTGCCCGCACGATTGTGGGTGCGATTCCCGGCTCTGAAATGGCACCGATCGTGGCCTGGGACAAGGACTCCGAGGCAGGGCCCGGGCGCCCGAGACTCGCTGCAAAGGCTCGTCGATGGCGACGGGCGATGAGAGCAGCCCCATGCCCGGGCAGAACGGGCCGAGGAGCGCGGCGACAAGATCCTTTAATCTATTGTGGCACAAATAGTTATGAAATTGGTCGGGGAAACACAATCGTCCGGCCACAACCCTCGGGTCAGGCCGGCTCGATGCGCTTGAGTCGGGGGCCCTGGGCGCTGTCCTCGACCACCAGCCCCCGCGCCTTCAGCGCGTCCCGCATCTCGTCCGATTCCTTCCAGTTCTTCGCTTTCCGCGCCGCCTCCCGCCGCGCCACCATCTCGAGCACCTCCGGCGGCCAGGCGTCATCGCTGGCGGCCGGGGCGGTCCAGAACAGGCCGATCAACCCGCCGAGGTTCCGCAGGGCGACGGCGCCGGCTCTGGCCTGCGCCGCGTCGCCCGCCTCGCCGGCGCGATTGACCTCGCGCGCGAGGTCGAACAGGTACCCGAGCGCTCGGGCGGTGTTCACGTCGTCGTTCATCGCCTCGTGGAAGCGCGTGTCGGCTTCGGCAATCGCTTCGGCCATGGCGCCGGTGGCGGTCGCGGCGGTCGCGGTGTCGTCGAACGCACCGAAGCGATCCATCGGCTGGCGGATTCGCGCGTACGCGGTCTTCGCCTCGGTGAGGCGCTCGAGCGAGAACTCGATCGGGCTCCGGTAGTGGGTCGAGGACAGGTAGAAGCGCACCAGCTCGGGCTCGAAGTCCTGCACGATGTCCTCGATCAGGAAGTAGAGCTTGGTGCTCTTGCTCATCTTCTCGCCCGACAGGTTGACCATCCCGTTGTGCACCCAGAAGCGGGCGAACGGCTGGCCGGTCGCGGCCTCGCTCTGGGCGATCTCGTTCTCGTGGTGCGGGAAGATCAGGTCCTGGCCGCCGCCATGGATGTCGAGCGTGAGGCCGAGGTGCTTCATGCACATCGCCGAGCACTCGATGTGCCAGCCGGGGCGGCCGGGACCCCAGGGCGTCTCCCACGCGGGCTCGCCGGGCTTGGCGCCCTTCCACAGCGCGAAGTCGAGCCCGTCGCGCTTCGCCTCATCGACCTCGATGCGCGAGCCCGAACGCATGTCGTCGACGTTGCGGCCCGAGAGCTTGCCGTAGCCGTCGCGCTTGCGCACGTCATAGAACACGTCGCCGCCGGCCGGGTAGGCGAAGCCCTTGTCGATCAGCGTGGCGATCAGCGCGAGCATCTCGTCGATGTGCTCGGTCGCCTTCGGGTAGACGCTGGCGCGCCGGACATTGTGCAGGTCGGCGTAGCGCAGATAGGCGTCGATGTTGCGCTGCCCGACCTCCTTGAACGTCAGGCCCTCGTCGTTGGCGCGATTGATGATCTTGTCGTCGACGTCAGTGAAGTTGTAGACGTACGTCACCTCGTAGCCCAGGTGCGTGAGCCAGCGGCGCAGCGTGTCGCCGACCAACGACGAGCGGATGTGCCCGACGTGCGGCTTGTCCTGCACCGTCATCCCGCAGACGTACATGCCGACCCGGCCGGGGTGGAGCGATTCGAACGGGCGCTTCTCGCGGGTCATCGTGTCGTACAGGCGCAGGCTCATCGGGATCTCCGGGTCGACGGGTTCGACGGACGCATCAGCTTCAACGCGACGGCGCCGGGCGCGGTGTCTGCGGCCGCTTCTCCCGCTCGTGGTCCTCCATGGCGAGGCGCGCGATGCGCTCGCACAGCTCCTCGAACGACATGCCAGCCGCCTTCGCCGCCATGGGGACGAGGCTGGTCGCGGTCATGCCGGGAATGGTGTTCACCTCGAGGCACGACGGCGGACCGTCGGGCGGCAGGCGGAAGTCGACGCGGGCCATGCCCGCGGTGTCGAGCACCTGGCAGGCGCGGACCGCCAGTGTCTGCACCACCGACGCGAGGTCGGCTGGCAGGTCGGCCGGGCAGAAGTACTCGCTCATGCCGGCCGTGTACTTCGACTCGTAGTCGTAGAGGCCGCTCTTCGGCCGGATCTCGACGATCGGCAGCGGGCGGTCGCCGAGCACGGCGACGGTGAGCTCGCGACCCGGGATGAACTCCTCGAGCATCACGGTATTGGTGTAGCGCATCGCCTCGTCGAACGCGGGTTCGAGGCCGGCCGCGTCCTTGACGACCGAGAGGCCGAAGGTGGAGCCCTCGTCGTTGGGCTTGACGATCACCGGGTAGCCGCCCACGGCCTGCACGGCCGCGTCGTCGGGGCGATCACCGTCGCGGCGGCGGTACAGCCGCCACTTCGGCGTCGGCACGCCGACGTGCTCGAACAGGCGCTTCGACAGCGCCTTGTCCATCGCCACCGCCGAGGCCCTGAGGCCGGAGCCCGTGTACGGCTTGTCGGCCAGGTCGAGCAGCGCCTGGATCGTGCCGTCCTCCCCCGCCCCGCCGTGCAGGGCGAGGAACACGAGTTCGGCGTCGTGCACCGCGGGGCGCTCGGCCAGGTCGGCGCGGTCGCGGGGCACGATTGCACCGTCGCCGTCGATCGGCAGCTCGCGCGCGCCCTCGCCCCCCGGCGGCAGCACGGCGCCGTCGGCGGTGTCGACGGCGGTCACGTCGTGGCCGCGCGCGCGGAGCGCGTTGGCGATGCCCGCGCCGGTGCGCAACGAGATCGGCCGCTCGGCCGAGGTGCCTCCCATCAGGACGACGATCTTCATGCGCTCTCCCCGGTCCCCTGCTGCACGAGGACGACGGCCATGGCGGCCAGTCCCTCGCCGCGCCCGAAGGCGCCCAGCTTCTCGTGCCGTGTCGCCTTCACGCTGACCCTGTCGACGGCGACGCCCAGCGCTCCGGCCAGGCCTGCGCGCATGGCGGCGACGTGCGGCGCCAGCTTCGGTTCCTCGGTGACGATCGTCGCGTCGATGTTGCCGACGTGATAGCCGTGCTCCCGCACGAGTTCGCGCACACGGACGAGGAGCGCGAGGCTCGACGCACCCGCGTACGCGGGATCGGTGTCGGGAAAGTGCGTGCCGAGGTCGCCCAGCGCCAGCGCACCGAGCAGCGCGTCGGCGACGGCATGCGCCAGCGCGTCGGCATCGGAATGGCCGGCGAGGCCGCGCGGCGACGGCACGATTACGCCGCCCAGCACGAGCGGACGATCCGCGACGAACGGATGCACATCGTAGCCGATTCCCACCCGCAGGTTCATCCCGCCCTCCCCGCGCCCTCGCGCGCGAGCCAGGCTTCGGCCCACGCCCGGTCGGCGGCGGTCGTGATCTTGAGGTTCGCTTCCTCGCCCGGAACGATCTCGACGGCGTGACCCAGGCGCTCGATCAGCCCCACGTCGTCGGTGCCGATCGCGCCGTCTTCCTTCAGCTGGCCCGAGCCCGCGGCGCGCCCGGCCGCGGCGACGGCGTGGGCGCGGCGGAACAGCTCGGCGCGCGCGCCCTGCGGCGTCTGTGCGCGCCACAGGCCGGCGCGCGGGATCGTCTCGGCGACGCGCCCGTCGACGCCACGCTTGAGCGTGTCGGCCAGCGGCACCGCGGCGAGCGCCCCCCCCCGGCGGGGGGGGGGGGGCCCGAC
>JANPEF010000034.1:0-1615 GCA_031431875.1 Candidatus Eiseniibacteriota bacterium | reverse complement strand
CCATGCAGTCCGGCGGAGCGCCTGGATCGGGGAACGGCCCTCGATGAGCCACAGGAAACAGAATGCGACGGCAGGAAGGACCGCGGCGGCCTCTTTGCTGAGAAGCGCGAGGAGCAGAAACAATAATCCAAGGCTGTCTCGACCCCGCGCCAGGGCATGAAGGAAGAGAAGCGCGAAGAAGAGCATCCAGAGATCCTGCGCACCCGAAATCCAGAGCAGCGGCGCGCTCCACAGGGCCAGGCCCGCGAGTCCGCCGGTCGCGATCGCTGCCGCCGCCGGGCCGGACATCCTCCGCACGAACAGGAAGTAGAGAGTCATCGTGGCCATCCACAGCCCGAAGCTGACGAGGTGGAACGGCCATTCACGCAGTCCCGCGACGTTCCGGATGACCCAGAAGTGCAGTTCCCGCGACCACGGCCTGTACCAGTTGAAGATCAGCCCTTCTGGTTTCCAGAGCTCGAGGAAGGACAGTCCACGAACCTTGTCGAGAAAGAAGTAATCGTCGTTGAGGAAGGAGAGATGCAGTCCCCGGCCGTAGACCAGCGCGAGATACGCCCCGAGCAGGATGAGAAGGAGAGGAATCGCAGCCCGGTCGAACAAGGAACGTTGCGTTCCGATCAGTCGGCGCGAACTCACCCCTGTCCCATCTTCGCGAGCAGCGCGAGGAAGCGCGGATGCTGCCGCAGGGGCGCGAGCAGGAACGAGCCCTGGATCCCGTAGACCGGGCCGAAGCCCTGCTCGTAGGCGCGCTCCAGGCAGTCCATCGCGCGCTCCATGTCACCGAGCCCGAGGTGAACGAATGCGAGGTTGTACGGGGACGCGGGTGTCGGCCGAGACGGATCCTCGAGTCGACGCAGCACGTCCACGGCACGATCGCGCTGGCCGGCCATGCCGCAAGCCTGCCCGAGTTGCGCCAGCCAAGTGTTCTCCGCGGGCGTGATCGCCACCGCGCGCTCCAGCTCGGCGAGGCCTTCGTCCGTCCGGCCCATCCGGAACAACGCCCAGCCAAGCGTGGCGCGCAGGCGTGCATCGTGCGGATCCAACTCCGCGGAACGGCTCAGGGCTTCCACCGCCTCCTCGTTCCGGCCGGCGCGAAGGAACGTGTTGCCCAGGTCCGTGCGGTGGGTGAGCGGGTCGAGCTCATGCGCGCGTCTCTGCAGCACGATCGCCTCGTCGTACCGTTCGAGGCCGGAACACAGGCGTCCGTACAGGTCGTAGACGTTCGAGTTTCCCGGCGCGAGTTCGAGCGCGCGCTTGAACCCCGCCTCGGCACCCACCCAGTCCAGCTCGATGACCAGCAGCGCGAACGCCTGCGCACAGTGTGCGTCACCGAGATCGGGATCGAGCGCGACCGCCTTCGCCGCGGCGGCCAGCGCGGGGGCACGGGCCTGATCGCGGGCCATTGATCCGTAGTCGACCATCTCGGAGTAGGCCAACGAGAGTCCGGCATGCGCGAGTGCGAACCCGGGATCGCGCGCGATGGCGAGCTCGAAGTAGTCGATGCTCTTGAGCGTCTCCTCGGTCGTGAAGCGTTCCAGCGCCTGCCGTCCGCGCAGGTAGATCTCGTAGGCCTGCACGTCGTCGGTCGGCTTCCTGCCGATGCGCTCGCGCTCGT
>JANPEF010000033.1:0-16064 GCA_031431875.1 Candidatus Eiseniibacteriota bacterium | reverse complement strand
CCATGCAGTCCGGCGGAGCGCCTGGATCGGGGAACGGCCCTCGATGAGCCACAGGAAACAGAATGCGACGGCAGGAAGGACCGCGGCGGCCTCTTTGCTGAGAAGCGCGAGGAGCAGAAACAATAATCCAAGGCTGTCTCGCCCCCGCGCCAGGGCATGGAGGAAGAGGAGCGCGAAGAAGAGCATCCAGAGATCCTGCGCACCCGAGATCCAGAGCAGCGGCGCGCTCCACAACGCGAGGCCCGCGAGGCCGCCCGTCGCGATCGCTGCCGCTGACGGGCCGGACAGCCGCCTCACGAACAGGAAGTAGAGAACCATCGTGGCCATCCACAGCCCGAAGCTGACGAGGTGGAACGGCCATTCGCGAAGTCCTGCGACGTTTCGGAGGACCCAGAAGTGCAGTTCCCGGGACCACGGCCGGTACCAGTTGAAGAACAGCCTTTCGGGCTTCCAGAGCTCGGAAAAGGACAAGCCACGAACCTTGTCGAGGAAGACGTAATCGTCGTTGAGGAAGGGGAGATGCAGTCCCCGGCCGTAGACCAGGGCGAGATACGCTCCGAGCAGGATGATGAGGAGAGGAACTGCAACCCGGCCGGTCGAGGAACGTAGCGTTCCGATCAGTCGGCGCAGATTCACCCCTGGCCCATTCTCGCGAGCAGCGCCATGAACCGCGGATGCTGCCGCAGGGGCGCCAACAGGAACGATCCCCTCATCCCGTAGACCGAGCCGATGCCCAGCTCGTAGGCGCGCTCCAGGCAGTCCATCGCGCGCTCCTGGTCGCCGAGCCCCAGGTGGACGAACGCGAGCTGGTACGGCGACACGGGCGTCGGCCGGGACGGATCCTCGAGCCGCCTCAGGATATCGAGCGCCCGCTCACGCTGGCCCACCATGCCGTAGGCCTGCCCGAGTTGCGCCAGCCACAGGTTCTCGGCGGGCGTGATCGCGACCGCGCGCTCCAGCTCGGCGAGGCCCTCGTCAATGCGCCCCAGACGGAACAACGCCCAGCCAAGCGTCGCGCGCAAGCGCGGATCATGCGGATCGAACTTCGCGGAACGGGTGAGGGCTTCCACCGCCTCCTCGTTCCGGCCGGCACGCAGGAGCGTGTTGCCGACGTCCGTGCGGTGGGTGAGCGGGTCGAGCTCCTGCGCGCGCCTCTGCAGCACGATCGCCTCGTCAAAGCGTTCGAGGCCGGAACACAGGAGTCCGTACAGGTCGTAGACGTGCGAGTTTCCCGGCGCGAGTTCGAGCGCGCGCTTGAACCCCGCCTCGGCACCCACCCAGTCCAGCTCCATGACCAGCAGCGCGAACGCCTGCGCACAGTGTGCGTCACCGAGATCGGGATCGAGCGCGACCGCCTTCGCCGCGGCGGCCAGCGCCGGAGCCCGGGCCTGGTCACGGGCCATCGAGCCGTAGTCGACCATCTCGGAGTAGGCCAACGAGAGTCCGGCATGCGCGAGCGCGAACCCGGGATCGCGGGCGATGGCGAGCTCGAAGAAGTCGATGCTCCGGAGCGTCTCCTCGGTCGTGAAACGGTCCAGGGCCTGCCGTCCGCGCAGGTAGATCTCGTAGGCCTGCACGTCGTCGGTCGGCTTCCTGCCGATGCGCTCGCGCTCGTTTGGCGACAGCTCGGCCTTGAGCGCGTTGGCGATGTGCAGCGCGACCTCGCTCTGGATCGCGAAGATGTCGGTGAGCTGGCGGTCGAAGGTCTCAGCCCACAGGTGGCGGCCCGAGGCGGCGTGAATGAGCTGGGCGACGATGCGCACGCGATCGCCGACCCGGCGCACGCTGCCCTCGAGGATGTTGCGCACCTGCAGGCGCGCCGCGATGTCCTGCACGCTCTCCTCGCGATTGCGGAACGACATCACCGACGAGCGCGAGATCACCTTGAGCGTGCGCACCTTGCACAGCTGCGCGATCACGTCCTCGGTGATGCCATCGGCGAAGTACTCGTCCTCCTCGTCCTTGCCGCGGTTGGTGAACGGCAGCACGGCGATCGAGGGCGGCTCCGTCGCCGGGGCGTGCTGTGCCTCGGTCGCGCCGGACTCCAGCGCCCGCCGCGCGCGCTCGAGCTCGTTGCGCACGTCCCTGGCGGTCTGCACGCGCTGCTCGCGGTCCTTCTCGAGGCAACGCTCGAGAATTCGACCGACGTCCGACGGCAGGTCGGGGCGCAGCTCGCGCGCGGGCGGCGGCGCGTCGCGCAGGATCGAAGAACTCACGTCCGCCGCGGTGACACCGACGAACGGCCGACGCCCGGTCAAGAGCTCGTAGAGCACGACGCCGAGCGCGAACAGGTCGGTGCGCGCGTCCAGCGCCTCGCCGCGGACCTGCTCGGGCGCCATGTAGGGGGCGGTGCCCATCACTTCGCCCACGCCGGTGAGCCGAGTGGCGTCGAGCGCGTCCTGACTGCCGGTCGCCATGCGGGCAAGTCCGAAGTCGAGCACCTTCACGCGCCCGTCGCGCGTGCGCATGACGTTGGCGGGCTTGAGATCGCGGTGGACGACACCCCTCTCGTGCGCGGCCGCGAGCGCGTCGGCGATGGCGCCGCCCAGCTCGAGCACGCGCGCGATCGGCAGCCCGCCGGGCACGACGAGCTGGTCCAGGCGCGGGCCCTCGATCAGCTCCATGGTGAGGAAGCGCACGCCGTCCTCGTCCTCGACCGAGAACAACGTGACGATGTTCGGATGATTGAGCCCGGCGACGGTGCGCGCCTCGCGCTCGAGGCGGGCCAGCTGCCCGGCGTCGGAGGCCACGTCGGCGGGCAGCACCTTGAGCGCGACCTCGCGACCGAGCCTGAGGTCGCGGGCGCGATACACCTCGCCCATGCCGCCGGCGCCGAGGGGCGCGACGATCTCGTAGGTGCCGAGGCGGGTGCCAGGGGAGAGGGGCATGGCGGGAAGACTCTACCGCAACCGACGTTGCCGTGGGACGGGGGTCGGGGACGGGGGACGGGCGGGGCGGGCGGGGCGGGCTCCCGACCCGAAGTTGCAAGGTCCGGGGTCGGGCTGGTCTCTCCGGGAGGGCGTACGTTCCGTACGAAACGTACAAACCGTACGCACCTCCCGGGAGAGGTTCCGGCCCCCGGGCTTCACAAGTCCCGCCAGTCCCTTGCGACGCAGTCGTGCCCACGGTCTCGCGAAAGCAGTTCAACAACACAGGACACGCGGGGCACTTGAACCAGTTCGCGCCGGGCGGACTTCCGGGGAAGGTGCGTCCTCAAACTACCGATAGATCGCCTTCACCGCGCCCCACGTCGACGGGGCCGCCGCGACCGGCGCCGTGCCGAAGACGTCGAGGTGCAGGTCCGCCTGGCTCGTCCCGTTGTCGTCGAAGAAGTCGCCGCTCGGGGTGCGGAAGTACCAGGTGTCGTGCGATGTGCCGACCGTGGGCGTCGTGCGGGGCGTGGGAACCCACGCGCCGCCCGCAGCCGTCCAGCGCTGCCCGATCCACAGGTTCTGGCCCACGGTCGGCATCGGAAACTCGAAGTGATAGATGGCGTTCGAAGTCAGCCCGGCCGGGAACACCATGGGGATCGGCCCGGCGAGGAGTGCGCCCGGCGCGAGCCCGTCGCCGCCGTTGGCGTACACGCTGACCGACAGCGTGCCGGCGGCGGTGGGGCGCCCACGCACGTCGACCGCGCAGAGGACGATCGTCCCCGACACGTTCGTATGGACGTCGTCGAGAAGTTCGTAGTCCGGAGCGAGGACCGACGCGAACGCAATCGTGCCGGTGATGTTTTCATAGACGAGAATGCACGACGGATCATGCGCCTGGGCCGGCGCGGCGACGATGGCCAACGCGACTGCGGCCACAACTGCAGAGAAACGCTTCACGGAAGGGCTCACTTCTGGGGGGAAATGGTGGAGTGCCACGGCAATCGGCGGGTGAAGGGGGGACGGCAACTATGATCGATCCGCCGCGCGCCGTCAAGCCACTGTGATCCCGCTGCGATTCACTTCCGCTGGTCGATCATCCCCGCGAGTCGCGCGATCGATCGCTTCACCATCATGCGCGCCGCGCCCCCGGTCGGCAGGCCCAGTCGCTCGCCGATCTCGGCGTAGCCCAGCCCCTGCTCGATCCGCAGCACCACGGCCTGGCGTTGCCGGTCCGGCAGCCGGGCGAGCGCAGCCTGGTACGCCGACAGCGTCTCGGCCTCGACGATCCGATCCAATGGCGAGGCGGTCGTGCCCGGCATGTCGCCGTCGAACTCCTCGACCTCCGGCAGTCGTCCGGCCCGGCGGCCCTCGTCGCGCAGGTAGTTGAAGAGGATCTGCCGCAGGTAGGAGAGCCACGCGTTTTCCCAGCGCGACTCGAAATCCTTGAGCCCGCGCATGGCCCGCAGCAAGGTGATCTGCACCACGTCGTCGGTGTCCTTGTCGCGGCGCGATCGATCCGAGAGCCGGCGGTGGGCGAGGCGCCGGAGGATCGGGTAGTGGAGGCGAAACAGCTCGTCGAGTGCAGCCTGATCTCCCGACTTGGCGCGCGTGACGAGCTCGGTGAGCGACGGCGACTGTACGGCTGCGCCCGGGGGGAGGTTGGTCGGTTCGCTCATCGGCGAGGATGATATCAGAGTTCCTCGGCCGCGTGCTACGATGGACCACCCCCGCAGTTCCCTCGAACAGGCTTGGGGCGCATGATCGGTTCGTCGCTTTCCCACTATCGCATCCTCGATCGGCTGGGAGCGGGTGGGATGGGCGTGGTCTATCGTGCGCGCGACGAACAACTCGACCGCGACGTCGCACTCAAGGTGCTCCACGCCGGCGCGGGCGCCGATCCCGAGGCACGCCGCCGGTTCCGGCGCGAGGCCACTGCCCTCTCGCGACTGAACCATCCTTCCATCGCCTCGATCTTCGAGTTCGATACCCAGGATGGCGTCGACTTCCTCGTCATGGAATTCCTCGTCGGGAAGACGCTCGAAGCCCGGATGCACGAAGGCGCCGTGCCGGAGTCCGAGGTCCGGGCCTCGGCACGCTCGATCGCCCTGGCGCTCCAGGCCGCGCACGAACAGAAGGTCATTCACCGCGACCTCAAGCCCGGCAACGTCATGCTCACGGGTTCGGGCGGGCTGAAGGTGCTCGATTTCGGGCTGGCCAAGCTCGACTCCGCGCGCAGCCAGGCGCTGAGCGAGCGGCTCAGCTCGATGAGCCCGGCCGGCGGCACCCTGTCCTACATGGCGCCCGAGCAGGTGCTGGGGCACGAGGTCGACGGACGCGCCGACCTCTATTCGCTCGGCGTCGTGCTCTACCAGATGGCGACCGGGCGCCTGCCGTTCGATTCCGATGCACCCGCAGCGCTGTGCCTGCAGATCCTCAAGCAGCGTCCCCGGCCGCCGCGCTCTCTCAACCCGGCACTGTCGCGCCGACTCGAGTGGGTGATCTGGAAACTGCTGCAGAAGGATCCCGCGCGCCGCTACCCGGACGCGGCCGCGCTCCTCGCCGACCTCGATCGTATCGACCAGCCGATGCACCCCGTGGAGCAGGCGCAGCGCACGTTCACCATGCGTCGCCCGCGCTGGCGCACGCTCGCGATCGCCCTCGCCGTCGTGGCCGCCGGGGCGGCGCTGGCGTTGCTCGACGTCGGCGACTGGCGCGAGCGCATCGCCGGGCGGCCGCCGATCCGCTCGCTCGCGGTGCTGCCGTTCGCCAATCTATCGGCCGATTCGACGCAGGAGTTCCTCGCCGACGGCCTCACCGAGGAACTGATCGCCAACCTCGCGCAGATCCCATCCCTGCGCGTGATCTCGCGCACGTCGACCATGGGGTACAGGAAGAACCCCAAGCCGATGCCAGTCATCGGCCGCGAGCTCGGCGTGGACGCCGTCATCGAGGGTTCGATCGGTCGCGTCGGCGACCGCCTGCGCGTCACCACCCAGCTCATCCGCGCCTCGACCGACGAGCACCTGTGGGCGCACTCCTACGATCGCGACGCCTCCGACCTGTCGAGCCTGCGCACCGAAGTGGCCCTGGCGATCGTCGACGAGATCGAGGCCAAGATCTCGCCCGGAAAGCGCGCGCAACTCGCGCGCCCGCGACCTGTCGACCCGGCCGCGTACGACAGCTATCTCAAGGGCCGCTACTACCGCGACAAGGTCCAGGTGGTCGACGTGCGGAAGGCGATCGAGTACTTCGCCGACGCGATCCGCCGCCAGCCGGATTTCGCGCGCGCCTACGCGGAGCAGGCGGATTGCTACCTGCACCTCGGCTTGTTCGGTGGAATGCCCACGACGTCGGCGTACGATCGCGCCCGGGCTCTCGCGCTCCGGGCCATCGCCATCGACTCCACCTCCGTCGAGGCGCACATCATCGTCGGCCGGTTGCTGATGATCGCGGACTGGAACTTCCCCGAGGCCGCCGCCCATCTCCGCACGGCACTGCGGCTCAGTCCGGGGAACGCGATGGCGCATCGGGCGATGGCCAGCTACCTGAGCGTGATGGGGCGCGGTGACGAGGCGGTGGCGCACTCGCAGCGCGCGCGCGAACTCGACCCGCTGTCGATCCGCACCAACCAGGGACTCACCCAGCTGCTGATCAATGTCGGTCGCTATGACGACGGCATCCGCCAAGGCTACCGCACGCTGGAGCTGGACTCGACCTGGATGGACATCTACTTCTCCCTCGAGAGCGCCTACCACCAGAAGGGCCTGATCCACGAGGGAATCGAGCAACAATTGATCGTCTACGACTACCTGTCGAGCATCGGGTTCCAGAGCGCCGAGCCCGCGAAGATCGCCGGCCTGCGCGCGGCCTACGCGCGCGGCGGTGCCGAGGCGTTCTGGCGCGCGGACATCGCGCGCATGCGCGACGGCTACGGACAGGAGAACCCGTGCGCCATCGCCAGCCTCTTCTGCTACCTCGATGAACCCGACAGCGCCATGACCTGGCTCGAGCTGGCGTACGCAAAACGCTACCAGGCCCTGCTCTACGTCCGCTCCGATCCCACCTACCGCAAGCTGCGCCCGGACCCGCGCTTCAAGGACCTGATGCGCCGCATGGGGATCGACTCCTAGCCGCCTGCCCGCACCCGCGCCACCCATGGCGCAATTTTTTCTGTGCGTTCCCTCGCGCGGCATCGTTGCACCTCATGAGCGACGAGGGCACAGAAGCCCCCGCGGACTCCGGATCCGGGGGGAACCGGAGCTTCACGGGGCGCGACTCCTGCCCCGTCGCGCTGCATTGCAGGCGAGCGATCACCCCCCGACCCACCAGGCCGACTCACGACCAACGACTCCATCGGGGGATCCCCGTGACCGTCACACGACCACAGTTGCGCCCAGGTCTCCGCCCTGTCGGCATTCTGCTCGTCCTCACGGGGCTCGGCCTCGGAGTGACCCTCCCGGCCGAGGCCCAGCTCAGCTACACGCGCTCGACGTCGGTCGGGACCTACACGGCCATCAGTCCGGGCGGCGGGGCCACTGCGGTCGCGTTTGCCGATCTCAACGACGGGACCACCTCGATTCCGCTGCCGTTCGCCTTCACCTACGGCGGGGCGTCCTACACCACCGCTTCGTTCCTCGCCATCTGCACCAACGGACATGCATTCCTCTCGACCTCGAGCGTCACCACCCCAGCGAACAACGCGAATTTCGGCCCCGCGCTGGGCTTGCCCGCGATGGAGCCGTGGTTCGACAACCTCACGATCGGGGCCGTCGGGGCGAATCCGGCCGGTGCCGTGCTGTATCAAGTGGCGGGTGTGGCCGGCAGCCAGACGCTGACCGTGCAATGGACCGACGTCTCGTCCTTCGCCACGGTGGCCCTCGGCCAGCCCCGGCGCATCAATTTCCAGCTCGTCCTCGAGGAGGGCAGCAACGCCATCGAATTCCGCTACGGACCGACGAGCGGCGTCGCCTACAACACGGGCGAGTCCGCTTCGATCGGCCTGGCGGCCGCCGAATTCTCGTACATCGACGCGATCACCGGATCGAGCGCGACCAACACCAGTGACATGACGACGAACAAGTGGCCGACGCGTTTCATCCGCTTCACGCCGGGAGCTCCCGCGCCGCTGGCGGGCGGAACCTACACGGTCGGGGCGGGCCAGGCGTATCCGAGCTTGTCCGAGGCCATCGCCGACCTCAATCATCGCGGCATCGCCGGCGCAGTCACGCTGCTCCTGACGGACGCGCTCTACGACTCGACGAACACGACGTTCCCGCTCCTGATCGGGCCCGTGGCGGGCGCCTCGGCCGCGAGTCCGGTGATGATCGAACCGGCGGCCGGGAATGCAACGCTGTCGTATCGCGGCACGGAGAGTGGAGGCACGGGATCCGTCTCGCTGAATCTCGCGGGCGCCGGGCCGCTCCTCGGTGTCGTCGGCGCCGACTACCTGACGTTGCGTGGCCTGACGCTCACCAGCGGGGGCGGCACGACGCTGGTGACCGCGCTGCTCGTCATGCCCTCGTCGACCAGCGACGGGGCGCAGCACAACACGTTTCGTGATCTCACCGTGCGGCAGAATCGCCTGCGCGCGACTTCGATCGCGATCCGCGCGCGCAGCGTGCTGGTTCCGCTGGGCGTGGCCGGCACCAACTCGCACAACCGTTACCTCAACTTGACGATCGAGGACGTTGCGGCGGGGATCGCCCTCGAGGGCAACGGCACGGTTCCGGACGAGGGCAACGAGATCGGCGTCATCGACGGGGGGGTCACCGTCATCGGCGGCGCGGCGGTGAACAACCTCGGCGGCACTTCGTTGGCCTACGGGGTCCGCTGCCTGAACCAGAAGGACGTCACGATCGCGAGTTGCGAGATCCGCAACATCACGAGCACGGGGACCAACACGGTGGATGGCATCCTGTTCGAATCCGCCGGCGCGTACGCCGGGGGGGTCGGGGTCGCCGCGATATCCAGCAATCGCATCCATGACCTGGCGAACCTGAACGTGGCGGCAGGAGTCGTGACCGGGATCCGGGCCACCCTGCCCAGCACGGGGGGCGAGACGCGGATCCACAACAACATGGTGTCCGGCCTGCAGTCGAACAGCACGGTCACGGCGACGCGCCGCATCATCGGCATCGCGCTGCAGCCCTTCGGCCAGGCCACGACGGGTCGCCACAACGTGATGTTCAACAGCGTGCGCATCGCACCGACCAATCCGGCATGCTCGAATACGGCGTACGAAAGCTGGATGCCCATCGACCTGTTCTCGCCGACCGCCGGGGGCATCGTCAACCTGAACAACATCTACGCGAACTTCACGGGCCCCCAGTCCGGCTCGGCGAAGCACTACGCGATGTTCATCGGGTTCGAACGGATCGGGGGATACGGATCGGAATCGGACTTCAACGTGCTCCACGTCGCGGATCCGGCCAACGGATTCGTGGGCTCGTTCAATGGCGTCGACAAGCCGCTGCTCCGCGACTGGATGCTGGCATCCGGCCTCCTCGACTATGCGAGCCGCCCGTTCGATCCCCGGTTTCTGTCCGCCGACGACCTGCACATCAGCAGCACCCTGCCCAACCCGGTCGAGAGCGAAGGAACGCCGATCGTCCCCGCCTGGACGTCGACGGATATCGACGGGCAGCCACGCGACCCGGCCTATCCCGACTGTGGCGCGGACGAGGGCGACTTCATCTCGCTCTCGATCGTCGACGGGTTCGTGTCGCCACACGAGTATGGCGATCATGCGGACGGGATGAATCGCTTCCAGAGCGGCGACGGCGAGTGGTTCATGACGTGGGACGAAGAGAATCTCTACGTGGGTTTCCGCACGGCGCAACCGTTCAACGGCCTGTTCTTCTTCCTCGACAAGGATCCCTTCGCACCGCTGGGACTCGCGGCCGTCGGCGACAAGGACGCGAACGAGGAGTCGCTGTTGTCGTTTCAGCTCGTCGCCACCAACCCGATGAGCGACGGGGGCACGGCGGCAAATGGCAACTTCAACAGCGGTGGCCCGGTGAATCCGGCCTGGGCACACCTGCCGTTCCGGGCCGACATCCAGGTCGAGACGACCACGGGCAATCCGTACTTTCTGGCCGATGGGTCGGGGGAGTGGGTCCCCAATACGGCCGCCATCGGTGGGCGCGAGGCCTACCGTCCCGGTGGCGGAATCTACGGGCAAGGGCGCGAGTTCGCCATCAAGTGGTCCGCACTCGGAGGCCGCCCCGCGTCGTTTGCCTGGTCCGCCGCGGCGTTCTCGTCGGTGGGGATCTACAGCCCCGCGCCGGCGGGCAATCTCACCGGTCACATTGGCTACGCGGCCGTGGACGAGCACTACTTCCTGGTCGACGGGAGCGCCATGGGCCCGCTCGCCAAGCCCTGCTCGCGCAACATGCCGCCGGAGAACCTGATCTTCTCGCTCGATCCGCCGGTCCCGACGGGCGTGACGCTCGGCGCGAGCAGCGGAATGTTCGACTGGACGCCGACCGAGGCCCAGGGGCCGAGCGACTACGGCCTCATCGCCCACGTCACGGACAACGGCGTTCCGCTACTGCTGGAGACGCAGGCGTTCACGATTCACGTCCACGAGGTGAACCAGGCCCCGGTTCTCACCGTGCCCGGCGCGCAGGCGACGACCCCGGGGGCGACACTAATGTTCGCCACCTCGGCCATCGACGCCGACCTGCCGGCCAACACGCTCGGCTTCTCGTTGATCGCACCATCCCCGGTCGGCGCAACCATCGATCCGGGCACGGGACAGGTGGCGTGGACGCCGGCGGCGGCGGGCGCAATCGTGATCCGTGTCGTGGTGAGCGACGGGGCCGGTGGCGCCGATTTGGCGGATGTCGCCGTGACCGTCGCCAGCCTCGCGCTCAACGTGGCGATCACCGCGCCCGCGTCGGGTTCGGTGTTCCCGGTGGGCCAGCCGGTGGCGTTCAGCGGGAGCTTCGGTGGCGACGGCCCGGGACGCACGCATTTCGCCCAGTGGTCCTTCGACACCGCAACGCAGGCGGGCGTGGTCAACGACGCCGCGGGCACAGTCACGGCCATGCGCACGTTCACGCAGGCGGGCGTCTACTTGGTGCGCCTCACGGTCACCAATGACCTGGGCACGACGGGCACGGCGACCGAGGTCGGCGGCGTCGACGCAATGGTCGTGATCTACGATCCCGCCGCCGGTTTCGTCACCGGAGGCGGCTGGATCACCTCGCCTGCCGGCGCGTACGCGGCGAATCCCGGACTCAGCGGCAAGGCGAACTTCGGCTTCGAATCGCGCTACAAGCGCGGCGCCTCGATCCCGACCGGCGAGACCGAGTTCATGTTCAAGCTCGCGGGACTCACCTTCCACAGCACGTCGTACGAGTGGCTGGTCGTCGCCGGCTCGCGCGCCCAGTACAAGGGCTTCGGGACGATCAACGGCAGCGGCTCGTACCGCTTCCTGCTCACGGCGATCGACGGGGACGAGGGTGGATCCCCGGGGCCCGATCGGATGCGAATGAAGATCTGGTACGCCGCCGGCGGCGGCATCGTGTACGACAACCAGAGCGGAGCGGCGGACGATACCGACGACACGACTGCCCTGGGCGGCGGTTCGATCGTGATCCACACTCCGGCGCTCGGCGGCGGCAACGGCGGGCATGCGGCCGATGCGGAGCTGGGCAAAGCCGACGGTGCCGGCCTGGCCTTCGCGCTGCAGATGCCGCGCCCCAACCCATTCCGCGGCGCGACCGACGTGGCATTCGACCTGCCGATGCGTGGCGAAGTCGAACTCACGGTGCACGACGTGCGCGGCCGCGAGGTCGCGCGCATTCCGGCGGCCGAGTTCGCGGCCGGCAGCCACCACCTGCGCTGGGTCGCCCGCGAGGACCGGGGCGCGCCGCTCGCCGCCGGCACCTACTTCGTCCGCCTCGACCTGCGGACGGCGGATGGCGCGCGACTGGGCGCGGTCCGAAAGATCGTGTTGGTACGGTAGCGGGGGCGAGTAAAGCAACCTGCCCCGGGGCAGGTTGTTTCGTGGGCGGGGGTCTGACGCGGCTCCCTACCGCACGATGATCAGCTTCCGCGCCTGGCCCGCCGACCCGCCGATTCCATCCGTGCGGCGGGCCACGAGTCGACAGACATACACGCCGCGCGCCTGAGGCCGGGCATCCCAGGTGACCACGTGCGCGCCTGCGGCCCGCTGCCCGTCGACCAGCACCGCCACCTCGCGGCCGCGCACGTCGACGATCGACAACCGAACGTGCGCCTCACTCCCCAGCGCGTAGCGCAGGAGCGTCGTCCCGCTCACCGGATTGGGCGCGGCCGGTGCAAGCGCAACGAGGGCGGCGGGGCTCGCCGCCGACTGCGCAGGGACGCCGACCACCGACGCCTCGGCGTCGTGGACATAGCCGAACGCGCCGAACGTCGTCTCCCAGGTCGCGATGAGCGAGGTGAAGTCGGTCAGGACCACGAGCCCGCTGTCGCGCCAGGCGACGAGCGGGGCGATCACCGTGTCGGCGACCGCCGCGAGCCCGCCGGGCGCGCCGAGCGTGGCGGGGTTGATGTTCGTGCCGAAGGTGAGCATGGCGGTCGGCGGGACCGTACCCGAGCGGTATGACTCGACCAGCTCGGCGATGCTCGCGATCGACTTCTTGTACGAGCCGATCGCCGCGATGTTGGCGGCGGGGTCGTGCTCGAAATAGTGATCGCGATCGCGCGGACGCCACACGCCGCTGAGGATCGGATCGTTGACGTGATTGGGCGTCCCGCTGCCGATCAGGATGTCGCCGCGCCACGACGCACCGGGGTAGTGCTCGCCGATCACCGGCGTGCGGAAGCGATCCCAGGCCTGGAACTGCGGCAGCGACGGATCCCAGACGTGCCCGCCGATCACGGACGTCGCGCCGACGCCGAGGGAGTCGAGCAGGTGCGCGACGTCGGTGTAGTTGTAGCCGCCGTTCTCGTGCGAGTGCGGATCGATGACGACCCCAAGGTCCTCCCTCAGGTAGCGCAGGAAGTTCTTGTCGCCGGTCGATGCCTGGAGCGCCGCGTCCTCGTAGAGGAGGGCGGCCTCGAGCAGTTTCCAGTCGGGCTGGAGCGTCCATTGCACGCCCGCGCCCAACGCCAGGTCCGCCATGGCGATCAGGTTCGCGCGCTGCACCAGGTAGTTCTGCTGCGATTGCATCGAGCCCAGTATGCCGCCCGGGGTGTTGTCCTCGACGTGCGTGAAGAGGACGACATAGACCGGCGAGACGTCGGCCGAGGCGGGGAGTACGATGGGCGCGAGTGGCGCGTTGGTCGCAAGCAACGCGGCCGTTGCAAGCACTGCGGCGAGCGGGGTGACTCGGTGAGGGCGGTGCGGTCTCATGGAGCAAGGGTCCCTTCAGGTGGAATGCCTGAGAGCGAGCCGCATGGACGCGGAAAGGTTGGTCCACGGGTCGCCGCTTCCGCTCGCAAGGGGCGTGCCGTCGGAACCCGGCACGTGAATGCAGCATTGGCGCGAACCTGCGATCGCGATCGTCGGCCGATCATCGTACGGGATGGCCCACCGGGGCCATCGGGGAGACCGATGTGTCCGTGCCGGGACAGGCCACGTCTCGCCCGCCCCCACTCCCGCCTCGACTCCGGTCCGACTCAGTTCAGCGACCGCGCCGCAAACCCCATCCGCTCGACCAGCGCCGTGTACCGGGGATCGTCCCCAATGTCGCGCCAGATGAACTCCCTCACTTGCAGGATGGAGGCCATCAGCGGCGAGCGCATCGCATGGCCGCGCTCGAGCGCCGCGAACGCGGCGTCGACCTCGCCGAGCGCATGGTGGAGCCAGGCGACCGCGATCGGTTCGACGAACGCCGTCTGCGCTGCGTCCCCGAGTCGGGCCAGCGCAGCCCGGGCGCGCGAAGGATCGCCGGCGAGCAGCTCGGTCACGGCGAGCCATGCCTGGGTCAGCGGCAGTCCCGGGGCGCCCGCAAGGATTTCGTCGGCGCGGCGCACGCAGGCCAGCGCGTTGGTGGCGTCGCCCAGCAGGCCGTAGGTCATGCCCAGCTTGATGTAGCCCCAGGTCCACGTCGGATTGAGGTCGAGCGCACGACGGAACTCGGCGACCGCTTCCTCGAGGCGCCCGGCGCTGAGCAGCTGCCAGCCAAGCTCGTGCGTGGCGTCGACCGAAAGCGGGTCGAGGTCCTGGGCCCGTCGCGCCGCCGCGATCCCCTCCGCGGCGTGGCCCATGCCGGCGAGGTAACTGGCATGTTCGCGCTGCGCGACGTCGCTGCTCGGGTTCTGCGCGATCGCCCGACGCAGATCGTCCCCCGCGCCCGCCCAGTCCCAGTCGAAGAAGAATTTGATCTGCGCCGAGAGGACCAGCGCCTCGCACAACTGGCCGTCCAGCTCGAGCGCCCGGGCCAGCGCGGCGCGAGCCTTCGCCACGGTCTCGTCGCGACCGCGCGATGCGCGCCATGACTGGAGCACGTACACGGAGCCGAGTCCGGCGTACGGCAGCGCAAACGTCGGTGCCCGCTCGATGGCCTGGCGGAACATTTCCTGCGCGCGCTCGGCGCCATCGTCGGTCGAGGTCATCAGGTAGCGGCCGCGCAGGTAGAGGTCGTAGGCCTCGGGGTCGGTGATGCGACCACGCGCGGCGACCACTTCGGCGCGGGCGCGACCGCTCGCCTCGGAGTCGGCCGCCTCGCCCAGCAGCGTGTGGCGCAGTTGCTTGACCACCGAGTGCGCGATGTCGTCCTGCACGGCGAAGATGTCGTCGAGCGTGCGATCGTAGGTCTCGGACCACAAATGGTAGCCGTCGGCCACGTTTACGAGCTGCAGCGAGATGCGCACGCGATCCCCCGACTTGCGCACACTGCCGTCGAGCACCGTGGCGACGTTGAGCGCGTGTCCCACTTCGGCGATCGTCGCGCCCTTGCCCTTGAAGTGGAACGACGAGGCGCGCGCGGCCACGTGCAGGCCACGAATCTTGACGAGGACATTGAGCAACTCGTCGGCCAGCCCGTCGGAGAAGTATTCGTCGCCGGGGTCGCCGCTGCGGTTGGCGAACGGCAGCACGCCGATCGAGGCGATACCGGCCGCGGTCGACGCCGGCTTCGCGGGCGCGGCGCCACCGTTCTCCAGAGCGCGACGAACCGCGCGCAACTCGTTGAGCACGTCGAGCGCGGTCTGGAATCGTTCGCGCGGCGCCTTCTCGAGGCAGCGGCCGACAATGCGCCCGAGATCCGCCGGGAGATCAGGTCGCAGCGTGCCGAGCGGAGGCGGCGCATCGCGCAGGATCGCGGAGCCGAGCTCGGCACTCGACTTGCCCTGGAAAGGGCGGTGACCCGTGGCCAGCTCGTGCAGCAGGATCCCGAGCGCGAACAGGTCGGTGCGCGCATCGACGGGCTCGCCGCGCAGTTGTTCGGGCGCCATGTACGGCGCCGTGCCGAGGACCACGCCGTCGCTCGACAGCGGCGCGGCGAGCGTTGCCGTCTGCGCCGCGTGCGCCGCGTCGCTGCCTGCGTCCGCCGCCGCGAGCTTGGCCAGGCCGAAGTCGAGCACCTTGACGCGCCCCTCGCGGCTCAGCATCACGTTGGCGGGCTTGAGGTCGCGGTGCACCACGCCGCGCTCGTGGGCCGCGGTCAGCGCGTCGGCAATGGCAATGCCCAGCTCGAGCACGCGCGCGCACGGCAGGCCGCCCGGGAGCAGGTGCGTGTCGAGAGCCTGGCCCTCGACCAGTTCCATGGTCAGGAAGCGCGTGGCCCCGTCCTCCTCAATTGAGTAGAGCACGACGATGTTCGGATGGTTGAGCGCAGCGACGGTACGCGCCTCGCGCTCGAAACGGGCGAGGCGTTCGGCGCTGGCGGCGACGGCGGCCGGCAACACCTTGATCGCCACGTCGCGCCCCAGCCGCGGGTCGCGCGCGCGATACACCTCGCCCATGCCGCCGGCGCCGAGCGGGGCGAGGATTTCGTAGGGGCCGAGGCGGGTGCCGGGGGTGAGGGGCATGGGGCGGCAGTTTACCCGGAAGGGGGAGGCGTGGGCGGGTTGTAAAGCCCGCGGGCGCGGTGGTCTCTCGGAGGTGAGCGTACGGTCTGTACGATTCGTACGAACCGAACGCTGCTCCCCGGAAGAGGACGGTCCCTCCGGGCTTTACAACTCGGGCTCCGCCCGGGATCAGTCCTCGAGTCCCATTTTCTTCAGGAATGCGCTCCACCGCGGATCGCCGTGGAG
>JANPEF010000032.1:0-10639 GCA_031431875.1 Candidatus Eiseniibacteriota bacterium | reverse complement strand
AGCTGCGTTGCGGTGAGCGTCGCGTAACCGGCGGTGGGCGTGCCGAAGCGGAGCTGATTCCGCGAAGCGCCTGCCGAGTATCCACCCCAGTACAGCCCCGCCCACAGCACGGTCGCACCGGCCGGCAACGCCAGCGTTGCCGTACTGGAGTTGATCGTCGAGCCGTCCCCGTCGACGTCGACGTAGACCATGCTCCAGTCGTTGTTGTTCAGCGCATTGCCGGGTCCGGCGCGCGCCTGGTTGCAACTGCCCGCGCCGTTGCCGCCTCCGGTGCAGGACATGAGCGTGTTGCCGACGACAGCGATGTCGCCGTTTCCATTCGTGCTGTACCGGGCCGTGTACCCGCGCACGACTTGTGCGCGGGCGCTGTTCGATGTCAGCGCGAGCAATGTCAGTGCGAGCGCAGCGAGCACCAGGCCTGGCCTCAAATGCCGCATCACTTCGCCCCCCCACCCAGCCCCAGCAGCTTCTCATCGAACTTCGCCCGCACCCTCAAATGCACGCCCTGCCGGGTGTACTCCTCGCCCGTGAGCTCGTCGTCGGAGTAGCCGAAGCGGTTGTAGCCCGCCGACAGCCACACGCCGGGTGCCAGGCGGCGGCCCAGCTCGGCGCCGACGCCGCCGCGGCGGCTGTGCGTGCCGGTGAGGAAGCTGGCCAGGAGGCTGGCGTCATAGCGCGTGCCCAGCGACCACGAGGCGCGGCCGTGGACCCACTGCGCCGACGTCGCGGTGGCAATCCCATCCGTCCGCTCGTTCACCCACTTGCCGGCCCACGCCAGTGACCCGGTCGTCTTCTTCGCCAACGGTCCCGTGCCGTGTGCCGAGAACACGTGCGCGGTGCGCCGCAGGTCGGCCTCGGGCAGTTCGCCCGGCGCGGGATCGGCACCACCGTCGCGGTCCCAGCGGAACTCGTAGCGCGCGACGCCGTCCCACACGTCGCCGGGCCGGTAGGCGACGCCAATCTGGAGCCGCTCGCGATCGCTGCGACCGCCGCCGTGTTCGCGCATCAGCGACAGGTGGTTGCGCGCCAGCGCGCTCCACGCCCGGTCGATGCGCAGCGTGCCGGCGAACGTGCCGAGGACGGCGTCGCTGGTCTTCCCCGTGCGGTATTCGGCGCGGGCCGAGCCCTTCCACCACGGGCTCGTCGCGTAGTCGATGCCCAGCGCCATGGCGAACGTGGCGCCCGGGTCGGCAATCGAGCCGACGGTCGTGTCCGGCGTCACGCCCACCGGCTGCACGCGCTCGAGCGAGCCGGTCAGACGCGCGCCGCCCGCCAGGCGCCACGCATTGCGCAGCCCGATCACGGCCTCGGCATCGCGGCCGCCGATCGCGCCGTCGACCCGGTACTCGCTGAACACGCGCGCCTCGGGCGTGACGTTCGCGTCGATTCCGAAGACGGTCGAGTGGTTCGCGGTCGCGCCCGTGAGCGCCCACGGCTCGAGCCGCCCGCCGATGAACTCATGGCGGCCGTAGGCCCGGACTCGCTTCATGAGGAGCATTTCCGCACCCAGCGCCGCCATCCGGCGATCCGAATCCCGCGTGTCCTGCTCGAGCTCGAGGTACGCGTCGAGCGCACGCACCGACGGCACGCTCAAGAGCACCCGCGCGCGCACGAGTGCCGCGAAGTCCTCGTCGACCTTGTCGCCGGTCCGCCCGTCGGCCAGGCGCAGGCCCAGCTCGCCGCGCCAGCGCTCGCCCAGCTTCCGCTCGACGGCGACGAGCACGCCGCCGCGCCGCTCGCCACCCCTGGTGTCGCCGGTGAAGATCGCCTGGCCATGGAACCGCAGGCGGGGGTTCAAGACCGCGGTCATCCGCCCGCCCCCTTCGAGACGCCCCGCACCGTAGCCCGACGTCGGGTTGAAGAACTCCTCGCCGGTCGCGCCGGCGTAGAGGCGCGCCTCGACACCGGTCGCGGCGTGGCGCCACTCGACGCGGCCGCCGATGTCGCTGTCGCCGGTCGCGTTCTCGCGCGTGGTCGCGAACTCGGCTTCGAGCCCCGAGCGCGCGCCGGTCTTCGCCGCGGCGAAGACGCTGCGGATCGAGCCAGCCGCGATCGGATCGTGGTCGTCGACGTAGGTGCCACCGACTTCCACGCGACCGCGGCGCACGCTGCCCTCGAACCCGGTCGTCCAGTAGGCCTCGCCGCCGGCCTCGATCTCGTAGGTGACGCGCAGGGACACCGGATTCAGGTCGGAGTCGACGCTGGGCAGCGGCGCCTTGAGCAGGATCTCGCCGGTGAGCGCGTCGATCGTGTAGTCGACGAAGCGCTGCCGCGACTCGGCCGAGAGCACGACCGCCGTCTGGCTGCGGTCGCGCACCACGACCTCGACGCGCTCGCTGCCGTCGACCAGCGGCGCGATGGTCAACGCGTACGGCCCCGAGACGCCGCGCCCGCGCAGCTCGTCGACCTGGCGGGTGGAGCGCTCGCGGCTCGACCAGCCGGCGAAGCGAACGCGCGCGTCCTCGTAGCTGCCGACCACGCCGTTCAAGCTCCGGCTGTAGCCGCCGAGCGTGCGCCCGCCGCCCATGCCCGGCGTCACGAAGTCGCCGTACAGGAGCGAGGCGCCGCGGCGATCGACGCGCGCGTACAGCGGCCGCGTCGACTGCGCTTCGAACCCACGCACCGCGGCGTCGCCGTAGAGCGGGTAGTACGCGTCGGGCTGGATGTCGCGGAACGCGCGGACGTGGGGTGCCCGCTCCGAGTCGTAGCCCAGGGTGAGCAGGATGTCGTCCTTGACCCGTCCTTTATAGAAGGCCGAGCCGCGGATCGCCGCCATCTGGTCGCCGTCGGAGCTCTGCGACACGAACGCGACCGGCGCGGCCTCGAACAGCGGCCGGGGCAGGACGTCGGCCGGCGCGCGGCCGCCCGGAGATCCGCTGAGCGCGACCACCCCCTCGAGCGAACCGACCGCGAGCGTGGGCCGGAGGTCCGGCACCAATGAAACGCGCGCGGTCGCCTCGAGCCCGGCAGCGGTGCGCGCGGTGAGGTCGGCCACACCCGGCGCGCCCTGTCCCGCCAGGTCCACCGTCGCGAACCCGCCCTCGAGCGCGAGCTGCGTGCCCGCGGTCGTCGGATCGAGGTCGTCGGCGAGCAGGCGGCCGAGCGACGCCTCGAGCGTGACCAGCGTGCGCGCGGCGACCGGCACGCCGGCGGCGTCGGTGAGCGCGAGCGTCAGCGTCGCGGGCGCAAAGCCGTCGGCGGCGACCCGCGCGGGCGCGTCGATCGAAAGCCGAGCGGGGCGATCGGGTGCGACGACGATCGCGCGCACGTTCACCGTCGCCGCGCCGTCGCGGCCGCCGATCGAGGTGAGCTCGAGCGTGTTGGTACCGGGCTTCAGCGCCACGCCGACGAACTCCCAGGCCTCGGCGTTCGCCTCGGGCGAGGATACCTTGCGGCCGACGCGGCTCGCGGGCACGATCTGGCCGCCCACCGAAAGCCCGAACAGCGCGCCGAACGGGCCCTTCACCCGCACGTCGACCTGCGTCGCGCCCACGGTGTCGACCGCGGCGAAGTCCACGAACCCGGGCGCGGGTCCGAGCGTGGCGATGCGCGACTCGAGCGCGCCGTCGCCCTCGTCGGCGTCCTTGCGGCGCGACGTCGCGAGCGACGAGGGCGCGCCGTCGAACAGCGGCAGGCGAGCCTCACCGGTCGTGATGCCCTCGGCCGGGAGCGAGCGCGGATCCGGCGTGGGCCGCACGGGCGCGAGCGGGTTGGCGCCGCGCACGAGCGCCCGGTCGAGCTCGCCGCGACCGGTCTTGGCCAGCGCCGCCCGGCGCGCCTCGGACGCGGCGATCAACGCGCTGTCGGCGGCGATCGCGAAGTCGGCGCGCTGGAAATCGCCGAGCGTGAGGTCGACGAAGCGCAGGCCCGGCGTCTCCGCATCGCGCGCGTCGGTCGACACGGGGCGCGCTCCCGGCGGCAGCGTCGTCGCGTCGAGCTTGAGCACGCGCGTGCGCGGCGCGATGCCGTAGAGGCTGTAGCGCCCGTCGGCGTCGGTCACCGCGTACGTGCCGTCGTCGAGATACAGCCGCACGCCCGGCAGCGCGGGCTCGCCGCGGCCGGGCCGGCCGTCGCCGTCGGCGTCGACGAACACGGTGCCGAGGATCGTGCCCTCGATCGCGAACGGACCGGCCGTGAGCTCGACGACCGCGGTCGCGGTGTTCGACGTGATGGCCGGCGGCGCGAACGCCCATGCACGGTTCACGGCCGGGCCGTCCACCGCACCCGCGCCCACGCGGGTGCGGAAGCGGAGTTCAGCTACCTCGCCGGAGGCGAGGGAACCAACAGCGAAGCGGAAGGAGCGGGAGTCTCCGCCCGGCAGCGGCACAAGAGCTTCGGCCGCGAGCGCGGAGCGCGAAGCGCCGGAAGATGCAAGAAGGCCATCGCCCTTCCGCACCGCGGCCGCCGAAGCGCCCGCCGTCGTCCCAATCCTTCGCAAAGTCCCCGAAACAAATCCAAACCCGATCGGCGTCTTGTTCTCGACGGTGATCGAGTCGATCGGCCCCGCCGTGCGGTTCGCGACGCGCACCGCGAAGTCGACCGCATCCCCGAGTTCGGCCACGGGCCGCAGCGCGTCGGTCTCGACGAACAGCGCGTCGCCGGCGAGCCGATCGAGCGGCAAGTCCAAGACGACCGGCCCCAGCGGGTCCGTCGTGACGAACGAAGCGCCGTACGAACCCGCGGGGTCGACCAGCATCCCCGGCGGCAGTGCGCCCGGCGCAACACTGGACGGATACGCCCAGCCGCCCGGCGCCACGACGTCGAGCCGGTACGTGCTGGCCGCCGCGAGCGGGAACGAGAACCGCCCCGTCGCGTCCGACACAGCCGGATTCGCGGCCACAGTCACGCCGTCGAGCTGGAACACGCGCGCCAGGCCGCCGGCGTCGCCGCCGTTACCCGCGCCGGTCACGTCGATCAGCGAGATCCGCGCGCCGGGGACGACCGCGCCGCCGACCGCCGCGAAGACCACGCCGCTGGGCTCGACCCACAGCACGGCATCGGTGCGCGGCGCGCCGCAGCCGAACAGCGTCGCGGTCACGACGTCGCCGCGCATCGTCGCGAGGATCCGGTCGCCCGACGACGACGTGCCGAACGTGCCGCCGGTCGTGGGCAGCGCAGGCTCGACGCGGAACACGCCGGTCGCCGGGCCGGTCTCGATGGCGACCACGGTCTCGACGTCGAGCGCGCGGCTCGAGGCGATCGTGACCGCGATCGTGTCGCGCACGCCGGGCCGGGCGTCGCAGCCCGGGGCGATCGCCTGGACGTGCAGCGGGGCTCCGGGAGCGCCGAACCGCACGACGGTCGCGAAGTCGGAGCCGGAGAAGAACGCGAGCACGGGCGGCGGCGGCGGAGCGGTCACGCGGGCCCGGACGGTGTTCGAGTTCTGGGTGAACGGGACATCGCCGGCGACGAAGCGCCCGGTGCCCGTGGCGGTGTTGTCGATCGCCCCGCCGATCGGCGGCGCGGCGTACGCGGTGTCGCGCGCGTACACGTACGCGTACGCGAGCGCGCCCGCGAGCGCGTACGCGCGAAGACGCCGCAGACCGCCAGAAACGCGCGCGGCGACGCCCCGGCCCCCGCGCGAACGCGGGTCCGGAACGTCGCCACTCCCGAAGGAACGATGCGCGCGTCCGAGCATGGACAAATCCCGAGGCTCCGCCCGCCGGAGGAGGCCTCCGGCGCCGGCGCCATTGGTGAAAGGACGCGGAGAGGGGGCGCGCAACCGGCGCGCCCCCCACCGCCTGGGACTACGGATCGATGCGGATGCCGACCGTGATCGTGGCCGACTGGCCCGGTGCGAGCGTGCCCACCGTCGCGGTGATCATTCCCGTCGCGCCGTTGGCCGGCGTGACGATCGATCCCTGCGAGGTGCTCGCTGCGACCACGCCCGAGTAGGTCGTGTTCGCCGGCGTCGCATCACTGACCACCACGTTGGTGACCGTCGTGGTCCCGACGTTGGTGACGACGATCTCGTAGCGCAGGCACGCGCCCGGGATCGCGCCGGTCGTGATGTCGATCACGTCGAACGGACCGTCGGCGATTCCGTTGCAGTTCGCGTCGAGCGCCTGGCGCTTGACGAGCTGAAGCTGCCCGTTGATCACCGTGGTCACGTCGAACGCCGACGTCGGAGCGGCGACGGCCGAGACGTAGCCGACGTTGCTGGTCGTGGCGGTGACGGTCGTCGTGTTGACCTGGCCGAGCGCCGCGCCGGCCGGGGCGAACACCTGCGCGAAGATGCGCACGGTCGCACCCGGAGCCAGGCCGCCGACGAAGGTCAGGTCGGTGAACGGCCCGTCTCCGGCGTCGAAGACGCCGGAAAGGTTAGCGTCGTAGTACAACGCGGTGCTCCAGCCCGCCTGGTTATTTCCCGCCGTCACGGCCGTGAACGAACCGACGCCGTCGCCTTCGACGACGTTTCCGGCGTTCGTGAGCAGGTGCGTGTAGACCACGATCCCGCCCGGAATCACCTGCGCCGAGTTGTTCGGGATGAGCTGCAGGCTGCGCACGGTCAGGACCGTGACCGCGTCGTGGATCGTGTCGTCCGCACCCGACACCGACGATGCGGCGGTGAAGTTGACGCTCACCGTGCCCGCCGCGTAGCCCGCGGGGACGGTGACGTCGGCGTAGACGAGCGCGTTGCCGCCCGGCGCGATCGGACCGGTGTTGGTGAGGATCGCGTTTCCGGCGTCACGGAACACGACCGTCCAGCCGCCCGGAACCGCGCTCGACGACATGTCGTAGTTGTCCGTCACCGTGCTGGTGTTGTTGACGTGCAGCGTGAAGCGCACGGTCGCACCCGGGTTGGCGTTCAGCGTGACCTGGGCCACGCCTTCCGGACCGGGGCCGAAGCCGAGGCCGCCCGGCAGCGGGGCGTTGTTCGTCACGTCGACGGTGCTGGCCGTGATCGTGGTCAGCACGTCGGTCGCGGTGGCCGACTGGCCGGGGTCGTTCAGCGAGGTGGCGATCTTCTGCACCTGGTACGGCCCGCCCGTCGCCGACGGCGGCAGCGAGGCACGCAGCACGATGGTGACCGAAGCCCCCGGCAGGACCGGGCCCGTATCGGCGACGAAGTTGCCGTCCGAGTCGGTGAGCGGCGTGACGCCGTCCGCCTGGAACAGCGAGTACGACGTGCCACCCGGGAAGGTGCCGGCGCCGATCGTCACGTCGAACACGTCGACGTCGTTGCCGGTGTTGGTCAGGACGTTCGAGAACGCGACGGTCGCACCCTGCGTGGCCGAGGGAATGACCTGGCCGACGAAGGTGAGCGACGCGCTCGGGTCGACGGTGAACGGAGCGGCGTTGGTCGTGAACGGACCGACCGGGCCGACGCCGTCGTTGTAGACGAACGTGCCGAGGTTGTTGATCGTCTGCGGCGCCAGGCCCGCGTCGACGTTGACCTGGAAGGTCAGCGTTCCGCTGGCACCGGCCGGCACGCGGTTGATCACCGCGGTCACGGTCGCCGCACCGGTGACGCCGTAGTCGTAGATGACCGTGTTGGGTGCCACGCCCTGGGCGTCGGCGAGGTTGAGGTCGGTGAGGACCGCAGCACCCGTGGTGCTCCAGCGACCGCTGCCCGGCACGTAGGTCATGCCCGCGGGCACGACGTCGGTGATCCGGAAGTTCGTCGCCGTCGAGTTGCCGGCGTTGGTGTACGAGATCGTGTACGTGCGCGGACCCGAGGGCGACGCGCCGTTGGTCACGTCGATGCCCTTGGTCACGTTGAGCACCGCGTTGCCGGTGACGGTGACGACGTCGGTGTTGAACGCCGTCTGCGCGTTGTCGAACGCCGAGAGCGCGCTGACCCGCACCTGCGCCACCTGGGCCGCGAGCTGCGCCCCCGGCACGTTGCCCGCGACCACAAAGCGGAACGACGCCCCGGCGGCCAGGAGCCCGGTCGTGACGAGCGGGACGTAGACGTCCGGCACGCCGTTGCCGTCGACGTCGGGATAGATCGCGAGTCCGGCCAGGTCGAAGTCGTCGCCCGCCAGGTTGACGAGCGTGAGGGGGAACGTATCCGGACCGTTGCCGGTGTTGGTGAGGACGTGCGGGAAGACGGCCTGGCCGCCCGGAGCGGCGACGACGGCACCGTCGGCGGTCAGCGTAAAGCCGGCCACCTGCTGGACGATGGTGGTGACCAGGTTCGACGTCACCGTGCGCGACGTGGACGACGCGTCGAGATACGAGGCCGTGGCCTGGTTCCCGATCGACGTGCCCACCGGCGGCTGGGCGAAAGCCCGGTCGGCGGCGAAGGCAAGGATCGTGGCGGCGGCAAGCAGGCCCGCGGCACACGACAGGGCGGTTCGGACCGCGCGCGTGGCGCGGACCGTCGGCTGAAGCGTCATGTCGGTACTCCCGATTGGCGTTCTTTGGACGGCGCGACTAGCGCGCAGGGACGACGGTGGCAACGGTTTCGAGCGGAGCGACGCGCATGCGCGCGACGACCGTGCGATCCGCGTTGGCGCCCAGCGCCCCGATGGACCAGCGCAACGCGCGGTACTCGGAGGCGGGAACTTCACGCAGCTCGGTCTTGCCGTTCGCGAGCTTCACCCGACGCGTCAGAGGCGTCGGCGCGAACGACTTGCCGTCGAGGCTGGCCAGGAGCTTCACGGGCGAAGCGGTCTTCGGCAGGTACTCGAGACCGGCCGGAACGGGGAGCGTCGCCTGCAGGTCACGGACGGCGGAGCCGCCGTGGTTGGTGTAGGTGGCGCGGTATTCGATGACGTCGCCGGGCTTGGCCTGTTCGGCAGGCAGACGGGCTTCCTTGCCCTGGCTCACCATGATGCGGTGCGCGGTCAGGGCGACAGTGACGTCCCCCTCCGCGAAGGCCAGCGCGCAGCTCCCCAGTCCGGCCACCGTCACGGCCAGCGCGGTCAGAATGCGCAGCGTTCGGTGCATTGCCAGATCCTCCCTGGTGGTTGGTGCGGGCCCGTCCGCCCCCCCTCGTGGGAGACGGGAACGAGACCTACCCAGGGCCGGTATCGGCAAAACGCAATGGGACTTGAGGAATTGCAATGCGGGGGAGTGCGGAATGCATGGTGCGGGGGTGGGGATTGGGGGTGCGGAGACGCGAGCGGCCAAACCGGAAGTTCGACTGGATGCGGCGGCAGGCTCCCGAAGTTGCGGCGGCTACTCCGAATAACCGAGCGCCGCGAGCTTCTTCCGCGCCGCGGCCAAGGTCTTCGGTTCGAAGTAATGGCACCACGGATCGCGAAGGATCAGCGCTTCGACAGAGAGATTGAGTGCGCCGAGCTCGTAGAGCGTCGTCAGGCCCTCATGGTGACCGGGGGCTCCAGCGAGAAAGACTGCGGTTTCCACCGGCCCACGGTCCTCGAGCAACTCCCGAAAGTAGGTCGCGTTGTAGCCCAGGCGCTTTGCCGGTTCGCGATACAGCCGCCACATCTCCTCACCGAAGTGCTGGAGGAGGTCCCCGCTCATCTCGGGGCGCGTCGCGGTTTCGAGGCGTACCTCATTCGACCTACGCCCAAGCCAACGACATGCGGCCTCATAGATGTTTTCCAGGGCCAGCTGCTGCGCCTCCGTCGGTGCGTCCACGCCTGCATCCAGCATTCGGTCGACCGTCTCCAGGATTGACTCTGCGGTCTGGTTTCCGGTCGATGGCGATCCCGGTGGGGAAGTTGAATTGTCCGTTTCCGGAGCCGAGGGATCCCCACTTCAGGAGGTAGGCCCCGTTCGACGTGAACTTCTGGATGCGGCGGTTCACCTCATCGACGACGAACACGTTCCCCGAGGGGTCGACCGCAATGGCGGTGGGCAGGTTGAACTGGCCGTCGCCCGAGCCCAGGGATCCCCACTTCGTGATGAACACGCCGCTCGCCGACAGCTTCTGGATGCGGTTGTTGTTCGTGTCGGCGACGTAGACCAGGCCGGCCGCGTCCGTGGCGACCCCGCCGGGGAGGTTGAACTGCCCGTCTCCGCTCCCGGGTGAGCCATAGAGCTCGACCGTGGCGCCGCCGAACGACCGCGCGCGAACGATGCCGGAGGCCTGGGCGACGTAGACGTACGGCCCCGATGCCGCGCCGATGCCGGCAGGCGTGAAGAAGCTGTTGTTCACGCCCGGGCCTCGGAGGTCGAACGCGTAGTTCATCGGCCAGCGCGACTCGGCGACTCCGGCGCCACTGAACTTCTGGACGCGGAAATTCCCCGAGTCCATGACGTAGACGTTCGCTTCGGTGTCGATGCTCAGCGAGATCGGAGCGTTGAACTGCCCGTCACCCGTGCCCGCCGTTCCCCACTGCGTGAGGTAGCCGCCGCCAGCGGTGAACTTCTGGATGCGGTTGTTGACCTCGTCGGTGACGTAGACGTTGCCGACCGCGTCGATCCCGACGGCCCACGGGAACTGGAACAGCCCGTTGCCGCTTCCGAACGAGCCCCACTGGGCGAGATAGGTTCCGGTCGACGTGAACTTCTGGATGCGGCTGTTGGAGACGTCGCAGACGTAGACATTTCCCGAGGGATCGATGGCGACGCTGGTCGGGACGTTCAACTGCCCGTCACCGCTACCCACCGTGCCCCACTTCGCCAGGAAGTTGCCGGCCGCATCGAACTTCTGGATGCGAAAGTTCCCCGAATCGGCGATGTACACGTCGCCCGCAGCGTCGATCGCGATCCCGCGCACCTG
>JANPEF010000031.1:0-3858 GCA_031431875.1 Candidatus Eiseniibacteriota bacterium | reverse complement strand
CTCGGCGCCTTCGGAGCGGCCGATCCAGTTGTGCTGCATGACGCGCACGCGCTCGGGCCAGCTGCCCTCGAGCAGCGCGAGGTCGTCGTGCAGCTGCTGCGCGTAGTCGGTGATCCTGAAGAACCACTGCTCGAGCTCGCGCAGCTCGACCGGCGTGCCGCAGCGCTCGCACGCGCCGTCGACGACCTGCTCGTTGGCCAGAATGGTCTTGTCCTTCGGGCACCAGTTGACCGGCGCCTTCCCGCGGTAGGCGAGACCCTTCTCGTAGAGCTGGAGGAAGAGCCACTGCGTCCAGCGGTAATAGTCGGGGCGGCACGAGGCCAGCGAGCGATCCCAGTCGAAGCCCACGCCCCAGTCGTCGAACTGCCGGCGCATGCGCTCGATGTTGCGCTCGGTCCACACGGCGGGGTGTGTCCGGTTCTGGATCGCGGCGTTCTCGGCCGGCAGGCCGAACGCGTCGAAGCCCATGGGTGCGAGCACCTGGAAGCCGCGCATCAGGTGCACGCGCGCGACGGCGTCGCCCATGATGTAGTTGCGCCCGTGGCCTGCGTGCAGGTCGCCCGAGGGGTACGGGAACATGTTGAGCACGTAGAACTTCTGCGCCGTGTCCGCCAGGTCCTGGCGGAACAGGCCGACCTGCTCCCACAGGGCCTGCGAGCGCGGCTCGATCTCGTCGAACGGGTAGATGTCGCGGCCGCGTGGGGCGCCGGCCGGGCCGGGGCCGCCAGTGCTGTCGGGCGCGGGGTGCGAGATCGGCGTTTCGGGACCGGGCATTGCAGCTCCATTCGGGGTGCGCGGGACGGCTCAGCTTCGCTTGGCATCGAAAGATAGCCGCCCGCGGGGACCGGAGGCAAGGAACCGTCGCGGACCGTCGCGGACCGTCACGAATGGCGCTGGAACGCGTACACTGGGTGTGGCTCCCGCTCCTGTTGCGTCCCCGCCCTCGGAGACCCGCCCCATGCACTCCCGTTTGCTGCTCCCCCGGGTCTCCCGGATCCTGGTCGCCATTCTCCTTGCCGGACTCGCGACGGGCGCGGCTCCGGCCGGCGCGGCGGTCCGCCGGGTACCGCTCGACCACGCCACGATCGCCGCGGGGATCACCGCGGCGGCGCCCGGAGACACGATCCTCGTCGCCCCGGGGACATACTCCACCAGCGGCTCGGGCGAGGTCTTCCCGCTCGACGTGACCACGGCCGGCGTGACACTGCTGGGCGCCGGCATGGGCGTCTCTGTGCTCGACGCCGAGGGGCAAGGCTCGGTCGTCCGGCTGCGCGCGGCGAACGCGCGGCTCGAGGGCTTCACCGTGACGGGCGGTCTGGCCGTGCGCGGCGGCGGCGTGTTCCTGGGCGTGGGCGCGACGGGAGCGGCCGAGGTGACGCGCTGTCTCGTGCTCGAGAACGGGGCAAGCGACCGCGGATCCGGCATCTTCGCCGACAACGGCATCGCGCCCTGGATTCATCACAACGTGGTCTGGCTGAGCTTCGATCCCGACGTCGCCGGCGGCGGCGACCCGCACGGCGTCGAGCTCTTCAACGCCGGAGGCGTGATCGAGCACAACCTGATCGGCCGCGGCGACTCCAACGGGCTCCTCAACACGGGCACAGGCTCGTCGCCCACCGTGCGCAACAACATCTTCTATCGCAACGGCATTCCTGCGGTGCGCGGGCGCGGCTTCTGTGCGCTCGGCAACGTCGCAACCACGATCCGCAACAACCTCTTCTTCGAGAACACGATCGCCGCGGTGATCATGCGGATCAACGGCACGCCCACAGATGTCTCGGGAACAGTGGCCAACGGAATCGACCTGAATGACGCGGTCGATGGCAACCTCGACCTTGATCCGGCGTTCCTCGACGAGGGCGGGCTCGACTTCCATCTCACCGCCGGGAGCGCGGCGATCGACGCCGGCTGGCCCGGTTCGCCGCTCGATCCGGACGGGACGCCGGCCGACCTGGGACCGCTCTACTTCGACCAGGCGCTGGTCGGCGTGCCGGCGCTCCCGGGTGCCGTGATCCTCGCGCTGCGCGCGGCACCGAACCCCTCGCGCACCGGGACGACCGTCCTGCGCATCCAGCTCGCGCACCCCGCCGATGACGTGACGATCGCGATCCACGACGCGCGCGGCCGGCAGGTGGCGCTGCTGGCGAGCGGGCCGCGAGCGGCGGGGGCATTCGACGTGCGCTGGGCGGCGGATCGCGTTGCCGCCGGCGTGTACTTCGCGCGGGCGCGGGTCGACGGGGCGGCGGCCGGTGCTCGGATCGTGATCGTCGAGTAGGCGGCGGTCGGACCCTTACCGGTAGTTCGCCTTCACCCGGCCCCACGTTGCAGGGGCGGCGGGCGTGCCGGGCACGATCCAGCCGAGCAGTTCGCCCAGGCGTACCGACACCGTGTGCACGACGACGAAGAAGTGTCCGCCGACCAGCGCATCGCGCATCTGCTCGGACTCGATATCCATGACGCCGACCTTGTGCGGTCCCTCGGGCAGGTCGTGGAGGATGGCCTCCGAGCCCCCGCCCCCGATCGAGTCCACGTGGATGTGCGCGAACACCTCGTCGTCGACCCACGGATCGAACGCGATGTCGTACGAGAGCGCGGTCTGCTCGGCGTTGAGCGTGAAGTGGCCGACGCCACGCGCCGCGGATCCATTCGGTGGGCGGCCCAGGGAGCCGTCGAGGAGCGCGTAGAACTCGAGCGGCGCGCCGGCGCCGGCCGGTGGGCCCGGGGCAAGGGTCAGGGCAGCGGAGAGCAGGCCGACGGCGCCGAGGTGGCGGCAGGATCGGGCGGTGCGGGTCATGGTCACGAGGATACTCCGCGCGCCGGGTTCTGCGAAGGTGCGAACCCCGTGGCGGCCCGCGTCCCTAGTGCCCCGCCGTCAGCCCCGCGATCGCCCTGACCAGCAGCACGTCCTCGGGCGCCCGCCCGGTCTTCCACGCGCGCTCGCAGCGATAGAGCAGGTCGATCCCGCGTGCGATCTCATCCGTGCGCCAGCCCGTGGCCACGCGCTGCGAGCGCATGCGATCGCGCACCCAGCCGCTGCCACCGCCGCGCAGGCGCAGCGCGCCGCTCAGCAAGGTGGTGAGCTGGAACAGCACGCCCCCCGCCGACTCGCCGCCCTCGAGCGCACGCAGCAGGCAATCCATGGCGCGATCGCCGCGGCGCTCGACCACGGCGTCGGCGAGCGCGCCGAGCGTGGCACCGCCGGCCGGGTGGACGATCGCCTCGACTTCGGCGCGTGTGGCCCGGCCGCCGGGGCCGGCCCAGGCGGCGAGCTTGTCGAGCTCGTTGAACACCTCGCCGGTGTCGAGCCGCGGCAGCTCGAACAGCGCCTCCCACGCGTCGGGCGCGAGCGTGAGGCCGTGGCGTGCGGCGTGGCGCTCGGCCCACGGCTTGAGCTCGGTCGTGGGCAACCCGTCGAGCGCGAACACGCGCGCGCAGGCGCCGCGGAGCGCATTGAGATGCTTGCGCTCGCTGTCCCCCGCTCCTTCGACGAAGACGAGCAGGTTCTCCGGCGGCACGGTGGCGATGCCCTGGGCGACGGCCGCGGGCACGTTCGCCGAGCGCGCCCAATCCTCGACGCGCAACACGATGATGAGCGCGCGCGAGGCGAACAGCGAGCCGCCCTGCACCGCATTGAGCACGCCGGCAGGTCCGGACTCGCCGGCCCGCAGGACGGTCGGCGCCGCATCGGGCACGGCGGCGTTCCACGCTTCCTTGAGCGCGGTCAGGATCTCGACCTTCAAGGCCTCGTCGTGGCCCTGGAGGTACGTGGTGCCGGGCGAGGTCGCCGCCTGGGCGAGCCACGCGGCGCACGCGGCCGGGCCGCCGGCGCGCGGGGCGAGGCCAGATCGCCCGGAGGGC
>JANPEF010000030.1:0-2832 GCA_031431875.1 Candidatus Eiseniibacteriota bacterium | reverse complement strand
CTGTCGAAGACCCGAATCTATGCGCCGATGTCCGGCACGGTGAGCGAGCTGAACAAGGAGGCCGGCGAAATGGCGCTGGGCTCCCAGTTCCAGGCGGACGTGATCCTGGTGATCGCCGATCTGCGCGAGATGGAGGCGCAGGTCGACGTCGACGAGAACGACATCATCGACATCAAGATCGGCCAGGCGGCCGAGATCCAGGTCGACGCCCTGCCCGGGCAGGTGCTGAAGGGCATCGTGCGCGAGATCGGCAGCAGCGCGAACGCCTCGGGTACGGGCACCGCCGACCAGAAGACCGAGTTCGAGATCAAGATCGGCATCACCGAGCCGCTGGCGACGCTGCGGCCGGGAATGACCGCGACGGCGGACATCCTCACCCACACCGTCGAGAACGCCCTGAGCGTTCCGCTGCAGTCCGTCGCACTCCGCACCGTCGACCAGCTCCTGAAGAAGGGCGAGAAGCGCAAGGACGCGGAGGCGCGCTACAAGGCCGACCGCGACGGCTTCGTCGAGGTCGTGTTCCGGCTCGAGGAGGGGAAGGCGAACGCCCGGCCGGTCACCACCGGCATCCAGAGCGAGGAGTGGATCGAGATCCTGAGCGGACTCGCGGAAGGCGAGGAAGTCGTCTCGGGCAGCTACCGCGCGATCTCGAAGGACCTCGAGAACGGCGCGACCGTGAAGGTGAACAACGAGAAAGCGCCCGAGAAGCCGGGCGAGACGGCGTCGCGGGAGTAGGGGGAACATCCCGATGCGAACGCCGCTCGTCGTGCGCGAATCCCTCCAGGTCGCCCTGCGTGCGCTCCTCGCGAACAAGGCCCGGGGCGCGCTGACGACGCTCGGCATCATCATCGGCATCGTCGCGGTCGTCACGACGATGGCCGCGGTGAACGGACTTCAGAACAAGTTTCGCGAGAGCCTGTCCGCGATGGGCACCGACGTGATCTACGTCTCGCGCATGCCGTGGGTCGTGATGAACGACTTCTTCCGCTATCGCAATCGCCCGCCGCTCGACCTGCGCGAGGCCCGCCTGCTCGAAGCCCGCCTGCGTGGCCGGGCGCTGGTCAACCCCACGCTGAGCACGCGCCAGGACGTCAAGTTCCGCTCCGAGATCGCCGAGGCGGTCACGATCCTCGGCACGACCGAGAAGGAACTGAACATGTCCGCCGGCCAGCCGGAGTTCGGGCGCTTCCTCCTGCCGATCGACGTGTTCTCGAAGCGGCGCGTCTGCGTGATCGGCCGGGACATCCGCGACGGCATCTTTCGCGGCACCGATCCGCTCGGCAAGACTCTGCGAATCGGCCGCGTCGACTTCCGCGTCATCGGCGTCATGGAGAAGCAGGGCGGTGGCTTCATGGGCGGCCCCAACTTCGATCGCCAGGTGTACGTCCCGATCACGTCGTACGTCCGGGCGTTCGGCGGCCGCCGTGGGCAGGTGGACCTGAACATCGCGATCAAGGCGCCGCGCCAGGAAGACGTCGGCGAACTCGAGTACGTCGTGATCGGCGAGATGCGGAAGTTGCGCCAGCTCCGCCCGGCGGAGCCCGACGACTTCAGCATCAACAAGCTCGACACCCTGATGGGCACGTTCAGCAGCGTCATGGGCGTCGTGCTGCTCGTCGGCCTCCTGGTCACCGGCGTCTCGCTGTTCGTCGGCGCGGTGGGGGTGATGAACATCATGTTCGTCTCCGTCACCGAGCGGACGAAGGAGATCGGCCTGCGCAAGGCGATGGGCGCGACGCGACGGAGCATCCTCCTGCAGTTCCTGTTCGAGTCGGCGGCGATCTGCCTGCTGGGCGGCCTCATCGGGATCGTCCTCGCGGCGATGGTCACCGCGGTGATCAACGCCACGGTGATGCCGGCGAGCCCGTCGATCCCGATCGTGGCCATCGCGATCATGGTCTCGATCGTCACCGGCGTGGCCGCCGGCGTCGCGCCCGCCGTGCGCGGCGCGCGGCTCGATCCCATCGAGGCGCTGCGCCATGAATGAGACCGGAAGGGCGGCCCATGCGGTGGGGTGAGCTCGTGTCGATGTCGCTGCGGGCGCTGGCGGCGAATCGCCTGCGCTCGGCGCTGACCCTCCTCGGGATCGTCGCGGGGGTCGCCTCGATCATCGCCGTCATGACGGCCCTCGCCCTCGTCCAGGCGACGATGGAACAGGAGATGAGCGTCCTCGGCACGCAGGTGTTCCAGGCGCAGAAGTGGCCGGCCGGTGGATTCGCCTCGGACGCCCAGCGTCGGCGCGCGATGCTCCGGCCGCCGCTCACGCTCGACGAAGCCGCGGCCATCCGGAACGAGGTCCCCACGGTCGACCTCGTGGGCTCCGAGCTGTGGGACTTCGGCTTTGTCGTCGAGTACAAGGGCGAATCGACGAACCCGAACGTCTCCATCGTCGGCGGCACTCCCGAATACGCACCGAACAACACGCACGACGTCGGGTTGGGGCGCAACCTCTCGCCGATGGACGTGCGCAGCGCCGGCAAGGTCGCGGTCATCGGCCACGCGATCGCGAAAAAGCTGTTTCCGTTCATCGACCCGATCGGACGCGACGTCCTGGTCGACCGTCGGAAGTACCGGGTGGTCGGGGTCTTCGACGAGAAGAAATCCGTGTTCGGCGGCAACTACGACAACTACGTGCTCATCCCGGTCACGACGTTCCAGAACGTCTACGGCCCGACGGACCGGGGGGGCCAGGCCCGCTCGGTGAACATCACGGTGCGGGCGAAGACGCCGCAGCTCGTCGACGACGCGATGGAGCAGACCCGGCAGGTCCTGAGGCGCGAGCGCGGCGTCCGTCCGGGCGAAGAGGACAACTTCGACTTCTTCAGCAGCGCG
>JANPEF010000029.1:0-20155 GCA_031431875.1 Candidatus Eiseniibacteriota bacterium | reverse complement strand
GGTGGGAGCGGCTGAACCACCGAAGGAATCCGAGGTCAAACCGGGCCTTCAATACGATGCGGCCGGCGTCGACGAGCATACTCTCGTCCGGGCGATCCTGTGCTCTCTTCCTGTGAGATCGAAGTCTCGGTGGCGAGGAGTTCCCTGGCGCGTCCCCCGAAGCGTCGGATGGGAAGACGGACCTCGAAGGTCGCAGTTCCCAAGGTTCAGGACCCGCTCCCGGGTTCACCCAGGAGAGCCTTGATCACTACCGCCAGGTCGTTGATGGCTCTCCCGCCGTCGCCACGGAACGAGGAGCCGTGCATGATCGCCAGGCTCTTTGGCTTCAAGTCGGCAAGCCGATGCAGGGTGCTTTCCGTGTACGGGGTGTAGGGCATGTCCTTCGCCAGGGGCCCCGTGAGGCTGTCCTGGATTGAATCTCTCGCCCGCCCGACGATGTCGGACTCGGTCAGCGGCTCGGGATCGCCCGGCTGAAAGAAGAGATCCGAGCAAAGCAGGGTCTGTTCGGTCTCGTCGAAGAACAGGCCGGCATCCCAGCAGTGCGGCACATGCGGCGTGGCGAGGAATTGCAGCCGATGCTTTCCAGTCTGCAGGACTTCATTGTCGGCCAGCGGCCGCGGTGCGCGGTCTGCGAAGTCGTTGATCATGACCATCGCGCCAACCACACCGCAAACCGCCTGCGAGTGCGGAGCAACTGCAAGCAACTCGTTCAACGCGCCGCACTCATCGGATTCAAAGTGGCTGAATCCGATCCAGCGCAGCTTGGCGGGATCGATGATCGAACTCAATCCATCAAGCGTTGCTGGAAACATGCTCTTGAATCCGGTATGCATCAGGAACGGCTCCTCATCCTTGATGAGGAATTGGTTGAACTGAATCCCATATTCAGGATGAAACGTGGAGATCCGATAGGTATCTGCCGCGATCTCAGTCACTTTGCTTTGCATCACAGACCTCCTGTGGATGACGGGGCGGTCGAACGCCCCGCGCACCCTGCGTGATGGGGCGGAATAGAAGGTGCCCGTGCCATGGCTCCCCGGGTTGCCCAGAGTGCGAACCGATCTTACCGGATCAGAATTGTCTTCCTCGTCAGGACCACACCCGGGACCTGGAAACGGACGAAGTACACGCCGCTCGGAACCGCCTGCCCATCGCGATTTCGGTGATCCCACACCAGCACGTGACGTCCCGCGACAAACGAGGTCTCGGCGATCTTGCGAACGATGCGCCCCGCCGCATCGAAGACCGCGAGCGACACCTGGGCTTCGCGCGGAAGTGCGAACTCGAAGCTCACGTTCTCGCGGCCCGGGTTCGGGCGAGGCGGAGCGAACTCAACCAGGCGTGGGAGCGCGTCAGCGTCTTCCGGGACCGAGACAGCGCTGCGGAGGTTGAGCAACACCGACACCGTGTTGCCGAAAGCGTTCGCCGTCACCACGTCGGAGTTTCCGTCCCCGTTGAGGTCCCCGATCGCCACAGAATGGGGGCCACCCCCCGTCCCGAAGTCCGTCTTCGTCCCAAAGCTCCCGTCACCGTTCCCGAGCAACACCGACACCGTGTTGGCATACAGGTTCGCCGTCGCCAGGTCGGGGCGCCCGTCCCCGTTCAAGTCCCCGATCGCCACGGAGCGAGGATTCCTCCCCGTCCCGAAATCCGTCTTGGTCCTGAAGGTCCCGTCACCGTTGCCGGCTAGCACCGACACCGTGCTGGCCTCGTAGTTGGCCGTCGCCAGATCGGGGCTCCCATCCCCATTCAAGTCCCCGATCGCCACGGCGACGGGATTGTCCCCCGTCCCGAAGTCCCGATTCGTCTGGAAGGTCCCGTCACCCCTGCCGAGCAACACCGACACTGTGTAGTCGAAAGCGTTCGCCGTCGCTAGATCGGGGATCCCGTCCCCGCTCAGGTCCCCGATCGCCACGGAGAAAGGAGCAATCCCCGTCCCGAAGTCCGTTGACGCTCCGACGGTCCCGTCACCGTTGCCGAGCAACACCACCACCGTGCCTGCGCCGATGAGCGACGCGGCCAGATCGGCGATCCCGTCCCCGTTCAGATCCCCGATTGCCACGGAGGTGGGATACTTCCCCGTGTCGAAGCCCGTTCGCACACCGACGGTCCCGTCGCCGTTGCCAAGAAGGATCGACACCGTGCCGAAGTAGTCCGCCGTTGCCACGTCGGCTCTGTCGTCCCCGTTCAGATCCCCGATCGCCACGGAGAAGGGAAGACCTCCCGTGCTGAAATCCGTTCCTGCCCCAAAGGTTCCGTCGCCGTTTCCGACCAACAGAGAGACCGTGTACGTGTCCTCGTTCGACGTCGCCAGGTCGGGGTTCCCGTCTCCGTTCAGGTCTCCCATCGCCACGGAGTTGGGATGATCCCCCACCCCGACGTCCGTGTTCGCCCCGAAGGTCCCGTCGCCGTTGCCGCGCAACACGGACACTGTGCGGGAGCCCCAGTTCGCCGTCGCCAGGTCAAGGGATCCGTCCCCGTTCAAGTCCCCGAGCGCCACCGAGACGGGGGTAGCTCCCGTCGCGAAGTCCATCTTCGTCCCGAAGGTCCCGTCGCCGTTGCCGAGCAACGCCGACCCGACGTTTGAACCATCGCTCCCCGTCGCCAGGTCCGGCTTCCCGTCCCCATTCAGATCCCCGATCGCCACGGAGAAGGGATATGGAGTCGTCGCGAAGTCCGCGTTCGCCCCGAATGTGCCGTTCCCGTCGCCGAGCAACACCGACACCCCCTGGGAGGAGGAGAAGTTCGCCGTTGCCAGGTCGGGAATCCCGTCCCCATTCAGGTCCCCGATCGCCACAGAGATGGGGTGCAACCCCGCGCCATAGTCCCGGTTCGACCTGAAGTCCCCGTTCCCGTCGCCGAGCAAGACCGACACCGTGTTGTCGAAGCGGTTCGCCGTCACCAGGTCGGCGATCCCGTCCCCGTTCAGGTCTCCCATCGCCACGGCGTGGGGCTCACTCCCCACCCCGAAGTCCGTCTTCGTCCTGAAGGTCCCGTCACCTCTGCCGATCAACACGGACACCATGCTGGTGGAGTCGTTCGCCATCGCAAGGTCGGGGATCCCGTCCCCATCCAGGTCTCCCATCGCCACGGAGCAGGGATGATCCCCTGCCGCGAAGTCCGTCTTCTCCTCAAAGCTCCCATTGCCGATGCCGAGCAAGACCGACACGGTGTTGGCGTCGAAGTTTGCCGTCGCCAGGTCGGGGTTTCCGTCCGCGTTCAGATCTCCGATCGTCACGGAGCGGGGCCCACTCCCCGTCCCGAAGTCCGTCGTCGCCCCGAAGGTCCCGTTCCCGTAGCCGAGCAACACCGACACCGTGCTGGCGCCAGAGTTTGCCGCTGCCAAGTCCGGGTTCCCGTCCCCGTTGAAGTCTCCGATCGCAACGGAGTAGGGATTGATCCCCGCGTCGTACGAGAGGAACGGTGCGGCAAGGAGCGGATCGGCGGCGGATCGCGTGGCAGCAACCGAGGCACTGCTCGCAATGAGAAACACGAAGACTGCGGCCCGGCGAGTGAACTCACCCCGGATGGGCGGTGTGGTCTCCAAGCGATCCATGAGCGCCTGCTTCAGCCACGGGTGGGAAAACCCCTGCGGCGGGAGTGGCTGGACCACCGCGGGAGTCCAAGTTCGAAGCGAGTCAGCGAGGCACCAAGAACGGCGCGGATAAGCTTACCCTAATGTGAGAGTCCAAGCCACCGAGGTCGCCGCGATTCGCCGAGGCCGCCGCGATTTCGCAGCCTGATTGCGAACGCCACTTGAGTTGCCCGCGCTTGCCGCCTGACCGAGCCTCAGCCGGACCCCGGGGGAGTCCGGTTCGTACACAGCCACATCTGGGTCCCCGAGGTGCCCAGTATGCGAACCGGCCCTGGGTCACGGAGAGGGCCGTATTTCGCGTCTTCCATGACCAATCCCGGGAGCCCTCCCGGGCCGGAACGGGGCCTCTGCCCGGGCGTCGCTCCCGATCACTTCACCACCACCACGCGCCGCGCAAGCTCCCTTCCCGCGGCCTGCAGGCGCGCGAAGTACATCCCGGAATGCAGCTCCGTCGCCTCGATTGTGGCAGTGTGGCGCCCGGCGTCGAGCACGCCGTCAGCCAGCACGGCCACTTCGCGGCCCTTCACGTCGAACAGGGAGAGTCGCACGCGCGTTCGCGAGGGGACGGCGTAGGCCAGCAGTGATCGATGGGTCGTCGGGCTCGGGGCGGGCGTGGAGAGCGCGAACGCGAAGACTCCAGGGTCCGGCCCGGCATCCCCCACGGAGCCCGAGATGATGAACCCACTGTTGGAGATGTCGGTCCCGAGGTTTCCGCTGTAGTCCCGAGCCGCCACGAGCAGGTAGGCGTCGTTGCCGGGCACTCCCGGGCCCACGACGGTCCAGAGGTACGACCCGGTATTCGGGGCAGCGGCGGCGAGCAGATCCCAGGGGCCACCCGGGCCGTTGCGCGAGAGGTAGAGATCCACGCTTTGCACATCGAGATCGTCGCTCGCAGCCCAATCGAGATGGCGTGGCGTCCCGATCAGGAGCGGGCTGTTGCCGTCGGGCGAGAGTACCCGGACCGCGGGCGCGCTCGCATCGGGGCGCAAGGCCGCGAACCCCTGATTGTTCCCCCCGCCGATCCAGTAGAAGGTCCCGCCCGCATAGACCGTCGAGCCGCTCACGGCCAAGGCGAGCACGTCGGCGTCCGCCCCCGGATTCCATGCCGTGGCAAGGCCGGTCATGGCATCGAGCGCCGCGAGATTGCCGCGATTCTGCCCGCCAATGCTGGAGAATCCTCCGCCCACGTACACCGTGGAGCCGCTCACCGCGACGGCGAAGACGAACGGGCCGAGCCCCCCGGGGCCGCTCTCCCCGGGACCGATCGTCCCTGCGTTCCACGGCGTGGCGAGCCCGGTGGTGGCATTCAGCGCCGCGATGCGGCTGCGGCTTTCCCCGCCGATGCTGGTGAAGAAACCGGTCGCATACACCGACGAGCCGTTCACGACCAGGGTGCGCACGGTCGAATTGGCCCCCGGGTTCCATTCCGTGGCGAGCCCGGTGACGGCATCCAGGGCCGCGATGCCGGTGCGGCTTTGCCCACCGATCCACGCGAAGGAACCACCGGCATACACCCTGGGGCCGCTCACCGCCAGGGCAACGATGTCCGAGTTCGCCTCCGGGTTCCACGCGGTGGCGAGCCCGGAGAAGGCATCCAGCGCCGCGACGTGCAGGCGGGTCTGTCCGCCGACGCTAGTGAAGGTGCCGCCGGCGTACACCGTCGGGCCGCTCACCTCGAGTGCGAGCACGCTCGAGTTCGCCGCCGGGTTCCACGCGGTGGCCAGTCCGGTGACGGCATCCAGCGCCGCGATGTGCCTGCGGTCGTGCCCCCCGATCGTGAAGAATCCACCTCCCGCGTACACCGTCGAGCCACTCACCGAAATCGTGAGCACGACGCCATCCGCCCCCGGGTTCCAGTCGGTGGCCGCCCCGGTCGTGGCATCGAGCGCCGCGATGTTCGAGCGACTCCGTCCTCCGGCGCTGGCGAAGTCGCCCCCCGCGAACACCGCGGAGCCGCTCACCGCCAGCGTATTCACGTAGGCGTTCGCCCCCGGGTTCCACGCGGTGGCGGCTCCCGTGGCGGCATCCAATGCCGCGATGTACCTGCGGCTCTGTCCACCGATGTCGGTGAAGCTGCCGGCCGCGTAGACCGTGGGACCGCTCACGGCCAGGTCGATCACGCCATTGCCCGCCCCCGGGTTCCACGCGGTGGCGAGACCTGTCGTGGCATCCAGAGCCGCGATGCGGATGCGGCTCTGCCCGCCGATGCTGGTGAAGTGGCCGCCGGCGTACACCGTCGGGCCGCTCACCGCGAGAGTGAGCACGAGGCCATCCGCGCCAGGATTCCACGCAGTCGCCAGTCCGCTGGCGACATCGAGCGCCGCGATACGATCGCGGCTCTGCCCGCCGATGCTGGTGAAGTTGCCGGCCGTGTACACCGTCGAGCCGCTAACCGCCAGGTCCCGCACGTAGTAGTCCGCCGCGGGGTTCCATGGGGTGGCGAGCCCGGTCGTGGCATCGAGCGCCGCGATGTGGCTGCGGCTCTGCCCGCCGATGCTGGAAAATTCTCCGCCCGCGTACACCGTCGGGCCGCTCACCACGAGGGTGCGCACGTCGGCGTCCGCCCCGGGGTTCCACGGCGTGGCGAGTCCGCTGGTGGCATCCAGGGCTGCGATGTAGTTGCGACTCTGCCCGCCGATGCTCGTGAAGTCACCGCCCGCGTACACCGTCGAGCCGCTCACCACCAGGGTGTGCACGAAGTATCCGTTCGCCCCTGGGTTCCACCCGTCGAGCGTCCGGTCCGCGCGGATGTGGGCGAGGTGGGTCCGGGGGACACCACCCACGAAAGTGAAGGATCCCCCGATGTACCACCCGCCCTCGCCATCCGGCGCGGCGCATTCGACGATGCCGTTGACCCTCGGCCAGCCCGGTTCCGGGGCCCCCGTCTCGGCGCCGATCGCGACGAAGTGCCCGGTGTTCGGGCCGACGTAGGTGAAGGTTCCGCCCAGGTAGATGGTGTTCTCCGCGAGTGCGATGGCGTCCACGGCGCCGTCGGTCACCCACACCTTCGGATCGGGCACTTGCGCCCATGCCGTGCAGGGCGCGAGGCACACCGTCATCCCCAGGGCGACCAGGAAGCGTCCCGCGGATCGAAGCGGCGTACGATGTCTTGGATTCATCGATGGGATGAACACGTCGACCTCCCTCGATATGGGTGCGAATCCATGTGCCGGCGTGAGGCCGGTCATGCTCGATGGACGCGCCGAGGGACGCGCCGAGGGACGCGAGCATGATGGGTTGGAGGGCTCTGAAGGGTAGCATGGGGTCACTGCCGAAGAGCACGCGAATCGGAGTCACGACGTCACCCGACACAAACGGGCCGGCTGACGCCCACCCGTCGGGTAGTGCATGGAAAGTGGCTCCCCAGGTTGCCCAGTGTACGAACGGTTCCTGGGCGACGGAAAGAGCCGTATTCCGCGTCTTCCACGAACTACGCCAGCTATCCTCGTGGGCCAGAACGAGAGGGGCGTCCCCGGACAGGTCGATTACCGGGCCTCCCCTTTGCCATAACTTCGCCAGCAGCGCCTTGAATCGCGGCCGGTGCAAAGACTTCGGTCCGCAAGCAGGGAGGAGCCAACCTTCACGCCCTCAGCGCTGCTGCCCGCGCGCCATCCCCTCCGCGACCGCCAGTGCTGAGCGCGCCTCCTCGATCAGTGGAAGCATCTCGGGGTCGGGGCGGGTGAACGTGGCGGAGAAGATCTGCCAGTGCCGCCGCGCCTCTTCCGGGCGCCCCATGCGCGCGTAGAGCAGCACCAGCCGCCGGTGGGCGTACGAGTAGGCGATGCGCGCGTGACTCGTTGCAGCTAGATTGCCGATCGGAGACATCGCCAGTTCGAAGTAGACGGCGGCAGAGTCGGGCCTGCCCAGCTTCTCGTACGCCTCGGCGACCAGCCAGCGCTTGAGCGCCCGGTTCGTGCCGATCAGCACGAACCCCAGGTCGTCCCCCTGGCGCGCTGCCGGTCCAAGAATCCGAACGGTCTCCCCGAAGCGCCGGGCGCGTGTCGCGATCCAGGCCTCGATCAGGATCGGATCCGAGCCGAGTCGGTTCTGCTCGAGCGCGGATCGCGTGCGAACTCTGGCGAGCAGCCTCCGTGCCCGCGCGGTGTCACCGGCCGCAGCTTCCCATAGCCCCTGGGTGACCAGCGCCACGGCCGTCGTTTCGGAACTCGCCACGTCTTCCGGAACCCCGTTTAGGCGGCCGCTGACGACCTCGAGAAGCAGTCGGGTCCGTTTCTGCCTGCGCCCGAGCGACTGGGCGGCTGCGCTCACACTGCCAGACGCGGCCTGCGCGACAGCCACCCACGACGTCGCCCTGGCGCGCTCATCGGCTGGCGCCTCGGGATCGCGTTCTACGGCCCTACCCAGGCTTTCGGCCGCGGCCCAATCTCCCGCCGCCACGGCGATGTCCCCTAAGGCAATCTGCGCGTACCTTCCCTTACAGTGTCGTGCCAGCTCACGGGCCTCGGCCACGCGCCCGAGCTCCAGGAGAAGTACTAGCTGGTTTCTGAGCACTGCCTGGCCCGCGCCGAAGGGTAGGAGCTCTGCGGCCCGTCGAATGGCAGACAATGCTTCCTCGCGCCTGCCCATACGACCCAGGAATACACCCCGGCTATTGTGTGCGTAATGATAGGCAGGATCGTGGCGCAGGGCCTGATCGATCGCCTCGAACGCCGCCTCCATATCGCCGCGGTAATACGCCACCATAGCCTGATTGAGGAACCGTCCTGCCTCAGGGAAACGACCAGGTCGGCGCAAGGCTTCGTCGAGGGCCGCCAGCGCCGAGTCCGGCTCTCCGATGCTGCCGAACGCAAAACCTATAACAGTCCAAGCGCCAACAAAGTCGGGGTCGAGCTCCAGGGCGCTGCGGGCCAGGGCGATGGCACCCCGTGCATCACGCGCGAAGAAGAGTTCCTCCGCCTTGACAATCCGCCTGTAGGCCTCGAACGAGGGCGTCATCATTTCGCCAAACTGCCGAGTCGCCCGCAGGTCCTCGCGCCGCTCACCGAGCGCATCGCGCAGTCGTCGCGCCACACGGCCCACGGTCGGGATCAGCTCGTCGTCCGAGCGGGCCGCTTCGCTCACCGTCGCCAGCACCCGCACACTGTCCGCATCCAGCACCCGCACCACCACCGAATAGCCTTCTCCCAATCGGCTCACGTGCCCCTCGACCACCGCCCGGATCGCACGCCGGTAGGCGAGTTCCCGCGCCAGGGCAGCGTCCACGTGTGTGCCAGGCGGTTTGCCGGCCTGCTCGAGCGCCAGCCGGATCTGATCGTCCGGGACCGTCGCCACGATCGCCGATTGATCGAGCGCCGCGCTGACGAGGAGGCGCACTGCGACCGCCAGGCTGGAGTCATTCGCCGGCCCCTCGAACGCGGCGACCAGAATCCAGTCCTTCTTCATCGCTCGAGTCGTCGTCGGCCCACCGAAGAGTGCGCCAAGATTGTCCCGCTCCTCCCACGCGACGAATGCCGCGGCTGCGAACGCCACCGCTGCCGTCGCGGCAAGAGCCCGGCGGGCGCGAACCAGCCGCCACGGCCGGCGGGCCGGCGCCGCGACAGTCGTGGCCGCCGCCACGAATGCCGACTCGCGGTGGGTGAGCGCCTCCGCAAAATCCGCGGCGGTCGCGAAACGGTCCGCTGGAAGCTTCGCAAGTCCCCTCGCGATCGCCGCCGTCACGCCACTCGAGACCAGGGGACGCAGCTCGGTGATCGGACGCGCCGCAACCGTCAGGTGTTGCCGGATCACCCCCTCGGCCGTCGGTGCGACGAAGGGCGGCTGTCCAGCCAGCATCTCGTACAGCACGCACGCCAGGGCGTAGAGATCCGAGCGCCCATCGACCACGCCGCCGCTCGCCTGTTCCGGGCTCATGTAGCGCGGCGTGCCAAGCGCCATTCCAGCCTGCGTCGCCGCCTGGGTCGCACCGTGGGAGGCTGCGACGCCCGTGGCCCGCGCGATCCCGAAGTCGGCGACCAGCGCGATGCCGCCCGAGAGCAGGACGTTCTCGGGCTTGATGTCGCGATGAACGATTCCGTGGTGGTGCGCGTGCCCCAGGGCGCTCGCGATCTCTCGGGCGAGCCGAAGAGCGTCTTCGACCGGGAGCTGCCCCTCGCGGTTCATACGCGCGCGGAGCGCCTCGCCTGTGATGTAGGGCATCACGTAGTAGAGCTGGCCTTCCGCGACGCCCGAGTCGTGCAGGGGGAGGATGTGCGGATGATTGAGCTGCGCTGCGATCTCGATCTCGCGCAGAAACCGGTCGTGGCCGATGGCCGCCGTCATCTCCGGGTGGATGACCTTGAGCGCGACCTGGCGGTGGTGCTTCAGATCCTCCGCCAGATAAACGGTGGCCATCCCGCCGCGGCCAAGTTCGCGCTCGATGCGGTAGCGGTCGGAGAGGTCATCGCGCAGGCGTTCGAGGGGCGTGGACAGGGCGGCACCTCCGGAGAGAGCGCTCCGACGGTAGCATACACGGCGATCTCACGCCGTTTCGCGTCTCCCGTGCTCGTGCCGACCACCCGAATAGCGAACCCCCGCAGTTCCGCGAGTCGCGGGGGTCACATTTGGCTCCCCTTCCTTTACTCATTTCGAACTCTGTGCCTGAGACCGAATTGGGCGATCGCGTTGCAGCTACATGCCTTAACAATGCTGCGCGGAGCATTGCGTTCCTGAGTGGTTCACGGGAGTCTTGAGCCCTTGCGCTCCTGGGCCCAGTCCACGTCGAAGCGACGTCCAGACCCCCTCAGGGAATGGAGCCTCCGGCAAACACGGTACGGTTCACGTCAGGCCCCTGCGCAAGGCTGCCCGATCACTTCTTGAGCGTCGCGGGCCAGTTCTGGACGAGGGTGAGCGGCTCCACGCCCGGGGCTTCGATCACGCGGTTCACGAGGAAGCGCTCGCCGTCGGCCATGACGTCCCACTCCTTGCCGGGGCTCACCTGCATCCGAGGATCGAAGAGGACTTTCGGTGTCCCGGCCTGGAACGTGGGCTCGAGGCGGATGTCCACGGCCATCAGCTTGCGGTCGTTCCCCTGGTAGATGATCTCCCTCCCGCCGCGCGTCCATGCCATGTATCCACCGCCGTCGGTGGAAATCTGCCACTTGCCGCCGTCGTCGAGGAGCGACTGGACGTAGACCTCACCCCGCCCCGACTCGACGGATGCGTACGCGAGCCAGCGCCCATCGGGTGAGGGGGATGGCCCCCACTCGAGGAAGGGCGTCGAGATGAAGTCCGTGGCCTTGCCGGACTGGAGGTCGAGGCGGAGGATGTCCCAGGACTGCCTGGGCTGGTCGGCGATGATCCAGGCAAGTGCTCCGTCCGGTGAGACTTGCGTGAGGATCTCGTTGTTCGGGCCCGCGTAGATCGTCTCTTCCGTCCCCGTTCCCGAGCTCGACTTGGCGAAGATGTCGCCGCGCTTGCTCCGGAGCGAGGAGAAGTAGATCCTCCGGTCGTCGGGCGACCAGACCGGACCGAAGTCGTTCTCGGGATCGAACGTGAGGCGCGTGGAGGTTCCGCGCGCCACGTCCATCACCCACACGTCGGACTTCTGGGTGCCCGGGTCGGTGATCCCCACCGCCACGCGCGTCCCGTCGCGCGAGAGTCTCGGCGAACGGTAATCGGCGACCGTCTTGCCGACCAACCCGACATCCCTGCCGGTGCGGTCGAGCAGGACGAGTTCGGATGGCTCGCCGCTGCTGCCGGCGTGGAAGACCAGGAGACCGGTCCGGGACAGGCTGAAGGCCGCCTCGAAGCGCCCGCTCCGCCGCACGGCATCGGTGATGGGCACAGCCTCTCCGGAGAGCGACCCCGTCCGGGGATCGAACTTCTGCGCGACCAGCGCGCCGCCCCGGAGGAAGAGCAACTGCCCCGTCTCCGGCGAGAACCGTGCCTGCCCGCTCGTTGCGACCACCATCTTCCTCTCCTTCGAGCCGAGCACACCCGCGAACACCGCGAATCCCTGATCGGTTCCCGGGGTCTCGATCGACGACTGGACGAGGAACAGGTAGTGCTTTCCGTCGGGAAGGAACTCGGCGTACCGGTGCGAGGTGTCGTTCCGCGTCGAGTCCAGTTCCGTTTCCGCGACCGGCGCCCCTCCCGTCACCGGCACGCGGTGGAGCGACGCCGATGGGTTCGGGGTGAAGAGGATCGTCCCGTCGCCCCCCCAGGCGCCCCCGCGCCCTTGCGACACGTCGCAGATCGTCTGCGCCGGCCCGCCCGACGCTTCGATCCTCTTGAGCTTGCCCGAGGCGAAGAAGCCGATCTGCCGGCTATCCGGCGACCAGAAGGGGTGCGCGGCCCCGTCCGTCCCTGGCAGCGCCTGCGCGGAGCCGGTGGAGAGGGTCCGGACCCACAGGGCGGACTTGCCGTCCTGGCTGGCGGCCACGTAGGCAAGGCGCAGGCCGTCGGGCGAGAGGGCCGGAGCGCCGACACCGAGATCGATGCGCAGGTCCTTCGGCGGGAGGATCGACGTGTTCAAGACCGGCGCCGGAGCTCGCAGCATCGCGGCGATTCCGAGCGTGGCGGCCACGGCCGCCGCCGCGGTCACGGCGTGCAGGCCCCACGCGGCACGGAGACGGAAGCGTCGCCGAGCCGCCAGCGGCGCCGCCTCGCCGGCGCGCGATCCGGCCTCGGAGATCCAGTGCAGCTGGTTCCCGACGTCCGCCGCGCTCTGCCAGCGATCGTCCGGGTCCTTCGCCAGGCAGCGGCGCACGACATGCTCGAGCGCCGGCGGCGTCAGCGGCACCAGCTCGCTCATCGGACGCGGGGTTCCCGACACGATGGCCGCGATCAGCGAGGTTCGCGTGGCTCCCTCGAAGGCGCACTTCCCCGTCGCCATCTCGTAGAGCAGCGCCCCGAAGGCGAAGATGTCCGTGCGCGCATCGGCCTCGATCCCCTCGAGTTGCTCCGGGGCCATGTACTGGAAGGTCCCGAGGATCGTTCCTTCCTGGGTCAGCGGCATCGCCTGCGTCGCCATCACCGTCATGCCCTGCAAGGGCGATGCGTCCTGCCCGGAACGGGCGAGACCGAAGTCGAGGAGCTTGGCCCCCGACTTCGTGATCATCACGTTGCCGGGCTTGAGGTCCCGATGGATGATCCCCTGTCGATGCGCGCGGCCCAGTGCGTCGGCGATCTGCGCCCCGTAGCGCACGACCTGCTCCAACGGCAGCGGGCCCTTCAGGAGACGCTCGGCCAGCGACTCGCCCTCGATCAACTCCATCACCAGGTAGTCCGTGTCGTCCTCACGGCCGACATCGAAGAGCGTGCAGATGTTCGGATGATTCAGCGACGACACGGTTCGCGCTTCCCGCTCGAAGCGGGCGCGCGATGCCTCATTGGCGGCAAAGCCGGGAGGGAGGATCTTGACGGCCACGTCGCGACCGAGGCGGGTATCGCGGCAGCGATACACCTCCCCCATCCCGCCTGCGCCGATGGGCGCAACGATCTCGTAGGGTCCAAGCCTGGTGCCGGGGGTGAGTGCCATCGGCGGAATCTACCCTAACGGCAGCCGGGCTGTCCGCTCCTGCGCCATCGACCCCGGGCAGCCCGGGGTCGCCTGCCCGGGGCCAGTTCCTGCTTCATCCTGGCCCCCACGGACCACGGGTGGAGCGTCTGCCCCTGAAACACGAACGGGCCGGCTCGCGCCGACCCTGTTCGTACACAGCCACAGATGGCTCCCCGGATGGGACTCGAACCGCTCCCCCGCCGCGGGAACAAGAATGCGGGCCCCCGGGTCAATGTCCCGGGGGCCCGTTGCCATCCGCGATCACGGAACGAAGCGGCGTGCGGAGTCGAATGGGTGTCGGGAAATCGCCGCCGCGTTCCGTGATCAAGACCCTACGCCCGGCGTGTGACCGATTCGTTTCCGCCGGGTCACGACGCGGGAAAATGAGCCTACCGGAGCACGACGAACCGCTCGGAGCGCGCTCCCCACGGCGTGACCAGCCGCACGAAGTACAGCCCGGCCCGCACCCGGCCTCCCTGCGCAGCGGACCCGCTCCACGTCCACGTGTGCGCGCCCGCCGCGAAGGCACCCTCGACGCTCCAGACGCGCCGGCCGGCGATGTCCACCAGGTCGAGACGCGCCGTGCCCGCAAAGGGAAGCGAGAAGCGAAGCAGGGCGGCGCCGTACGCGGGGTTCGGAGCCGGGGCCGAGAGGGCGAGGACGGCCGCGCCATCCCCCACTGCCACCGGGCCCGAGCCGAGGATCTTGAACGCAGCGTCGCTCGCATCGTTCCCCGTGTTCGCGGCGCCGTCGAACGCGAGTACGCGCACGTAGGCGCTGTCGGTCGCCTGGTTCGGGACGATCCACCCCACCTCGCCGGAGTTGCTCAGGCCGTGCTCGAGGAGCACCCACGGCCCGGCCATGCCCGACGGCGACCACTCCACCTGGACCGAGTCCACGGCGGCATTGTCCTCCGCGGTCCACGAGATGGTGCTCTGCTGGCCGGCGGTGAGCACCTCGCCCCCGTTGGGTGAGTTGATCACGACGTCGGGCGCGACCACATCCGCGAAGTGGGCCGTGACGCCCAAGTCGGAAAGCATGGCGAACGAGAGCGGATTCTCAGTCCCGCTCTGGTCGCCGCTCCACCCCGTGAACGCCCAGCCGAGTGCGGCCGCTGCATCGAGCTGCACCGTCGCGCCATCCGGGTACGACACGAGGTTCGGCGTCGCGACGACAGTGCCCTGTCCGACGATGGCAATCGTGAGACTGCGGGCATCGAGGCTGATGCTGAAGTCGGCGTTGCTGCCGTCCTGCGCCGCATTGCCTGCCGCGTCACGCGCGGTCACCCGCACGCGGGCGGCGCTGGTCGACGGGCCGGGCACGATCCACGCAAACGAGCCGCTGTTGGCGAGCCCGTTCGCGATCGGGTTGGGATACGTCGCTCCGCCGTCGGTCGAGTAATCGAGGTCCACCACGGTCACGCCAACGGCATCCGATGCGGTCCAGGTGATCGCCTGCGTGGAGCCGACCGTCCAGTCCTCGCCCCCGTCAGGCGCGTTCAGCACCACGAGCGGCGGCGTCGTGTCGAGCGGCGTGCCCGAGTTGGTGAACGTGTCGGCGAAGCCGTTGCCGCGAATCGTGTCGACGCCGCCCGGCTCCCAGGTCGCGGAGAGGATGACCTGACCATTCGACACCTTGTCCCAGCCCGCCAGCGGCGCGGCACCCGAGCCGGTCTCCGTCCAGTACACCTTCGTTCCCGCGCTGTGGAGACGGTTCATCGCCGCGGCCGTGGGATGTCCGTAGGAGTTGCCGGTGCCGGCCGACACGACGGCGACCTTCGGTTGCGTGGCGGCAAGCCAGGCTGCGTGGCTCGAGCTCGCCGAGCCGTGGTGGTGCACCTTGTAGGCCTCGAGTGAGCCCGTCGGGGGCCCGATCGTCGTCTCCATGTTCACGTAACTTCCCGTGGTCGCCCCGGGCAGATCGCCGCCGAAGGACATGTCGAACTCGCCGTAGCTCACCTTCAGCACCAGGCAGTTCGAGTTCTCGTCGGTCGTCGTGCTGCCCGGGGCATTGAGGTCCACGCACTTGATGTAGACCGGGTGCGCCGACAGCGAGTCGAGCGTGATGACCTGGTCCTTGGCGAGCGTGCGCCGCTTGGTACCCACGGTGGCGACGTAGTCGGTGTAGGTCTGCGTCGTGTACGAGAAGCCGCGGTCCCAGCCGTAGCCGAGGGTCGCGACACCGCCCACGCCGAAGATCGTCTTGAACAGCCCGATGTGATCGGAGTGGTAGTGGCTCGCGAAGTGGTAATCGACGTGCGTGACACCGAGCGCCTGCAACTGGGCCGGGACCTTCACTCCCATCGCCGGCGTCGGGTTGGTACTCACCCCGTTGTCGATCATCACGACCTGGCCGAGCGGCGAGATGAGCACCGCCCCGTCTCCCTGCCCGACGTCGAGATGGATGACCTGGAGGCGCCCGGTCGCCGTGACCGCGAACGCGGGAGAAGCGAGGACCAGCGAGAAGCAGGCGGCGAGAAGCGGTGCGACGTGCGAGCGGACGGGGGCCATCAATGCTCCTGCGCTTCCGGAACGCGCAGAAACGCAGGCCGCGCACCGAATCGGGGACCGGGCCACGAGCGGCCGGCCGGGAATCATGAACTCAAGTCGATGTGTGCAATTTTAGCACAATGAGCGGCCCCGGATTGGACCGCGCCCCGACACCCGGGACGGTAATCGCGCCGTCCGGACTTCCTTCCGGACCAGGCCACTAAGCTCTTGACCCTCGCCCGTCGCGGCGCAACGCTCTTTTCCCGAGCGAGATGGGCTCTCCCGGGGTTCACGCGGGGAGACAGCTCATGACGCATCGGATTCGAGCCCGGGGCCGGGTGGCGGCCTGGTTGCTCCTGATGTTCGTGGGCGCGGGCGCGATCTCGGGAGAGGCCGGAGCAGGGATCCCGGGGGATACGTTCGACGACGCCTTTTCCGTGCCGGGACTGCCTCTCCTTGCGACCGGATCAACCTGCGGTTTTGGGGACGATGCCGTCACCATTTGCGGCCCTCACCCTCCGGGCGCGCCCGACGTGGTCTACCGGTACGTTCCCGACCACGACATGACGGTCACGATCTCGATGTGCAATTCGGCCTTCTGGGGCTCCGTGAGTGTCTATGATGCCTCGCGCACACGCCTCGTTTGCGACTCGGGCAATTGTCTCAAGGGCGGATATATCGGCCAACTATCCCTGGTCGGTGGCTCGCCCTACTATGTCGTGATCGACGGCGAGGGCGGTTTCTGCGGCGAGTACATTCTCTCGATCGACGAGTGTGCGGGAACTTGCGAGCCCGTGTACGTGCGGTGCCCACCCGGTGCCATCCAGGAGGGCGAGAACTCGTGCCTCCCCGGTTATGTCGATGACTTCAACGGTTGCAGCCTCGCGGGCGGGTGTCACGCAACCACGGTCCCCTGCACCGGGTCGGAGGTCACGGTGTGCGGGACGCACGGTTGGAACTCGAGCGCCGAGGCACCGCACGACGTGGACTTCTACGAGTTCGAACTGGCCACCGCGTCCATGGTGACGATCACGATGTCCGGGCGAACCACGCTCGAGTGGCAGTTGTCCCGGCTGCCGACCGGCGCGGATCCCGGAGAGGATCTTGGATACTGGCAGACCACGCATGGGATCGCGTTCAACGGAGTGCTGCTTCCAGGGCGCTATCGACTGTGGCTCGTCTTGTACATGCGCGCACGCGTTGCCTGCGGCTCCAAGTACCTGATTCAGTTCTCCGGACTCAACTGCACTCCCACATCGGCGCAACGCTCGAGTTGGGGCGCGCTCAAGGTCGCGTACCGCTAAGGGGTCGTTCGAACGCCGGCACCACCGCCCAAAACCAGATACGCCTGCCTGACGCGCGAGCGGGTGAAGCGGTGCGATGAGGAGTACGTGCGGGCCGACGACCTTGAAGCCTTCGTCATCCTGGACGTGAAGACGCTGCTGCGCGATGACGCCTTCGTCGACCGGGTCTGGGCAGAGACGAACTGATACGCGCCGAGTTCTCAGGAGGGCGCGTCAAGTGAGTACCGTCAGCTCGGCCCGGGCCTGCTGACGACCCGAGAGCCGGATGCGAAAATGTGCGGCGGATGTCCTCGGCGTCCGTCGCAACGGGAACCCGCGCCAGTTCAAGAGGTTCATGAACAGGCTCGGCGAGCAGGTAAGCGATTGCTCCGTCACTTTCGTAGCGGGCTATTGGTTCTTCTTGTGGCGCGTCATTCGGTGGTGCTCTTCGACCCGTTGCGAATCGATACCCCCCATTTTTTCATATGCTCACGCGCATGCTCGGCCTTCGGATCGGCCCGGGGGACGGTCGCGGGGCCGCCTCCCGACTCGATCTCATTTTCCCCTTTGTACCGCGGCACGTCGAGAGGACGGACTCGCTCGGGAACGCGGAGCGCCGCCGCGGGCGCAGGCTTTGCCGCGGCGCGGGCTCGGCCCCCCGTAGCGACCGACTTCGTGGGCTCTTTTCCGGACTTCTTTACAATCCTGCTCGCAGCCTTCTGCACGACCTTCTTCGTGGCCTTCCTTCCTGCTCTTTTGGCCGGGCTGGCGACCACCGCGCGCTTCATCGCCTGCGCGGGTCTCGGCGCGGGCTTCTTCGAGGCTTTTCTCGCCGATTTTCCAGACGGTTTCTTTGCTGATTTCTTTGCAGGCATGGGCTTCTCCGACTCGGGTGGGCAGAGGGGATTCTTGTTTCGCCCATCCTAAGCTTGGCAGGGGCCATCGACCAGCGGGGAAGGGAATCGATCCGGAACGGGAGCGTGTCGGTGCTCAGTACGCAGGGACCCCTGAGGCCTGAGTTGCTCAGAACCTCCCCCCCTTTGGCGTGACCTCAGGTGGGGTTTCGGGAGGCATAGTTAGCCAGTTCTCCTCAATCCGTTCCACCGTGTGCAGAACTTGACCCCGACGGCGAACCCGTGATCCTACATCGCTTCGACCACTTCATTGCATGAGCATCAGCTTCTTCGTCTCCATGACACCTCCGGAGCTCAGGCGGACAATGTACAGACCGCTGACCACTCGATCGCCCGTGTCGTCACTGCCATTCCAAGTCGCGACGTGCCGACCGGCGCCCGCGGTCCCATGCACCAGCGTCCGCACGCGCCGCCCCCGGAGGTCGTAGATCTCCAGTTGCACCTGCCCTTCACGGGCAAGCTCGAAGGCGATATTCGTCGCCGGATTGAACGGGTTCGGGGTGATGTCGACCAGCGTCGGGGCATTGGGCGCCGGCACGAGATCGTCCACCCCGACGGCCTCCATCGGCGTAATTGTCAGGTCGTAGGTGCCGGCCCTCTCCAACTCCCTGGTGGTGGTTTTCCACACGGCGAGACAATAGTAGCCATCCGAAGGCACATCGACGACCAGCAGTTCGTCCATGCCGGCGCCACCATCACTGGACGAGGTGCCCACGGCGTCGGACTTTCCCTGATACGCCAGGTCCGCGGCGTGCAGGCTGATCCCCCAGTCCACCGATCCGGACAGGTTGATCAGGCGCACCCCCGTCGGACCGGCCCACAGGCGGAGTTCCACCAGATTGACGATACGGTTGGTCGGCAGGCTGTACGGACCGAAGGTGCCCTCCGGTCCGATGAGCCGGTCATCCGAAGCGGTCGACTCGGTCGTGTAGCTGTCCCCACCGGAGTACCGCACGGCGCCCGCGTCGTAGGGCTGGAACCCCCCCGGAGCCACGTTGAAGTTCACCAGCACGTAGTCCGAAGAAGACCCGCCCCAATAGGACCCGGCGAGGTTCGCCGCAAACCCATCTTTCGCACCGTTACTGGCCGGGAACAGCCGCAGGTCGACGTCACTGTCGGCACCGGGCATGACCGCCACCGCTCGCCAGTAGCCGCCGGCATTCGGCATCCGCAAGCCGTCGCAGTTGGGATAGAAGATCTCGCCGGTGCTGAGATCGGTCCACCCGCCATACGGATCAGCCGGGCTGTCCCGGACAACCGGCGTGTCGTTGACGAGATCCAGCGGCGACCACACCCACTGTTCGCCGTAGACGTTGTTGTCCTCGTGGATTTCCTCGATCGTCAGATCGGCGTCCAACTTCCAGGCCAGCGTGTGCCTGCCTCCACTGAAGGTCCACGGGCTGTCCCAGTTGAACAGACCGTCGGCATAGGCCGGAAACCCTCCCCAGGCCACCCAGGCAGCGTAGCCGCCGTCGATGTAGACATGCCCCGGTAGACCGACCGGTGAATCAGAGGGACTCTCGTTGCGCACGGCCATGTTCAGGAACGTCGAAGCGATATTGCCGGGCAGGGTCGACGGCGCCGGTACCGAACCGCCGGTCCCGTCGAACGCCGCGCGCGGCACGATGGGCGCATGCCAACCCGCTGCGTGCAGGGGCACGAAATCCGGCGGGGTCTTCTGGATCTCGATCGTGACATTGATCGGGCCGTTCCCCTTGCTCCAGTTGTCATCGCGGTAGACCACGAGCGCGTGATAGCCGGCGACGGTGATGTTGACATCCATCCGGGCGCGACCCGCAATATCGGTCTGCGAAGCGGCGGAATAGGCAAGGAGCCCACCCGTCTGGAAGTCCTGGTTCAGCCACTGGGCCTGAAGGGGACCGACGGCTGGATCGACATCGACCGTGAAGCTCACCGGCCCGAGGTCGGACGGGGACACGTAGAATTCCCAGATCCTCAGCATCTGGTCCTGCGCAAACGGCACCGTGACCGAGTCACCGAAGGCCAGCGCCGAGTTGGTCGCGTGGACCACCTCGTAGTCGGAACTGTTGGCGTTGTAGTTGACCACGCCGACGTCATAGGCGTTCCAACCCACGAGGTTGCGGTTCACGATGACCGCATCAAGGGCTCCGTTCCCGCGGGCCGAGACGCTCAGCGCGATGCCGAACCCATCCGCGGCGCCGGTGCTGGCCGCATGCAGATACAGATCGTGGTCCGCCGCGGCGGCGAGCGGGCGCAGCACGGTCGCATCCCAATACGAGTTGGCCCCCATCCGCAGGCCGTCGGAGTTGGCGAAGAGGGCAGAGCCGTCGACCACGGCCTCCCAGCCCGCCGTCTGGAGCGGCGGCGCGCTCCGGGACACCGGCGTGTTCGCC
>JANPEF010000028.1:0-72792 GCA_031431875.1 Candidatus Eiseniibacteriota bacterium | reverse complement strand
GCGACATCGTCGCCGGCGGCGGCGAGCCCACGCTCGGCGGATTCCTCGCGGCTCGCGCCGCCCTCGACGACGGCGCTGATCTTGCCGCGCGCGGCGGCGGGAAGCGTGGCCAGCGCCGGCGCGAGCGCGATGGCATCGCCGACGACGATCACGCGATCGACCGCACTGCAAGCGCCGAGCGTGGCCAGGCACCACGCGGTGAGTGGGCGGCCGCCCAGGTCGATGGCGGCCTTCGGGCCCTCGCCCAGGCGCTCGCCGCGACCGGCGGCAAGCACCAGTGCGACGGTCATGGCGGCTTCGCTCACGCGTCCGCCCCGGCGGGCTCGGGTGCGGCGGCGGCACGTGCGGCGAGGCCGGCTTCGAGCGCGCTCTTCACGTCGGGGACACCGATCACGGTCACGCCGAAGCCCTCGCACTCGGCCGCCTGCGCGGCAGGCACCAGCGCGGTGGTGAAGCCCAGCCGTGCCGCTTCGCGCACCCGCGACGCCGCCTGGCGCACGCGGCGCACCTCGCCGGCGAGACCGATCTCGCCGCAGGCGACGAGCCCCGCAATGGGCGGGCGGTCGAGCCGCGCCGAGGCGACCGCGAGCAGCACCGCCAGGTCGGCTCCCGGCTCATCGAGCGTGAGCCCGCCGGCCACGTTGGCGAACACGTCGCCGTGGACGACGCGCACGCCGACGCGCTTCTCGAGCACGGCGAGCAGCATGGCGAGGCGGCGCGCGTCGAAGCCGTTGGTCACGCGCTGCGGCGCGGCGAGGCTCGACGGCGAGACCAGGGCCTGCACCTCGACGAGCAGCGCGCGGCTGCCCTCGACGACGCCGGCGGCGATCGCGCCCGGACGCGCCGGGCCCGCGGAGAGGAATGCGCGCGATGCGTCGGCCACCTCGCGCAGGCCGTTCTCCTCCATGGTGAAGACGCCGATCTCGTCGGTCGAGCCGAAGCGGTTCTTCGCCGCGCGCAACACGCGCACGTCGTGGTAGCGCTCGCCCTCGAGGTAGAGCACGGCGTCGACCATGTGCTCGAGCACGCGCGGGCCGGCGACGGCGCCATCCTTCGTCACGTGCCCGACGAGAAAGACCGGCACACCGCCGCCCTTCGCCAGGTCGAGGTAGCGCAGCGCACACTCGCGCACCTGCGTGACCGAGCCCGGAGCACCGGCGCTCGCGGTCGAGAATGCGGTCTGGATCGAGTCGACGATGACGACGTCGGGCGCCAGCGGCGCGGCCGCGGCGAGCACCTCCTCGACCTCGGTCTCGCACAGCAGGTAGAGCAACGGCGGCACGTCGCCGAGGCGCTCGGCGCGCAGGCGCACCTGTGCCGCGGATTCCTCGCCCGCGACGTAGAGCACACGCGCGCCGTCGTGCGCCATGGCCCGCGACAGTTGCAGCAACAGCGTCGACTTGCCGATGCCCGGGTCGCCGCCGACGAGCAGCAAGGAGCCTGGCACCACACCGCCGCCGAGCACGCGGTCGAGTTCGCCGATGCCGGTCGAGCGGCGCGGCGTCGCCGCCAGGTCGACGGTCGCGAGCGGGCGTGGCGCGCGCTCGCCGTCGCCCTCCACCCAACTTCGGCGCGAAGCGCCGGCAGCGCCGGCGGGACCAACGCCGCCGGTCGCGCCCCGCGGGCCGCGGGCGGCACCCGCCGTTCCGGCCGCGTGGGAAGCCGCCTCGGCCGGCGCCTCGACGAGGGTGTTCCATGCCTGGCACGACGGGCACTGGCCGAACCAGCGCAGTTCCTCGTTGCCACACTGCGTGCAGAAGTACGGGCGCGCGGGAGTCTTCTTGCCGGGGGTGCGCGGGCTGCGTCCGATCGTCATCAGAACACCGAGACCTTGAAGAACCTGTCCGGATTCGTGCGCAGCTCGCGCACCAGCGCCTGCAGCTCGCGCAGGGTGGCGCGCGACTCGTCGTAGAGCTTGCGGTCGTTGAGCAGCTGCGCGGCGGTGCCCCCGCCGGTGTCGAGCTTGGCGGCGACGCGCGTGAGCACGCTGGCGAGCGAGTCCAGGCGCGCGGTCAGGGAGTCGATCCGTGCGGTCGAACCGCGCACGCCGTCGAGCGCCCCGCTGACGCGCGGCTCGGCGGCCTCGGCCAGGCGGCGGCCCGACTCGGCGGCGGCGCGCAGGCTGGTCACGGTCAGGCGCATGTCGTCGCGATTCTCGGCCAGCGCCTGCTTGAGCGTGGTGCTCGCGGTCTCGACGTTGCCGAGCGTGGTGCGCAGCGTGTTCTTCTCCTCGGCGAGCGAGATCACGCGATCGACCGAGACGCTCAGGTTCTCGAGCGAAGCCAGCGCGTCGCCCATCTGGCTGATCACCTCGGGGATGCCCGACTCGTAGACGCCCTCGATCGTGTCGCGGCCGGCGGCCAGCGTCGAGCCCAGTCCGACGCCGTCGATGGCGAGAAACTTCTCGCCCATCAGCCCGACGTTGCGCACGTAGACCCGGCTGCCCGTGGTGAGGGTGAGGTCCTTTTCCAGCAGGAAGGTGACGTACACGCCGGCAGGAGCGAGGCGGATGTCCTTCACCGCGCCCTTCTTCACGCCGTGAACGGTGACCGGGTCGTCCTCGGCCAGTCCGCCGACGTCGGGGAAGCGCACCAGCCAGCGCTGCGTGGCCTCGGCAAGCCGGACCTGGCGCAGCGCGGTCACGCTCCAGATGACACCGGCCAGTGCGGCAAGCACGGTGACGCCGACCAGGATCTCGGTATTGCGCGTCGCCATCACGAACCTCCCGCGGGGGCGGCTTCGTCGAGCATCTCGTCGCTGCGTCCCTCGACGAAGCGGCGAACCCTTGGATCGACGGCATGGTCGATCGCGCCGGCCGTGCCGTCGAAGATCATCTTCCCCTCGTCCAGCATCGCGATCCGATCGCCCACGAATCGCGCACTCGTCATGTCGTGGGAGACCACGAGAGCCGAGGCGCCCAGGTCCCGCTGCAAGCGCCGGATCAGGCGGTTGATCACGTCCGAGGTGACCGGATCCAGGCCGCTGGTCGGCTCATCGTACAGGAGAAGCCGGGGTTGCAGCGCGATCGCCCGCGCAATTCCCACCCGCTTGCGCATGCCGCCCGACAGCGACGACGGGCGCTGGGCCGTCGTGCCGGCCAGGCCGACGACCGCCAGCGCGTGCTCGACCTTCGCCGCGATCTCACCGGCGGTGAAGCGGCGCTGGTGGTGCAGGCCGAGCGCGATGTTCTCCCCTACCGTCATCGAATCGAACAACGCACCGGCCTGGAACACCATCGCCACGTCGCGACGCACCCGGTTCCAGGTGTCGGCGTCGGCGCTGGTCACGTCGGTGCCCAGCACCTCGAGCGTGCCGCTGTCGGCCTTGAGCAGCCCGATCGCGTGCTTGAGGAAGACGCTCTTGCCGGTGCCCGAGCGCCCGAGCAGGACGACGGTCTCGCCGGCATGGACGTCGAGGTCGACGCCATCGAGCACGGCCCGCGCGCCGAAGCGCTTGACCAGGCCGCGGGCGCGCACGACGACGGCGCGAGCCGGCGGTGCGACCGCGCTCAATACGCCACCCGGAACAGCAGGTTCGCCAGCACGTAGTCGAGCACCAGCACGAGCACGCACGAGGCGACGACAGCCTGTGTCGTCGCCTTGCCCACGCCCTCGGCCCCACCCTCGGTGCCGAATCCGTAGAACGAGCCCATGAGCCCGATCACGGCGCCGAACACCGCGGACTTGGTGAGCCCCGAGAACAGGTCCCTGGGCTCGAACGTGTTGCGCACGGCCTCGAAGTACGTGTGGCCCGATTGATCGAACACCATCGACGCGACGACGAACCCGCCGGCGACGGCGACGAAGTCGGCGAACACGGTGATCACCGGCAGCATGACGGTCGTGGCGATGAAGCGCGGCAGGATCAGGTAGCGGATCGGCGGGATCGCCATCGTCTCGAGCGCGTCGATCTGCTCGGTCACACGCATGGTGCCCAGCTCGGCGGCGATCGCGGCGCCGACGCGGCCGCCGCAGACGAGCGCGGTGAGGACGGGGCCCAGTTCGATGAGCACCGACTTCTGCACCACCGAGCCGACGTAGCGCAGCGGCACCATACCCTCGAGCTGGTAGGCCGCCTGCACGGCGGTGACCGCGCCGGTGAACACGGCGACGAGGATGACCAGCGGCAGCGAGCCAACGCCGACCTGCGACATCTGCTTGACGATCTCGCCCGCGTAGCGGCCCGCGGTGGGCAGGCCGGCCAGCGTACTGCCGAGCAGCGTGCTGACCCGCCCGGTGTCCTCGAGAAAGCGCAGGACCTGCCGGCCGACGAGCGCCGGACCCGTGAGCGCGGGATCGCGCGGCCAGGGCCGGTCGCGGTCGATCAGCGGATGTCCCCTTCCTGGATTCCCGAGAAGTTCTCGAAGCGCGTCGATTCCTTGAGGAACGTCAGGTTGACCAGGCCGGTCGGGCCGTTTCGGTGCTTGGCGATCACCACCTGCGCCTTGTTCTTCAGGCTCTCGTCCTCGGGCTTGTACAGCTCCTCGCGGAAGATGAAGAGCACGATGTCGGCGTCCTGCTCGATGGCGCCCGACTCGCGCAGGTCCGACAGCTGCGGGATCTTGCTGCGCCGCTCGTTGCTCTCGGGCGCACGCGACAGCTGCGACAGCACGACGATCGGCAGGTTGAGTTCCTTGGCCAGGCCCTTGAGCGAACGCGTCATCTGCGAGACGGCCTGCACGCGGTTCTCGGACTTCGCATCGCTGTGCATGAGCTGCAGGTAGTCGATGACCAGCAGGTCGAGCCCGTGCTCCGCCTTGAGCCGGCGGGCGCGCGTGCGGATGTCGAGCACCGACACGCCGGCGCTCTCGTCGATGAAGATCGGCGCATCGTACAAGCGCCCGGCGGCCATCGACAGGCCGCGCCAGTCGCGGTCGGACAGGTAGCCACGACGCAGGCGCGACAGGTCGACGCGGGCCAGCGAGCAGAGCAGGCGCTGCACCAGCTGATCGCGCGACATTTCGAGGCTGAACACGCCGACCTTCTTGCCCAGCAGCGCGGCGTTCTCGGCGATGTTGAGGGCGAACGAGGTCTTGCCCATGCCCGGGCGACCGGCGATGACGATGAGATCCGACGGCTGCAGCCCCGCGGTCTTGTCGTCGAGGTCGGTGAACCCGGTGGGGCAACCGGTGACGTGCTCCTGACGCTTGGCCAACTCCTCGATGCGATGGATGCTGTCGTTGACCATGTCCTTCACGGCGACGAAGCCCTGCGTCGTGCGCTCCTGCCCGATCTCGAAGATACGGGCCTCGGCACGATCGAGGATCTCCTCGGCGCGGTCGCGGCCCGAGTACGCGTCGGCGGCGATCTGGCGCGTCGCAGTGATGAGGCGGCGCAGCAGGCCCTTCTCCTTCACCAGTGCGATGTGCTGGTCGACGTTCGCCGACGAGGCCGAGTACTCGAACAGCGACGACAGGTAGGCGACGCCGCCCGCGGTCTCCAGCTCGCCGCGACGCGACAGCTCGTCGGTCAGCGTGACGAGGTCGGGCCGCTCGTTGCGATCGGTGATGCCGACGATGGCGGCGTAGATGCGACGGTGGCCTTCGCGGTGGAACGCGTGCGGCTCTTCACCGAGTTTCTCCAGTGCCTTTTCGACGGCTTCGAGATCGAGCAGCATGGCGCACAGCACCGCGCGCTCGGCCTCGATCGCCTGCGGCGGGACCGTGCCCTCGGTGGGAAGGGAGATTTCAAGGTCGTTCATCTGCTTCTCCTGCACACTCTCACGTGACGCGACAGCCACCCTATTGCTGCCACCTCATCAGGACACCAGGTGACTCAGTTTCTGAACTGTTCGAAGAAGCCCGCATCAAGCTCATAGGCAACTGTCTGCCTCAAGCCAAGTTCGAGAGACTTGAACATTTCCAGCAGCTTCTCCTGATCGACGAGCTCAATCGGGGGCACACCCTCCCGGATCGACTCCTTGCGGGCTTCGGATGTGAAGGTACCCGTCGTCATGATGATTCCCTTGTCCGCACGGCCCTGCATGGAGCCGCGAAAGTCGCGAACTTGCGCGGATGAGACGGATCCGGTGTAACGCTTGCACTGAAAGAGCACCTTGAAACTGACGAAAGGATTCACATGAAGTACGCCCACCCCATCGATGCCACCATCATTGGTCTTCCCGGTGACACTGACGTGTGCAAATCCGGACTCCCGAAGCAGCCGCTGACAAAGGCGCTCGAAGCCACTGGGTGGCAGGCCGCGAATGAGTCCGAGCAGGTTGTCCCGCCAGTTCGCTGCCGCGAGTCCCTCTGCGGCTTCCGGTGTCTCATCACCGGTCGCAACCTCGCCAGTTGACGACTCTTCCCGCTGAAGGCCTGGAGCTGATCCAAATCCAGTCCGGACTTCCTTGACGAGGCGCGCCGACTCAGCCTCCGTCAGCGGGGGTGACGACAGGCCCTTGTCCGTGAGAGACCAGACACCTCGCTTGGACCCGTCCATGTAACCGCTCTTCACAAGGTAGAAGCGTGCCCATGCGACGCGATTGTAGAACCGGTTGATGCCGCCCGCTGTGACCTCATCAAGCACCTCATCGGGGACAGAAAGTGCTGTCGCCACTAGCTCCGTGGCCTCTTCAGCTCGCGCCGAACCACCAAGCCCTTGAAGCACGGCAAGCAGTGGTGGCATGAAGCGATCGAATTGGGAGACTCGTGAACCGCTCATGAGATCACCCCCTTCGGCACGTCATCCGGGTACTTCACCGAAAACCTGGCTACGCCGACATATACTCGCGGGCGAGGAGCTGCATGTCCTCCCAGACCGGGCGCTTGTACGCGGGGTTCCGCAGGCAGGCGGCCGGGTGGTAGGTGACGATCAATTTCGAATCTGCGTAGCGGTACACGGTGCCGCGCATACCGGCGATCGTGCCCTTGGCGCCGACCAGCAGCTCGGCGGCGAACTTGCCCAGGCAGACGATGACGCGCGGGCGCAGCAGCGCGAGCTGGCGACGCAGGTACGGGCTGCAGGTCTCGATCTCGTGCGGCAACGGGTTGCGATTCTCGGGCGGTCGGCACTTGAGCACGTTGCCGATGAACGCCGCCTCGCGCGACACCGTCACTCCCGGGATGAGCTGCTTCTCGTCCATCGCCGCGATGATCCTGGTCAGGAGGTCGCCGGAGCGGCCGACGAACGGTTCGCCGCGACGATCCTCCTCGGCGCCCGGAGCTTCGCCGACGAAGACGATGCCCGTGGTCCCGCGACCGACACCGGGCACGGCTTGTGTTCGCGTCTCGTGCAGCCCGCACCTGGTGCAGGCCCGGACCTCGGCGGCGATCCTCTCGAGTGTATCGCCGGGGGGGGACACGGGCGGCGGCTCGAGCGTGTCGATCCCGGTTGCCGCGGTCGGGTGCTTCGCCGTTGAAGCCTGCGCGGCCTTTCCGGCCGCGCGAGCTGCGCGCGGAATCACCGGCTCCCCCGCCGCGATCGCCCACAGGTCGCCGCGGCCGCGCTCGGCCTCGCGCTCGATGGCCTGCCGTGTCGCGCGGGCCAGGCTCCTGACGTCGTCACGCTCGGCCACGCGTCCCACCCCTCCCGGCGACCTTCGTACCGCCGAACAGCGCGGCCAGCCGGGCGACGACGCGCGCGGCGGCCTGCGCCTTGTCCATCACCGGGAGGCGCTCGGCGCCGCCCTTCGCATCGAGGATGGTGATCTCGTTGGTGTCGCCTCCGAACTCGGAGCCGGCCTTCGTCGGGTTGTTGAGCACCAGCAGGTCGCACTTCTTGGCCGTGAGCTTGGCGCGCGCACCGGCGAGTTCGCGCTCGGTCTCGACGGCGAAGCCCACGACCTTCATGCCCGGACGGCGCGGCAGCGTGGCCAGCAGGTCGGGGTTGGGCACGAGCGTCAGCGTCAGCGATTTCGCCGCGCCCTTCTTCAGCTTCTGCGCAGCGACGGTCGCGGGCCGCCAGTCGGCGACGGCGGCGGCCATGAGCACGGCGTCGGCAGTGCGCGCGGCCTTCCGGAGTGCGGTGTCCATCGACCGCGCCGTCGTCACGGCGACGGCCTCGACGCCCGTGGGCGGCGCCAGCGCGACCGGCCCGTGGATGAGCGTCACGCGCGCGCCGGCTTCGCGGGCGGCGGCGGCGAGCGCGAAGCCCATCTTGCCGCTCGAGTGGTTGGTCAACGCGCGCACGGGATCGAGCGGCTCGACGGTGGGCCCGGCGGTGACGACGACGTGGCGACCGGTCAGCGGGCCCGGCACCGCGAGTGCGGCGCGCACCGTGGCGGCGATCGCCTCGAGTGACGCCAGGCGGCCGCGCCCCTCCCAGCCGCAGGCGAGTTCGCCCGATTCGGGTTCGACGAAGCGGCTGCCGTGGGCGCGCAAGCGCGCGACGTTTTCCTGCACGATCGGGTTGGCCCACATCTGCACGTTCATCGCGGGGGCGAAGACGACGGGCGCGCGCGTGGCGAGCAGGATGGTGCTCAGCAGGTCATCGCCGTGGCCGTGCGCCGCGCGCGCGATCAGGTCGGCGGTGGCGGGTGCGATGAGCACCAGGTCGGCCGCGTCGGCCACCTCGATGTGCTCGATCGGACTCACCCGATCGGCGGGGCGGGCCCGGCCGAAGGTGAGCGCCTGCTCGGGCCCCCACAGGTCGTCGAGCACGGGGTTGCCTGACAGCGTGGCGAGCGTGAGCGGCGTGATGAACTGGCGTGCCGCGGCGGTCATCACCACGACGACGGCGGCGTCTTCCTTGCGCAGCCAGCGGACGATCTCGGCGGCCTTGTAGGCCGCGATGCCCCCGGTCACGCCGAGGACGACCGTCTTGCCGGCGAGCACGGTTTACTCCGCGTCGACCGACGGCGGCGTCGGCTGCGACTCGGCGGGCAACGGGCGGCCGGTGACGTACTGGAACGGCACCTCGCCCTGCAGCGTCGAGGCCAGCGCGATCGTCGTCACCTTGGCGCTCGACGTCTCGGTCTCGCCGTGCAGCCGCAGGTGGTTGTTGAGGCGACGCGCCTCGCGCGCTGCGACGATCGCGATTTCGTACTTGTTGGCACCCGTGGGCATGTTCATCACCAGCGAGACACGATTGTTCACCGTTCCTCCGTGTGCGTCAGGGAATCCGCGGGCACCAGGCGCGAGACGCGCGCCCGTTCCGCTTCGACGATCGCCGACACGCGGGACAGCGCCGCGGGCAGGTCCTCGTTCACCACGATGTAATCGTACCGTCCATACTGCGCGAGTTCGCCGGGCGCATCGGCCAGGCGGCGCGCGATCTCGGCCGGGTCGTCCTGCGCGCGGGCCATCAGGCGGACCTTGAGCGCATCGACCGACGGCGGCCAGACGAAGATGGCGACCGAGTCGAGGTAGCGCTCCTTCACCTGCACGCCGCCCTGCACGTCGATGTTCAGCAGCACGATGCGCCCCGCCCCGACCTGCTCGTCGACGAAGCGGCGCGGCGTGCCGTAGCGATGCCCGTGCACGTCGGCGTGCTCGAGGAACTCGCCGGCGGCCGCGCGGGCGGCGAACCCGTCGGCGGCGAGGTAGAAGTAGTCGCGACCGTCGACCTCGCCGGGCCGCGGTGCGCGCGTCGTCGCCGAGACCGAGCGGATGGCGTCCCGGCGCGTCTCGAGCAGGTGCGTGCAGAACGAGGTCTTCCCCACGCCCGACGGGCCCGAGACGACGACGAGGAAGCCGCGACGCGAGAAGCGCGACGGCGCCTCGGCCCGCTCACTCGACATTCTGCACCTGCTCGCGGACCTTCTCGACCTCATCCTTCAACTCGATCACGACCTCGGCGATGATCGCGTCGTTGCCCTTGGAGCCGATCGTGTTCACCTCGCGGTTCATTTCCTGCAGGAGGAAGTTGAGCTTCCGTCCCGCGGGCTCGGCGTCGGTGAACAGCCGCCGGAACTGGCTCAGGTGGGCGCGCAGGCGCACGCACTCCTCGGTGCAGTCGAGCCGCTCGGCGAGAAACGCGATTTCCTGCGCAACGCGCACCGGATCGACCGGGATGTCGCCGAGCAGCGGCTTGAGCCGGGCGAGCATGCGCTCCTGCGCCTCCTTCGGGCGCAGGGGCGCGCGCTCCTCGGCACGGGCGAGCAGCCGTTCGATCGCCTTGAGGCGCGTCTCGAACTCGTTCTCGAGCGACTGGCCCTCGCGCTGCTTCATGCTCGCCATGTTCTCGACCACGGCCTCGAGCACGACCTTGAGCTCGGTCCAGCGCTTCTCGTCGTCGCCGGCCGGCCGTTCCCAGGTGAGGACGTCGGGCATCGTCGCGACCGAACGCGCGTCGACCTCGCCTCCCAGATCGTACTTGGTCTTGAGCTCGGTGAGGGCGGCGACGACCTGCTGCGCCACGGCGTGGTTCACCTTGAGGCGACCGCCGTCCTCTTCGTAGCCTTCCCAGGTAACGGTCAGGTTGATCTTGCCCCGGGCGAGGCGCTCGGTCAGGTAGGCCCGGACGGCCCCCTCGAGACCGGCGATGGATCGCGGAAGTCGAAGGGAGATTTCACAATAGCGGTGATTCACGCTGCGGATTTCGGCACTGAGGCGTCCTGCCTCCGTCGCCCGCTCCGCCGCGCCGTAGCCGGTCATGCTGCGAATCATGTGTCCCCTCCCGAGAGGCCGGAAACTACGTCACTGAGGGGCCAAAGTCAACTTAGCTCGCCGGAGGCAGGCATCTCGGTTGGCACGTTCGGAAGGTGAAGCAAAGAATGCAGTTGCAATATTCATCCTTTTGGTTGAATATTGGACTTATGGAGCCCGAACCCGACCTGGACCGAACCCTCGCTGCGCTCGGGGACAAGACCCGCCGCGCCCTCCTCGAGCGGCTGGGCGACGCCGAGGTCCGGGTCACCGACCTCGCCCGCCCGTTCCCCATGTCCCTCAATGCGGTATCGAAGCACTTGCGGGTCCTTGAGCGGGCACGGCTCATCCGCCGGCGCAGGGTGGGCCGGGAACACCTCCTCTCGCTCGATCGGGCGCCGCTCGCAGCCGTGGCCACCTGGATCGAGCAGCAGCGCGACCCGTGGTCGACGCAGTTCGCCGACTTCGCGGCCCTGCTCGCGGCCGAGCAGGCGTGAGCGGCGGGCCACCTTGTCCGCCGCCCCGAGGCGGGGCTATTCTCCACCCATGAGCCAGCCCCCTCTCTATCTCGACTACAGCGCCACCACCCCGGTCCGGCCCGAAGTACTCACGGCCATGCTCCCCTGGTTCACCGAGAAGTTCGCCAATCCGTCGTCGGTCCACGCGGCGGGGCTCGAGGCGAACCAGGGCGTGGGCGCGGCGCGGCGGACGCTGGGCGCGATCCTCGGCATCCCGCCGACCGGCGTGATCTTCACCGCCGGTGGCACCGAGGCCGACGTGCTCGCGCTGCGCGGAGCGCTCCATGCAGCGAAGGCCGCACCGGACGGAACGGCGAAGCGCTCGGTCGTCCTCTCGGCGGTCGAGCATCACGCGGTGCTCGAGACCGCGCGATGCATGGAGGACGAGGGTTGCGAGGCGCGGATCGCCCCCGTCGGCCCCGACGGGCGCGTCGATCCGGCGGCCGTGGCGGCGCTCGTCGATGAGGGCACCGTGATCGTCTCGATCATGCACGTGAACAACGAAACCGGCGCCGTGCAGCCGATCGTCGAACTCTCCCGCCTGGTCAAAGCCAGGAATCCCCGCACGCTGGTTCACGTCGATGCCGTGCAGTCGTTCGGGCGCTACAAGGTCTCGTTCGACGCGTGGCCCGACGTCGACCTCATCGCGGTCGCCGCGCACAAGATCTACGGGCCCAAGGGCGTCGGCGCGCTGTTCGTCCGCCCCGGCACGAAGCTCCTGCCGGTGATCACCGGCGGCGGCCAGGAAAGCGGCCTGCGCTCGGGCACCCACAACGTGCCGGGGATCGTGGGACTCGCCGAGGCGGCGCGCCTGCTGGAGCAGACGCGCGAGGCCGACATGGTGCACTACGCGGCACTCGCGGCGCGCTTCCTCGCCACCGTCGGCGCGCGCTTTCCCGACGCGCACCTCAACGGCGTCGCCGACGAGACGGCACCCTATGCGAAGCGCGCCCCATACATCGTCAACGTGTGCTTCCGCGGCGCGCCGACCGAGACGCTGCACGGCGCGCTGTCGGCGGAGGGTATCTCGGTGTCGGCGGGATCGGCCTGTCACTCGAAGGACGGTGGCCCCTCGCACGTGCTGTGCGCGATGGGCACCGGCGAGGGCGCCTGCCTGCGCTTCTCGTTCGGTCGCCCGACGACCGAGGCCGACGTCGATCGCCTGATCGACGCGCTGACCGGTGCGATGTCGAAGCTGCGCATCGCGACGCGTGCCTGACGACCCGACCGGGCGCCTGAGGCGACTCGGGGCACTCGTCGCGCGCCACGACGGGATCGCCCTCACGCTCGCCTATGTCCCGCTCGACAACCTGGGGTCGATCGTCGCCGTGGGCGCGGTTCCCCGCCGCTAGGATCCCTCGGATCCCTTCTTGCGGAACAACCCCTCGAGCTTCGAGCGCGAGTCCGCGTCCTTCGCCTGGCCTGCGCCGCGCGCCACCGGCGGCCGCGCTTTCGGGCGGTAGAAGTCGCAGAAGTTCGACGCCGTCCGGTTCTCGACGCGATCGGAGTTCGGCTCGCGGCACTGGTTGTTCGCCCGCGAGTCGTGGTGGTCGCACTGGACACAGGCGTGCAGGTCCGCGTCGCACTGCTCGCACGTCCGCGTGCGCCCGACCACGTCGCCCGAGCGGTACGGGAACTCCTCGCTGCACTTCTGACACCACGCCATCGAGCTTTCCTCCGGGCCGGGACGGGGGGGTTCCCACGCACGCGGCCGTCCGCCACAATACAACCCATGGATCCCCTCGTCCTCTCCCGACTGGTTCCCGGCTGGCGCAGCGAGCTCCTTGGCGCCGCCTGGGCCGGCCTGTTTCCCACCCGCGCCGGCTTCGCCGCGATCTTCGACCGCGCCCCCGACGGCGTGCGGCCGGGCCGGCGGTTTGCGCTGCGACTGCGGCTGGCCGCGCCGCTGTGGGCCTGGCTCGAGGAGGCCGGACGCGACGGCGGTCGCGACTTCGTCTACCGCCCGCCTGAGGGGGCGAGCGTCACAGATGTCGCGGCGCTGCCACTGGATCGAGGGTTCAGCCTCGACACCGAGGCGCCCGGTGGGCGCCTGCTCCGCCTGCATGTCGAGCTGTGGGCCCCGGGCAACGTGATCGTCGAGGAGACCGGGCGGCGCATCGTGTGGTGTGCGCGTGTGCGCAAGGCTTCGACCAAGCGCACGGCGATCGAACCCGATGCGCCGTATCCGCCACCGCCGTCCACGCTGCTGGTCGATCCCACCACGATCGACGCGCCGACTCTCGCATCGATCTTCCACGGCGTGCCGGCAGACGAGCGCCTTCATGCGCTGGCGCGACGCTGCGCCGGATTTCCGAAGGGAACGCTCGAGGGGCTCGCCCGGTGCCTCCCGGCGATGATCCTCGACGATCGCTGCGAGCCCGACGAGACGATGGCCGCGACGCTGCGCGAGTGGGCCGGCCGCTCCTACGACGTCGCCTCGAAGTCGATCGCGGGCATGGTGTGGAGCGAACCGTCGATCGGCGCCCACGTGTTCGCCACCGAGCCGTGCGACGAGCCGCATCCCTCGTGGAACGAGGCGGCACGCTCCCTCGGCCGTGCATTGCCCGATCCGGTCGACGCCGACGCGCTGGCCGCGGCGAAGGCGCGGGTCAAGAAGCTCGAGCGCACGGTCGCCGCGCTGACGGACGACATCGCGGGTGCCGCCGAGGCCGCCGACGTGCGCGCCCGCGCCCGCGCCATGGTCGCGTTCCTGCCGCGGGTCGTGCGCGGCGCGGCGAGCGTCACGCTGCCCGACCCGGCCGATCCGTCGCGCACGTTCGAGATCGCGCTCGACCCGAAGCTGCGCCCGCACGAGAACGCCGATCGCCTGTTCACCCGCGCCGGCAAGCTCGAACGCGCGGCCGAGCGCGCGCCGGAGCTGATCGACGCGGCGCGCGCGGAGCTGGTCGCCGCCCGTGCTGTTGTCGCGGCCGTGGAGCGCGGCGAGATCTCGCCGCCAACGGCGGCAGCGCCTCGTCGCGCGACCTCGGGCGCCGCCACCCCGAAGCGCGCGCAGGGCAAGGGCCGCCCGGCGATCCCGAGCGCACTGGAGCCGCGGCGCTACAAGACCAGCGAGGGCTGGGAAGTGTGGATCGGCAAGAGCAACCTGGGGAACGACCACCTGACGCATCGCCTGGCGCGACCCGAGGACGTGTGGATGCACGTGCACGGCTCGCCGGGATCGCACGTCGTCCTGCGTCGCGGCAAGGGACCGAACGAGCCGAGCAAGGCGACGCTCACCGAAGTTGCAGGATGGGCCGCGTTCTACTCGCAGGCGCGCAACGCCGGGACGGTGCCGGTGACGGTGACCGAGAAGAAGTTCGTGCGCAAACCGCGCAAGGCCCCCGCCGGACTCGCCGAGGTGACGCGTTCGAAGACCGTGTTCGCCCGGCCGACCGAGCCGCCCGATACGGCGCGAATCAACGACGGGGACGCAGCGTGAGCGGCATGGATTTCCCCACGATCGTCGGCTTCGTCGGCGTGATCCTGATGCTCATCGCGTTTCTGCTCAACCTCGCCGGACGCATGGCCGCCAACGACGTCCCCTACTTGCTGCTCAATTTCGTCGGGGCGTGCCTCGCCGGATGGTCGTCGTGGATGATCCACTTCCTGCCGTTCGTCCTGCTCGAGGGGACGTGGGCGCTGGTCGCGGGGATCGGGCTGGTGAGGCGGCTCGGCCGCGAGGAGATGCGCCGGACTCCCTGAGGGGGCGAACGCAAGGCATGGCCGGCCGTGGTATCCTCATTCGCATGTCACCGACGGTGCTGCGGATCGGCCCCTACCGCCTCTTCTTCTTCAGCAACGAGGGGACAGAACCCCCGCACATCCACGTCGAGCGTGATGATTCACTGGCGAAGTTCTGGCTGAGCCCCGTGGAGCTCGCGTCGTCGAGCGGGTTCGGGGCGGGAGAGCTTCGCAGGATTCAGCGGGTTGTGGAGACGGAGGCACAGCGGTTGGAGGACGCCTGGCATGAGTACTTCGATTCCGACTCCTAGCGCGCGAGCGCGCGCGGTCAGAGTGAGTGATGATGAATTGACCGTCGAGCTGGCGGACGGACGTTCGCTGAGCGTCCCGCTTGTCTGGTTTCCTCGTCTCCTCAACGCAACTCCCGAATCTCGCAATCGCTGGACGTTGCTGGGTCAGGGCGAGGGGATCCACTGGCCGGATGTCGATGAGGACCTGAGCATCGCGGGATTGCTGGCGGCAAGCGAAGTGCCCGGCTCACCCCGACGCGGAGCCGCCTGACCTCGTCGTAAGCCGGCCACCCGGCACTCGCACGTCGCCCTCGCGTCGCGTGATCTCCTCGCGGTCGAGCGCCTCGAGCAGCGGCACCGCCCATTTCCGCGAGATCCCGAGCCCGTTCTTGAGATCGGCCACCGTGAGTGCCGGTGCGCCCGCGAAGTGCCCACCCACCCACTCCACCGCGCGCTCCCACGCCGGGCGCGACCACACGAACGTCGCATCGATCCGCATCGCCCGCTGATCGGCCAGCAGGCGGCCGACCAGCTCGGTCGCCTCGGCCGCGTTGAGCCCAGGTGGCGGCAGGAGAGTCGCCAGCTCCGGCGGCGCGAAGCCGCCGCGCTCGAGCGCTTCGAGCAGTCGCGTCGCTGCTTCCGCGTACTTCCCGCTGAGCTCGCGCCCGGGCGCCTCGCTCACACGATCGCCGCGGACGACGAGGGAGCCATTCCCCAGGCCCGCGGCCAGCGCGGCATCGAACACGGCGCCGTCGAGCGCGCGCGCCAGGCGTGACTTCAGTTCGCCGCGGCCGGGCCCGAAGCGCAGGGGGTGCGCTTTCGCGTGGCCGGCCAGCTCGTCGCGCACGCGCGCGGCAGCGGTGTGCAGGCCGTCGGCGATCGCGAGCGCGCGGCCGTCGGCCAGGCGCATCGCCTCGCCATCGGCGATCAGGCGTTCCACCTCCGCGGTGACCACGGTCGGCGCCAGCTCGAGCGCCCGCGCCAGCTCCTCGTCGCGCCGCGGCACGAGGCCCGCCTCGCGCAGCGCCTGTGCGACCCGCTCGGTTGCATCGCCGCGCTCGGTGACGGCAAGACCGCGCACGTCGCCCCGCTTGCGCTTGCTGGCAGCAGGCTCGAGCACGGTGCCGCCCCCGAGCGTTCGCATCGGCGAGTAGGCGCGGAACACGAAGCGATCGCCGCGCGCGGGCACGACCGGCGTCTCGAGCAGGAACTGCGCGAGCGCGCTGTCGCCAGGCTTGAGTTCGTCGCCCTCGAGCAGCGCGACCCGCGCGAGCGCCTCGCCCGAGCCCAGGTGAAAGCGCACACGCTGGCGCGAGACGAGCGGCTTCGGCGTGTCGGGCAGGAGGTCGATCCGCGCGGTCACCAGCGTCGACGCCGCGAGCGAGCCCGGCGCGAGCACCCAGTCGCCGCGCGCCAGGTCCTCCTTCGCCAGGCCGTGGAGCGCGATCGCCGTGCGCTGCCCGGCGACGGCCGCCTCGACCGTAGCGCCATGCGTCTCGACGCTGCGCACGCGCGCCGTGCGCCCGGCGGGCTCGATCGCGACCGTGTCGCCGACGGCGATCCGCCCGCGCCACAGCGTGCCGGTGACGACGGTGCCGAAGCCCTCGACCGAGAACACGCGGTCGATGGGGAGACGAGCGGGCTCGGCCTCGCCGCGCTCGACTCCGACCGCCAGCGCCACATCGAGCGCCGCCAGCAATGCCGGCGTGCCCTCGCCCGTCACCGCCGAGAAGCGCACCACCGGCGCGCCCTCGAGGAACGAACCCGCGACGAGCGCCTCGACGTCGGCCTCCACCTCGCCCCACCACGCGTCGTCGCCCACGCGATCGGCCTTGGTGAGCACGACGATCCCGCGCGGGATGCCGAGCAAGTTCACGATGGCGAAGTGTTCGCGCGTCTGCGGCATGACGCCCTCGTCGGCGGCGACCACGAGCAGCACGAGGTCGATCCCGCCGACGCCGGCGAGCATGTTGCGGACGAACTTCTCGTGGCCGGGCACGTCGACGATGCCGACGCGGCGCCCGGCCGGCGTGGTGAGCGGGGCGAAGCCGAGATCGATCGAGATCCCGCGCTCCTTCTCCTCCTTGAGGCGATCGGTGTCGACGCCCGTCAGGCGGCGGACGAGCGCGGTCTTCCCATGGTCGATGTGACCGGCGGTGCCGATGACGGCGAGTTCGTGTTGCGTGGACATCAGGAGTCCCCGGGTGTAGCTTCCTCGCGCTCCGTCATCGTGCCGTGCCCGCGGAGCGTCCGGAGAGCGCATGCGCATCCTACCCCGATCCCACCACGTCCGCCTGCACGCTCGTGCGTGCGGTCTTGCCCTCGTCGCCGTGCTGGTGCACCTGCCGGCATCGAGCGGACACGCCAACGGACCCACGATCGGATTCAACGGCGGGAGCATCGTCCCGCTCGCCAACCCGGACGTCCGCCTCCTCTCGGAATCGGTCGACCTGCATCTCCCGCTCACGGACGACTACGAGACAGGTCGGGCGGAGTGCTTCTACCGGCTCGTGAACCTCTCGGGCCGAACCCGCAGCTTCGCCATGTCGTTCGTCGGGGCGAGCGCGGCGAGCTGGGCGCCCCGGCCCGGAGTCCCCTCCGGCATGCGCGTGCGCGTCCGCGGCCAGGACGTCCCCGTGCGCATGGAACGCGCCGACAGCGCGCAATGGGCTCGCTTCGAGATGGCCGACCCCGATTCGCTCCCGGTGTGGAACGTCTCGATTCCCGGAGGGGAGACCACGCACGTCGAGATCGAGTATGTGATCGAGTGGTCGGGCGGCTCGGAAGGGTCCGCCGACAACCGCCACTTCGACTACTTTGCCCGTCCCGCGGCACTGTGGGCCGGCACGATCGGCCGCGCCACGTTCCGGATTCACCTCGGGACGATGGTCACGAGTCTGCTGCGCGACCGCGCGATCAATCGCGACGACTACGCGGTCCGCGTGGGCATCGTCCCGCCGGATGCACGCTGGACGTTCGATGGATTGGAATGGAAGCGCACGGACTGGGAGCCCGACACCGATTTCAGGTTCTCGCTGGATTGGGACCTGGAGCCCCAGCCGGACGAGTGAGCCGCCGGGCCGCACCCGATCTCTCTCTTGAGGCGATCGCTCTCGACGCCCGTCATGCGGCGGACGAGCGCGGTCTTCCCGTGATCGATGTGTCCGGCGGTGCCGATGACGGCGAGGAGCTTCATCGGCTCACCAGCGCGCAATCGGGCCCGTCTCCCGGGGCGCGAGACTCAGCCCCAGAAGGGCGAGTGCCCAGAGGAGAAGCCCCACGGCCAAGAGGATCCACTGCCCTCGGGTCCATCCGAGAGGAGCGGCTCGCGGGGCGACCTGCTCATGGACAGCGTTGACGAAAGTCTGAACGGGAAGGAGGAAGCAGACACTCGCAACACTGAGCCCCACGGCGAGGAAGGACATGGCGACGTCATCGATGCGCGAGACGACCGTGCTGCACAGGTTGAGGAGGATCCATCCGGCCGCGAGACCCCCGGCGGCATAGGTGCCCGGGATGATGGCGCGGGCCTGCCGATCCCGGTTCAGGCTCTTCAACAGCGGGTACATCCAGAAGTAACCGAAGATTGCGCGCCACAGGGGCCGTATGGAGAGGTGACGGCGGCGCTTGATCTCGCTCCAGCTCTGGTACTGCCAGTAGAACTGGTACAGGCTCATGGTCGCGAGCGTCATCAGGACGAGGCGGGCGGGCGAGATGTGCAATCCGAACGTGGAGAACTCGATGGCCTGCGATGGAGCGAGTGGGTCACCGCCGTCGCCATCCTGCGAATCGGTCATCGCAAGGCCTCCGAAACGGGCCGGCAGTTACTCACTCTTCCGCCCGTCGCTCCACCTTGGCGCCGAGCGTCGCCAGCTTGTCGGCGAGCGCCTCGTAGCCGCGGTCGAGGTGGTAGATGCGCGACACGCGCGTCTCACCCTCGGCGCAGAGTCCGGCAAGGACCAGCGCGGCCGAGGCGCGGAGGTCGGTGGCCATCACCGGCGCGCCCTTGAGCCGATCGCGGCCGCTCACCAGCGCGACGTTGGCGTCGACTCGGATGTCCGCACCCATGCGCGCCAGCTCGGGCGCGTGGGCGAAGCGATCATGATAGATGGTGTCGGTGATCGTGCTCGCGCCGTCGGCGATCGTCGCGACCGCCATCATCTGCGCCTGCATGTCGGTCGGGAAGCCGGGGAACACGGCGGTCGTGAGGTCCGCAGCGCGCGGCCGACCCTGCGACTGCACTGTCACCGACGTGCCGTCGATGGTCACGCGACTGCCGGCGTTCTCGAGCGCCTGCAGCGTGGCGGCCAGGTGCGCGGGGCGGCAGCGCGTGATCGTCACATCGCCCAGCGTCATGGCACCGGCGGCCAGGTAGGTGCCGGCCTCGATGCGGTCCGGGATGACCTCGATCGACGTGGGCGACAGTGCCTCGACGCCCTCGACGGTCAGGTGCGTGGTGCCCACGCCCTCGATCTGGGCACCCATGGCGACCAGCATCTCGGCGAGCTGCGTGATCTCGGGCTCGATCGCGGCGTTCGTGATCTCGGTCGTGCCCCGGGCGAGGACGGCGGCCATGAGCAGGTTTCCGCTCGCGCCGACGCTCGAGATCGGAAAGTCGAAGCGCGTGCCGCGCAGTCCGCCCGGAGCGCCGTTGCCCTGCGGGGCGGTGGCGACGATGTAGCCCTCGTCGATCTCGATCGTGGCGCCGAGCGCTTCCATGCCCTTGAGGTGCAGGTCGACCGGGCGCGGGCCCCACGCGCAGCCGCCGGGCAGCGACACGCGGGCACGACCGAAGCGTGCGAGCAGCGGCCCGAGCACGTAGACCGAGGCGCGCATCGTCTTCACCAGCTCGTACGGCGCCTCGAGCGACGACGTCGAGCGCGTGTCGATATGCATGCCCGTCGCGTCCCAGCGGATCTTCGCGCCGAGCGCCTCGAGCACGCGGACCATGGTGGCGGTGTCGGCCAGCCGCGGCACGCGCGTGATCACGTGTTCGCCCGGTGCGAGCAAGGTCGCGGCCATCAGGGGAAGCGCAGCGTTCTTCGCGCCGGAGACCTCGACCGAGCCCGAGAGCGGGCGGCCGCCGTGGATCACGAGACAGTCCATGCTCTGCTTCTCCGTGGCGGTGGCGCTGTCGCTCATGGCGTCCCTTCCGGTGATCGGCGGGCGATCAGCATGCGCGAGCGGCCCGCGAGGTCCTTGCGCACCTCGCCGCCGACCCAACGCGGATCGGCGGCCAGACGCGTGAGCGCAGTATCGCCCTGCGTCGCACCCAGTTCAAGCGCCAGCAGCCCGCCGGGGCCGACCAGGCCTGCTCCCTCGCCGATCAGCCGCTCGACGATCGCCATCCCATCGTGCGCGGCGAACAGCGCCAGGTGCGGCTCGTGGTCGAGGACATCGGGGGGAAGGTCGGGCCGCTCGGACTCGGCGATGTAGGGCGGGTTGGCGAGCAGAACGTCGAACGGCCCGACCAGCGCGGTCGCCAGGTCGCCCTGCACCAGGTGGACGCGCGCGGCCTCGGCGGGCGTCAGCCGTCCCCGGTTCCGCGCCGCGAACGCCAGCGCCCGCGGCGACAGTTCGGTCGCCACGACCAGCGCGTCGGGGCGCTCGGTGGCGACGGCCAGCGCGATCGCGCCGCTGCCGGTGCAGCACTCGAGCACGCGTGGGCGAGGGGCTGCGGCCGGCCGGCCGCGCAGGAACGCCAGCGCCACGTCGACCAGCAGCTCGGTCTCGGGCCGCGGGATGAACACACCGGGGCCGACTGCGAGGACAAGGTCGCGGTACGGCGCCTCGCCGGTGATGTACTGCAGGGGTTCGCCACCCTGCCGGCGCAGGATCCAGAGTGCCAGCGTGCGCGCCGCACCGGTGTCGAACTCGGCGTCGCCGCGCAGGTACAGGTCGGCCCTCCCGGCGAAAAGCAGGCGGCCGAGGAGGATTTCCGCTTCTCCCCGGCCGTCGTGCTCTCCCGCTCGCGCGAGTCCCCGGGCGGCCCCGTCGAGGGCCTGGCGGACGGTCACGCCGCCGTGTCCTCCCCCGCCTCGCGCAACCGCTCGGCGGCGTCGGCCGCGATCATCCCGTCGATCAGCGCATCGATGTTGCCCAGCAGCACGTCGTCGATCTTGTAGAGCGTGAGCCCGATCCGATGATCGGTGACGCGGCCCTGCGGAAAGTTGTACGTGCGGATCTTGGCCGAGCGATCGCCGGTCGAGATCTGCGCGTTGCGGGCGCGCGAGCGCGCCTCGGCTTCCTTCTGGATCTTGAGGTCGAGCAGCCGCGAGCGGAGGACCTTCATCGCCCGCGCCTTGTTCTTGATCTGCGAACGCTCGTCCTGGCAGGTCACCAGCAGCCCCGACGGCAGGTGGTGGATGCGCACGGCCGAGTCGGTGGTGTTCACGCCCTGGCCGCCCTTGCCGCTCGAGCGGTAGACGTCGACCACGATGTCGTCGTCCTTGATCTCGATGTCGATGTCCTCGGCCTCGGGCAGGACGGCGACCGTGGCGGCCGACGTGTGGATGCGCCCCTGCGCCTCGGTTGCGGGCACGCGCTGGACCCGGTGCACGCCGGATTCCCACTTCAGCTTGGAGTAGGCGCCGTCGCCCTCGATCGCGGCGACGACTTCCCGCATGCCGCCCATCTCGGCGGGCGAAGCCGAGAGAATCTCGACCTTCCAGCCCATCCGCTCGGCGTAGCGCTGGTACATGCGGAAGATCTCACCGGCGAACAGCGCCGCCTCTTCCCCGCCGGTGCCGGCGCGAATCTCGAGGATGACGCTCTTGTCGTCGTTCGGGTCGCGCGGCAGGAGCAGCGTGCGCACGCGCGCCTCGAGCTCATCCTTGCGGGTGTAAAGCCCGGGCAGCTCGGCCTCGGCCAGGGCGAGCAGGTCGGCGTCCCCGGAGCGCACGATCGCCTCGTCGTCCCCGATCTGCTGCTCGACCGAGCGCAGCTCGCGCGCCGCGGCGATCAGCGCCTCGAGCGACGAGCGTTCCTTGGCCAGGCGCTTGAGCTCGGACGGATTGCCGTGCACCGCCGGGTCCGACAATGCGGCGGTCAGCTCCTGGAAGCGTGCCTCGACCCGGGTGAGCGCATCATGCAACGACACGGGCGCGAGGCGTTCTTATGCGTTCTCGGCCGGAGCCGACGGAGCCGACGCGTCCGACGCCGCCGCTGCCGCAGCCGCAGCCGCAGCCAGCGCCTCGACGGTCTCGCCCTTGCGGTACTTGCGATTGAAACGCTCGACGCGACCCGCGGTATCCAGCAGGCGCTGCTTGCCCGTGAAGAACGGGTGGCAGGCCGAGCAGATTTCCACGTGGTAGCCCTTGACGTTGGTCGAGCGCGTCTCGTAGGACGTGCTGCAACCGGTGCACAGGATCGTGCACGACTCGTACTGCGGATGGATGTCCTTCATCGCGTCCTCCTAGTGGTTCATGGACTCGAGGAACTTCTTGTTCGTCTTCGTCTCGTTGATCTTGTTGATGAGGAACTCCATGGCCTCGACGGGGCTCAACTCATTCATGAACTTGCGCAGGATCCACATGCGCGCCAGCACGTCTTCGGACAGGAGCAGCTCTTCCTTGCGCGTGCCCGAGCGGTTCAGGTCGATGGCCGGGAAGCTGCGTTTGTCGGCCAGCTTGCGGTCGAGGACGAGCTCCATGTTGCCGGTGCCCTTGAACTCCTCGAAGATCACCTCGTCCATGCGCGATCCGGTCTCGATGAGCGCGGTCGCCACGATCGTCAGCGAGCCACCCTCCTCGACGTTGCGTGCCGCGCCGAAGAACCGCTTCGGGCGCTGCAGCGCGTTGGCGTCGACGCCGCCCGACAGGATCTTGCCCGAGTGGGGCACGACGGCGTTGTGGGCGCGCGCCAGGCGCGTGATCGAGTCGAGCAGGATGACGACGTCGCGCTTGTGCTCGACCAGCCGCTTCGCCTTCTCGATCACCATGTCGGCGACCTGCACGTGGCGCTCGGCCGGCTCGTCGAACGTCGACGACACGACCTCGCCGCGCACGGTGCGCTTCATGTCGGTCACTTCCTCGGGGCGCTCGTCGATCAGGAGCACGATGAGCACGACCTCGGGGTGGTTCTCGGTGATCGAGTTGGCGATCCGCTGCAGGATGATGGTCTTGCCCGTGGGCGGTGGCGCGACGTTCAGCCCGCGCTGGCCCTTCCCGTTGGGAGCGACGAGATCGATGATGCGCGTCTCGATGGCGCGCCCCTTGGTCTCGAGGTTCAGCTTCTCCTGCGGGTAGAGCGGCGTCAGGTTGTCGAAGAGGATCTTTTCCTTCGCCACCTCGGGGCTCTCGAAGTTGATCGCCTCGACGCGCAGCAGCGCGAAGTAGCGCTCCCCCTCCTTCGGCGGACGCACCTGGCCCGAGATGGTGTCGCCGGTGCGCAGGTCGAAGCGCTTGATCTGGCTCGGCGACACGTAGATGTCGTCCGGACCGGGCAGGTAGTTGTAGTCGGGCGAACGCAGGAAGCCGTAGCCCTCGGGCAGGATCTCGAGCACGCCCTCGGCGAAGATCAGGCCGCTCTTCTCGGTCTGCGCCTCGAGGATCTTGAAGATCAGCTCCTGCTTGCGCATGCCGCTGGTGCCCTGCAGATCGAGTTCCTGGGCCACCGACAACAGCTCGGAGATGGTCTTGCCCTTGAGTTCCATGATGTCCATGTGCGGACTTGCTCCTTTGGGGGTCCGCCGGTTCACCGGGGCCCGCGGGGCGGGCGCAGGTGAATCGGGGAGGGTCCGGGCCGTCTTCCCGGGACGCTCGCCGGGTGGCGAGCCGTGGATCGGTGGACCTGTTTCGGGTGGGGTGCGGGACCGTATTCCGCGACAACGCCCGGAAATCGAGCGATTCCTGCTCCGTTCGGGGTGCTGGAAAGAAGGGATCGGAGGGGCTGAAAACTACGGAGTCGCACCGGCCGTCTACCGGTCAGACACGAAACTAGCGGTCCCCCGGCGCGGCTGTCAATCCCCTTGCGGGGAGGGGGGTTCCGGGGGAATCCGGGCGGACTCCCCCCGACTCGCCCCGCGAGCTACTTGCCGCCCTTGGCCGGCTTGCCCGCCGGCGGGGCCGACTTGGTCTTGGCCGCGCTCTGCTTCTGGTTCTTCTGCGCTGCCTGCTGCTTCTTCTCGCGTTCTTTCGACTTCGGGGACTTGTCGCCCATGGAGCACCACCTGTGGTTCGAGTGCGGTACGGAACGAACGGTTGCGCCCGAGACTAGCACCTTCGGCCCCGGGTTCCACGAGTGCTATGGTTCGGTCCTTCGATTGACCGCCCTGAAGCTGAACTCCCGACTGGAGACCGGACATGAACCCGATCCTGCGCAACGTCCTCGCGGTGCTCGCCGGCCTCGTCGTCGGCAGCTTCGTCAACATGGGCATCGTCATGGCCGGCGGATCCCTCGTGCCCCCGCCGCCCGGGGTCGACACGTCGAACCTGGAGAGCTTGAAGGCCGGCATGCACCTGTTCCAGCCGGTGCACTTCCTCCCCCCGTTCCTCGCCCATGCCCTGGGCACGCTCGCCGGGGCGTTCGCCGCCGCTCGGTTCGCGGCTTCGGCGAAGCTACCGATCGCGCTCGGCATCGGCGTCGCGTTCCTGTGCGGGGGCATCGCCGCCGCCTTCATGCTGCCCGCGCCCACGTGGTTCATCGCGCTCGACCTGGTCGGGGCATACCTGCCGATGGGCTGGCTCGGGTGGAAGCTGGCGAAGCCCCGCGCATGACCGCAGTCGACCCCGCCTCGATCGACCAGATCCTGCTGCGCCAGCGGATCGAGCTGCGCTACCGGCTCGACGCGAACGGGCGCCTCGTGGGCGAGAACCTGCCCGAGGATCCCGCCGACCGGAACGCGCCCAGCCTGTACGCGTGCCTGGGCGCGGACCTCCTCGTCTACGCATTTCGCCACGACGTCTCCGCCGAGCGCGTCGAGCACGCGACGGCCGTGCTCGAGGCCCTGTCGGACGCGCTGTTCGAATCTCCGGAACAGTTCGCCGATGCCGGCGAGGCGCTCGCCGCGACGTGGGGCGACGGGGCCGCCCGCAAGAGTGGCCCGATCTACCGGGTGCCGCGTGGCCTGCCGCAGGATCCGGACGTCGTGCTTCTCGACGCCGCGCGACGCGCCACGCTCGCCGACTCGTTCCCGCATACGCAGCGACATCTCGCGGCCCTCGCCCCGTGCGCCGCACGGCTCGTCGACGGCAAGGCCGTGTCGATCTGCCGAACCGTCCGCCGCTCGCGATTCGCGCTCGAGGCCGGCGTCGACACGCTCGAGGCCCACCGCGGGCGCGGCCATGGCGCCGCAGTCGTGGCCGCCTGGGCGGAGCAGGCCTGGCGCGAGGGCCGGGTCCCCTGCTACAGCACCGAGTGGACGAACGGGGCCTCCATGGCCCTCGCCCACCGCCTCCACATGATCCCGGTCGGGGCCGAGTTCACGATCGGCTAGAGCCGGGGTGGAACGAACGCCCCACCCGGACTAGGATGGCCCGGGAGGCGCCGATGACCGACGACTGGGATTTCTACTTCTGCCGTATCGACGATCGACCCGCTTCGACGTTCGTCGACCTGGGCGCACAGGAGTTCGCGCCCTCGGCGAGCCTGCCCTACCTCGGCTACGTGCGCGTGGTCCTCAACGACGCCACCCCCGAGGGGCTCTCGAGCGGCGGCGAAGCGAAGACCCTGGCGATGATCGAGGACTCGCTCGACAACACGCTCGTCGGCCCGCACACCGGCTACGTGGGTCGCTGCACCACCGCCGGCGCCCGCGACTTCTACTTCTACACCGCCGCCGCCGAGGGCTGGAAGTCGCGCGTCGACGAGGCGATGCAATCGTTTCCCGCCTACGATTACGACGCCGACACGCGCCTCGATGCCGACTGGTCGACGTATCTCGGGTACCTCGCCCCCGGCGACGAGGACCGCCAGCGCATCGAGAATCGCCGCGTCTGCGAGTCGCTGGAGGAAGGCGGCGACGCGCTCACCGCGCCGCGCGAGATCGATCACTGGGCCTACTTCGCCGACGCTGCACAGCGCGATTCGTTCGTCGCCGATGCCGCGGAGCTGGGCTACGCCGTCCGCGTCGCGATCGAGCCCGAGGCCGACCTCCCGGACCACGGCGCCCAGGTGTGGCGCAGCGACGTCCCCGGCTACGAGACGATCGACGACGTGACACTCCCGCTGTTCCACCTCGCCGCCCGCCACGGCGGGACCTACGACGGCTGGGAGTGCGAAGTCGTCGACGACGCCGAAGCGTGAGGACCATCGAGGCACAGGAGGGCGCGTTCGCGTCGATCCTCGAGCAGTGGATCGGGCACGTCTGACCTGACGTCAGTCCGGCAGCGTGTACTCGAACACGTAGTGGTGCTGCTTCTCCACCATCTCGATGACGAACGAACCCACGAGCCCGACCAGCGCTCCGGAGCCCGAATCGGGCACGACACGGATCGACTGCGTGGGCACGCCGCGATCCATCACCGAGGAGTGCTGGAACACGAAGTTGCCGACGCGCCCGGCGAGCGTCCCGGTCACGCGCTCGATCGCAACGTAGCCGGCCGAGCCCTTCGTTTCCGACATCGCGGTCAGCATCTCGCCCGCGCTCGTGGCGACCAGGTCGCCCGCAAACGTCTTGGCGAGCGACATCCGGCCGAGTTTCGTGCCCGGAGTCTCGTCCGGATCGGAGAGCGGCTTCATCGCGACGGTGAACGTGCCGGTGGCGCGCGAGGTCATGCTGCGGACTCGATGTTCTGGCGAATGATTCGCGGGTGCCGTGCGGCGATGCGCAGGAGTGCCAGGGCGGGACCCTCGGGCCGCCGACGGCCCTGTTCCCAGTTCCGGAGCGTATGCACGCTGATCCCCATGGCCTTGGCGAACTGAATCTGGGTCAGGCCGACAAAGTGCCGGAGTGCGGCGACGTCTTCGACCGAGTCGAACTGACCGAGCATGAGCCGCCGGCGTACGCGCGCGGGAATCGCTCGCGCGAGCCGGGCACGCGTGAGTTCAGGAATCGACGTCATGACAGGTCCCTCACTTTCGATTCGTAGACCGTGCGCTCGAGTTTCGCGAGTACGTCATGGACCGAGTCAGTCAATGGCGGATTGAGCTGCGCGGAGGCGGGCACGACGCTGAATCCGGGGTGGGGATCCGACCCGAGGCGGACGCAGCACTACCTGGCGGTGAGTGTCCTCTCGGGATCGCCCGATGGGGACCCGTCGTAATACGCGTACACGAGGCTCCCGCCCCGGATCGTGTCGATGAGCGGCTTGGCCAATTCCTTCGACACCGCGGGGCAGCCCCACGAGCGACCGATGCGGCCGTGCTCGCGCACGAATGCGTCGCTCACGTACGGCGCGCCGTGCATCACGACGGCGCGCTCGAAGGCGTGCGAGTTGAGCTCGCGATCGAGACCGAGCAGGCGCAGCGAATACCCGTTGTCCCCCACGTAGGGATCGCCCGTGAGGAACAGGCCCAGGCTCGTCTGCCGACTGCCGATGCGGTTCGAAAAGTGCTGCGCCCAGGCCTCGCCCGTGTTCGCACCGTGCGCAACGCGATCGCAGAACAGCAGGCGGGGCATCGCCGTGTCGAACACCCACAGTCGAGGCTGCCACGATGGACGCGTGTAGTCGATCACGGTGAGGAGGCTCGAGCGCACCTCGACGCCCTGGGCGCGCGCCAGCCGAGCCGCGTCGAGCGCGCGCTCGATGGCACGCGGATCAAGGCCGGGAGCGAGGTGTCGCAGGGTGACGGCGAGTTCGCGGAGGGGGTCCTTCGGCGAAGCGGGCACGGCGACCGGGGCGTCCGACTCGGCGGGTGCGGCCGGCGCAGCGAGGGACCGGGCCGGAGTGGCCGCCCCGACCACGAGCAACACCGCCCCAAGCACCTGCCCGACCATCCAGGAACGAACCCGCATCGCACCTCCCCTGCCGTGATTCCCACCCGGACGGTCCAAGCCAGACCCTGACGCTAGGGACTGGCCGGGACCGCGTCAACCTGCGGGGGCACATCGGGTGAATTCATGACGTTTCGCGAGACCGACCGGGGCGCTAGGATGGGCCCGATCGGCGTTTTCGCGTCCGTTCCCGTCTTTCCGCCCGAATCGGAGAGTTCCGCCCATGATCGAGACCCCCCAGATCCTCGAGACCGAGGCACAGCACGTCGCGGTGATCCACCTGACGATCCCGCGCGCGGAGATCCAGAACGTCATGCGCGCCGCCATCGGCGAGGTGATGACCGCCGTCGCCGCCCAGAGGATCGGGCCCACGGACGTCGTCTTCTCCCATCATCGGCGCATGGACGCCGAAACTTTCGACTTCGAAGTGGGGGTTCCCGTCTCGGCGCCGGTGACGCCGGTCGGGCGCGTCATCGCCGGTGAGCTGCCGGCAGCCCGCGTCGCCCGCACGGTCTATCGTGGTCGCTACGAAGGGCTTGCCACCGCGTGGGGCGAGTTCGACGCGTGGATCAACGAGCAGGGCCACAGCGTCGCGCCGAATCTGTGGGAGCGTTACGTGCAGGGACCAGAATCGGGCCCCGATCCGTCGGTCTGGCGCACGGAACTCAACCGGCCACTGGTGGGCTAGGGGACGACCGGCCATGAACGCGATCCTCGCGATCCATCCGTACAAGTCGCAGGGCCTGTGGATGTTCGATGATCCTGGTGCGGGCCTGCACCGGGAACCGTTCGTCGCCGGGGCCGACCAGATCATCGAACGGCTCACGGAACCGATCCCCGATGCGGCCGCGGGATTCACGCTCCTCTTCTCCGCCAACCCGTTTCCAGGTGCGACAGCCGAACTCGAGCGTGGAGAAGAGGACCTCGGCGGGTACTGGTACTCCTGCGCCGCGCTGGGAATGAAGGGCTGGCTGTGCCCGGCGCTATTCCGGTACTTCGCGGAGGCGCCGCCCAGGCTCCACGCGCAGTTCCGCCCGCGGGGCGACTGAGGCCGAATTGTCGACTCGATGACGCAATTCATCCGACAAACTGCTAGATTCCCCGTCTGCAGCGCGAACCACCACCGCGGTTTCGTCTCCCGCACCCGATGACCCTAGCCACGTCTGGAGTTTCACATGGCCACACCCGGCAAGAAGCCGAACATCCTCATTCTCTGGGGCGATGACATCGGCCAGTTCAACATCAGCGCCTACAACCTCGGCATGATGGGCTACAAGACGCCGAACATCGATCGCATCGCCGCCGAGGGCGCGCTGTTCACCGACTGGTACGGACAGCAGAGCTGCACCGCCGGCCGCGCCGCCTTCATCACCGGCCAGTCGCCGATCCGCACGGGCCTGACGAAGGTCGGCCTGCCCGGCGCCCCCGAGGGCATGAAGATCGAGGACCCGACGATCGCCGGCCTGCTCAAGAACCACGGCTACATGACGGGACAGTTCGGCAAGAACCACCTCGGCGATCGCGACGAGATGTTTCCGACGAACAACGGCTTCGACGAGTTCTTCGGCAACTTCTATCACCTGAACGCCGAGGAAGAGCCCGAGCATCCCGACTACCCGAAGGCGAAGGACTTCCCGGACTTCAAGAAGAACTTCGGCCCGCGTGGCGTCATGCACACGTTTGCCGATGGCCGCAAGACGGACACCGGCCCGCTGACCAGGAAGCGCATGGAGACCTTCGACGAGGAGGTCAGCGCCAAGGCCATCGACTTCATGGAGCGCGCCAAGCAGGAGGACAAGCCCTTCTTCCTGTGGTGGAACTCGACCAAGATGCACATCTTCACCCACCTCAAGGAAGGCGTGGCGGGCAAGACGGGTCTCGGCATCTACGCCGACGGCATGGTCGAGCACGATCGCCAGGTCGGCGAGATGCTGGACAAGCTCAAGGAGCTCGGCCTCGACGAGAACACGATCGTCATGTACTCCACCGACAACGGCGCCGAGGTGTTCACCTGGCCCGATGGCGGCACGACGATGTTCAAGGGCGAGAAGAACACGCCGTGGGAAGGCGGATACCGCGTTCCCTGCGCCATGCGCTGGCCCGGGGTGATCAAGCCCGGCACGGTCGTCAACGACATCGGCGCGCACGAGGACATGTGCACGACGCTGCTGGCCGCCGCCGGCGAGCCGGATGTCGCCGAGAAGCTGCTCAAGGGCCACAAGGCCATGGGCCGCGACTACAAGGTCCACCTCGACGGCTACAACCTGATGCCGGCGCTCAAGGGCGAGGCCGCGTGGCCGCGCAAGGAGTTCCTGTACTGGACGGACGACGGCAGCGTCGCCGCGTTGCGCTACGGAAACTGGAAGGTCTCCTTCCTCAAGCAGCCGGCCCACGGTTTCCACGTCTGGGTCCAGCCGTTCGAGGAGTTGCGCGCGCCGATGCTGACCAACCTGCGCTCGGATCCGTTCGAGCTCGCGCAGGACATCGGCATGGACTACACGCGCTGGTTCCTCGAGCACATGTTCATGATCGCTCCGGCGAGCGCCGGTGTCGCGAAGTGGATCCAGAGCTTCAGGGAGTACCCGCCGCGCCAGAAGCCGGGAAGCTTCAACCTGGAGAGGGTCATGGCGGCGGTGACCAGTCCGCACAGCGGCGCGAACTAACCGCGCCGGTTGAGAACAATGGGCCGCATCCGTGCGAACGGGTGCGGCCCTTCCTGTTGCGCCGGATACAGGCCGCGACCGTGCGGCTAGTGCAGCACTACCCGCACGCTCTCGGGCGCGACCACGCCGCCGCCCGCACCACTCCACTCCAGCGGCAGCTTCCATTCCCCGCGCCCACGTCCGCCCGCATCGACCGAGGCGCGGAACAGGTCGGCGTCGAGGGCCTCGACGCGCGAGCGCGGCCCGCGCACGGTCACCGTGCCGAACGCGGGTTGCGGCTCGGCTCGGAGCTCACCGCGCACACCGCGGACCTCGATCGGCACCTGGATCGTGCGCATCTCCTCGGGCTCGATCGGCACCGCGACGAGCACCGAGCCGGGCCAGACCGACACGAATTTCGGCAATCCGGCGAGCGACTGCATGACCTCGAGCGACTCGCGCCGGCCGGCCACGGCGATCGGCCGCGTCAGCACCGAGTCCTGCAGGGCGAGCCAGCGCGCGGGTCCGCTCAGGCGCACCTGCGCGGGGCGTATCACCGGCTCGCCGAGGGTAAAGCCTCGCTGCGGGTCGCCGTCGAACGCGGCGACGACGGGCACGCGACGCTCGCCGCGCGGCTCGACGTCGAGCGACAGGACCTCCGGGGCGAGCACCGAGAGCACGGTCACGCCGGTGGTCCCCTCGAGCGGCACGTCGGCCGGGCCGAGCGTGCGCTGAAACGTGCCCGGGCCCACCTCGCCCAGCCCGATCGTGACCGCTGGACGAAGATAGCGCAGGCGCAGGATCTGCTTGCCCGTGCCCCGCAGGCGGACCGAGACGCTCTCGGGCGGCGCCGTCGCGAGGGCCAGCGAGTCGACGAGGCCGCTCACCACGAGGGGGAAGTCGACGGTCTCCTCGCTTGTGCGATCGGTCAGCACGTGCAGGTACAGCAGCAGCGCCAGCAACAGCGCGAACAACTTGAGCCCCAGGTTGTCGAACAACCATCCGCTCCACTTCACGGCCGTTCCTCCGCGGCGTCCGCCGCCTCACTCCCCTCGTCGGCGTCGCCGGCGAGACCCAGCCCGTGCTTTTCCAATCGCGAGTACAACGTGCGTCGGGTCAGGCCCAGCAGGCGGGCGGCTGCGCTCTTGTTGCCCTTCGCCTTTCCGATCGCCTGCAGCAACAGCGCCTTCTCCAGCGCCTCGAGCGAGAGGCCGCCGTCGGGAATCTCGGGGATGGCGAACCCGCCCTCGAGAAAGCCCGCCGCCGCGACGCGCGCGCCGGTCCCGGCGCCGTCGCCGGCCGCCGGGGCCACCCGCCGCGCCGGCTGGAACAGCAGCTCGTCGGGCGTGATCGGGTCGGGCCCGGCGATGATGAGAGCCCGCTCGATGACGTGCGCCAGCTCGCGCACGTTGCCCGGGAACGGGTACGTCGCCAGCGCGCAGTAACCTGCAGGCGTGATCTTGTCCGGCGGCGAGCCGGCCGCGGCGAGGAAGTGGTGCACCAGCGGCTCGAGATCGCCGGGCCGCGCGCGCAATGGCGGCAGGACGATCGGGAAGACGTTGAGGCGATAGAACAGGTCCTCGCGAAACCGCCCGGCCGAGACCTCGCCCTCGAGGTCGCGGTTGGTTGCGGCGACGATGCGCACGCTGACCGAACGCGTCTCGCTGCCGCCCACCCGCACGAACGCCTTCTCCTCGATCACCTGCAGCAGCTTGACCTGGAGCGCCGGGGAGAGCTCGCCGATCTCGTCGAGAAAGATCGTGCCGCCATCGGCCTGCTCGAAGCGACCCAGCTTGCGCGTGATCGCGCCGGTAAAAGCGCCCTTCTCGTGGCCGAACAGCTCGCTCTCGAGCAGGTTCTCGGGGATCGCACCGCAGTTCACCTTCACCCACGGGCCGCCCGAGCGCGCCGAGTCGAAGTGGATCGCGCGCGCGAACAGGTCCTTGCCCGTGCCCGACTCACCCCGCAGGAGCACGGTCGCGTCAGTCGCCGCCACCTTGCGCGCCAGTGCGCCGGCGCGCTCGAGCGCGTCGCTCCGGCCGATCACCGCCAGCGTTCCCGCGCGCAGCGCCACGACCTCGCGGCTCAGGCGGTCGCGCTCGGCGCGGCCGCCCCTGGTCTCGATCAGCCGCTCGAGGCGCAGCTGGATCTCGTCGGGCTCGACGCGCGGATCCTTCTTCAGGTAATCGTAGGCGCCGGCGCGCATCGCCTGGACGGCGGTCGTCTCGTCGCCGTGCGCGGTCATGAGGATGACCTCGGTGGCCGGCCAGCGCTGCTTGATCTCGGCCAGCAGCGCGAGCCCGTCGGGCGGCGGCATGCGCAGGTCGGTGATGACGAGGTCGAACGACGCCTCGGCCAGGCGTGCGAGCGCGGCCCGGGAGCTGGTCAGCGCCTCGACGTCGTGCCCGCGATCGGCCAGTTCGCGGCGCAACAGGTCGCCGCCACGGGCCTCGTCGTCCACCACCAGGATCCGGCTCATGCCCCTCCCTGCCCATGCCGCGCGACGCGCGGCAACTCGATGCGCGCCGTCGTCCCTGCCCCCGGCGCGCTCGTCAGCTCGAAGTGCCCGCCGGCCTCACGCACCAGCCGGTCGACGATGGCGAGCCCCAGCCCCGTGCCCTGCGCGCGCGTGGTGACGAACGGGCGGCGAGCGCGGGCGAGCGTCGTCGCATCCATGCCCGGGCCGTCGTCGGTGACCCACAGCGACACGCGGTGCGGCTCCGCGGCCCATCCTACGCGAATCGTCCCGCCGGCGGGCAGGGCCTCGAGCGCGTTGCGCACCAGGTTGAACAACACCTGTTTCAGCTCCTCGCCGCCGAGGGCCACGTGCGGGCCGGGTGCGGCGGACTCCACCGACTCGACCGCGGCATCCCGCTCGCGCACGACGCGCACGGCCTGCAACTCGGCCTCGCGCTCGAGCAGGCCCAGCGTCACGGCGAACGCATCGGCCACGTCAGCGCCCTCGCCCGGGGGCGCCGGGCGCGCGAATGCGAGGTAGCGGTGCACGGTGCGCGACAGCCGCGCCACCTCCTCCTCGATGTAGCCGAACAGTTCGGGCTCGGGCCCGGCGTAGTGCCGGTGCAGGCGCTTCGCGGCGCCGTCGATGACACCGAGCGGGTTGCGCACCTCGTGCGCCAGCGTCGCCGCCAGCTCGCCGACCGACGCCAGGTTCTCGGCCCGTGACAGCGAGCGCTCGAGCCCCTGCTGCGCCGCGAGCAGGCGCACGAACAGCGCCGCCAGCGCGAGCACGGCGAGCGCGCCCACCAGCGCGGTCGAGGCGAGCAGGCGGGCAATCTCGGGCAGCACAGCCAGGAACTCGGCGCTCGCCTCGACCCCGAGCACGCCGACGACCGGGGTCAGGTCGCGGCCCGGGGCGCCCGCACCTGGCGCGGGCAACGCCATCGCGTCGCGCACCGGCGCGAATGCCGTGAGGTAACGCCGACCCTGGCGCGCCACGAGGCCGCCGTGCGCCGGCTGCCCGGCGAGCGCGCGCCGTACGGCCGCGGCCGCGGCGGGGTCGAGCGGCGGGGGCTCGCCGACGATCAGGTCGGCCTCGGTGTCGAGCAACCGTGTGCCGTCGGCATGCAGCAGGAACACGCGCGCGGCCTGCGACGAACGCCGCACGGCGCCGAGCGAGAGCAGGATCGAGTCGGAGAGGGCGAACGCGGAGGCGCCCTCGGCGCGCAGCGTGCGCACGGAGCGGCCCGTGACGTCGGCGGCGCCGGCGGCGGCGACCCACTCGACGCGCCGCGCGAACTCGCTCTCGAGCGCATTGCGGACGCGTGTGTAGGTGAACAGCGACGCGCCGGTGACCACGACGATCACGGCCAGGGCGAAGACCGCGGTCAGTGTGAACGAGCGGCGCATGGGCGTCGGGTCAGTTGCGTCCGCGCTGCTTCGCGGTGGCGCCCGTGGCGCGACACTTGCGGCACAGGCCGAAGACTTCCAGGTTGTGGTGATGGACCTCGAAACCATGGCGGGCGCACAGGGCGTCCTGTTCGCGCTCGAGGTCGGCGGAGAAGACCTCCTCGACGCGGCCGCAGGCGAGGCAGATGAGGTGATCGTGGTGCGGAATGCCCAGGACCTGCTCGTAGTGCTGGGCCGACTTGTCGCCGAACGTCATCTGGCGGACGAGCCCGGACTTCACCAGCAACTCGAGCGTGCGGTAGATGGTGGCCCGGGAGACCCGGCCGTCCTGCCCGCGGGTCCACATCACCAGGTCGTCGGCCTCGAAGTGACGGTGCTTGGCGAATACGACGTCGACGACCGCCCGACGCTCCGCGGTATAGCGGAGCTTCCGGCCGGCGAGGAACCGGCCGAAGTGGTCGTGGGCGGCTTCGAGGAAAGCCTCGCTACGGAGGGCGCGTTCGGGCATGACGCGGTACTGTAGCACGAAGGGCCGGCGCCCTCTGCAGAGCGCCGGCCCGAAGAAGAAGTTCCCCGCCTGTGGACCGTGGGGCCGCCGGATCGAACCCTCCGCAAAAGAGGATCGGCCGAACAACCTGCTCACGTGAGCCGCAGGGAACTTCATAGTGTCGGACGCCGATGTCGATTGCGTCCTCGCATGTGTAGACGCTCGAAGGTCCCGTTCGGATCCCGATTTCTGCACGTCGCAGGCAGAGTTGACGGGCCCTTGACCCCGAACCATTCCGGAGAGCCGTGGCGACGCCCGCCGCACCCGCGATCCCTCAAATTGCAGTCTTCGGGCGGATTCCACGCGTCGGGACGGGCAAGACGCGGCTGGCCCGCGGGGTCGGTCCGGAGCGTGCCGCCGAGTTGGCGCGGGCGTTTCTCCTCGACGGGCTGGAGCGGGCGCTCCGCGTCGCCCCCTCGGGCGCGTGGTTCTACGTCGCGCCCGAGCCGGACCGCGGGACGGTCGAGACGCTGGCCGCAGCCCGACAACTGGTCGACCCCGGGATCCGGATCGCACTCCAGGACGGCCCCCACCTGGGGGCGCGCATGGACGCCGCGCTGGCGGCGCTCACCGTGTCCGGGCCGGCGGTCCTCGTCGGCGCCGACGTCCCGGACCTGCCGGCCCGCATCCTGCGCGACGCCGTGCAGCGGCTCGCCGGAGCGTCCCCGGTGCCGCGGCTGGTCCTGGGACCGGCGGCCGATGGCGGCTTCGTGCTGATCGGCAGTGACCGCGCGCCCGGGGCGATGCTGCGGGACGAGTCGTCGTGGGGAACCGGCGACGCGTGCGCGCGCACGCGAGAGCGAGCCGAGGGGGCCACTCCCCCGTGGAGCGTCGAGGTTCTCGAACCCTGGTGGGACGTCGACGAGCCCGCCGACCTCACGGCCCTGCGCGAACGATTGTGCGCCGGAGCCGGAGCCGGCGACGCCGACCTGCCGCGCCACACCGCAGGGGCACTCGGAGTCCCGACCCGCTAACGCTCGCGCGGCGCGGTCCGCTCCCGCCCGGCCGCGAGCAGGCGTGCGAACGCGACCGGATCACCCGATGTCACGGCCGCCGCGACGCGATCGAGCGCGCCGCGCAGTCGCTCGAGCGCGCCCGCCGAGTGCGGATTGCTCGCCTGGATCTCGAAGTAGACGTCGGGACTCTCGCGCACGACGGCCGCGGCCAGGTCCTCGAGGGCGCGGAACGTCGTGCTGCGCACGGGGTGATCGGCGGCGGGCAGCGCGAGGGCAAACGCGATCGCAGTCGCGTGCGCAAGGCTCAGCAGGTCGGCCATGATGCGGTCGTGATCCTCGAGCGACAGGTGCACGAGGCGGGCGGTGGTCGGGAGGAACAGCGCCTCGATCGCGGCGGCCGCGGCCGGATCGCCGGTGTCGCAGATCACGAGGTCGGCGTCGCGCAGCAGCAGCGTCGCCGGGCCGAACAGCGGATGGATCGAAGCGACGCGCCCGCCGGCTGCCCGCAGCGCACGGATCGGCGCGACCAGCGGGGTCTTGATGCTGGCGATGTCGACGATCACGCCGGTGGGAACGCGGGCCGCCCACTCCTCGTACAGCCGCGCCGTCGCGGCCGGCGGAGTCGAGCAGACGACCAGGTCCGCGGCGGCGAGGATGCCCTCGGCCGCGGCGCTCTCGGCCGGCGGGCCGGCCGGATCGAGGCTGCTCACCGCGTAGCCCTGGGCGGCCAGGAAGCGCCCGAACCAGCGGCCCATGCGCCCGGCGCCGCCGACGACCACGGCGCGCGACCCGGCACCGAGCGCCGAGGCGCGCAGGTTGTCCTCGTCCTGCACGGTGACGGAGGCGCGGATCAGCGCGACGAACAGGTCCTGCGCGACCGCGTCGTCGACGCCGCGCACGCGGGCCGCCTCGCGCACCCGGTCGAGCACGACGCGCTCCTGCTCGAAGTCGACGGTGGGGCGACCCTCCCGGCGCTTGAGCTCGCCGACACGCCGCGCCAGCTCCTGGCGCTCGCCGACGCGATCGATCAGCTCGAGGTCGAGGGCGCGAATCCGGGCGCGCAACGCTTCGAGGTCATCGGGCATCACGAGGCCGGTGCGCGCAGTCCGTCAGGGAGTGGAGCCGGGCGACGGCGCGTCCATCGGCGGGTGCCCGGGCGGCAGCTCGCCGGCCGGCTCCTTGCCGTCGAGACGCGCGATCATCGCGTCGATCACCGACGCCATCTCGGCGGGCCCCGCCACCTCGCGGGCGCGGGTGAGCACGCGCTTCGCGTCGTCGCCGCGACCCAATTGCTGGTAGACCACGCCCAGGTCGAACAGTGCGATCGCGTGGCCGGGATGCTGCGCGACGACGCCTTCGAGCAACCGGCGCGCGGTCTCGAAGTCGCCGGAGTTGTGGTACGAGACCGCGAGGTCCACCTCGACGTCGACCAGCGACGGATCCTTCTTCAGCGCGCGCAGGTAGAACGGGATCGCCAGCGGGAAGTTTCCGGTGTCGTACATCAGGTTGCCCATCGCGACGTTTGCCCCAACGGCCGACGAGTCGGCGCGCAACAGCACCGACAGCGACTCGGCGCTCGCCGACTGCGCGGCGCTGGCATTGGGCACGGCGATGGGCTTGGGCGCGTTCGCGATCTGGATCGCGGCGATGAACACGGCGGCGAGGGCAGCGACACCGACGGCACCCCACAACCAGCCGGGGACGTCGCTTCCCGCGGCGCCGGACGGGCGGTAGCCCCAGCTCGCCACCGAGGCCGGTGGGCGCTCCGGTCGCTCGATCGCCGGCCGGCGGGGCCGGAACTCGGCGGCGAGCGGATGGCTGCACTCCGAGCACGACTCGGAATTGCTCGGATTCGCCGCTCCACAATCGGGACACAGCAACGATTCGCTCACGCCACCTCCAGGCTCGACCGGAAACGGACTGCGGGGCGGGAGGTCGCCCCCCCGCCCCGCAGTGTGTCCGATGCCGAGCCGAGAGTCTAGACTTCGACCTTGCCGTGCGACTTGGAGCAGTTGTTCTTCGAGGCGTTGACGAACTTCACCTCGTCGTAGCCGGCGCTCTTGAGCGACTTCTCGATCGACTTCTGGCTCGCCGTCTTGCTGTCGGCGCAGACGTAGACCATGTGGTTCTCGTAGTCGACGGTGACCGCCGCGACGCCCTTGACCGACTTCACGGTCTGGGCCACGGCCGAGCCGGTGCCCTTGCACTCGGCGCCGGCGACGTAGAACGAGTAGTCCGCTTCGTTCTTCGCGGGGCAAGTGCCGGCCGACGTGACGGTGTTCTTGCCGTACGCCAGCGCCATCGCCGACTTCGAGCCCGCGGCGCAGTGGTCGCCGGCCGCCGAGGCCATGGTGGCCGACGCCTTGGCACCCTTGGCGCAGCATCCATCGGCGCTCGCCATCTTGGCGCTCGCCTTCGAGGCGCAGCCCGCACCTTCGCTCGAGACCTGCGAGGCCGAGGTGCTCTTGGTCGAGGCCTTGGCACCGTCGCACGCGTAGGCGAGCGAGCTGGCGCCGACCAGGGCGATACCGACCGCGAGGAACTTGATCCGGTTCGAAATCACGTCGCACCTCCGTCCGCGCCGATGGGCGCGGGGTGTCCTTTGGGTGGGCCTTCCCTCGTGGCGTGGTCCCGCGGGGGAAGGCCGGGTCTGACCAACTGCGAGGTGAGCGTAGGGCGAGTCGTGCCCCGGGGTCAACCGCTTGCCCCAGGGCATCGGCAGGATTGACGCGGGCTTGACCCGTCCGGTCGTTGCCGCCGCTCGCAAGCGACACCCGGGGCGAGACTTGACGGCCTCCCACGGCGCCGCCTACGCTCCAGCCTTCCACCCTTCCTGCCCGCCCCCGCTCCATTCGGAGGTCCCGTGACGGCCCGTCCGCGCCCGCTTCGCTGGTCCCAGTTCGGCATCGCCCTGGTCGCGCTGACCCTCCTCACCACGCTGGGGACCGGGCCCGACGACGCCGACGCCGCGGCGAAGAAGAAGTCCCGCGCGAAGGCGAAGCCCGCCGCGGCGGCGAAGGGACCGGCGAAGGTCGAGATCGCGGTCCTCCACACGACCGACCTGCACGGCCACCTCCTGCCGTGGAATTACGACACCGGGAAGGCGGATCCGGATCTCGGCCTGTCGAAGATCGCGACGCTGGTGAAACAGGTGCGCGCCGAGACCCCGCGCTCGATGCTGGTCGACGCGGGCGACTGCATCCAGGGCACGCCGCTGCCCTACGTGCACGCGGTCGGCGCCGACGACGGCGTGCCCGGCACCGGCGGCCGCCCCGATCCCCAGATGTCGTGCATGAACGCGATGGGCTACGAGGCGTTCACCGTCGGCAACCACGAGTACAACTTCGGCCTCGAGGTGCTGCGCAAGGCGCACTCCGAGGCGAAGTTTCCCTGGCTCTCGGCGAACACGCTCAAGACCGACACGCCCGGCGCCGCCGAGTACCAGTCGTACCTGGTGAAGGTGATCGACGGCGTGCGCGTGGGCATCCTGGGCCTCACCACGCCGGGCGTGCCCCACTGGGACGATCCGCCGAACTGGGCCGGCCTCACCTTCGAGGACCCGCTCGCGACCGCCAAGCGCATGGTGCCGATCATGCGCGAGCGCGAGCGCTGTGATGCGATCATCGTCGTCTGCCACATGGGACTCGAGGAGGACGCGAACGGGCGGCCCAGGCCGAACCAGATGCCGAACGAGAACCGCGTGCTCGCCATCGCCCGCGGCGTGCCGGGCGTCGATGCGATCATCATGGGCCACACCCACGTGCGCATCGAGTCGCGGATCGAGAATGGCGTGCTGCTCACCCAGTCCGGGCGCTGGGCCGACGGGCTGGGACGCCTCGACCTGACGTTCGACCGCCAGCCGAACGGGCGCTACAAGCTCACCGACCGCAAGGGTCGCGTCTACGACGTCGACGAGACGGTCGCCAGCGACCCCGCGATCGAGGCCATCGCGAAGCCGTACCACGACGCGACCGAGGCGTACCTGTCGACGATCATCGCCCAGGCAGCCGACACGCTCGACGGCGGCGACGCACGCATCCGCGACAACGCTCTGCACGAGATCGTCGACCGCGCACAGCTCAAAGCGACCGGCGCCGACGTGTCGCTGTCGGCGATGTTCAATCCGCGGGCGCGCATCACGCCGGGGCCGGTGACCGTCCGCGACGTGTTCGCGATCTACCCGTACGAGAACACTCTGGCCGCGATCGAGCTCTCGGGCGCGGACATGAAGGCCGCGCTCGAGCACTCCTCGCGCTATTACATGCCCTACGACTTCGGGCGAACGCCCGGTCCGGCGGTGAACCCGGACATCCAGGGCTACAACTTCGACACGGTCGAGGGACTGACCTACACGCTCGACCTGTCGCGCCCCGCCGGCGAACGCGTGCGCGACCTGCGACTCGACGGGGCGCTGCTGGCGCCCGATCGCATGATCAAGGTGGCCGTGAACAACTACCGGGTGAACGGCGGCGGCGGCTACACGATGCTGAAGAACGGCCGCGAGGTCTCCACCCGGCGCGTTCCCGCGCGCAGCGCCGTTGTCGCCTACATGCGCGAGCAGGGCACGATCCGGCGCCGCACCGACGGCAACTGGCGCCTCGCCCCCGAGTGGGTCGGCTCGCCCGCGCGCGAGCCGATCGAGCGCCTGGTGCGGCGCGGCGTCATCCCGCCGGACAGCGCGCTGACCTATCGCCTCGATGCGCCGCTCACCCACCGTCGCCTCGCCGACTGGGTACGCATGCTTGGCGTGCCCGAGCCCCTGGGTCCCGCCGGCGAGTCCGCGCGCAAGAAGCAGAAGCTGTCGCCGGTGAAGCTCGACCCGACGGCGACGGTGCCGCTGTCGCGCGCGATCGAGTGGAGCGCGAACGCGCTGCCCGCGACCCAGCGCGGCCGTGCCACGGCCGCCGACGATCCGTTCGGGCTCGCCGATGGCCGCGCCGCCGATCGTCCGCTCACCGTCGCCGAGGGTGCCGCGGTGCTCGCCGACGCGGTGTTCCCGCGCCTGACCTTCCTGCACATGACCGACTTCCACGGCGCGCTCCTGCCCGGCGCCACCGAGCGCTCGTCGCAGAAGCCGTGGGGCGGCGCGGCCGTGTTGGCCGCCTACGTGGCGCGCGAGCGCGCGCTCAACCCGCAGGGCACGATCCTCACCGACGGCGGCGACTGGATGCAGGGCACGGCGATCTCGAACCTGCGCTTCGGGCGCCCGGTGATCGACCTGATGAACCGGCTCGGCGTCGACGCGGCCGCGATCGGCAACCACGAGTTCGACTGGAGCGTCGACACGCTGCGCGCCCGCATGGCCGGTGCACACTTCACGCCGCTCGGCGCGAACTGGTTCGATCGCGCGACCGGCAAGCGGATGGCCGGCATCGCGCCGTGGACGATCGAGACGCGACGCGGCCTCTCCGTGGGCATTCTCGGCCTGTGCACCGAGGATACGCCGCAGACGACGATGCCGCAGCACGTCAAGGACTTCGAGTTCAAGGACGCCGGGAAGACCGCAGCCTCGCTCGTCGACTCGGTGCGTGCGGCGGGTGCGGCCCTGTACGTCGTGATCGGCCACATTCCAGGGCGCCAGGATTCGACGGGAAAGGTGAGCGGCGAGCTGGCCGACGTCGCGCGCGCCGTGCCCGGCGAGCTGGCCGTGTTCGGCGGCCACAGCCATAACCGCCTCCTCGGCGAGGCGAGCGGGGTCCCCGCGATGATCGCGGGCTCCAGCGGGCAGTACCTGGGCCGGCTCGACGTGGTCGTCGATCGCCGCGCCGAAGACGGCAAGGGCGCTGTCGTCCCCGCCGAGACGCACGCGCGCATGATCCCCACGTACGCCGACGACGTGCGCCCCGATCCGGCGACGCTGGCGTTCGTCGAGCAGACCAACGCGGCGATTGCGCCGATCACCGGCCGCATCCTCGGCACCGCCGACCAGGCGATGGGACGCAGCCGCGCCGAGGACTCCGCGCTGGGCAACTGGATCTCCGACGCGATGCGCGAGGCGACGGGCGCGGACTTCGCATTCCAGAACCCCGGCGGGATCCGCACCGAGCTCGACGCCGGGCCGGTCACGGTCGGCGAGGTCTACGCCATCATGCCGTTCGACAACCGTATCGCCACCGTGCAGCTGACGGGCGCGCAGGTGAAGTCGGTGCTGGAGACGGGCGTCTCGCCGACGACGTGCATCCAGGTCTCGGGGTTGACGTTCGCGTTCGATCCCGCGAAGCCACGCGGCGAACGGGTGCGCGACCTGAAGACCGCGGCCGGCATCGCCGTCGATCCGGCCGCCACGTACGCCGTGGCTGCAAACGACTTCATGGCGCAGGGCGGCGACGGCTTCACCATGTTCGCCGAGGGCAAGGGCCTCACGGTGACCGGGATCCTGGTGCGCGAAGCGATGGAGAAGGACCTCGAGAAGCGCACGGCGAGGGGCGAGCACCTGAGCCCGACCGGCGGGCGCCGGATCAAGAACCTGGGGACCTCGGCGGCAGCGGACGCGAACCGCTGAACCTCAGCCCTCCGGCGCCTCGATCCCGGCCGTCGACGGGTCGAGGCGATCGAGAAGGCGGCCGAGGAACTGCGTCGCCCACCACACCTCGATCACCAGCCAGCCGGCCGCGATCGCCGCACCGATGACGATCGCCGGCGCGCCCATCGGTCCGGCGAGCAACCACATCGCCACCGCACCCGAGACCGCCGCGGGCAGCGCGCAGAGCGCGAGCACGATCACCGAACCGAACAGCGTGAGCATGCGCTGCCCCGACGCCTCGAAGCCGCGAGCCCGGGAGTGAGCGAGCGAGACCCACGCCGGGAACAGCAGGACGAGCCCGTTCTGCAGGGTGAGCTGGATGCCGGTCAGCGCGGGCAGCAGCAGGGCCGCGCCCAGCAGGGCCGCGAACCACCAGGACACCGACGGGATGCGCTCCAGTCCGAGCGCACCGACGGCGGCGGAACCCACCCAGGCGAGGGCGATCGCCGCGGCCCCCAGGGCCGCCAGCTCGATCGCGGTGAGCACGACCCACGGCCCCAGCAGCTCGCCGCGCACGATCGCCCGGCCCGACAGCGGAAACGTCTTCACCGCGTCGATGTGGAACAGGTCCTCGCGCAGGTCGTTGCGCACGAACAGCGGCCCGAACATCGCGGTGAATGCCGCGATCAGCGCGGCGAGAAACGCCGCAATCAGGCCGAACGGCGCTCCCGCGTCGTTCAATCCCGCGACCAGGCCCACCATCCCGAAGAGGAACGCTCCGAGTCCGATCAACGCGCGCACGGGAGTGACGCGGGCCAGCGAGACGAGGTTCTTCCACAGGAGCGCGATGCCCGGCCGGCCGTGCGGCGACAGGCGCCACGGGAACGAACGCACCTTCGTGGGCAGGACACCGCCCCGGCGCGACGCCTGTTGCCGCGCGGACACGCGCTCGGCGCGCTTCTGGGCGGCGTCGACCGCCGCTTCCTCGAACGCCGCGTCGGAACGGATCACCCACAGGTAGTTGGCAAGCAGGATCGCGAAGGCGGGCGGCAACCAGCGCACGAAGTCGCCCACGTTCTGCGCCAGGATGAGCCGCGGGAACACCGTGAACGGCCACAGCGCCACGCCCAGCACGCCCGTCGTCCCCACCTTGCCGACCGCCGCGACGAACGCGGCGATTCCCTCGCGCGTCACCTTGTCGTCGTCGCCGGTGAGGCCGCGGGCCGCCGCCACGATCGCCGGCCAGCCCGCGAGCACGCCGAGGACCGCGGCGGTCGCGAACGCCGCGAAGGCGAGCAGCGGCACGATCCGCCGCCGCAGTCCCGAGACACCCTGCGCGATGAACTCGGCGGTCGCGAATCCGGCGCCCATGGTGTGCAGGTGCAGCGTCGCGTACAGCAGCCAGATGCCGAGCAGACGACCCCAGCCGGCGACGGAGGTGAGCCCGCGGCCCCAGAAGAACGACGTGATGAAAGCGCCGAACAGGATGCCGAGTTGGGCGCTCAGCAGCTTGTAGTGGACGACCTGACGCCGCGTCACCGGCGCCGGAAACAGGTAGTGGATCTCGGCGCGGGTGAACTCGAGCACCGCTCCCTTCGATGGGAGAAGCCACAACAAGGCCGTCCACACCAGCAGGACGACGCCGCCGGCCAGCGCGAACCCGTCGATCACCTCGGGGCCCAGGACCTTGTTCCACTGCCCGCTCGGGCGGCCGCGCATGCCCGTGCGCAGCACGTTCGACATCCAGAACCCGATCCACAGCAGGCTCACCGCGGTGGGCACGAGGTAACGCGGCTCGCGCAGGCGGCGTAGTTGCCGCAGGACCTTGTTCTTCGTCGTACGGATGGTGAGGAAGCGGAAGACGCCGAAGACGTCGCTCATCGCGAGAAGGGCGCCCCGTCCGGATCGTCGCCACCGCGGCCGGTGACGGTGAGGAAGATCTCCTCGAGCGTCGCATCCTGGGCCAGGCCCGGGGCGGCGGCGCGGATCTCGGCCAGCGAGCCGAGCGCGATGCGCTTCCCGTTCTGCAGGATCAGAACGCGGTCGGCGATCTCCTCGACCAGGTGCAGCAGGTGCGACGACACCACGATCGCGGCCCCGCGGCTCTTGCGCTCGAGGATCGTTCGCTTCATGCGGCGGATGCCGTACGGATCGAGCCCGGTCAGCGGTTCGTCGAACAGCATCGCCTCCGGTTCGTGCAGCAGACCACAGGCGATGGCGAGCTTCTGCTTCATGCCGCGCGACAGCTCGCCCGGCAGCGCGCCCGCCTTGTCCGCCAACTCGAGTTCCTCGAGCAGCGCGCGGCCCCGGCCCTCGGCACCCTCGACGTTGTACAGGCGCGCCGTCAACTCCAGGTGCTCGCGGACGGTCAGGTAATCGAACAGGTGGGGCTCGTCGGGCATCCACGCGAGCCGTCGCTTGGCCTCGACCGGATCCCTGCTCAGGTCATGCCCGGCGACCAGCACCGCCCCCGACGTGGGCCGGAGGATGCCGACGAGACAGCGCAACGTCGTGGTCTTGCCCGCGCCGTTGGGGCCGACCAGGCCGACGATCTCGCCAGGCGCGACGGCAAACGACAGGTCGTCGACGGCGACGAACGATCCATAGTGCTTGAACAGGTTGCGGACTTCGATCAAGGCGTCCTCCCGCCCGCGGCCGCAGGCGGGCGGAGAGTACCACGAGGAGTTTTCGGACGGAGCCTGCTAGTTGGCGGAAGTCCGCCCGCGCACGACCGGCGGCGCCTTGGCCAGGTAGGTGGTGACGCCGCGGGCGATCATGCGTGCCATGTCGCGCTGGAACTGGGGGTCGCGCAGCAGGCGCTCCTCGGCCGGATTGTTGATGAATGCACACTCGACCAGGATCGACGGCACGACCGGCGACTTGAGCACCGCGAAGGGCGCCTGCTTGATCCCCCGCGACGTCGTGTTGCGCCCGTCCTCGATCTGCGTGAGCACGGATTCGGCGAGCAGCGACGACTGCTGGATGACCTCGGTCTGCTTGAGGTCGAAGAGGATGCCGACCAGGTCGTCGTCCCCGCGCTCGGCGGGCCCCGCCGAGATCTTGTCGGCGGCGTTCTCGAGGTCGGCCAGGTTCTTCGACGCCTCGTCGCTGGCGCTGGCCAGCGACAGGAAGTAGACCTCGATGCCGTTGCCGTTGCGCCCGCGAGCCGAGTTCATGTGGATCGAGACGAAGGCGTCCGCCTGGTAGCGCTCGGCCACGCGATAGCGATCGCGCAGCGGCACGTCGTAGTCGGCCGTGCGGGTGAGGACGACCGAGATCCCCGCGTTCTTCTCCAGCTCTTCCTCGACCATGCGGGCGATGGCGAGCGCGATCGTCTTCTCGTAGGTGCGCTTGGGCCCCACCGCGCCCACGGCCTCGCCGCCGTGGCCCGGGTCGACGATGATGATGCGCTGCCCGCTGGCCGTGACCTTCGCCACGCGCTCGCGCTCGGCCGCATCGCGCCCGGCCTGGCCGGGACGATCGATGTCGATGACCACGCGCGGCGCGGTCCCCGTCTCGCCCACGAGGCCGAAGATGCGCGGCCGCACCCACTCCTCCAGCTCGACGCGCAGGCGCAGCCCGGCCGGATCCTCCTCGACCGACACGGCGCGCACGGCGCCGGGGCCCAGCGCGGGCATCTCGAGCGCGGGCGACCGCACGGCGCGGTCGATCACGACATCGAAACGCGACGCCGCGGAGTCGCTGGTGACGAGCCGGTAGGTGGCCGAGGCGCTCAGGTCGAGCACCAGGCGCGTGGCGTCGGGGCCAGCGTAGCTGCGCATGCTCTGCGCGACGGGCGTGACCGGCTTGGCCGGTGTCTTCTTGCTGCTCGACTTCTTCTTCCGGGTCGCCGCGTCGGCGTCGCGCGGGGCGACCACATCGGCGGTCACTCCTCCCGCGACGACGAACGCGAGCGCGAACCCGAGGGCCCACGCTCGCGTGCGATCGAAAGGGCGCAACCGCTAATCCTTGAGCTTCAGGGGGACGTAGCGGGTGCCCATGCGGCCGCTGCTCCAGTCGACGCTGGCGACCCGCAGGCGCAACGGCCGCCCGCTCGCCCTCGCCGCCTTGACCGCCGCGCCCAGCGCCGCCGGGGAGGTGGTCGCGTTGCCGCCGGCCTCGAGGATCAGGTCGCCCTCCTCGATGCCCGCCGTCGCTGCCGCCCCACCGGGCTCGACCTCGCTCACGACCACGCCGTTGATGTTCTCGGCGAGCACCTCGTGTTCCTGGTCGTTGAGCGCGCGCACGCTCATGCCCAGATCCGCGGGGGCCACTTCTTCGGGCGCGCCGCCCGGGACCGGACGGGATCGCCCGGTCGCCTGGGCGAGCATGACCTCGCGGTTGGCGAGCGTGACGCTGACGTTCAGCGGCTTGCCGTCGCGCAGCAGCGCCACACCGACCTTCTTCTCGACCGGCGTGTCGGCCACCTTGAGGCGAAACGCGGTCACGTCCCGGACCCGCGCCTGGTCGAACGACGTGATGATGTCGCCGGGCTTGATGCCCGCGCGGCTCGCGGGCGAGTCGTCGGAGACCTCGTTGACCACCACGCCCGCGTCGGCCTTGAGTCCGTAGGTCTCGGCGAGGTCGGGCGTGAGCTCGGTCGGCACGACGCCGAGGAACCCGCGGACCACCTTGCCGTTGGCCACCAGCTGCTCGGCGATGTGCCGCGCCAGGTTGATCGGGATGGCGAAGCCGATCCCCTGCCCCTGCGCGTTGATCGCCGTGTTGATGCCGATGGCCTCGCCGCGCAGATTGACCAGCGGGCCGCCCGAGTTGCCGAAGTTGATCGACGCGTCGGTCTGGATGAAGTCCTGGTAGTCGGGCGCGCCACCGGCGATGTTGAGCGCCGAGCGACCGCGCGCGCTGACGATGCCCGCGGTGACCGAGCCCTGCAGTTCACCGAGTGGATTGCCGATGGCCAGCACCCACTCGCCGACCTTGATGCCGTCCGAGTTGCCCAGCGGTAGCGCGGGCAGCGGGGCCGAAGCGTTGATCTGGATCACGGCGACGTCGGTCGCCGGATCCTGGCCGATGATCCGGGCCTTGAACGTGCGCTTGTCGGACAGCGTGACCGTGATCTCGGAGGCATCGCGAACCACGTGGTTGTTGGTCAGGATGCGACCGTCGGGGTCGATGAGAAAGCCCGAGCCCGAGGACGGGGTGTACTGCTGCTGGCGACGCTCGTTGGTGCCGCCGCCGTTGCCGCCCGGCGGCTGGCCGAACCAGCGGCGGTACATCTCTTCCATGTCCGACGAGTTCCCCGCAGCCCCGACCTTGCGGCGGGCCTCGATGCTCACGACGGCGGGCGCGGCGCGCTCGACGACGGCGACGAATGGGCTCTCCATTCCGGGCAACGGCGCCATCGTTGCGGCATTCTGGTACGCCGGCTCGACCACGCCCTGGGCGACGGACTCGGGAGAGAGATGGAGCGTACCGGCGAGTGCGAGCCCGAGCACCAGTCCGCAGGTCACGAAGACGGCGGCCCCTGCCCAGATGCGGGCCGGGCCCAACGGGGAACGATCGATCGACATGGGGCGAGTCCTCCTCTCCGCCAGGCGGAGACCGGATGCGTTACGGACGAACACGATCATGCTAGGAGCCATGGGCGACGGCGGTCAAGGCGGCGAACGCCGGATCGCGGCGCTTCACAGCGATTTGGCGGCCTTGTCGCGCCCCGCGCTTTGCGGCACTCTCCGGCCATGAGCGACGAAGCGCTGTTCCTGTCGGATGTCCACCTGGGCTCGTCCCGTTCCGACCGCGACCGGATCCGCGAGGACCTCCTGGGCACGTTCCTTGAACGCCGCGCCGCGCACGCCCGCCGGCTGTTCATCCTCGGTGACCTGTTCGATTTCTGGTTCACCTACCGCCACGCCATCCCGCGTGAGCACCTGGCCACGGTGCGCCGCCTGGGCGCGTTGGCCGACGCCGGCGTCGAGCTCACCTACCTGGGTGGCAATCACGACTGGTGGGCCGGGGCCTTCCTGCGCCAGGAGCTGGGGATCACCACGTTCGACGACCCGACAACGGTCGAACTTGACGGGCGCCGGCTCGCTCTCATGCACGGCGACGGGCTCGCGCGCGGCGACCTGGGCTACAAGCTGCTCAAGCGACTCCTGCGCAATCCGCTGACCATCGCCGCCTACCGGTGGATCCATCCCGACCTCGGCATTCCTTTCGCCCACCTCGTGTCGCGGCTGTCGCGCGGCAGTCGCGACGAATCGAAGGTGGATCGTGAGTGGCTCTATCGCCAGCTCGCCCTGCCCCGCTTCGCGACCGGCGCGGACGGCGTGCTCACCGGGCACTATCACCACCCGACGCACTTCCGGCGCGAGGGGAAGGACTTCCTCATTCTCGGCGACTGGGTGACGAACTTCACGTTCGCGAGCCTGCGCGACGGCAAGTTCGGACTCGAGCGATGGGATGGTGAGAAGGGCGTGCCGCTGGAACCCGGGCACCCGGGGATCGACGTGCGCCAGGTTCCAGACGGAACCTAGAATCGGGCGGTGAGCCCCGCGCGGTGGGAGCTGCCCAGGTCGTCGTGGTAGGGCACGAACGCGTAGTCGAAGGCCACGTTTCCGACGCCCACGCCGGCCCCCGCCGTGAAGTCCGCGGCGTCCTGCCCGAACATCCAGCCCGCGCGGACCGCCAGCCCGGTCGCCGGCCGCACCTCGAGCCCGGCCCGGCCCTCGATGTCGTCGCCCTTGAGCTTGCTGACCTCGCCGCTGACGAGCCAGCGCAGCGACGACTTCCCTCCCGCGTACGAGGCCCCGCCGGCGACGGTCAGCGGCTGTTCGACCGCTTCGCCCGCCGCGCCATCCACGGTCGAAAAATTCGGGCTGCCCCCGAGCTGACGCACCGCGGCGCCGAGCGTGAGCCCCGCGAGCCCCGCCGGCGCGTAGAGCCCGCCCAGCGAGAACGTCAGGGTCGAAGCCGAGTTGCCCGCGATCGATTCGCTGACCCAGCCGAGCGTGGCCCCCAGACGCGCGCCGGCCGCGATGGTCGCGGCGTATCCACCGGAGACGGCGAAGTCGCTCGCCCCGAACGTGCCCAGCGGGTTGCCGATCGCGTCGGTGCCGTCGAGCCCGCCCGTGTAGTGCGAGTTGAACGCCAGCGACAGGCCGTCGTCGGACTTCCGCCACGTGGCGGCGACCAGGTCCTGGCGGAAGTTCTGGATGCTCTCGTGATGGACCCCGGTGACGGCGATCTCCCCCGAAGGTCCGACGGCCACGGCCGGGGCAATTCCGGCTGGATTCCAGAAGGCGGCGGTCGGGTCGTCGGCGATTGCGGTGTAGGCGCCGCCCAGCGCGGCCGCGCGGGCGCCGGCGGGCAGGTTGAGGAAGGCGAATCCGGTGGTGGTGCCGGCGCGGGCCGGGGCGGCGACCGCCAGGAGCACGGCGCCGAGGGGCAGGGTCCACCAGGGGAGCGAGGTGCGCAGGGGCATCGGGTCTCCGGACAGGGAACGGCCCGCACCCCCACGGGTGCGGGCCGCCTTTCACTCTGGGGGATGTCGCCCCGAGGGTCAACCGCCCCTCGGGACCGTCCGACGATTCTTACCCCGCGACTCCGCGGTTTCTCCCGCGAACGGCCGGGAAGCCTACCGCGCCGTCGCGCCGGCCGTCGTGCCCACCGCGGCCAGCAGCGGATCCCGCCGCGGCGTCCGGATCAACTCAGGGTTGTCGGCCTGGAGTTGGTAAGCCCAATCGATCCGCACCTGGCTGTCGGTGATCGAGGTGACGCGGAACTTCGCGAAGTTCCCGGTCCGGGTCCATGCGTAGTAGGCGTGGCCGACGATGAGTTCCACCGTCCCCGTCGGCGACCAGCCCTCGTCCGGTGCCCAGTCGAGGTCGTCGAGCCCGCGATAGCCCGCGTCCTGAACGTCGGTCGACAGGTCGCGCGCCACCATCAGCCGCGTGCCGCCGGCGACCTCGTAGTAGAGATCGGTCGACGCGTCGCCGGCAAGGCGCAACACGCCCGCCGAGAAGTCGTAGCCCGCCAGCTCGCCCGGCTCGAACGAAATGTCGTAGAGCACCAGGTTCGCCCCCGCCGGACGCGGCGTATCCTGGGTGTTCTCGACCGACAGTGCGCTCTCGTTGCCGGCCACGTCGTAGGCCGCGACCGCGTAGGAGTAGGTCGTTCCGTTGAGCACGGCGGCGTCGACGAAGGTGGTCGACGGGGTCGTCGCCAGCGGAAACATCTCGCCGAGGTATCCGTCGACGCCGCGGTAGACGCGGTAGCCGGCGAGGTCCCCATCGGTGTTCGGCACCCAGGAGATGGTCACGCGACCATCACCGGTCACGGTGCTCACCGCCTGCGGCGCCGCGGGCGGAATGGAGTCGACCACGACCACCGGGCCATCGTCGGAATCGCAACCGACGGCAAACAGCGCAAGGACCGTGAGGAAGCCGAGCGCGGGAAGGATCCGGATGCGGGTCGGGAACGTGCGGGTCGACATGGAATCCCCCAGGGCCGGTGCGTGGCGCGCCTTGCGCCTCCCGTCTGCCTACGCAATCGGCGTGCCATGTCGGCCGCGGAGCGGCCAAGGCCCGGGAGTTGAAGCAGGGAGAACCGGCGAAGTGCATGAGGTCATGGAGGTTCGCGTGGCTGAAAGGCGGGGCCGAGTCGGCTCGATCGTCGTGCTGCCGGGTCCCACCTGCCGCACCGTCGGAGGCTGCCAGCCGGGGCACCGGTGCCGCAACAGCGTCGGGCGTGCGGCCGGGATGCCACAGACAAAGACCGGGGGAGCCCCTCGAAGCGGGCTCCCCCGGCCGTCTCACTGTTCCTTTTGCTTCTTACAGAGCGGGCGCCGGTTTCATGAACGGCAACGACCTGTACATCCCCCAGTGCTGGCCAGTGCCGAACCGGACCTGCGCCCGTTTTCGAAACCCCGCGACTCCTCTCGGGGAGCTCCCTGCGTCCCGCAGGAGCTTGTCCCTGGTGCCTTTTCGCGAGAAGCCTCCGCGGCTGTCGCGGGGTTCAATCCTTGGTGCTGCAAACTCCGGGCTAGTCGGGTGCTCGAAGAGTGACTCGATCGTCGCTTTCGACCGGGTTCATACCCTCGACCACTCTCCAGCAAACCCCGACAAGCCCAGAAACCCAGGTGCTTCGTCTTCGTTGTCCGTCTGCAACATCCCTGCTGCTGCCTGTTCCTGCCGGACCATCCCGGGGGGAGCCGTCTCGACCGAAAGATGCGCTGGCTGGTTGCGCGAGACGGGCAGCCCCGGAATGTCTCTGCTGTGTTGCGTCCGTGCCCTGATGCTCTGCCTTGTTTCTCTCTGGAGGTCCCCCCCTCCGCCGCGGGATGTAGTGCATTGCCCGTGCCACCCGGAGGTGACACTGCGCGCGCACATGGTTCCACTCCGACAACCACATGACCGGCAATGGTTTACAGGTTCTTGACCGGATCGCGAGGAGAGCCGCCGTTTCCGTCGGGAAGCGATCCGCTGGAAGGAGACTTCATAGCCAGGGAGGGCGGGCTCATCGCAAGTTCTTGTCCCACAACAGGATCCAAACACTAAAAAGGCTTGAGAGCAAAGTCTCAAGCCGTGTGCGATCGCAATGTGGAACGAAGGGGCGCGTCAGACGCGCATGCGCCGCCGATCGAGGCCGAGCAGGCGGATCTTGCTGAGCAGCGTGGGATACGACAGGCCGAGCGCACGTGCCGCGTGCGTCTTGTTCCAGCCGTGCTGCTCGAGCGCCTCGCGGATCAGGCGCCGCTCCAGGCGCTCGACGTGCTGCCGCACGTTGTACGAGCCACCCAGCTCGGCCGGATGCTCCTCGTGCGAGTCGCGCAGGTCCTCGGGCAGCAACTCGACACCCACGACCTGGTCGGGCTCGCCGAGCACGACGAGGCGCTTCACGGTCTTCTCCAGTTCGCGCACGTTGCCGCGCCACTCGTGGTTGAGAAACGCGCGCAGCACCGCGGGCGCCAGCGTGGGCACCGGCTTGTCCATCTGCTTGGCATAGAACGACAGGAAGTGCTCGGTCAGCAGCGGGATATCCTCGCGGCGCTCCCGCAGCGGTGGCACGGTCACCGCGATGTCGTTCATGCGGTAGTAGAGGTCCTCGAGGAAGCGCTTGCTCTTGATGCGCTCGCGCAGCTCGGCGTTGGTGGCCGCGACCACGCGGGCATCGACGCGGAAAGAACGGGTGGAGCCGACCGGCCGGATCTCGCCACGATCGAGCACGTGCAGGAGCTTGGCCTGCATGGGCTCGGAGATCTTTTCCACCTCGTCGAGGAAGATGGTGCCGCCGTCGGCCTCCTTGAACAGGCCGTCCTTGTCGCGGTTGGCGCCGGTGAACGCGCCGGCGACGTAGCCGAACAGCTCGCTCTCGAGCAGCGTGTCGGGCAGGGCCGCGCAGTTGATGGCGACGAAGCGCTTGTCGCGACGCGCCGACATCTCGTGGATGGCCTGGGCGATGAGGCCCTTGCCGGTGCCGGTCTCGCCCATGAGCAGGATGCTCGCGGTCGAATCGGCCACCTTGGCGAGCAGCGCCAGCATCTCCTGCATTTCCTGCGAGCGGGTGACGATGCGCTCGAGGCCGGGCTGCGGCGCAAGGCGGCGCTTGAGGACCTGGTTCTCCTCCATCAGCACCGAGCGCTGCGCCTCGACCATGGCCACGCCCGCCGAGTTGGCGAGGACGGCGAGGAGGTTGATCTCGCGCTGCTTGAAGGCGCCCCGCAGGTTGTCGGACAAGCGATCGACGTAGAGCAGCCCCACCGCCTGGCTGGGGAACGTCAGCGGCACGCCGACCAGCGAGTACACCCCCGAAAGTGCGCCCGACAGTTCGCCCGCGAAACGCGGGTCGGCGGCGATGCGGCTCTTGAAGACGGGTTCGCCGCCGAGCAGGTCGCGGCCGACGATGCGATCGAGCGAGGCGAGCACGCGGCGCGCCCGATCGGCCCCCAGGTTGTGGTGCGCAACGACCTCGAGGCGGCCGCCGCCCGAGGCGAACGCGACGAAACCGCGGTCGCCGCCGGCGCGCTCGACGGCGAGGCGCACGGTGCGGGCCAGCACGTCGTGCACGTCGTCGGCGCTCTTGAAGATGTCGTTGGCGTCCTGCAGCGCACGGAACTCGTTCGAGGTCGAGACCGACGACGCGGCGGACCGCGCTTCGAGCTCGGCCCGCAGGGTCGCCAGGCGCGATTCGCCGTCGACATCGCCGGCTTCACGGAGCCAGGCGAGCGCATGCTCGATCTCGGCCAGCGCCTGGTCGACGTGACCGCGCGCGGCGACGAGACGGGCGAGGCACATCGCGGCTTCGGCGGCGAGCGTCGGCACACCGAGGTCGCGATACAGCGCCTCGGCGCGCTTGAGTGGCTCGAGCGTCCACTCGGCAAGGCGGCTCTCGGCGTTCGGCGCGGGCGAGGCCAGCGCGAGCTGGGCCGCCAGCAGCGCGGTGCGCGCCAGCTCGTAACGCTCCCCCAGCTGCTCGAACGAGACCTGCGCGGCGCGCAGGTCGGCGAGGCCCGCGGCCTCGTCACCGCGGGCGACGGCGGCGAGCCCGGAGGCGCGACGCGCGATGGCGAGTTCGGCGAGATCGCCGGCCTTCTCGGCCAGCGTCTCGGCGCGGGCGGCGTGCCGTCCCGCCTTGTTCGCTTCGCCCTGGAGCAGCGCCACCAGCGCGAGGCGACCCAGCACCTCGTAGGTGACGTCGCCCTCGGGCGCGGTCTCCTCGGCCATCACGAGCGCACGCTCGAGGTCGGCGCGGGCGGCGGGGAGGTCCCCGCGCTCACCGAGCAACTCGCCGCGGAACTCGAGCAGGAGCAGGCGCTCGCGCGGTGGATCGGTCGGCACGAGCAGGCCCTCGGCCGCCGCGAACTCGGAGGCGGCAAGGTCGAACTCGCGACGCCGCGCGTGCACGCGACCCAGCGCCATGCGCGTGCGCACCTCGGACAGGCGTTCGGCCAGTTCGACGAAGATCTGCAGCGCGCGCCGGAAACACTCGGACGCGAGGTCGAACTCGCCCAGCCGGTAACGCATGATCCCGAGATTCGTCGAGTAGTTCGCCACCCACGAGTAGTCGCCGATCTTCTCGGCCAGGCGCAGCGCCTGTTCGAACGATCGCGTTGCTTCGCGCCACTGGCCCGTTGTCTTGTAGACGAGGCCCAGGTTGTTGTGGGCGCCCGCCATCCGCGACGGGTGATCGGCGCGACGGAAGGTCGCGAGCGCGCCGGTGAACGCGTCGTGGGCGGCGGCCGAGTCGCCACTGCGCAGCGCAGCGATGCCGAGAATCGTCTCGGCGTACCCGAGTTCGAGATGCTCGTTGGTGGATCGGAGGATGCGGAAGGCGGCGCGAGCGTAACGGCGCCCACGCTCGTAGCGACCCAGGGCCACGTGCCCGGCGGCGATGCGCGCGGCGATCGTTCCGAGGACGACCAGGTCGCCGAGCCCATGCGCGACCGACCGCGCTTCGGCCAGGCGATCGAGCGCCTCGGCGAAGCGTTCCTGGCGATAGTCGCACTCGGCGAGCTTGAGCAGCAGGCGCGCCCGTGCCGCGCGATCATCGACCGTGATGGCCGAGAGCGCCGCGACATAGTAGTCACGCGCCGCCCCGTACTGGTCGGTCGCCTGACTGAGATCGCCAAACTCCTCCTGCCGGAGCGCCGTGTCCTGACCAGGCACGCGGGTCGCCGGGGATTCGTTCGGGGGGGTCGATTTCGACACAGCTCGCTCCTCAGCCTTACCGGGGACAGACTGAACGCCGGCTCGGTCGGTCACGAGCGGGGAACGCCGGCCTGAGCCGGCGTCGCCCCGCACGATCAAGAATTAGCGACCGAACCGCCCGAGCAAGGTAGCGACGTACCACTTCGCCCAGGTCCAACCCTTCTCTGCACGTTCGACGCCGGCGGATGCAACCGGGCCGCCCACGATGCCGGTGCTGCTCGGCATGATCGTTGAACCCGGCACCGACTGCTGAACCGAGGGCTTCGTCGAATCGTTGGGTCGATCCGGATCTCCGTTTGTCGCGCCACCCGCCCCGGCCGACGCGAAGACCGTCGATACACCGACAGTCGCCGTCGTCGCAACGACGCCGAGCACGAGAAGAAGGACCAGGATGTATGTGCGAGTTGCCTTGGCGGCCATGTGCGCTGAGTACTCCCTCTACGCGAGACCTCTCTGGAACTGGTTCCGGCGCGCGTGGGCCGAAATCAGGCGACACAAGGAGTTGCCTGAGGCAGGGGACCTTGGTCCAGCGCGTGCAAAACGCTACGCCCCCGATCCGCCCCGGTCAACTTATTTACAGGTGTCAAAGCAATGAATCTCCGGTGGCCCCCGTCGACTCCGCCTGGCGGAGCGCGAGGCGGGCCAGGGCGTACCGCAGGCCCTGGGTCGATGCCGTGATCGAGGCCAGCCCGGCCGCCTCGAGAAGACTGACCAGGAGAACGCAGCCCGCGGGCAGGATATCGGCGCGCCCAGGACCGACCGTGGCCAGCGCCTGGCGCTCGGAGGTGGTCAGGCCGCAGAGCGACTCGGTGAGCCGGCGGACGTCGCCGGTCGGGAGCAGGTGCCCCTCGACCCGCGACGCGTCATAGCGACGGAGCCCCAGGTTGAGCGCCGCCAGAGCGGTGATCGTGCCACCCACGCCCCCGGCAGCCTGCGGCGTGGGGCGCAGGAGGACGTCGTGTTCGACCCAGGTCCCGCGCAGGTAGGCCCGCAACTCGGCGAGTTCCCCCGGAGCCGGGGGATCGGACTTGAGAAAACGCTCGGTGAGACGCACGCAGCCAAGCTCGAGGCTGGCCCAGTGCCGCACTTCGAGCCCGGCGCCGCGGACGATCTCGACCGAGCCGCCCCCGATGTCGACGATCAGGTACTCCCCCGCTGCCGGATCCCAGCGCAGCCCGTCGATCACGGCCTGGTAGACGAAGCGCGCCTCCTCCTCTCCGGAGAGGATGCGAATGGGATACCCGGCCGCGGCTTCGAGGCGGCCCGTCACCTCGGCGCCATTGGTGGCGCTGCGCAGGGCGTTCGTCGCCGCGACGATCACCGCCGAGCACTCGAGCTCCCGGGCCCGATGGGCGAATCTTGCCAGGGTGTCGCGCGTCCGCTCCTCGGCCCGGACGCCGATCCGGCCGGTCGCATCGAGACCTTCTCCCAGGCGGCAGGATTCCCCGAGGCGCACCAGGGGGCGAATGTCCCCGCGGCTCCCCCGCTCGGCGACCAGGAGTCGGATGGAGTTTGTTCCAATATCGATGGATGCAACCCGGAGTGGGCGAACCCCGTTCAGAGGCATCCCGGGCTCCCGTGGCTAGAGCAGGAAATCATCCAAATCCTTCGATTGATAACGACGTATTGTCGGAAGGCTTGTCCCGAACTCCGGGACAGCGGCGGATGGGTCCTGAACAGGGTGCTCCTGGCCGGTGGTCAATCCGTCCAGGACTTCGATTCCGAGCGCGCGCAGCAAGTGACCTGCCCGGGTGGACGCCGAGGCAAGCCGGCACCGGGTCGTTCGTCCCGCACGTCGGGACTCGACAATCTCTGATTCGGTAAGTATCGACATATGTCGAGAGGTGCAGGCGTTTGACAGGCCGACCCGGCGGGCGACTTCGCCAATCGTGTCCTCGTGAATCGATAACAAACGAACCATTGACCATCGAGAAGGGTCGGCCAGCGCCTGGACGGCGCGGAGCTCCCACGGAGCGTCCGCCTCAGCCCGCTTGCCGGATCCCTTGCGGCGGCCACCCCGTCCGCGAGGAGCCAGGCTCTGATTGTCCACGTCCATGCTCCCTCCCCGCCGCCCTCGAGGGGCCGCGAAACGACGATCGGGCACGGGGTTCCTTGACCCGCCCTCGGCGGAAACTTAGTCTAGGAAGCAATGGAACCGCAATCGCCGCTCGTGCCCCTGCCGTCGACGGAACTCGACGACTCGCCCCGCCCCCTCCGGGAGGCCGAGGGCCCCCTCCCCTTCTTCGGGCTCACCCCCGAGGAGGTGCGGACCCATCTGACCGCTGCCGGCTGGCAGGGCTATCGCTCCGAGCAGGTTCTCGACTGGGTCTACCGCAAGCGCGTGCGCGATCCCCACGCCATGAGCAACCTCGGGAAATCCCAGCGCGAGAGTCTGGCTTCGGTCGTCGACCTGTCCCTGCCCCGGATCCACAAGCAGATCGGCTCGCCCCGCGGCGACTCCTTCAAGTACGCGCTCGAACTGCGCGACAAGACGCGTGTCGAGTCGGTCGCCATGCTGTCGAAGCGCGGCGTCACGCTGTGCGTCTCGAGCCAGGCCGGATGCGGCATGGCATGCGTCTTCTGCGCCACGGGAACGCTCGGCCTGCTGCGCAACCTGAAGGCCGACGAGATCGTCGCCCAGGTCGTCCACATGCTCGAGACCACGGGCTGGGACGATCCGGGGTTCAACATCGTGTTCATGGGCATGGGCGAACCGCTGGCCAACTACGCGCCGACGGTGAAGGCGATCCGCATCCTCAACGCCGAATCCGGACTGAACGTCGGTTCGCGTCGGGTCACGATCTCGACCTGCGGCCTGGTGCCGCAGATGCACAAGCTCGCCCGGGAAGGCATGCAGATCGGGCTCGCCCTCTCGCTGCACGCGACGACCGACGCGTTGCGCGATCGCCTCGTGCCGATCAACCAGCGCTATCCGTTGCGCGAGCTGCTGCGCGCGGCCGAGTACTACGCCAACACCACCGGACGGCGCATCACGCTCGAGTACATCCTTCTCGCCGGCGTCAACGACCACAAGGGTGACGCCGAGCGCCTGGCCGAGATCGCGAACTCGCTGCCGTGCAAGGTGAACCTGATCCCCTACAACCCGGTGCCCCAGCTCCAGTGGGAGCGTCCGAGCAACGAGGCCATCCAGCGCTTCGCCGACTGGCTGTTCCCGCGCTGCCCGGCGGTGACGCTGCGCTGGAGCCAGGGCGGCGACATCTTCGCGGCCTGCGGGCAGCTGGGCGCGAAGGCCTGACCGCGGAACCCACTTGAGCCTTCGCGCCCGGCTCACGCTGTGGTTCCTGATCCTCGCGCTGGTCCCGAGTCTGTTCCTGTCGCTGTTCGTGCTGCGCCAGCTCGTCTCCACCGTCGAGTGGTGGGACAGCGCTGGCGCCGAGGACGCGCTCACCAGCTCGGTCGCGGTGGCGAAGGCGTCGCTCAAGCGCCTCGAGTCGGGACTCCGTCTCTCCGCCGGGCCGCTCTTCGACATCTCCCGCCAGCGCCCGCTCGAGCTCGCCCCGGAGCGGCCCGATCGCATCTTCGTCGAGCGCTTCCTCAAGGACGCCGGGCTCGACCTCTACCAGGTCTATCGGCCCGACAGTTCCGGCTGGCACCGCGTCGTCGATCTCGCCCCCACCGGTATCACCAGCGTCGGCGCCTACGACCTCTCCGCGGAGATCAACGACGGCCGCGTCTCGTGGCGGAAACCGGCGCAATCGGTCACCGGCGCGTTCGCGCTGCTCGACTCGATCGCCCAGGACTCGCTGCGCACGGGGCCCGAGATCGTGGCCGTCGGCTATGCGCTGCCCGAGGACTTCTTCCTGCAGCTCTCCGCCATCCAGCTGGGCATGGGCATCTTCCGCCGGCTCTCGGTCTACGCCGAGGTCTACAAGTGGTACTTCCGCGTCGTCGTGATCGCGGTGCTGCTCCTCGTCGCGGCCGTCGCCGTGCTCGCCGGGCGAGCCATCGCGCGCCACCTGACGCAGCCGATCGCGACGCTGTCCGCGAGTCTCGCCCGCGTCGACGGCGACGTGCCGGTGCACGTGGAGCCGACCGGCGCCCCCGAGATCAAGAGCCTCGCCGAGTCGTTCAACGCCATGACCCTGCGCCTGACGCGCGCGCGCGCCGAGCTGGCCGCGGCCGAACGGGCCGCGGCGTGGCAGGGCGTTGCCCGCCAGGTCGCGCACGAGATCCGCAACCCGCTGACCACGATCACCCTGGCGCTCGAGAACCTGCGGCGCGAGTTCGCGGCGCTCGAGCCGACCGGGCGGGCGCGCGGGCAGAGGAGCGTCGATGCGCTGCGCCGCGAGTTCGATGCGCTGGTCGACCTCGCCGATTCGTTCTACGCCCTCGGTTCGCTGCCCGAGATCCGGCCCGGTCGGGTCGACCTGAACGCGCTGGTCGAGAGTCTCGTCGCGCTGCAGCCGTGGCCGCACGTCGAGCTCGCCGTCGCGCTCGATCCGGCCCGGCCGATGGCCCGCGGCGACGAGCGCCAGCTGCGTCGCGTGCTGCGCAACCTGGTGAAGAACGCGTGCGAGGCGCAGCCGGGCGGCGGACGTGTCACCATCGCGACGCACGGCGGAAGGTCGCCCGAGACGGTCGTGGTCGAGGTCGCCGACGAAGGACCGGGCATGGATCCGGCCACCGTCGCCCGCGTCTTCGAGCCCGGGTTCTCGACCAAGGGTCGCGGCTCGGGCGTGGGCCTCACGGTCAGCCGCCGGGTGGTCGAACAACATGGCGGCTCGCTCGACATCGAAACGGCGCCCGGGCGCGGCACGCGCGTCACGGTCGTTCTTCCCGCACTGGCGGAGGCTTCGGCATGAAGGACACTCGCCTGCGGATCCTGGTCGTCGACGACGAACCGGGCATTCGCGAGATGCTCACCACACGCTTCGAACTCGACGGCCACGCGGTCGACACCGCGGCCACCGGCGAGCGCGCCCTCGCAGTCCTCGCCGAACGCGCGTTCGATGTCGCGTTCGTCGACCTGAATCTGGGCGGCGGCATGAACGGGCTCGAGTTCCTGCGGCGCGCCCGTCCCGAACACGGCGATCTCACGGCGGTCATGATCTCGGCGCAGGGCTCGATCGCCGAGGCGGTCGAGGCGACCAAACTCGGCGCCTTCGACTTCCTCGAGAAGCCGCTCGATCCGGCGCGGCTCGAGCTGGTGCTCCGCCACCTGTCCGAGCGCGCCGCGCTGCAGCGTCGGGCCCGCGCGGTCGCGGTGGGCGGCGCGCCGGGGCTCGAGATGATCGGCGCGAGCGAATCGCTGGGGCGGCTCAAGAAGGAGATCGAGCGCGTCGCGCCGACGGGCGGCAAGGTTCTGATCACGGGCGAGAACGGCTCGGGCAAGGAGCTGGTGGCGCGGGCCATCCACCTGGGCAGCCGGCGGGCGGGCGCGCCGTTCGTCAAGCTCAACTGCGCGGCGATCCCGCGCGACCTCATCGAGAGCGAGCTGTTCGGCTACGAGCGCGGTGCGTTCACGGGCGCGGTGCAGGCCAAGAAGGGCAAGCTCGAGATGGCCGACGGCGGCACGCTGTTCCTCGACGAGATCGGCGACCTCTCGCTCGAGGCGCAGGCCAAGCTGCTACGCGCCATCGAGACGGGCGAGGTGGAGCGCGTCGGCGGCACGAAGACCTCGACCGTCGACGTGCGCCTGGTCTCGGCGACGCACAAGGACCTCGCCGCCGAGGTGCGCGCCGGGCTCTTCCGCGAGGACCTCTATTTCCGGCTCAACGTGCTGCCGTTGCACGTGCCGCCGCTGCGCGAGCGCCGCGAGGACATCCCCGTCCTCGCCGCGCACTTCCTCTCCACGTTCGCCGAGGCCGAGGGCCTGGCGCACAAGGAACTGGCGCCCGATGCGAGTGCGCTGTTGACGGAGTACAGCTGGCCGGGCAACGTCCGGGAGTTGCGCAACCTGATGGAGCGCACGGTGATTCTCGTCGCCGGCCCGATCGTGCACGCCGGCGACATCGCCGACTGGCTGGTGCCGGTGACGCGGCGCGCGCCCGGCGAGGGCAAGGCGATGCCCGGCGGCGCGGCCGGACTCTCCGCGGGGGACGCCCCGGACGACGACGACGACCTGCCGGCCGAGCCGGGTACGCTGCGCGAGGAGCTGGAGAAGCGCGAAGCCGAGGCCATCGTCAAGGTCCTCGACGCAGCGCGATGGAACGTGACGCAAGCGGCGACGCAACTGGGCGTCGACCGCACGAACCTGCATCGCAAGATGCGCAAGTACGGCATCCGACGCACCCGGGAGGACGAAGCGTGAACCAGAGGACGCGGAGAGGTTCGAGGCGACACGGGCTCGGAGTGGCCGGCGCGACCGCCGTCGCGTTGCTGCTCGTCGCGCTCCCGGCATCGGCGCAGGACACCGCCGGCGAGGGCAGCGCCGATGCCGACACGGGTTGGGTCGAGATCGGTGGCGCCACCGCGGCCGGAGCCGGCGCCGCCGCGACCGACTTCGGCGACGACGATCCGTTCGCCGACCTGCCCGTCGAGGAGGACGCCGCGCCGAAGGAAAAGGGCGGACAGCTGCGCCCGTACGTCGACTACAACCGCGTCGACCAGTGGACGCTGGGCCTCGACATGCTCTACGCGCCGACGATCGGCATGCGGCCCGGCATGAAGATCCGCGTCGCCCGCGCCTTCCAGCGCCAGACCGACAGCGGGGACGGGCGCATGCTCTACTCCATGAGCCTCGACCAGCCGCTCGTCGAATCGCGCGCCGTGCGGCTGGGGCTTGCCCTCTACCGGAGGACCGACGACGACGGATTCGGCCAGATCGGCGCGGTCGAGAACGCCGTCGCCACCTGGGCTCTCCGCTGGGATTACCGGGACTGGTTCGAGCGCTCGGGCTTCTCGGCCGGGATCGACGCCGACCTGGGCCTGCGCTGGTCCGCGAGCGCGTACTGGAAAGCGGACGATTACACGTCGATCACGCGCCTGGCCGACGGCATCTCCCCTGCGTTTCGCCAGCACGAGCCGATGCGCGAGAACCCCGCGATCGACGACGGACGCGTCCAGTCGGTCACGCTGGGTGCGGGCTACGATTCGCGCTCGAGCAAGGACGTGCCGCGCAGCGGGATGTGGCATCGCGTGGAGATGGAGGCCGCGGGTGGCTCGTTCGACGGCGACTTCACGTTCCACCGCTGGATGGGCGACTTTCGCGCCTACGTCTCGCCGTCGCCGTCGCATCGCCTGAAGACGCGCCTGATGCTGGGGACCTCGGGCAACGAGGACCTGCTGCCACTGCAGCGCTCGTTCGCCATCGGGGGCGTGGGGACGCTGCGCGCCACCCCGTTCCGGCAGCTCCGCGGCGAACACCTGTTCCTGTGGAACGCCGACTGGGCGTGGGAGGTGCTGCGTCGCTCCAGCAAGAACGTCGCCGTGAAGACCGGCCTGTCCCTGGTCGCGTTCTCGGACCTGGGCATCGCCTGGCATGCCGCACACTGGGACCTCGCGCAGCAGCGGCCCGCCTGGAACGTGGGTCTGGGGGCCGGCACGACCGACGAGCGCCTCCGCGTGTACGCGGGCAAGGACTTGCGCAGCGACAACGCGGCCGTGCACTGGACCGTTCGCGTGGCGCAGACCTACTGAGCCGGCGCGTGCACGTGTCCCGCCCGCTGGTTCTCATCCTCATGATCGCAGTATGCAGCGTCGTGCCGACGCTGGCTCGGGCGGTCGAGATCCGCGATGCCCGCGTCCTGCTCCTCGAGCAGGACGTGACCGTCGCCCTGCGCACGGCCGCGGCGCTGTCGCCCCGCGTGCGCAGCTCGCTCGAGCGCGGCATGCCGGCGACCGTGCAGCTCTCGGTCGAGCTGTGGCGCGTGCGCCCGGGCTGGTTCGACCAGCGCGTGCATCTCCAGCAGACCGAGATCCGGATCGCCCGCGACGCGTGGTCCGACGAGTACCAGATGCAGCGCGATGTCGGGCCGCGGATCACCGTCCCCGACCTCGAGGAGGTCGATTACCAGCTCGCGCGTCCCATGCGCGTGCGCCTGGTGCCCGCCACCACGATGGAACCGGTCGCGCGGCACTACGTGATCGCGCGGGTCGAGGTGAAGCCCCTCAGCGCCGAGGACATCGAGGAAGTCGAGGGCTGGCTGTCGGGTGAGGCGAAGCGCGCCGGCAAGCCCGGGCCGGGCTCGATCGCGCGGCTGCCGAAGTCCATGATGGTCGTGCTGGCAAACCTGTCGGGCTTCGGCAACGAGGTCGCGCAGTTCCGCGGCGGCACGTTTACCCGCGGGGAGCTGGTTCCGCGCCCGACACCCTGACCCGCGCGTCGACGGCGGTGACGCCGCATCCCGGTTCGCCGACGACGACCGGGTTGAGGTCGAGCTCGACGATCTCCGGCCGATCCCCGACCAGTCGCGACACGCGCAGCAGCGCATCCTCGAACGCGGCGCGATCACCCGCCGGCGCTCCGCGGTAGCCCGCGAACAGCACGCGCGCACGGAGCGCGTCGACCATTTCGGTTGCGTCCTCGAGGGTCAGGGGATGGAGCCGGAACGCGACGTCGTGATGCAGCTCGACCCACTTCCCGCCCAGTCCTGCCATGAGCAGCGGCCCGAACTGCGGGTCGAGCGTCATGCCGATCACCGCCTCGAACGTCCCGGTCACCATCGGCTGGACGAGCCCGCCGCGCATCGCCGCCACCTCTCCATGGACCGCGAGTGCGGCGACCAGGCGCGCCCACCCGTCGGCGACGGCCGCATCGTCTGCGAGGCCGAGCCGCACGCCTCCCACATCCGACTTGTGCGTCAGCGTCTCGCTCACCAGCTTGAGCGCCACCGGGTAGCCGATCGCGCGCGCCGCCGCGACCGCACCCGCCACGTCCGTGGCCACCTGCGACGGCGGCGTGCGCAGGCCGTAGGCGACGAGCAACGCCTCGACGTCGTCCGGTGGCATCCATCCGCCGTCGGCCCCGAGCCTCGACTGCGCGCGGGCAACGGCCCGCGCTCCAGCGCTGGCGTCGATCCCTGCCAGGTCGGCGAGGCGCCCCTCGGGCCGGGCCCGCCACGCCGCGTAGCGCACGACACGGCCGAGCGCGCGCGCTGCCGCCTCGGGGAACGAGTACGACGGCACGTGTCCTTCCTGCAGCGAGCGCAGGCTCTCTGGAATGCCGTGGCTGCCCATGAAGCACGCCAGCAGCGGCTTGCCGGCCTCGCGCGCGGCGGTCGCCCCGGCGAGCAGCCCGCGCGCGACGTCGGGTGCGTCGGTGCCGACGGGCGGGACGAAGATGGCGAGCACCGAGTCGACGTTCGAATCGGCGACGAGCCGGCGCACGCCGCGTTCGAACGACTCCGGGCGGGCGGAGGCGATCATGTCGACCGGGTTCCGGGTCGTGGCCTCGGGCGCCAGGAACTCGCGGAAGCCGCGCTCGGTCGCGGGATCGAGCGCGGGGATCACGAGGCCGGCGCCCTCGCAGGCGTCGGCCGCCATGATCCCGGGCCCGCCGGCGTTGGTGAGGATCGCCAGGCGCGGCCCACGTGGCAGCGGCTGGTGCGCGAGCAGGAGCGCGGTGTCGAACTGTTCCTCGATCGTCTCGGTGCGCAGCACGCCCGCCTGGCGGAACAGCGCCTCGACCGCGAGGTCGGTCCCGGCGAGCGCGCCGGTGTGCGACTGCGCGGCGCGCCCGCCTGCGGCCGTGCGACCGGACTTCACGGCGAGGATCGGCTTCACGCGTCCGATGCGGCGCGCCAGCTGGGTGAAGCGGCGCGGATTCCCGAACGACTCGAGGTAGAGCAGGATCACCTTCGTGTTCGGGTCGTTCTCCCAGTACTCGATCAGGTCGTTGCCCGAGACATCGGCCTTGTTCCCGATCGACAGGAACGAGGAGATCCCCACGCCGAGCTCGTTCGCCAGGTCGAGGATGGCGAGCCCGAGCGCCCCGCTCTGCGAGGAGATCGCGACCCCGCCGGGCCGCGGCCACGTCGGCGCGAACGTGGCATCGAGCGCGACGGCGGGATCGGCGTTGAGGATGCCGAGGCAGTTCGGGCCGACCATGCGCATGCCCGCGGCGCGCACGACCGCGAGCACCTCATCCTCGAGCCGCCGGCCCTCCTCGCCCACCTCCCGGAAGCCGGCCGTGATCACGACCATCCCGCGCACGCCGTGCGCGGCACAGTCGCGCGCCGCGGCGAGAACCTTGGCGCGCGGCACGGTGATCACCGCGAGGTCGACCGGTCCGGGCACGTCGGCCAGCGACGCGTAAGCGCGAACCGATTGCACGTGGTCGGCCGACGGGTTGATCGGGTAGACGGGCCCGCGGAAGCCGTGGCGGAGGAGGTTCGCGAAGACCGCGCCACCGATCGAATCGGGGCGGCGCGAGGCGCCGAGGACGGCGACGGAACGGGGGGCGAGGAGGTTGCGGATCGAGGCGCGCTCAGGTTCGCTCATGGGGGGCAGTCTAGCGCGGCACGGCCGCCCCGCGGCGCGCTAGAATGCGCGCCATGAATCCCGTCCGCGCCATCAGCGCCGCCGAGACCCGCCCGCTCCGCCGGGCGATCCTGCGGCCCAACCAGGCCGAGCACGAACTCGTCTACCCCGGCGACGACGCGCCGCTGAGCCTGCATGTCGGCTGGTTCGACGGCAACATGCTGCTGGGCGTGGCGTCCATCTACCGGATGTCCCCCGAGGGCGCGCCCGATGACCCGGGAGACTGGCGACTGCGCGGGATGGCCGTCGCGCCCGAAGCGCGCCGGAAGGGCGTCGGCGCCGCGCTGGTCGCCGCCGGCGAGGCACACGCACGCGCGCACGGGGGGACGCGGATGTGGTTCAACGCCCGCGTCGATGCGCTACCGTTCTACTTTGCGCTGGGATACGCGGCGGTCGGCGAGGTCTACGAGCTGCCGGGGGTCGGGCCGCACCGATTCGCGGCGCGGAGTCTCGATGCGACGAAGGAGCGCCTGGGATAGAGCGCCTAGCGGCCGAGCACGATCCGGGTCGCCCGACCTGACTCCCCTTCGGCCTGCACGAAGTACGAACCCGCCGCCAGTTCGATGCCCCCGTCCCCCCGTCCATCCCAGCGCCACGTGGCGGTCCCGTCGCCGGCGACCGGCACGGACTCGCGACGCACCACGCGACCGCGGGCGTCGACAATGCGGAACCTGCGCCCGGTCGGCAGCGCCCCGATGGCCAGGGCCGGGGCCGCGGTGATGGTGACTGCAGTGCGGAACGGGTTGGGGAAGGCGGCCACCGGGCGGCCGGCGGCGAACGACGCCGTGAGCGCGGTACGACGGGCGCGCTCGGGCAGGTCCGCGAGGAACTCGGCCAGGCCTTCGATGGTGGCCGGCGCAGCGAGGACGGCGTTCTCGACACTGCCGTCGCCGCGGGCCTCGAGGCTGCCGAGCAGCGCGCGGAAGTCCTCGGCGAAGATTTCGCGCGGCCGGTCGGCGTGCGCGAGGTCGCCCGGGATCCCCTCCGCAGAGGACCCGTCGACCCGGACTGCGCGCAGCTGCAGGTAGGCGCTCCACGCCGGGCTGCCTTCGGGTGCGAAGGCGTACTGGACGACGTGCCCGAACTCGTGGGCGACGACGGCATGCACCGTCGTCGCCGGAACGGGCAGGGTGCCCGGAGCGAGAAGAATGGCGCCGTGGGACGCCGCCGACTCGAGACCCGCCCGTCTCGGATACGGCAGGACGTACACCGCGGCGTCCACACGGTCGACCGGGAAGTCGAGGCCTGCGATGGCAGCCTCGACCGCTCCACGATCGAGCGGGTGGAACGCGCCGTCGCCCGGATTGGCGACGGCAGGGTCGTCGGTCGAAGTGACCAGTTCCTCGGGCGCGAACCCGGGGAGTGTCAGGTACAGGCGGCCCCCGTCCTCGCGACAGAACCGTGCCCGCACTTCCTCGACACCGACGATGCGAACCTCCGCCGCGGATCCTCCGGCGGCACACAGGACCGCGCACGAACCTACGAGCGCGGTCGCGAGGGGGAGACAGTTGGCGTGCGACGCACCGGACCTCGAACCACGACCAATCGCACGACGGAGGCGCATGCAGATGGCTATAACAGGAAGTGTGCCAGCATGATTACGCCGCGAGCGAAGCGAGCGGCAAGGGTTCGAAGCGAGACGCAACTATCGATTCGAACGCAAGTTGAAGCGAAGTTGAGGAGCCGGGGAAGCAGTCGAAAACACGCCGTTTCCCAATGAAACGGCCCCGAAATCGGGGGAGTTCCCCCAGACTTCGGGGCCGCGCTGGGAAAGTTCGCCCAGCCGACGCGATGAATCGTTCGCTACATCGTCTGCGGATTCGGCGCCGGATACGGCGGCGATGCAGGGATCGTGCCCGCGGCGGCGGCGGTCGGACTGTCGTCCTGGCCCAGGCGCGACAGAAGCAGTGCCCCGAAGCCGAGCATCCAGCAGACCTTCCCGATCACGAGCCACAGCGCGAGCAGCGCGAAGCCGAACATGCGGAACCCACCCTCGAAGGCGATGAGCGGAACGCCGAGCACGAAGAACAGCGTGACGAACCCGGTCCCCGCGGCGATCGGGGCGAGCATTCCGCCCCTGGGATCAAGCGGCCGGCGCAGCAGTTTGCAGCCGAGCAGGTAGGCCGAGGCGACGTAGCCGACGAATGCGGCCAGCGCGTAGAGCAGCGGCAGCAGCAGCGCCAGCGGGATCCCGATCACGGTGACCAGCAGCAGCAACGCGAGCATCAGCGCCAGGGGACCGGAGAGCAGCCCGAGGACCAGCGACAGGAACGTTCGCCGGGAAATGGTCCGCGCCATGCCCACGATCCGCTCGGGGAACAGGCGCCCGAACAGGGCAGCCAGGCCGACGAACAGCGCGTAGGCGAACAGCCCGAAGAACAACAGCAGAGGCACCGACGGAAAGGCGAAGCCGGCGAACGGCAGGAAGCCGATCGAGACGGTCTGGCCCTCGACCCGCGCCCCCGAGCCCAGCTCGCGGATCGCGCCGCCGATCGAGACCGCGTCGCCCGCGATGACCGCCGAGTCACCCTGCTCGATCGAGCCCAGGATCGCCACGCAGTCGCCGCTGATCACGCCGAAGTTCTTCACGTTGCCGAACAGCGCGACGACGTCGCCGGCGCTCTCGCCCTTCTCGATGGTCACGTCCTTGAAGAACTGGACGATCTCGCTCTCGTTGCGCATGTGGACCGCGACGCCGCGCAGCGAGTCGTCGAAGCCGACCACCGTGATGTCCTCACCGTCGACGTTGACGCCGGGCAGGACCAGGTCCTTGTTGCTGCCGACGACGCGGATCCCCTCGTCGTCGATCGTGATCTCGCGGACGATCGTGGTGTCGCGGTCGGTCGACTTGCGGATGGTGACCTTCGCGTCTGCGGCCGCGGCGGGCAGCAGCGCGGCGGCGAAGGCCACAGCGGACAGTGCGATGAACAGGCCCCGCGACGGGGCGTGGTGCGTGCTAAATGAACGCGGAGACATCGTTCATCCTCCCCTGCCCCGCGACCGTGCGGCGGTCGATCATCCACCACAGCACGGTCGAGAGCACGAGCGCGACGGCGAATCCGGCGCGCAGTTCGGGTTGAGCGGCGACGACTTCGAGCGAGCGCCCGAGGGGAGCGAGGGGAACCAGGGCCTGGGCGGCGAACTCGCGCGCGCGCAGGCCCAGCGACAGCAGCGACATGGCGCGGTCGAATGCGCCGACGAAGGCGCCCACCGAGCCCGACAGCAGGGCCGAGAACGCATCGCGCAGGCCGACCGTGACCATCTCCCGCCACGGCGAGGCGAAGGCGACGACTCCGGCAGCGAGCAACGCGGCGGCCGAGCCCGTGTAGGCCACACCGGCGATCTGGATCCAGCGCGGGCGAGCGGCAGCCCGCGCGGCCCGGTCGGCGGCAACAGCGGCCACGATGCGGTCGGCCAGGAACGGCGACGGCGCGAACGGCGTGGCGGGCAGCTCGGCGAGGCCGGCGAAGAGGGCGCGGAAGGCGCGGGCCTCGGCGGCGCAGTCGGGACAGTGAGCGAGGTGCGCGGCAACCCGGGTGCGCTCCGCGCCGGCGAGTTCGCCGTCGAGCCAGCGCAGCAGGAGGCCGGGCTGCGCGGTCAGGTGCGCGGTCCGGCGATCGGCGGCTGGGGTCGTGCGCTTCGGGGTCACGGCGTCGAGTCCTCGGCTTCGTCCCCGTCCCACGGGATGTCCCCCTGGGCGAGGAGCTTCTCCTTGAGCATGATGCGCGCCCGGTGGATCCGGGCCTTGATCGTCCCCAGCGGCACGCCGAGGACGCGGGCGATCTCTTCGTACGGCAGGTCCTGCTGGTGCCGCAGCAGGATCGCCGCCCGCGAATCGGGCGGCAGTTGGGCGACCAGCGCCTCGAGCCGTTCGGCCAGCTCGGCCCTGGCGGCCACCTCGTCGGGCAGGTCGCCCGGGTCCTCGAGGTCGATGGTGCGCTCCTCGCCGGAGGTGCCCTCCTCGGGCTGCGTGAGCGAGATGAGCTTCGCCCGGTTCCTCCGGTGATGATCGATGCACAGCCGGGTGGCGATGGTGTGCAACCAGGCGCCGAACGGCCGGGTCGGGTCGTACCGGCCGAGGGCCCGGAAAGCCCGCAGGAACGTCTCCTGCGTGAGGTCCTCGGCGTCCTCGGGACGGCGCAGGATGCGGAGCGCCGTTCCGTAGACCTCGGCCTGGTACTTCTCGACCAGGAGTCGGAACGCGTTCGGGTCATCCTTGAGGCACCGGCGGACCAGATTCGCGTCGTCGTCTCCACCCCTACGCGCTGGACCGGCCCCGGGTTTCATGGCGGGACACGCTAGGTGGCGCGATTGTCCGGGGCAACGGGATTCCGATCCCCAAGAGGGGAAAGAAGTTGCAGCCCCAACGGGACTTGCGTAGCTTGCTGGCCCATGAGCACTCTCCGTTCCGTCGTCGCCCGCGAGATTCTCGACTCCCGGGGCAATCCCACCATCGAGGTGGACGTCCTCCTCGAGAGCGGGGCCCAGGGGCGTGCGGCGGTGCCCTCGGGGGCCTCGACCGGGGAGCACGAGGCACTCGAGCTGCGCGACGGCGAGGCCGGCCGCTACCTCGGCAAGGGCGTCCTCAAGGCGGTCGAGAACGTCAACGAGCGGATCGCCCCCGAGTTGCTGGCCGCCGGGCTCGACGGCCTCGACCAGGCCGCCGTCGACCGCGCCCTGCTCGAACTCGACGGGACCGCAAACAAGGGCAACCTGGGCGCCAACGCCATTCTCGGCGTCTCGATGGCCCTGGCCCACGCCGGCGCGCACGAGACCGACCTCCCGCTGTTCCGCTACCTGGGCGGCACCAACGCCCGCGTCCTGCCCGTGCCCCTGATGAACGTGGTCAACGGCGGCGCCCACGCGGACAACAACGTCGACGTGCAGGAGTTCATGATCGTGCCCGTCGGCGCGCCCAACTTCGCCGAGGCGCTGCGCATGGGCGTGCAGGTGTTCCACACGCTGCGCAAGGTGCTGCAAGCCCGCAAGCTCAACACCAACGTGGGCGACGAGGGCGGCTTCGCACCCGACCTGGCATCCAACGAGGACGCGCTCAAGCTGCTGGTCGAGGCAATCGAAAAGGCCGGCTTCACGCCTGGCAGGGACGTGGGCCTCGCCATGGACGCCGCCGCCAGCGAGTTCTGCAAGAAGGGCGTGTACACGCTCGCGGGCGAGGGTGGCGCGCCGCGTGACGCGGCGGCGATGGTCGAGTGGTATGCCGGGCTGTGCGAGCGCTACCCGATCGTCTCCATCGAGGACGGCCTGGCCGAGGACGACTGGGCGGGATGGTCGCTGCTGACGAAGGCGCTGGGCACCAAGGTCCAGCTCGTTGGCGACGACCTGTTCGTCACCAACCCGGTGCGGCTTTCACGCGGCATCGACGACGGCATCGCCAACTCGATCCTGATCAAGCTCAACCAGATCGGCACCGTGAGCGAGACCCTGGACGCGATCGCAATGGCGCAGAGCGCAGGCTACACCGCGGTCGTCTCCCACCGCTCGGGCGAGACCGAGGACACGACGATCGCCGACCTGGCGGTGGCCACCAATGCCGGCCAGATCAAGACCGGTTCGGCGTCGCGCACCGACCGCATCGCGAAGTACAATCAACTCCTTCGCATCGAGGAGATCCTTGGCGACGCGGCCCGCTTCCCGGGTCGCGCCGCGTTCGGTCGCCGCACGGAGGCTGCGCGATGAGGGACATCGGAATCCGGATCCAGCGCTACCGCCTGCGCCGCTACCAGGCGCCGGAGACGATCGGCGAGAAGGCCCGCCTGGGGTTGGCGATCGCGCTGGCCGGTTGGGCAATCTGGGCGCTGTTCCTCAGCGACCACAGCGCGGTGCGCTTGATCGGCATCGAGAACAAGCAGAAGACGACGGTGGCGAAACTCGCTTCCGTGGAACGCGCCGTCGCGCTCAGCGAGCAGGAACTCGCGGCCGCCGGCGATCCGCGCGTGGCCGAGCGGATCCTGCGCAAGCTGCACAACTTCGCCCACGAGGGCGAACTCCTCTACGTGATCCAGCCGGATGGCGCGGTCCGCAGCGCGCCCGCGCTCCAGGCGCCGGTCGACAGCGCCCGCTAGGCTGAGGCCGCCCTATTCGGGCGGCTTGCCCCACAGGTTGATCTGCAGCGCGAAGCGAATCCCGAAACCCGAGATGTCGGTCTGGAAGTCCTCGCCGGGAATGATCTCGAACGCCTCGCCGGTCTCGCTGTCGGTCATCGAGCTGGTCTTGGCGCGACGGTAGTTTGCGTTGAGCAGGAGCGAGTAACGCGAGGGGAACATGAAGTGCGTGCCCGCCTCGACGAAGAACCCGTGTCCCTTGCCGGTGCCGGTGACGATCGTCGACAGCGTGGAATCCGGGCGGATCAGGTCATAACCGCCGGTGACCTTGGTGTCGCCGACGCGCATGTAGCCGCCACCGACGAACGGGCGCCACGTGAAGTCGCCGCTGGTGCGCGGCTCGAAGTAGTAGTCGGCGCCGAGGTGGATGGGCATCGAGCGCACGTAGGCATTGATCAGGGTGTAGCCGTCGGCGACCGGCTGCAGTTCGAGCTGCGACTGCTTCTTGATCTGGCCGACACCGGCGATCACCGCCACCTTGCGGGTGACGAAGTACTTGAGCTCGGCCTGCCACAGGCCATCCCACGTGATGTGGTCGATCGGCGCCTGGGCCCCGAACGGCGGGCCGAGCGCACCGGTCTGCTGGTTGAGCTCGTCGATCGCCGAGTTGACGTCCCCGAGCGCGAGGCCGGTCGGCATGATCGACAGCGCGAGGCCGAGCCGGTTGACGCGCTGTTCGTCGGCACGGGCCACGGTGACGACGGCGCCCAGGGTGATCGCGGTAAGACCGAGCACGACCGCCGTGCGGGCGGGGTTGCGCCAGAAGGCAAACGACATCCGGAAGACCTCCGCCATGGGGCCGCTCGCGCGACCAATTGAAGTGTACGGGATGGATCCGTCGCCCCCCGGCAGGCATCCCGGCGGACCGAGACGTGGGGCGACAGCCCTGCAAGGTCGGCAGGATAGCCTGCCCTCCGGAGGTTGGCAACCCGGAATCCCCCCGGGGCAAGTGCTTTGACGGCTGGAGCTTGTAGCGACGCGTGCCGACCCGCTCCCTGCCCGAAGCGGACTTGGAGCTTGACGCCCCGCCCCCCGGCCCGTAGTGTGCAGACATCGATGCGGGGTGGAGCAGTCCGGTAGCTCGTTGGGCTCATAACCCAAAGGTCGCGGGTTCAAATCCCGCCCCCGCAACCAATAACGGCCGTCGAGCGAAAGCTCACGGCCGTTTCCATTTGTGGGCGGGATTTGAGGACAGCGGC
>JANPEF010000027.1:0-3063 GCA_031431875.1 Candidatus Eiseniibacteriota bacterium | reverse complement strand
CGCATCGAGCGCGCCGAAGGCAAGCACGCCGGTCGGGCACGACTGCACGCAGGCGCCGCAACGCACGCACTCGGGATCGTTCATGGGCAGCCCCTTGTTGGCGAAGCTCATGACGTCGATCCCCTGGTGACAGACCGACGTACAGACGTTGCACGAGATGCACTTCGGCTTGTCGGCGAAGATGCGGAAGCGGCTGAAGCGCGCCACGACGTTCATCCATGCCGCGAGCGGGCAGGCGAAGCGGCACCACGTGCGACCGCTGAACCAGAAGTACGCACCGCTGCCCACGACACCGGCGAGGAACACGTCCACCGTCCACTTGTAGCCCTGCAACCCGACGTTCATGAACCAGGAGTTGACCGCGGAGTCCGCGGGTTGCGTCCAGCCGACGACGCGCACGCCGAGCAGGAGCACGCAGACGGCAAGGATGCCCTGCCCCAGCAGGTTCAGGCGGTTCCAGCCGGGCCCGTGCGGCATCTTCTCGCGAAGCGTGTCGCCCAGCGTCTCGGCCAGCGCGCCGCACGAGCAGATCCAGCCGCAGTAGGCGCCCTTGCCGAACCGCAACACGAGCAACGGGATGACCACCAGCGTCTGGGCGACGGCGATCCAGAGCCAGGCCCACAGCGGATGCGGCGTGAACACGTTGTACACGTTGAGCGGCCACGCGAGGATGAGACCATAGGCGCGCCAGAACTCGCGCCCGTGGCCGTAGGTCACGACCGGGAACAGCGCGTCGGCGATCCCGATCGGCAGAAGTGCCTGGTAATTCAACCACGGCAGCACGATCTCGGGCAGCAGGAACAGCGGCCCCACCTGGATCGCCATCAGGCAGGCGGTCTGCACGGTGATGTACGGCGACTTCCGTCGGCGGATGCGCTTGAGCCCGAACACGACGACCAGCGTCGAGTATGCCAGCGTGTACCAGAACGACGGGCCTTGCGCCGACTTGAGCGCGATGCCGAGCCACGAATGAGGATCGATCGCCCATCCCTCGATCCAGCGGCCGATCGAATACGGGAATGCGCCCGCTTCGCGGGCGATCCTATCGAGGCGCCCGCCCGACTTCCAGTTGTAGAGCGCGGTGCAGAACACGAGGAAAGCCGCGAACGCCGTCCACTGCGCGGCGCGCATCTCGCCGCGGACGGTCAGCGCCGAGCGGTGGAAAAAGGCGAGCGGTGCCTCGCGCCCGAGCATGGTGAAGACGACGGCGTTGGCCACCGTCGTCGTGCCCTGCGGGGTCGCCAGCTCGACGTCCAGCGCGCCGATCCGAGTCACGCTCGAGTCGAGACGGAGCCCGAGCCCGCCTGCGGCAGCGAGCGCGTGCACCTGCCCGACGAGCTCGGCCTTGGCCCGCGCGAACGCCGCGCCGCGGTACGACAGCGTCACGCGCGCGCCGGCGCCAGCAAGCGCAATCGCGGTCTCGAGCGAGCTGTCGCCCCCGCCGACGACGAGCGTGTCGCGGCCAGCGAACTCGGACGGATCGTGCAGGCGATTGAACACCTTGTCGGCCCGCTCCTCGCCCGGCACGCCGAGCCGGCGAAAGTCGCCGCTGCGCCCGATGGCGACGATCACGCGGCGCGCCACCAGCGGCCCCGCAACCGCGCCACCCGGGGCGAGTTCGACCTCGAGCAGGCGCCCACGCGGACGCACCGAGGCGGCGCGCCCCGCGACCGGCTCGATGCCGCCGGCGCCCGCCTGGGTGACGAGTTCGTCGAGCAGCGCCTCCTTCACGTCGGCAGTCACGGCGAGCGACCCCGCAGGCGTGAACTCGCGCGGGTAGGTGTAGATGGGCTTGTCCTTCGGGAAGTTGGCGATCGTCGAGAATGGTTCGCCCGCCTCGAGAACCGTGAACGAGAGGCCCAGCCTCCGCGCCTCGAGCGCGGCGGCGACACCCGCGACGCCGGCGCCCAGGATCAGGACGTCGACGACGTCGCCCCCGCCCTCGCCGCGCACGGCGGGGAACGACGGATCGGCAGCGAGGTGGCGCACGGCGCGCGCGCCCGTATCGACGGCAAACTTGAGCAGCGGAATGCCGCCGAGGTCGCCGACGACGTAGACTCCAGGGAGGCGGCTGCGGCCGTGTTCATCGATCGCGGGGAGCTTTTCGACGCGGCCGGCGGGCCATCCGGTATGCAGCCAGCGGGCGTAGCGGGTGAACGGATTCAGGAGGGCCTCCGCCTCGTGGACGAACCGGTCGGGCACACGCAGCTCGCGCGCCCGACCGGAGTACGGACGAACCGTGTCCACGGGACAGGGTGGACTGCCCCCCGCCTCGACTCAAGCCTTGAGGAACGTCCCGTTCTGCAGTTCCTCGAACGCCAGCCGGAGTTCGGCCTGCGTGTTCATCACGATTGGACCGCGCCACGCGACCGGCTCCTCGAGCGGCTCGCCCGAGACCAGCAGGAAGCGCACGCCCTCCTCGCCGGCCTGGAGAACCACCTCGTCGCCGCGATCGAACAGCACCAGCGAGCGGTTGTCCGCCACGGTCGGCACGTGTGCCGGCCCGTTCTCGGTCGGCACCGGCTGCGGGCCGGACGCGTCCCTGAAGCGCGCCTCGCCGTCGAACACGTAGGCGAATGCGTTGCGGTTGGTCTCGACCGGGAGAACGACGCGCCGGCCGGCCGGCACCGTGACGTCGAGGTACGTGGGACGCGCCGCGATCTCGTCGATCGGCCCGCGCGTGCTCCCGTACGTGCCGCAGACCACGCGCACCTGCGTGCCGTCGTCTTCGGTGACGATCGGGATCTGCGCGGCCTTCACCTCCTGGTAGCGCGGCTTCGTCATCTTGAGCGACGACGGCAGGTTCGCCCACAGCTGGAAGCCGTGCATGCGCCCCTCGGCATCGCCCTTCGGCATTTCCTGGTGGACGATGCCGCTGCCGGCCGTCATCCACTGCACGTCGCCGGCCGCGATCACGCCGGTGTTGCCCATGCTGTCGCCGTGCTCGACGTCGCCGGCGAGCACGTACGTGATCGTCTCGATGCCGCGATGCGGGTGCCACGGGAACCCGGCGACGTAGTCGTTGGGCCGGTCGTTGCGGAAGTCGTCGAACAGGAGGAACGG
>JANPEF010000026.1:0-87269 GCA_031431875.1 Candidatus Eiseniibacteriota bacterium | reverse complement strand
TCGAGCGGTCCCGGTGCGGCGGTCGCGGCGGGGCTGGTGCCGTTCGCCATCGGTTCGGAGACGTCGGGCTCGATCCTCACGCCCGCGGCGTTCTGCGGCGTCACCGGCCTGCGCCCGACGTACGGGCTGGTCTCGCGCCGCGGTGCGATGGCGCTGTCGTGGACGCTCGACAAGATCGGACCGATGGCCCGCTCGGTCGACGAGTGCGGACTCGTTCTGTCCGCCATCGCCGGCCAGGACGCGGGCGATCCGACGTCGGTGGGCAACGGGTTCGACTGGAACGGCCCGCGCGATCCGGCGACCGTCCGTCGCCGACCGTGGCGCATCGCGGTCCCGAAAGGCGTGGTCGAGAAAGTGCAACCGTCGGTGCGCACGAACTTCGAGGCGATGCTCGCGTCGTTCGAGGGCGCGGCCGAGGTGACGCGCGACGTCGAGTGGCCCGACTTCCCGTGGGGACCGGCCGTGGGCTCGATCGTCGGCGCCGAGGGCGCGAGCGCGTTCCTCGACCTCATCGAGAGCGGCGGGCTGGCGAAGCTGCGCTGCGTGCGCGATCGCTGGGCCGGCTACGGCGGCGCCGCGGTCTCCGCGGTCGACTACCTGCAGGCGATGCGCCTGCGCGGCCCGATGAAGGTCGCGGTCAACGCGTTGTTCGAGCGCTTCGATGCGATCGCCGCACCCACGCGCGCGACCGTCGCCTACCCGGCCGACGGCGAGTTCCAGAATGCGTGGCCCGGATTCTCCGGCGGCCCGGCGCTCATCGCCGGCGGCAACCTGTGCGGCCTGCCCGCGCTGTGCCTGCCCAGCGGCATCGGCGACGAGGGCTTGCCGACCTCGATCTCGTTCCTCGGCGCCGCATTCGACGAGGCGACCCTGGTGGCACTCGGTCACGACCTGCAGACCCGCAGCGCCCATCACCGCGCGATGCCGAAGGGAGTGGGGAGGTGAACGCCGCGCTCGGCTCGCTCGCCCGCGAGTTCTGGGAGACCACGCTCGCCGCCGACCCGCTGACCGCCACTCTGGTCGGCGACCGCCGCTTCGACGCGCGCATGCCGGACCTCACGCCGACCGCGCGCGAAGCCGAGGTCCACGCGCTCGCCGACCTCGCGGTGCGCGTGCGCGCCGTTCCGGCCGGCGAGCTCGACGCCGAGGAAAGGGTGACGCGGCTGCAGTTGCTCGCGCTGGCACAGGACGGCATCGATCAGCGCTCGACCGGGATGGAGACGTGGCTGCTCGACCCGCTCGATGGGCCGCAGGTCGCGCTCCTCAACGTTCCGGCGTTCCATCCCGTTCGCACTGCCGACGAGGCGGCTGCGTTCGTCGAGCGCGTGCGCGCAATGGGACCGTATCTCGAGGCACATCGCGCGAACCTCGTGCGCGGCCATGCGGCCGGGCTGTCGTCGGTGGCCGAGCCGGTGCACAAGGTGCTGGCCCAGCTCGAGGCACTGCTCGCCCAGCCGAGTGCGGCGTGGGCGCTTGCGACCGAGCCTGCCGCCGGCCTGCCGGATTCGTTCGACGCCGCGGCGCGCGGTCGGCTCCGCGCGGAGTGCGAGCGCGCGATCGACGAGCAGGTGCGTCCCCAGCTCGCGCGGCTCGCGGCATTCGCGCGCGAGACGGCGCTGCCCGCCGCGCGCCCCGAGGACCGCGCCGGGATCGGTGCCTTGCCCGGCGGGCTCGAGACTTATGCGAAGCAGTTGCGCGTCCACACGTCGTTGCCGCTGACCGCCGAGGCGATCCACGCCACGGGCCTTGCCGAGGTGGCGAAGATCGACGCCGAGATGGCCGCCCTCGGGGCGCGCGCGCTGGGCGAGACCGACCTCGGGAAGCTGCGGGTGCGCCTGCGCACGGATCCCGCGCTGCACTTCACGACGCGCGACGAGGTCGAGGCGAAGGCGGTCGAGGCGCTGCGTCGCGCCGAGGCGACGGTGCCGCGCTGGTTCGGGCTGATCCCGCGCACGCCGTGCGTGGTGCGCCGCATCGAGGCGCACGAGGAGGAGTTCTCGACCATCGCCTACTACCGCCAGCCCGCGACCGACGGTTCGCGCCCGGGCACGTACTACATCAACACGTTCGCGCCGGCGACGCGCCCGCGCTACGAGGCCGAGGCGCTCGCGTTCCACGAGGCCGTGCCGGGTCATCACACGCAGATCGCCCTGGCGCAGGAGGCCCAGGGCGTGCCCGAGTTCCGCCGCCACACCGGCCCGACCAGTTACGTGGAGGGCTGGGCGCTTTACACCGAGCGGCTGTGCGACGAAATGGGCCTCTACAGCGCCGACCTCGACCGCATCGGCATGCTGTCGTTCGACGCCTGGCGCGCCTGCCGCCTGGTCGTCGACACGGGGATCCACGCGCTGGGCTGGAGCCGCGCGCGCGCGATCGAGTTCATGGTCGAGCACACCGCGCTGGCGCGGAACAACATCGAGAACGAGGTCGACCGCTACATCGGCTGGCCCGGCCAGGCGACGGCGTACAAGACCGGACAGCTCCACATCCTCGCCCTGCGCCGCGCGGCCGAGGCGCGCGCCGGCGTGGGATTCGACATCAAGGCCTTCCATGATGCCGTGCTGGGCCACGGCGCGGTCGCGCTCGAGACGCTGACCGCGATCGTCGAGGACGCGATTCCGGGCTGAGACGAGCCTGCCGTCTCCCTCCGGCAACTAATCGCGGCAACCGATCCCTCATTTACATCATCGTTACTCCCCAGACACTGCGCGGCGACGCCCGTCGCCGAAGCTGACGCCCGTCGGCTCATCCAGTGACCCTGAGCACGCAATCCCCGACGTACGACGAGACCGCTTCCAGACCGCGCGCAGGCTGGCCGCCTCCCGGCGATGGAACTTCGAGCGCCAACCGTCCGGTCCAGGCGCACGACGCATGCACGGCTCGAAGACGCGGGAATCGGGCAGGGTCGACCAGGTGGGCACGATGATCCAGGTGCCGAGCATCGTTCTGTCTCCCCAGTCGTGTTGTTCGGAGGAATCCCATGGCATCTTTCGACTCTCGTGCGCTTCGATCGCAGGGAGCGACTTGCGCTCTCGCCGTCGCGCTCCTGGCCGTCCCGCTTGCGGCTTCGGCCCAGGTGGTCTTCGACGGCAACATCATCCACGGCAATGGCAACCTGACGCAGGCAGGTCAGTACCGCTCCGACAACCTGCCCGCGTTTCCGCTGGGCTCCTGCCCGATCGGCTTCACGACGCAGCAGCTCGCCGAAGTGGCGTACATCGAGAACAGCTTCACCGATCCGCTGCTGACCGCCGCGATCAACCTGGGCGGCCCCGTGTGGCGCCCGGCCGCGGGCAGCCCCGCGTATCCCGGCAACCCGGGTCACGGCAAGGCCGTCAACGTTCCCGCCGACGGCTGGTTCGAGCAGACGTGCTACGTCGGCGCGCTCGACTCGCTCGAGACCAACGACTGGACGCTCGGCTGGACCTACTATGACTCGCTGGGCATCGGCCGCACCGATCTCGATCTCACGCGCCCGATCCGCATCCTTGACAACATTCGCTTCGACAACGTGTACTTCCTCACCGCCGATACAAACTTCGTCTTCCGTGGGCAGGTTCGCGTCGTTCCCGGCGGCATCCTCGACATCGCGCCCGGCACGCAGTGCTTCGGCGAGAAGGCCACCACCGGCACGCTCATCGTCGAGCGCGGCGGGATCATCCGCGCCGAGGGAACCGCGGCGCAGCCGATCGTCATGACCTCGGACGACGCTCTCTTCGGCGGGCCGCAGACGCGCGGCGGCTGGGGCGGCATCAACATCCTGGGTCGCGCCCTGGCCAACTGCCTGGGCACGAACGGGACGGCTGGCGATGACACCTGCTTCTCCGAGGGCGGGGCCGTCGGCGTCTACGGCGGCAACGACGACGCGGACAGCTCGGGTGTGCTGCGTTACGTCCGGGTCGAGTACTCGGGCCGCGAAATCACTGTCGACAACGAGCTGAACTCGTTCACGTTCAATGCCGTCGGCAGCCGCACGAAGCTCGAGTACCTGCAGGCGCATCGCGGTGGCGACGACGGTCTCGAGTTCTTCGGCGGCTCGGCCCGCATCAAGTACGCGATTGCCACCGACGGCACCGACGACGGATTCGACTGGCAGGTCGGCTATCGCGGGAAGGGACAGTTCATCGTCGTCCGCACCAGCCAGGACCTCACGCCGTCGACGTCGGGCGGCGTCGGACAGCTCGGCGAGAAGGGCCTCGAATGCGACAACTTCGAGTTCGGCAACGACTTCCTGCCGCGCTCGAACCCGGAGTGCGCGAACTTCACCGTCGTCGGTGATCGTCGCAGTGGTCCGGGCGGTGGGAACGGCATCCAGTTCCGCCGGGGTACGGGCGCCACGTTCATCAACTCGATCGTGTGGAACCACGAGCTGCAGGGTCTCCGCATCACGGACGCGACGACGTGGAACGCCCTTTGCAACGCCGGCTTCACGCGTCCGGGGCTTTACTCCTGCGCCGTGACCGGCGTCGACGAGATCGCTGCGGGCAAGGTGTTCCTCTCGCGGGGCACGCCGAATCCGTTCCGCAACTCGATCGCCATCCGCTTCGCGCTGCCGCGCGAGGCGCGTGTCTCGGTCAACCTGTACGACGCGAACGGCCGCCAGGTCGCCCGTGTCGCCGACAAGGACATGGCGGCGGGCGATCACGTCATCACGTGGGACGTGAAGCGCGAGCTGCCCTCGGGCATGTACTTCTACCGCGTCGAGGCCGGAGACCTGGTCTCGCACGGCAAGATCGTCCGCGCGGACTAGGTCGCACGGAAGTCGTTCCTCAGCGGGGGGAGTGGGTTGCCGCCCACTCCCCCGACGCTGCTTGCAGGGAAAAACGTGAGGGAGGGGTTGCCGGTGAGGCAGGCCAGTCGTAAAACAGCAAGCATCAGCATCAGCGTCGTCGTCGTGCTCGCGGGTCTTGCACCCGCACCGATGGGCATCCTGGCTGCCGGCATCGGGGTCCTCGACGCGGCTGCCCAGACTTCGCGCGGAAAAGTCTCCGGCAAGGTCCTGGCGAAGGACAGCGGAGAGCCGCTGCCCTACGCCGACGTCCTCCTCATGCCGGTGGACCCGACCGGCAAGCGCTCGGGCGCGATGAGCAATGCCGACGGGACCTTCACGATCGAGGCCGAACCCGGGGCCTACACCCTGCAGATCCGCTCGATCTCCTACCGCACGAAGCAGGTCACGGGCGTCACGGTCGTGGCCGGCCAGGTCGACCGATTCGACGTGCAGCTCGATCCCGATGCGATTGCCCAGGAGGAGGTGGTGGTCGAGGCCCGCGCCCTCACGAACACCGAGGGTGCGATGCTCAACGCCCGCAGGAAGGCGACGTCCGTCGGGGACGCGGTGAGCGCCGAGCAGGTCAGGAAGTCGGCCGATCGCGACGTTGCCGACGTGCTCAAGCGCGTCACCGGAACCTCGGTCGTCGACAACAAGTATGTCTATGTGCGCGGCCTCGGCGAGCGCTACAGCTCGACTTCGATCGATGGCGTTCGCGTCACCAGCCCCGAACCGGGCAAGCGTGTCGTGCCCCTCGATCTCGTGCCCGCGAACCTGCTCGAGAATGTCGTCGTGCAGAAAACCTACACCGCCGATCGCCCCGGCGAGTTCGGCGGCGGCGACGTCCAGGTGAGGACGAAGGCGTTCCCGGGCCGGCGGACGCTCGGCTTCACGGTGTCGCAGGGTTGGTCCGAGGGCACGACGTTCAAGAAGGGATTCCAGACCTACGACGGGACCTCCGGGGACACGTTCGGGTACGGAACGGGATCGCGCGGGCTGCCGTCCCTGGTCGAGCAGTGGGCGGCCGAACGCAAGGCCCAGCCGAGCTTCGATCCGACGCAGGGCTTCCGCCGTGACTCGGTCGAAGTGATGGGCTCGTCGTTCGCCAACGTGTGGTCGCCGCATGGGGTCACGCCAGGGCCGAACGGGGCGGCCCAACTCAGCTTCGGCGACGAACTCAAGGTCTTCGGGGACGCGCTCGGTGTGGTCGGCTCCCTGTCGTGGAGCAAGTCGAATAGCTATGGCGAGGAGATCCAGCGTTTCTATGAGAACAACGCCGAGCAGGAAGTCTCGGCGGACTACGCCGTGAAGAAGTACACCGAGAGCGTCCTCTTCGGCGGCACCGGCGGCGTGGCCTATCGCCTCGGGCCCTCGCACGCGCTCGACGTCCGTGGCACCTACTCGAATAGCGCCGAGGACGAGGTCCGCCAGTACAGCGGCTTCTTCAGCTCGCAGAACGCCGACTACCTGAGCACCCGTCTGCGCTACGTCCAGCGCCAGATCCGGTCGGGCAGCCTCGGCGGCGTCCACGATTTCCCGTCGGTCGCACGCGCGAAACTGACCTGGCGGGGCAGCCTGTCCTCCTCGGAACGCTCCGAACCCGATCGCCGGGAGTACTACTACGTCGCCCGTCGGGACGACGAGGGCAACCCCGCCCCCGACCTGACGTTCACCGGTGGCGGTCGCGAGTTCGGCGAACTCGAGGAGAACGGAACGGGCTTCGACGCGAAGGTGTCCCTCCCCGTGTCCGTGTCGTGGTTGACCGACGCCAAGGTCGACTTCGGCGTCCAGTATCAGGACCGGGAACGCGTGTCGACCTATCGACGGTTCGGCTTCTCGACGTTGTCGAGTTACGGCACGGCGACTCCGCCCGAGTCGATCTACGCCGCCGGCCAGTGGGGAAACCCCGTTGCGGGCGCCCAGCTCAACGAATACACGTTCCCCGAAGATTCGTACGAAGCGAACCAGGTCGTGCGTGCCGCGTTCGCCAGCGGGGATCTGGGGATCACGCGACGTCTGCGCGCCATCGTCGGGCTGCGCTACGAGGACGGCGTCCAGGGCGTGAGGACGTACGACTATTTCACGAACCAGACCGTCGTCGACGGGGCCACGGGGGCGCCCGCGGAGGCCCACCTCGAGAACGTGGACTTTCTGCCCAGCCTCAACCTCATCTACCAGGTGTCGGACCGGTCGAACCTGCGCCTCGCCGCCGCGCGCACCCTGTCCCGCCCCGACATTCGCGAGCTGAATCCCGGGACGACGCAGGACTTCCTGGGCGGATTCCGCTTTCGCGGCAATCCCGCTCTCGTGCGGGCGACGATCCTGAACTACGATGTGCGGGCCGAACACTTTCCCTCGGCCAACGAGGTCGTGGCGGCCAGCCTGTTCTACAAGGACTTCACCGACCCCATCGAGCACGCGATCCTGCCGTCGGATCAACCGCTCATTAGTCCCATCAACTCCGAGCAGGGCCGCAACGTCGGCGTCGAGCTCGAAGGGCGGTTCAACCTGATGCGGGTATCGCCCGCACTCGCTGGGTTCACGTTCAATCTCAACGCCTCCGTGATCGACTCGAAGATCGAACTCGCCCAGGGCGTCGGCTCGCGGGAGCACCCACTGCAGGGCCAGTCGGACTATCTCGTGAACCTCGGGCTCGGCTACGGCGCACCGAACGGGCGCTGGGACGGAACGATGCTCATCAACCGGGTCGGCCGCCGCCTCGCCAACCTGGGCTTCCCGCCGAACGGTGACATCTATGACGAGCCGACCACGACGGTCGACCTGGCGCTCAACTACCGGCCTTGGGAGCAGTGGCGATTCAAGCTCGCCGGCGCGAACCTGTTCGACGCAAATTACGTGAGTCTGCAGAACGGCAAGATCTGGCGTTTTGCCAAGCCCGGTCGCACCGTGAGCCTGTCGCTCGCCTTCGGATCGTGATGAATGGGGGACGGTTGCATCTCTGGGGACTGGCCCTCGCCCTGACCGTGGGGGCCGCCGCGCCGATCGCGGCGGGTTCTCCTGCATTCGAGGCGGGCGTCGCGGACTCCTCCCAGGACAGCGCATTGCAGCAGGCGGCGGATTCGATCCGTGCCGCGCGGATCCGCCAGGGCTGGTATCCGCCGGCGGATCCCGAGTCGGCGTCGGTGCGCATCGGGAGACGCGATGCGCCGCTCGTGTCGCTGCCGTTCAGCGGCGGGAAGCGATCCCTGACCGCCCTGGGCCGGGCGGTCGTCTCGAACCTGTCGAGCAACGCTCCGGATTCGCTGCTCTCGCTCTGCGTGACGAAGCAGGAGTTCGAGGTCATCCTGTGGCCCGAGTTCCCGCAGAGTCGCCCGGCTACGGGGCTGCTGCCGATGGACGGCTGGCGCGTGCTCGACAACCGCCTGATCTCGGGGACGCGCGGCGCCGCGGCGGACTGGGGCGGCCAGCCGTGGACGTTCGTGCGGATCGAGGCGACCGGCGGTGTCACGAAGTTCCGTAACTTCAACCTGTATCGCGGTATCGTGATCGTGGTGAAGGACGAAGCGGGAGTGGAGCAGCGCTTCGACTTCCTGCGCACCGTCGCCGAGCGCAAGGGCGTGTTCAAGCTCTACTCGTTGCGCGACTGAACCACGGAGACTCCGATGCAGAAGAATGGACGCCTCGTCCTCGAGACCGTCGAGGGCACCGGGCTTCGCTTTCGAGCGACGTCCGACTCGGACCAGACTTTCCTCCTCGACAGCGGCAAGGATGCCACGGCCCCGAGTCCGCTCGACGCGTTGCTCGCCGCCCTCGGCGCGTGTTCCGGCATGGACGTCATCGCGATCCTGCGCAAGAAGCGCCAGGTCGTGACCGGGTACGAGATCGAACTGCTCGGCACGCGTCGCGATGAGCATCCCCGGTCCTTCACCGCCATCGAGGTCGTGCACCGTGTGCGCGGCCGCGGCATCGATCGCGCGGCGGTCGAGGACGCCGTCCGGCTGTCGGACACCAAGTACTGCTCGGTCCACGGCACGCTTGCACCGGGGGTTCGCCTGTCGAGCCGGGTCGAGATCGAGCCGGACGACGGGTGATGCGAAGGGGCTTGCGGAGTGCACGACCCCGGGCGTACGGTCGGCCGCGCGGGTCCACACAAGGAGGGTTCCCATGAGCAGGATGCTTGGTCGACTCCTCGTCGACGAAACAGGACAGGATCTGGTCGAATACGCGCTCTTGGCGGCGCTCCTGGCGACGGTCACGATCACCGCGCTGTCATTCCTGGGCCTCGAGATCGGGAAGCTGTTCACGCGCATTTCCGAGGTGTTTCCGCCCGCCTGAGACCGGGGGGCCGGGCCCGCAGCCTGCACGCTTCGGTCGTGCAGGCTGCGGGTTTTTTTGTCTCACCCACCACTCCACCCGCCCCGCGCCTTGCGTCCCTCACCGCCCGTTGCAACGCCGGGCACCCTCTCCTGTCGGAGGGGCCGCCTGAACTCGATGGGGTTCCTCCGTTTGCGGAGCACCCTTCCCGCTTGGCGGGGGGGATTATCCGTCGGGATGGACTTTGGCCGCCATTGCGGTCGCCCGCGGCACGGGCCTTGCGATTCCTTGCGGTGTCCGCCTGATCCCCGGTCGTCGGGGCCCGAGTCCGCGAAGGAGAGTGCGCCATGTTTCGTGCGTGGATGGATCTGCTGGTCAACGAAGAGTCCGGACAGGACCTGGTCGAGTACGCCCTGCTCGCGGGCCTTCTCGCCGTCGTCTCGGTGGCGGGGCTGCGCGCGCTCGGCCCGGTGGTCGCGGGCTTCTACCAGGGCCTCATTCCCTACTTCGACGTCTGATCGCTGCCGGAAGCGGCGGGCCACCGGATCCGTCCGGACCGCCCTGCGACGGCTCTTCCGCGCCCCCTGGCGGGAGGGCCGTTTCGCATTTCCGACGGAGCGGGGTAGGATCGGGCCGCGGGCCATGCGGCCCCGCCCCGTGTCCGCACGCCCCACGCTCCGTCGGAGGATGCTCCATGTCGTCGCCCGCCACCCCTGCGCGTCTCAAGCCCGGAGTCACCCTCGAGTCCATCGCCCCGGCCGACGCAGTCGGCGATGCCGGCACGATGGGCGCACGGACGATCGCGGGACGAGCCCTCATCTTCTGGGACCCGAAGCGGCCCGGGCACAAGCTCGACGCAATCGACACCGACCAGATCACGCCCGCGGCCGATTGCGTGAGCGAGAGCCTCGACACGCTCGACGAGCGCTGGAAGGCCGGGTCGTTCCGCTACCTCATGCCCGACTTCCGCGCGCGCGTGCACGCCGGCGAGACGTTCGTCATTGCGGGAGATCGTTTCGCCATCGGCAGCTCGCGCGAGATGAGCCCGGCCGGTCTCAAGGGCGTGGGCGAGGAGAAGGGCCTCGAGCTCGTCATTGTCTGCGGCAACAACATGGGTGACATCTTCCGCCGCAACGCGTTCAACCTGGGACTGCACGTCGTGCAGAGCCCTGATGCGGTGGCCGATGCGAGGGACGGCGATGCGCTCAGCTTCGACCCCGACTCGCGCCGGCTGGCGAACGTCACGCAGGGGAAGGCCTACGATCCCGTGCCGCTCACTCCGAAGGAGGACGAGATCCGCCGCAGCGGCGGCATCATCGCCCTCGGTCGCCGCGAGTTCCGCGAGTCACTGCGGGGCGCCCCTCGTGTCGAATGGGCCGACGCGGCGACGGCGCGGACGATGACCACGACCGAGCAGATCCTGTGGGCGCATCGCGTCGACAAGGACGCCGTGATCCGGCCCGGCGCGACCGTGCGCGTGTACGCCGACCTGCTGCCCGCCAGCGACGGCACGGCGCCGTTCTCCATCCACACGTTCAACCAGATCACCGGTGGCAACACGATCTGGCCGCGCCGCGCGGCGATCGCCAACGATCACTTCGTGTTCACCGGTGTCGCGGCCGACGACCGGCAGACCGGCATCGGGCGCGCCTTCGCGAAGCTGCACGGCATCGAGAAGCCTTGGTATGCGACGCCGGGCGACGGCATCTTCCACTTCTACTTCCCCGAGCAGGGCCTGGTGCAGCCGGGCATGATGATCCCCGGCGCCGACTCGCACTCGCGCGCCTACGGCGCGTACGGTGCGATCGGCATCGGCGTGGGCTCGACGACGCTCGGCTTCGGCTGGAGCACCGGGCACATCTACACGACGGTGGCAAAGCCGCGCCGCGTCACGTTCAAGGGCGCACTGCAGCCCTGGGTGACGGGGAAGGACCTGGTGCTCGAGCTGCTGCGCCGCTGGGGTGCTGCGCAGTCGCAGGGCATGAGCGTCGAGTTCGTCGATGCCGACCGCCAGCTGCCGATCGCGTTCCGCAACACCATCTGCAACATGATGGCCGAGGCCGAGAGCTACAACGGCATCTTCGCCCCCGACGAGATCACCTACGCGTGGTTCGCCGCCAAGGGCATGACCGACCTGCCGTACCCGCGCATCGCACCGGGCGCCGACGTCACGTGGGAAATCGACGACGGGCTCGACCTCGCCGACGTGCGGCCGATGATCGCCAAGCCCTTCTCGCCGGGCAATGCCTTCCCCGCGACCGACGTGGCGAAGGAGAAGATCCCGTTCGACAAGGCGATGATCGGCTCGTGCACGAACGGCGGCTACGACGACCTGCTCAGCGCCGCACTCGTGCTCAAGGCCGCCCAGGCGCAGGGCCGGACCAAGGCGGTGAAGGAGTTCGTGATCTTCCCGGGATCCGGCGGCGTCAAGGCCGAGATCGAGCGCCCGGATCCGCGCCTCGACGGCCGGAGCATCGCCGACGTGTTTCGCGGAGCGGGGGGGCAGATTCGCGAAAGCTGGTGCGGGCCGTGCTTCGGGCAGGGGCCCGACGCGCTGCTTCCCGGGCAACGCGCGATCACCAGCTTCAATCGCAACTGGCAGAACCGCATGGGCCTGGGCGGCGAGGGCTTTCTCGCCTCGCCGAGCGTGGTCGCCGCGTCGGCCCTGCTGGGCTACATGGCCCCGCCGAGCGAGCTGGGCCTCGCCTGGGAAGCGGCGGAGTTCGCGGTCTAGGGCTGCGATCGGCAGAGCAGGGCGCCCCTCGATGTGCCATAGTCTTCATCCGCTTCTCATTTGACGCACCCGTGCCGGGAGGACGCCATGCGTCGCCGTTTTCTGACCCTGCTCGTCATCCTCGGCCTGGGACTTCCGGCCGCTGCCCACGCCTACGATCTGGCCACGAACGGCGACTTCGAATCCGGAAACCTCGCGGGGTGGCAGGTCTACACCGATCAGTCGTTCGGTGGGATCGCGGACTGGTTCGTCACCGATCAGCCCGAATCCCCGATCTCGGGAAACGGTCTCGATCCGGCCCCGGGCGGAGCCTTCCAGGCGGTGGCCGACGAGGAGGGGGTCGGCACGATGATCCTGTACCGCGACTTCGCGATTCCGGCCACGCTCAAAGCGACGCTCAAGCTCACCTACTGGATCAACAACACGGGTGCCGATTACTCGGATGCCGGGGATTTCTACGCCGGCGGGGGGCCGAACCAGAAGGTCCGGATCGATCTGCAGGATCCCGCCTCCTCCGGGCTCCTCGATCAAGAGGGCATCCTCGCGAACTATTTCCGGACCAACGGCTCGACACCCCTGCACAGGACGGCCACGACGATCACCCGGGACCTCACCCCCTTCGCGGGTTCCACCGTGCGCTTGCGCATCGCGGTCGTGGTGACCGACCGGTTCATGAACGTCGGCATCGATGACGTGAGCCTCGAGGTGTCGCCGTTCGAGCCGCTGATCACGAACCTCGAGGGCGCGCACCACGGGGATGCCGCGTGGGGCGACTTCGATAACGACGACGACCTCGACCTGGCGATCGGCGGCGCGACCAACGATGCCAACCTGAACGTGGTCTATCGTCACAATGGCGACGGCACCATGTCCATTGCACCGCTGGGGCTTCCGCTGCAGCAGAAGAATGCCTACGCCTGGGGCGATTACGACAACGACGGCGACGTCGATCTCGCGATGATGGGGTACGGACTCTTTCCCGAGACCGAGATTTATCGCAACGACACCGGCGTGTTCACGCCGATCGGCGCCGGCCTGTGGAACCTGGCCGATGGGGCGATGGCCTGGGGTGACTACGACAACGACGGTGACCTCGACCTGGTCACGACCGGGTGGGACGGTTTCTTCACGGGCTATTGCATCCTGTATCGCAACGACGGCGAGGGGTCGTTCGTGTACGTCGCGAACCCCACGCCGGGGATCCGCAATGGGTCGATCGAGTGGGGCGACTTCGACGCCGATGGCAACCTCGACCTGCTGACCTGTGGGCTCCATCCCGACATCTTCTCGCCGTCCCGCGCCACCCAGCTGGCGCGCGGCGACGGTGCCGGAAATTTCACCCTTGTTGATTCCGGACTCCCCGGCGTCGATGACGGGATGGCCCGCTGGGCCGACTTCGATGGAGACGGATTTCTCGACGTGGCGATCGCGGGCGAAACCGGCAGCGGCCCGCTCGCGCGTGTGTACACGTATGCCCCTGGCCTCGGCACCTACTCCGCCTTCGTGGCCCTCACGGCGGTGCGGGGAGCCAGTCTCGGTTGGGGCGACTTCGACAACGACGGCGACCCCGACCTCGCGCTCGCGGGCACCACGGGCGCGGTGCGAAGCACGAGTGTCTACCGCAATGACGGCGGGGCCGCCCTCGTGAACATCGCCGCGGCGTTGCCCGGGGTGCAGGATGGCGTTGTCCTGTGGGCCGACTACGACGGGGATCGCGATCTCGATGTGCTGGTGTCGGGCGACACGGGCGCGGGCTTCATCTCGCATGTCTACCGGAACACGACCCCGGTCGCCAACGCCGCGCCCTCGCCCCCGATCGCCTTCGGGTCCTCCGTCCAGGAGACCGGTGTCCTCTTCGCGTCGTACTCCCCGGTCGACGATCACTCGCTGTCTTCCACCATGAACCTCAGGATCGGCAGCAGCGCGAACGGGGTCGACATCATCAGTCCGATGGCGAACGTGGGAACCGGCTATCGGCACGTCGTGCAGACCGGGAACAACTCTTCCGGTGCAAGCCGCTTCGTGAAGTTCTCGGGACTCGGCCACGGCACGATTCACTGGGCCTTCCAGGCGATCGATGGCAGCTTCATCGGCGGACCCTTCGCGGCCGAGCAGACGGTCGTCCTCGGGGCGGATCTCCTCTCGATCACCGATGTGCCGGGCGACCAGGGCGGCCGGGTTCGCCTGACCATCGGAAGATCCCCGCTGGATCACGCGTCCCGCACGCAGTTCGCCATCAGTGGCTACAACGTCTGGCGGCGCGTTGCGGCCGGTTCGCTCGCCGGCCTGATCGCGCAACAGGGCACGCCGGTGAAAATTGCTTCGGACGCCGTGGAATCGGCGGGCCGGTTCGACCTGTCGCTGGTCGAATGGGGCGGACGGCGCTTCGCGGACGGCGCGGTTCTGGCGATCGCCTCGGCGTTCCCGCCAGGAACCTGGGAGCTGGTGGGCAGCTTCTTCTCGCAGCAACAGGCGCAGTACCTCTACAACTCGCCGACTGCCGCCGACTCGGGCGTCGGCGGCAGCAACCGGTCGGCGTTCGTCGTCACCGCGCACACGACGGTTCCAAGCGTGTGGTTCGCGAGCGAGCCCGATAGCGGTACGTCGGTGGACAACCTGTCGCCGGCCATGCCCGCACCTTTCACCGGCCAGTATGTCGCGGGGACAGCCCACCTGCATTGGAACCGCAATCTTGAGGCCGACCTCGCGGGCTACCGGCTCTACCGCGGGTCCTCCGCCGCTTTCGTGCCCGGGCCCGGCAACCTGGTGGCGGCGCTGCCCGACACCGGCTACGCCGATGTCGCGGGTGCACCGTACGCCTACAAGCTCACCGCCATCGACTCCCACGGCAACGAGTCGCTCGTCGCGACGCTGGTCCTGGGCGGGGTCGTGGGCGTGGACGCCACGGCAGGGTCGATCCTGAGCTTCGCCACCCCGAGCCCGAATCCGGCGCGGAGCGGTACGACGCTCCACTACACGCTGTCGCGCGCGGGGCACGTGCGGCTGTCCGTGTACGACGCGGCAGGCCGCCGTGTGGTGGTTCTGCGCGACGGGGAGCTGACGACCGGCGCGCACAGCGAGACCTTTGCGCTGCGCGATGGGGCGGGGCGCGACCTCCCGAGCGGGCTCTACCTCCTGCGGCTCGAGGCCGAGGGCCGCGTTCTCACGCGGAGAATCGCTGCCGTCCGCTGAGCGGGCCGGCGACTCTCCGGATGGCCGGTTCCGTCGCGCCAAGGCTTCGGCTTGACACCGGCTCGCGCTGGGGCCTAGGTTCGCCGGTGCGGTCCGGCCTGCCCGACCGTCCCTCGCGATCGCGGTCCACGGGCCGGACGGGATTTCACCCTGGTCGCACCATTCCTCGCCACCGAACCAAAGGAACCCTCATGAATCACAAGACTTCGCTGCTCGCCTCGGTTGCCACGATCGGCATCCTGATCCTCAGCGGCTGCGGCAGCTCGACCAAGCTCACGAACGTGTGGACCGACCCGACGCTGCAGGCCAACTCGCTCAAGAAGCTCATGGTCATCGGAGTCTCGCAGAACCCCAGCGGGCGCCGCATGTTCGAGGACACGTTTGCCGCGGCCCTGCAGAAGCAGGGCGTGCAGGCGATGTCGAGCTACGTCGTGCTGCCGGGTGAGATCACCGACAGCGTCGCCGTGCGCGACGCGGTCATGAAGAGCGGGTGCGACGGCGTGTTCGTGTCGAGGATCATCGACCAGAAGACGGTCGACACGTACTATCCGCCGACGGCGACGTACGTGGGGACGCCGTACTACGGTGGATACTATGGCGGCTACTACGGCTACTACGCGTCGAGCTATTCGATGATGACCTCGCCGGGCTACACGGTCGAGAACCAGGTCATCCACGTGGAGACGAACCTGTACCGGGCTTCGGATTCGAAGCTGGTGTGGGCGGCGCTGTCGGAGAGCTGGCTCGAGCAGGCGGCGGACAAGTCGAGCGAGATCCAGCCCTATGTGCAGGTGCTGGTCGCCGGTCTCGCCGAGTCGAAGGTCGTCACCAGGTCCAAGTAGTCACCGGGCCCGAACGCAGGACCGCCGTGGCTCTCGACCTCGAGAACCACGGCGGTGTCGTTTCCGGCCGGCGCGCGGCCGCGTTCCGGCGGACCGATCAGGGGGCGACCGGCACGTTGCCGCGAATCTGGACGTCGATCAGCGACTGCACGTACGACTCGACCTGGGCGAAGCGCGCCGCGGTCATCGGCGAAACTTCCTTCGACACCTTGCCCGTGGTCTTCTTGAGCAGCGACGTGCGCTGCTCCTGCAGCTTGAACGCGCGGTCCGTGAGGTCCTTCGCCACGGCGTCGTTCATCATCGTGTAGTTCTTGGCGTAGTCCTTGATCATCGTCAGGCGCGCATCCTGGATCGTCGCCAGTTCCGTCTCGTACGCGCGCTGGATCGGCCAGAACTTCGCGGCCTGGGCATCGGTCATCTGCAGTTCTTCGGTCAGCAACTCGACCTTGCCCGTGCGCAGGTCCGAGCGCAGCAACTCGACGTACTTGTCCATGTCATCCGCCATCGCCACCGCGGGCGCGAGCGCAAGACACAGCACCAGCAGGATTCTCTTCACGACCAACCTCCTCAGACTGGGTTCCTTCCCTGCGACCATGACGTCGACGCCCGAATGCAGGCGGGACCGCGTTCGACCCCGCATTATAGGCATGGATCGGGCGGGCACAACCAACTTGCGCCGGGTCGGGCGGGGGGACTATTGTCCGGCGGCATTTCAACTCGACCCGTGGGAGGATTCGATGAAGCGGACGATCCGAGCGATCCTGTTGTGCTGTACTTCGATCCTGATGGCCGGCCACGCGCTTGCTCCGGACGCTCTTGCGCAGGACACGGCTGCCGCCGCGACCCCCGCATCCACGGGTGGATGGGAGACGTTCGTCGAGCCCTACATGCTGTTCCCCAACATGTCGGGTACCACCGGGGTGGGCAACCTGACCGGGGAGGTCGACGTGAACACGGGCGACATCTTCGGCGCGCTCGACTTCGGCGCGATGCTCTACCTCGAGCGGCACAGCCCCCGGTGGTCCTATTCGCTCGACACCATGTACATGAACCTGGGTGCCGAAACGACGACGCCCGTGGGCACGGTCGACTTCGATCTGCGACAGATCGGCGTCATGGGCGCGGGCTACCGTCGCATCGCGCCGTGGGCCGAGGCAATGGTCGGCCTGACCTACAACGGACTCGAGATGGGCGTCACCGGGTCAGGCCCCCTGGCCATTGATCAGGACGCGGACAAGTCGTGGATCGATCCCTACGTAGGCGTCCGGCTGATGACGCCGGGGGCGGGCAAGTGGCGCTTCGGGTTTCTCGGCGCAGTCGGCGGTTTCGGCGTGGGCTCGCAGTTCGCGTGGCAGGTGTATCCGCAGGCGGGCTACCGCGTCAGTGACCTGTTCGAGGTCACCGGCGGATTCCGTGCGCTGGACATGGATTACGAGGATGGATCCGGGAGCGAAAAGTTCACCTATGACATGACCACCTATGGAGGCCAGGTCGGCGGCCGCTTCCACTTCTGATCCGATGCACCGCGCGCGCGTCCGGCTCAGCGATTGCGCGAGCGCTGCGCCGCCGGCTTCGAGCCCGAGGCGAAGTGGAACATGATCGTGTCAGCGCCGTTCCATCCCAGCTCGACCCGCAGCATCTCCGAGCCGGGCACGAGCAGGCGCAGGCCGCCGCCGATGCCATGGCGGGTGCGATCGAGCGCGAACCCCTCGGCCTCGTTCCAGGCGACACCCGCATCCCCGAAGGCCACCGCGTCGAGTCCGACCGCGAACGACCAGCCGAACACGTCGTAGCGCTCGATGGGTAGAATCGTGCGGGAGTATTCCGCCGTGCCGATGAGCTGGCTCGTCCCCGCCAGCGCTTCGCTGGGGCCCTGGACGGGCCAGCCGCGCACCGAGTTGGCGCCGCCGATCTGATAGCGGTAGTACAGCGGGACGTCGACGCCCACGGTTCCGCTCTGGATCGACAAGAGCCCGCTCAACAGGAGTTTCGTCCGCTTCCCGGTGGGGAGCCAGCGGCGCACGTCGAGCACCAGTGACTCGAAGTCGCCGTCGCCCGGAAGAAACCCGCCGACCTTGCCCACTTCGATCTCGTTCTGCCAGCCGGTGCGGGGCACGCGGTGGGAGTCGCGCGTGTCCCAGCCCGCCGTTGCGTACAGGCCGAAGAGCCGATCATCGTTGTCGGGCGACAGCGTGATCCCCGATTCCTCGCTCTGCGTCCGCAGGTACGATGCCCGGGCGGACAGACGCCCGTGATCGCCGGTATAGGTGCCGACCCTGGCGTAGATCTCGTCGCTCTTCTCGTGGAACGCATTGCGCACGTCGAAGCGACTGAGCCGCGCGGCGTAGGCCTCGAACGAGAGATGATTCCCGGAGATCCAGGGCCAGGTCGCCCGCCCCCAGTACTGATCGGCGGCGCCGAAGTAGGCACGGCCCGACACCGAGACGGCGCGCCCGCCGAGATTGAGGGACGAGATGCCCGGCCCGACCGAGAAGCCGTCCTCCTCGGTGTAGCGGAAGCCGATCATCGGCACCAGCACGGGCATCTCGCGGAACCCGAAGTGGATGGCGACACCGCCGGCGCTGTCGGGCACGACGTCGACGGCGATCTCGGCAAAGATCGCCAGGTTTTCGAGGCGCTGCACGTCGTCGCGCAGCAGGTCGGGGTCGAACGGTTCCCCGACCCGCGAGCGGATCTCGCGTCGGATGACGTAGTCCCTGGTGACGAGGCCGGCGGGCAGGTCGATGGCGCGCACGATGCGGCCCGCGTGCACCCGGAGCGAGTCGAGCCGGCCGGGGGCGGTGATCGGGATCGGCGTGATGTCGACGGCCGCGGCCGAGGCCGGAAGCAGGAGAAGCAGGAACCAGAGCCACGGCAATCGGCGCATCAACCACTCCTGGGGAGGTCGAGGATCCCGCGCGGGATCGAGCGGGAACGTGACCGCAGCATCTTAAGGCGCGGCGCGGCGCGACGTCGACGCCAATCCGGCATGCGGAGTCCCGCTGTCGCGGTTGACATGTCGTTGTGCCCGACCTAGCGTATGCGCCGAATGCGCTGGATCGTGCGTGACGGCGCGCAACGAGGCAAGGAGGGTGACTCCGGGTGATGCGACGAAGCTCGGTTCGTGCGTCGTGCGCGCTCGTGCTGGCGCTACTGCTCGGCGCGGCGAGTGCGAATTCGGCCGGCGGCGCCGCGAAGCCCTCGGGCGCGGGCGCCGACAGCGCGCAGGCTGTGCGTGACTCGATCGCGAAGGCGAGCGCCGCCGCCGACAGCGCGAGGTCGGACCAGGACCGCATCGTCGACCTCGAACGTGAACTCGAGCGCGTGAAGAAGCAGCTCGGGGAGACCAACGACCTGGCGCTGTCCGGCCACAATCGGCTGCAGGTGCTCGAAAACCGCTCGCCCGCCGACTCGGTGAGCCAGGCCCTGGCGGCGCGACTCGCCGAACTCGAGGAGTCCACGCACCGGGCGCCCGAGGTCGCGCCGGACAAGCTCACCTCCGCCGAGTTCCCCGGCTCCATCCCCATTCCCGGCTCCGACGCCGCGGTCAAGATCGGCGGCCAGGCGCGCTTCATCTATGCGTACAACTTCGCGGCGCTCGGCAGCGAGGGCCGTTTCATTGCCGCCACCATCCCCATCGCCGGAACCGAGGCCGCGGGCAAGGGTCCGCGGACGGCGGTCACCGCGAGTCCGAGCCGCATCAGTTTCGATATCCGCTCGCCGACCGGCGTCGGCTACATCCGCACGTACATCGAGGGGGACTTTCGCGGCGAAGGCAACACGCTGCGCATGCGCCACGCCTACGGGCAGTGGCGGGGCGTCCTCGCCGGGCAGACGTGGTCGACCTTCTCCGATCCCGAGGCCGAGCCGGATGGAATCGACCTCGAGGGTCTGAACGCGATCTCGCTGTTCCGCCAGGGACAGGTTCGTTACAGCACCGAGATCAAGACCGACATCTTCTTCGCGGTGGCGATCGAGGATCCCGCGCCTTCCCTCACTGGCGCGGTCGGCGTCAGCCAGGCTCCGGATCTGGTCTTCCGCCTGCGCTGGAAGCCCGCCGCGGACAAGTCTCCGCCCTTCATCCGCGGCGGACACCTTCAATCAGCGCTCCTGCTGCGCGAAATCCGCGGCGAGGCCATCGCCAACCAGACGCTCGGGACCTACGGCTTCGGCCTCAACCTGACCGGGCGCATCTCGGCGCCGTGGGGCGGGACCGACCGCGTCCTCTTCGCGGTCAACGGCGGTGTCGGCATCGGCCGCTACATCGCGGACCTCTCCGCCGAGGGCGGGCAGGATGCCGTCTACGACTCCGTCGAGAACGATCTCGATGCGCTGCCGGCGCTCTCGGGCTACCTCGGGATCGAGCACTGGTGGGGGAAGATGTTGCGCTCGACGGTGACGTACGGCGTCGTCGATGTCGACAACCTGCCGATCCAGGGTCCGGAATCGTACGACCTCACGCGGCGCGCGAGCATCAACCTGGTGTATTCACCGATCAAGCGGCTCGACCTGGTCACCGAGTACCTGTGGGGCGAGCGCGAGAACAAGAACGGAGAGAAGGGCACGTCCAGCCAGATCCAGATCGGTTCGCGGCTGGTGTTCTGACGATCGGCGCGGTCGGTCGACCTCCACCCTGCGAGGTGTCGATGCAATCGTTGAGATCACTTCTGCTCGCGAGCCTGCTCGTGGCCGCGACGATCCCGGTCGCCAGTGTCCCGGCGCATGCGGCGGCGGTGGGGGCCTTCGCCGGACTCAATCGCGGCAGCATCAAGGGCGACGCGCCGAACAATGTGGAGTATCGCAAGCTGAACGGACCGATCTTCGGCGCCCAGGGCGAGATCGAGATCGGTTCGGACGTGCTGCTCAGCCTGCAGCCGATGGTCGTCCATCGCGGGAGCAAGATCGCCGATGCCGACTCGACCGACGGGGTAAACGACGGCGTGGAGCTGGACGTCGCGCTCGATTACTTCGCGATCCCGATCGTGGTCAAGTTCATGACGGGCAAGGGACGCACCTACGTGACCGGCGGCGTCGACGTCGCGTTCCTGAGCGCGGCGACGATCGAGGGCGATGGAGTGGACGTCGACGTGAAGGACTCGTTCGAGAGCACCGACATCTCGGCGCTGCTGGGCTTCGGTGTCGTGTTCCCGGTCGGTCGGCCGCAGCTGACGGTCGAGGCGCGCTGGGTGCACGGGATGGTCAACCTGGCGGGTGACCCCGGCGGGCCGATCACCAACCTTCCGGATCGATTTCGTTCCTCGGGGCTGCAGTTCACCGCGGGCATCCTTTTCCCGCTCGGGAGGCCGTGATGCGCATCATCTCTCGACACGCGCGCAGCGGAGTCGTCGCGTCCCGGGCAGCTGTCGCAATCGCTGTCGCCACCTGGCTGGCGACGGTCGCCATCCCGGTGCAGTCGCAGGAGTCTGCCGATCTCAGGCGGCCCAACCTCGACGGTCACGTGTTCCTGCCCACCGACATCATCCCCGACCCGTTCGTGCGCACTTACGTGCGGAACACGCTCGGCTACGCGTCTGCGACGAACCTTGAATATCCCCCCATCGTGTTCAACGGTGACACCCTCGCCACCTTCGAAGGAAGTCTGTCCTATGCGATGCTGAGCTTCGAGTACCAGCAGGCGATCCGGGACTGGATCGCCGTGCGCGTGGGATTCGACGCCCGCACCCGGCTCGGCACGGAGGTGTCCTCCCTACTGCTCGACGGCGTCACGGTGGGCACCGACTTCGGCATGAACTGGATGGTGCGACTGCACCAGTCGCAGTCGACGATGCTCAGCGGGTCCATCGGCGTGACCACCCAAAACTTCACCCGGGTCGACCTCAAGGGGTTCGTTGACGACGTCATTGCCGACGCGCCCGAACCGAAGCTGATCGATACCGTCCCGGTCGTGCAGACGACGGTCGCGGCGAACTTCGCGTGGGCGATCAGCCGGCCCTTCGGAGTGACCGCCCTCCTCGAGGGGGACTACGGCGAGTCCCCGTTCCGGGATCGACCGGAGGGTTGGGAGTATACGTATGGCGCGGCGGTCGATTTCGACGCAGGCGCCGCATGGGACGTTCCGATCGGGTTGGCGCTCGCATTCCGCCAGACGTCGTTGCCCGAGTTGAGCGACGCGGACGGCTTGATAGGGCGGACGGTCAACCTGCGCATAGCCTACAACGCACAGCCCGACTTCATCGTGGGCCTCGACGTGCTCAAGGCATTCACGCGCGAGTCGAATCGCGAGCAGGAACTCTCGTCTACCGGCGCCATGTTCACGATGCGCTACTACTTCTAGGCATCTGTCGGACGACGGGGTCGTGCGCGGTGCGCGGCCCCGTTCTTGACTTCCCGCGGGGGTCGCTCTTACCATGCCGTGGCCGTGGTTGCCGCGCCCGATGTCGTCGCCGCGGTGAAATTTCTCCGCACGGCCCCCCGAATCGAATCGATCCCAGGAGGATCCGGATGGATGCGATCTTCGATGCGCTGAAGCAGGCCGTCGAAAACCTGCTCGGGCGGGCGAGCGGCCCGCTGCACTTTCGCCTGATCCTGCAGCCGCTGATGGCCATCATTTTCGCCTTCATCGCGGGTCGCAAGGACGCCGCCGCGGGTCAGCCGGCATTCCTCTGGGAGTTCTTCGCCAATCCTACCGAGCGGGGACGGCTCCTGCGTTCGGCGTGGCGGGACGTCGGGAAGATCTTCATCCTCGCCCTCGTGCTCGACGCGATCTACCAGTTCATCGTCTTCAAGTCCTTCCATGTCGTCGAGACACTGGTCGTCGGCATCGTGCTCGCGATCCTGCCCTACATCCTGTTCCGCGGCCCGTTCACGCGCCTGCTGCGTCGGGGCGGTGACAAAGCAACGCACTGACCGAGCGACACCCGCCGGCACCAAGGGAGATCTCATCGTGGCGCTCAAGGAATACAAGCCCGGATCCGCATTCAGCGGAGTGATCGGCCGCACCTTCGACGTGTCGAGCCCCGCATGGCCCGAGCCGCTCCGTGCGAAGCCCGGCGCCCCCAACGTCCTGTTCATCGTGCAGGACGACACCGGCTTCGGCCAGATGGGCTGCTACGGCAGCCCGATCGACACGCCGAACATCGACTCCCTGGCGAAGAACGGCCTGCTCTACAACAACATGCACACCACGGCGCTGTGCTCGCCGACGCGCTCGTGTGTCCTCACCGGGCGCAATCACCACTCGAATGCGATGTCGTGCATCACCGAGGGCTCGACCGGCTACCCCGGCGGGAACGGCAACATCCCGTTCGAGAACGGGATGCTCTCCGAGATCCTGCAGCGCCACGGCTACAACACCTACGCCCTCGGCAAGTGGCACCTGACGCCGGCGGACCAGGTCTCGGCAGCGGGGCCGTACGATCGCTGGCCGCTGGGTCGCGGCTTCGAGCGCTATTACGGATTCCTCGGCGGCGACACGCACCAGTACTACCCCGAGCTGGTGTACGACAATCACGGGGTCGAGCCGGAGAAGACGCCGGCCGAGGGCTACCACCTGACCGAGGACCTCACGGACCGGGCGATCAGCTTCATCGCCGACGCCAAGCAGGTCGCACCGGACAAGCCGTTCTTCATGTACTTCTGCCCCGGCGCCGCTCATGCGCCGCATCACGTTCCCAAGGAGTGGGCGGACAAGTACAAGGGCAAGTTCGACGGGGGCTGGAGCGCCTATCGCAAGCAGGTCTTCGAGAAGCAGAAGGCGCTCGGGATCCTGCCCAAGGACGCGGAGTTGTCGCGCCACGATCCCGACGTCCAGGAGTGGGACAAGCTGCCGGCCGACGAACGCAAGCTCTACGCCCGCATGATGGAGGTCTTCGCCGGCTTCCTCACGCATACCGATCACCACTACGGACGCCTGTTCGAGTTCCTCAAGTCGATCGGTGAGTTCGACAACACGTTGATCATGTTCATCTCCGACAACGGCGCCAGCTCCGAGGGCGGCCCGACGGGATCGGTGAACGAGAACAAGTTCTTCAACAACGTGCCGGATTCGCTCGAGCAGAACCTGGCGATGATCGACGAGTTGGGCGGGCCGACGACCTTCAACCATTACGCGTGGGGCTGGACGTTCGCCGGGAACACTCCGTTCCGCCGCTGGAAGCGCGAGACCTACCGCGGTGGCGTCAGCGACCCGTTCCTCGTCCACTGGCCGAAGGGCATCAGGGCAAAGGGCCAGGTGCGCGAGCAGTTTGCGCATGCGATCGACATGGTTCCGACCGTGCTCGAGGCGCTGGGCCTCGAGGCGCCGACCTCGGTCAAGGGCGTGACCCAGTCGCCGATCGAGGGACACAGTTTCGCCCATACGTTCGACGACGTGAAGGTGCCCTCGAAGCACATCACCCAGTACTTCGAGATGATGGGGCACCGCTCGATCTACCACGACGGATGGCGAGCGGTCTGCCCGTGGCCAGGGACGTCGTTCACGGAAGCGGGCCTGTTCTTCGGCGCCCCGATCGACAAGGACAAGCTGACCGAGCTCGATGCCACGGGTTGGGAGCTGTACCACGTGGCCGTCGACGTCGCCGAGAACCACAACGTCGCAGCCGAGAACAAGCCCAAGCTGATCGAGATGATCGCCACCTGGTATGTCGAGGCGGGCAAGTACAACGTCCTGCCGGTCGACTCGCGCGGGACGCTTCGCCTCGCGGATCCGCGACCCCAGATCGCCCTCGAACGGACCAGCTACACGTTCTACCCGGGCACGCAAATGGTGCCGGTCAACGCCGGTCCCAATCTCCTCAACCGGGCGCACAGCATCACGGCCGACGTCGAGATCCCGAAGGGCGGTGCCGAGGGGGCGCTGCTGTCCGCCGGAGACGTGCAAGGCGGCTTCTCGTTCTACGTGCAGGGCGGCAAGCTCCACTACGTCTACAACTACGTGGGAGCGAACTTCTATCACGTCGAATCGAACGTCGCGGTGCCGGAGGGTCGGCACAAGCTGCGTGTCGAGTTCGAGCTGACGGGCAAGCCGGACGTGAAGACGGGCAAGGGTGCTCCCGGTCGCGCGCAGCTCTACCTCGACGAGAAGCTGGTCGGGGATGCCGACGTGCCGCTGACCATGCCCCTCTGTATCGGACTGGCCGGCGGGATCGTGTGCGGGGCCGACTCCGGTTCGCCGGTGTGGGACAAGTATGCGCCGCCGTTCCGGTTCACCGGCACGCTGCACAGCGCCGTGGTGGACGTCAGCGGCGAGTTGATCGTCGATACCGAGGCGCAGATCCGCATGGCCATGGCGCGGCAGTAATCATGAGTGGGGGGCCGGCGACCGCGTTCGGGCGCCGGCCCCTTCGTTTTCATCCCGACCCTTCGAGGACCCCGTGACATCGACCGCCGACGCGCCGGCCGGACTGCCGCGACTGTCCCTGATCGGCGGGCCCCTCCATGCGCTGGGCCGGCGCCTGGGCCTCGTCCGGGGAGGCACGAACACGGTGCGCCTGGGGCTGGCGCTCGGCGCGTTCCTGTGGCTCGTCCTGCTCGGCCTCTCCCTTGCCGAGGGGCTGGGGCGCGAGTTCTTCAGCCTCCCCCTCGTCGGCGTCCACGTGCGGCTGCTCCTCGCCCTCCCATTGTTCTTCGTCTGCGAGAGCATCCTCGACCCGCGCCTCGCGGTGTTCGTCGACACGATCGTGCGCTCGGGCATCGTGCCGCCCGCATCGCTGCCCCGCCTCGACGCGGAGATCACCCGCGTGCGGCGGTGGATCGATTCGTGGACGGTCGACGTCGTCTGCCTTCTCCTTGCCGCGGGAGGACTGTTCCTCGGGTCCTACCTTGCGTTGCCGGGCGCGTCCGCCGCGATCGACCCGAGCCGTGCCGGCACGGGCATGCCGCTGGCCGGCCTGTGGTACTGGGGCGCCTGCATGACGCTCTTCCGCTTCGGGCTGTTGCGCTGGCTCGCCCGCGTCCTTCTGTGGGCGTACTTCCTCGCGCGGGTCGCGGGCATGAACTTGAAGTTGTCGCCGAGCCACCCGGATCGCGCCGGGGGACTCGGCTTTCTCGAGGTGGTGCACATGCACTTCCTGCCGCTGATCTTCGCGATGTCGGCGGTCGAGGCGGCTTCGTTCGCCGAGGGGATCGCCGGCGGGACCATGGCGTTCGAGGCGACCTACCCGATCTTTCTCATCGGGCTGGCCCTCGACGCACTCCTGTTCCTCGGCCCGCTGTTCATTGTCGCTCCGCTACTGTGGGCGTGCCGGGTACGCGGCCTCAGCGACTTCTCGGTGCTGGGCGCGGAGTACGTCTTCGGGTTCGATCGCAAGTGGGTGCAGCGGGAGCAGCCACCGGGGGAGCCGTTGCTGGGCACGGCGGACATGCAGTCGCTAGCCGACCTGGGCAACAGCGCCAACGTCGTGCGTGACATGCGTGTGGTCCCGATGAGCATCGGCATGCTGCGGGACTTTGCCATTGTCGCACTCCTGCCCTTCGCACCCTTGCTCCTGCTCAAGTATCCGCTGGCCGAACTGACGCAGAAATTTATTTCCCGCCTGTCCGGGTTGTGACCGTCGTGCGGGACTGAAGGAGGCGAACGTGACCGACCCCGAAGCGAAGTCGGCGAACGACCTGGCGCAGGAGCGCACCGACCTCGCCGTACACCGCACGGTGATGGCCGCAGACCGCAGCCTGATGGCGTGGATCCGGACGGCGCTATCGATGATCAGTTTCGGCTTCACCATCTACAAGCTGCTCGAGGGTTTCCAGCATGGTGGTGGCGCGCTGCCGCACACGGAGACGCCGCGCAACGCGGGACTCGTCCTGGTCGGCCTGGGAACGATCTCGATGCTCCTCGGTTCGATCGAGTACTGGCTGACCCTGCGCGACCTGGCCCACACCATGGTCGTGCGCCTGTGGCGCCCCGCATTCGTCATCGCGCTCGTCATGTCCGTCACGGGCATGCTCCTGTTCTTCAGCATCATCCTGCGCCTGCTTTGAGGCCGTGGGGACACGCATGACGCCGCAGCCGAACTCGCCGATCATCGTCCGTCGTGCGGGGCACGCCGACCTGGACGCGCTCGTTCCGCTGTTCGACGCCTACCGTCGCTTCTACGAGCAACCGGCGGACCTCGAGCGGGCACGGAACTTTCTCACGACGCGCTTCGACCGCGCGGAGTCGGTCGTGTTCCTGGCTTTTGCCGATGGAGTCGCGATCGGGTTCACGCAGCTCTATCCGAGCTTCTCGTCCGTGTCGGCGGAACGGATCCACGTGCTCAACGACCTGTTCGTGGGAGAAGCCGGGCGGCGGCGGGGGGCGGGCGCAGCTTTGCTGGCGGCCGCGATCGAGTTCGCGCGCGACGACGGCGCCGTGCGGTTGGCGCTATCCACGGCGCGAACGAACCATGCGGCCCAGGCGCTCTACGAATCAACCGGCTGGAAGCGCGATGACGAGAACTTCTCCTACGAGTTCGAGCTGCCCTGATTGCGGTCGGTGCTGCGTTGCATCATCATGTGGGACAAGCGGTTGTGGAATCAAAAGCCGGCCTGAGGTTGCCCCGGCTTCGCGTCGCAGCGTAGACTGCGGCGTCCGCCGAGCCCCTCGGCGCCGCCGGTCCCTTCGACCGCCGAAACCCCGATCCCGAGGATCTTCGTGGCCAATACCGCCGACATCAAGAACGGGCTCGTCATCGAGCACAAGAACGACCTCTATCGGGTCGTCGAGTTCCAGCACGTCAAGCCCGGCAAGGGTGGGGCCTTCGTCCGCACCAAGCTCAAGAACTTGCGCACCGGACGCGTCATCGACGAGACGTGGAACTCGGGTGAGAAGATCCAGGACGTCCGCCTCGAGCCGCATTCGATGCAGTTCCTCTATGCCTCGGGTGATGACTATCACTTCATGAACACCGAGTCGTACGACCAGATCCAGCTCCCCAAGGCCATGCTCGCCGATTACGTCGGCTTCATGACCGATGGCATGATCCTGCCCGTGTTGATGCGCGAGAGCGAGATCGTCACCATCGAGTTCCCGCAGATGGTCGAACTCGAGATCGCCGACACCGAGGACGGAGCGGCGCGCGGCGATACGGCGCGCGCGTTCCAGAAGCGCGCCACGCTGGTGACCGGCGCCGAGGTCATGGTGCCCGGCTTCATCAAGCAGGGCGATCGCGTCAAGGTCGACACCACGACGGGGAAGTACGTCGAGCGCGTCTGATCCCTCCTGACGTGACGAAGGCAGGAAAAGTCGCCCCGGTCCAGAGTGCGGACCGGGGCGACCGTGTTTTCCCGCTGGGTGTTCGTGGGAGACTACGCAGAGGTCGACGGACGGACGGTGACCGCGCGGTCGAGCGAGACCGAGAGCGCCGTTCCGGCCGGGAGCTGCAGCTGCGGTCCGCGCGTCAGCAACGAAGCCGCGGTGCCGGCCACGGCGCCTGCCGCTGCGCCCTTCCCGGCATCGCCCGCCGAGCCGCCGATGATCGCACCGACCACGCCGCCAGCGACCGCGCCGCCGCCGACGAGCGCCGCATCCTTGCCGCGGCCCGACTCGCTCTCGTAGATCCGGCTCGTCGAGGAGAGGTCATACGTCCTCCCGTTGAAACGCACCGTGTCGTAGGTCAGCTGCATCCGGCCACGGCCGCTGGCCTTGCCCGGCTGCTCGGTGAGCGAGACGTGCCCGCTGACGATGGCGCCGGCCGGAATGATCGTCGAACCCGCGACGGTCACCGGCGATGAGATGCGCGCGGTGAAGCGATCGCCCACTGACGCGGTCTTGGTGCTGAGGGACGTCTCGAGCGTCATCGCCACCGCCGTGCCGGCGGGCAGCGTGACCGTCCGCGGCTGGGTGGCCGCGCTACCGACTTTGGAAGCGACCTCACTGACCACGCCCGGCGTCGCCGAGTTGTTCAGGGCGTAGACCGCGACGGCGCCGAGCAGCCCCAGGCCGACGAGAGACATCCACAGGAGCTTCCTGTTGTTGTTGTGCGTGCTGGTGTTGGTTTCCATGATGTTCCTCCTTGTTGCGAACGGACGATCGACGGGTGGTGCGTCGACTACCGAACGGTGATGCCGAACAGGATCGAGGCCTGGTTGACCTCGCTGAACGTGTAGCGGCCCTCGAGGAACAGGTTGTTCCTGCCGGCCGGGAAGAGGACGCCGCCGAACATGTTCGCCGCCGGGTCGGTCTGGCTGCTGTCGTTCCCGTTGCTGTCGGAGTAGTCGACCATGCTGAAGCCGAGGCCGCCTCCGAGATACGGCGACGTCTTCGACTGCGGGCCGAAGTGGTAGAGCGCGTCCAGGTTGCCGTTGAAGCCGGTCAACTGGTCGGCGTTCCAGTACAGGATGTTCGGCTGCAGGTGCCAGCGGGAACCGGGGCTCTCCAGCTCGACGTGCGCGCCGACGGCGATTCCGCCGCCGTCACCTTCCGGGTCGAGGTAGCCGATGCGACCACCACCGCCGCTGAAGCCGAATGCCGAGGCCTGGGGGGCGGCGAGGACGAGGCCGAGCGCGATGGTGCCGGTGACGGCTGCGATTGAGGAGAGCTTCATGGATCCTCCGGGTGTCAGGTTGCGTTGCGGCGGACTCCGCCCGCGAAGATCAGGGCGAGTCCCGAGACGACGGCCACCGCGCCCGCGATCGGCGGGATCGGCAGCGACTTCTTCTCGGTGACCTGCAAGTCGATCGGACCGAGTTCGACGTTGCTCTTCTTGTTCCAGCCGATTCCGCCCCAGGCCAACCCGGCGAGGCCGAGCAGGATGAGGACGATTCCGAGGCTGCGGGTCATGGCGTCCCCCTCGCTAGATGGGCTTGCGGCCCTGGATGATCCGGATGAGGACGCTGGCGACGGCCAGGACGAGCAGCAGGTGGACGAAGCCGCCGAGCGTGACGCTGGAGGCCATTCCAAGTGCCCAGAGGACGACGAGAACGACGGCGATGGTCCACAACATGGGGTGCCTCCTGGTTGAAGAGAGCCGATGGCCGGACGGAGTGATTGCTTTCGACCGGACACCGCTGAGTAGAGCAGGGGTTGTGCCATGCGCCGAAGTATCGTGTAAAACACATGATGCCAAGTGGTTATAGATGTCTTACGGAAGCCGCGGGGCAGGCCAGGAGGGGAGAAGCAAGGGTCGCATTCTACAAAGTTCCACCTGGCAATGCGCCGGCGTCAGCCCGGCGGTCGACTTGCACCGGGACCCCCGGCGGACGTAGGCTGCCGGTTCATGAACGGAGGTGCCGACATCTGGACCCGCTGCAACATCTGCAAGAAGCCGATCGCCTTCGGTGCGCTGTGGTACCGCTGTTCCGTGTCGACCTGCAACAAGAAGCGGCTGGCCCTGCATTTCTGTTCCCCGGACTGCTGGGACGCGCACGTTCCCGATGCGAACCACAAGAACCCGCTGTGCATCGAGGAGCAGGCCCCGGCGCGCTGATCCCCCCGATTTCAAGTCCGTGTCAAGAGTCCCGCCGTCCGCACGTCGGGCGGCGGGGTCTGCATCCCAAGAGGGGTCCGTTTCGCAGTACGCTGGTGTTCGACACCCGCCGGACGTTCGAGACTCCGATCCCCCAGCCCGTGGAGGAAGCACCCGTGAAGTCGTCCCTCTCGTCGTACTTCGCCGTCACCGCCCTCTCGTTGTTCGTGGTCTCGACGCCGGCCTTCGCGGCCGTCGAAATGCTGGACATCGATCGTGGACACACCAACGTCGGGTTCAGCGTCCGCCACTTCTTCACGCCGGTGAAGGGAGAATTCAAGGACGTGCAGGGATCGATTGCGTTCGACAAGGAAAACCCGAGCGCCTCGAAGGTCGACGTGACCATCCAGGCGGCCAGCATCAACACGAATCACGAGCAGCGCGACGGCCATCTCAAAGCCGAGGACTTCTTCTGGGCGGAGAAGTTTCCGGAGGTGAAGTTCGTCTCGAAGTCGATCACCGTCGGCAAGGACAACAAGGGCACGATGACAGGCGACCTGACGATGCGTGGCGTGACCAAGCCGATCACGCTCGACGTCGAGATCCTCGGGATCATGGCCGGCAAGTCGGGATCCGTGGCTGGATTCAGCGCCCGCGGCAAGGTGAACCGCAAGGACTACGGCATCATCTGGAACAAGACGCTCGACAACGGCTCGGTCATGCTGGCTGAAGACGTGGAGCTCGCCATCGATGTCGAGGCGAAGACGCCGCGGCAGCCGGGTCCGCCGCCCGCAGCCCCGGCTGCGGCCACGCCGGCGGCGCCGTCCGGAGACAAGAAATAACGCCGCCGCAACGACCATCGCGGCTGGACCGCACGTCGGGCCCGGGACGAAGCCTCGTCCCGGGCCTCTGCGTTGCGGTGCTAGAATCACGGTCCCGGCGCGCAGGGCGCCGGCTCAATCTGGAGCGTTCGTGATCCCTGGTCTGCATCATCCGCCGCACGCACGGCTCGCGCTCGTGGCCCTGGGCATCCTCGGCGGCGCCCTGGCGCCCTCCGGCCCCGCCAGCGCGTTCAGCTGGGGCAATGTCGTCCTCACCAGCGGCGCGGAGGTCCGCGAGTTTCGCACCGACGGGCTGCCGGTGGCGTCGATTGCCGTGCCCTATCCGCCGGGGGCGCGCGGTGGCACGAACCCGTTGCTCGGCCTGGCGTTCGATTCCGACGCGCGGCTCGGCGTCTTCAACGGCGCGACGGCGCCGTACCTCAGCGTGTACGACGCCGGCGTGGCGGGGTGGACGCACGCCACGTTCCCGGGCTGGTCGACATTGGAACTCGGCGGTTTCGGCGGGCTCGCCGCGTTCGGGCACGACTTCGTCGCCGGCGACATGGCGACGCCGAGCGGCGCCGCGAACGGGCTGATCGCATTCGACGGGGATGCCGGCTACCTGGCGGAGCGGGGGATCGCGGGCTTCGACTTCAGCGACCTCGCCGCCGGGCCGGACGGGCGCCTGCATGCGCTGGTCGCCAACACGAACGTCGTCTTCATCTTCGATCCGCTCACCATGGCGAGCACCGGCTCGGTGCAGCTCGACGGCTCCCTGCAAGCGATCGCGCTCGCGCCCGACGGGACGTACTACGGCGCTTCGGGCGACGGATCCATCCGGCGCTTCACGGCGCAGGGCGCCTCGTTCGACACGCTGGACACCGCCATCCCGGGATTGATCGACGTCGCGGTGTCGGCGAGCGGCGAGGTGGCGATGAGCACCGCGCTCGGCGAGGTCGTACTGTGCGACGCGGCGCTCTCGTCGGCCAAGACGTTCCTGGTGGGGGGCGGGCCCGCCTACATCACGTGGGTGCCGTTCCATCCCTCGACGCCGGCGATCCGTCGATCGTGGGGGCGGCTCAAGGACACCTACCGCCGCTGAGCGGACCCGCCCCTGGCGACTTGCCTCACTCGTCGAGCGGCTCCAGCTCGACTGCCACCGCGCCCTCCTGGTCGACCGTCACCCTGACCTGCCACGGTCGGCAGCACACCGCGCAATCCTCGACGTAGCTCTGGTCGGAGCCGCCGCCCAGGTCGACGAACAACTCGTTCTCCTCGAAGCAGTACGGGCAGGTCGCCGCATAGGTGTCGTCGACGCGCGAGCGCGCGCCGTGGTCGAGCGCGTCGTCGTCGTCGTGCGGGCCGGCGGGGGCATCGTCGGGCGCATCCTCGTCCCCCTCGTCGCGGAAGCGGATCATCGCAGGAACAGCGCCGCGGTGCCGATCAGCAGCCCGATGCCGAGCAGGTCGAGGGTGAGGCCGTAGCGGATCATCACGCCCAGCGGAACGCGGCCGGAGCCGAAGACGATCGCGTTCGGCGCGGTCGAGACCGGCAGCATGAAGCCGAGGCTCGACGCCGCCGTCGCGGCCAGCGCGGGCACCAGCGGATCGGCGCCCACGCTGTGCGACAGCGCGATCGTGATCGGCACGATGAGCGTGGCCGACGCGGTGTTCGAGCTGGTCTCGGAGAGGAAGACGGCGAGCACCACCGACAGCGCGGTGACGCCGAGCGCGTCGTGGAGGCCCGCGGCGCGGCGCAACGCCTCGGCGATCGCCCCGCCGAGCCCGCTCGAGAGCAGGAGCCCGCCCAGGCACACCCCGCCGCCGAACAGGAGGATCGTGCCCCAGTCGATGTCCCGGGCCTCCTCCCACGTCAGTGTCGGGCGCCCACCGGCGGGCACGATGAACAGGAATGCCGCGCCCAGCAGCGCCGTCGCGGTCTCGGGCAGCACCCTGGTGAGCTGCCCCGCCAGCGGATCGCTCGCCCCGAGGGCGAGCTCCCACAGCCCCGGGAGGAGCCAGAGCACGATCGTCCCGCCGAAGATCCCGGCCACCGCGCGCTCGCGCGCCGTCCAGGGACCGAGGCGCTCGCGCTCGGCGATCAGCCCGGGCGTGGGCCGCGGCGCCGCGGCCGGATCGCGCCGGGCTGAGACGATGAAGATCGCGGTCATCGCCAGGTGCAGCGCGAGCGACACCGGGACGAACACGGTCATCCACTCGAGAAAGCTGGGGCGGGTTCCGAGCTCGCGCTCGATCAGGCCAAGCCCGATCAGGTTGGGCGGCGTCCCGACCGGCGTGGCCAACCCGCCGATCGAGGCGCCAAACGTGCACATCAACAGGAGCGCGGTTGCGTAGCGCTCGCGCCCGCCCGCCGCCTCGCCGTGCCCGAGCATGGTCAGCACGGAGAGCGCGATCGGGAACATGAGCGCCGCCGTGGCCGTGTTGCTGGTCCACATCGAGATGGTGAAGCACAGCAGGCCGTACAGCGGCAGGATACGCAGCGGCCGCCCCGCGACGAACGGCAGCGTGAGCAGCACGAGCGCAATTCTGCGCCCGAGTCCCGACGACTCGAATGCGCGGGCGAGCAGGAACGAGCCGATGAGCAGGAACAGCACCGGATCGCCAAACGCCGCGAACGCGTCGCGCGGCGTCGCCACGCCGGCCATGATGACGAGCGTCGGCGCGAGCAGGCCGCTGACGGCGAACGGCAGCGCCTCGGTCATCCACAGGATGACAATCGCGATCCAGATCGCCCCCAGGCGGTGGGCCTGCGGCGAGATCGATGGCGCGGGGATCGCCAGCACGATCGCCGCAGCGACGAGCGCGAGCGCGAGGCCGATCGCAGTCCGGCGGTTCACGTCCCGTTTCCCGCCGATTCGGCCCGCCGGCGGATTGCGTCGATGAGTCCGTCGAAGACGACCTGGTGCAGCGGATACAGTGCGTACCAGTAGACAAGACCGAACAGGCCGCGCGGCTCGAAGACCGCGGTCTGGCGAAGCTGCGTGCGCGTCGCGTCCGCCGGATCGGGCTCGCACTCGAAGACCAGCCAGGCGCGGCCGGGCAGCTTCATCTCGGCGCGCAGGCGGAGCGCGCGCCCGGAGTCCACCGATTCGACGCGCCAGAAATCGAGCGCGTCGCCGGGGCGGAGTTCATCGGGGTGACGGCGCCCGCGGCGCATGCCCACGCCGCCGACCAGGCGATCGAGCAGACCGCGCAGCCGCCACAGGGCGGTGCCGAAGTACCAGCCGCGACGGCCGCCGATTCCGGCGAACGTGGTATACACGCAGGCGGACGGCGCGCGGACGGTGCGCATCCGTCGCTCGAAGATGCGGCCCTCGCGTTCCTCAAGCGACACGGTGCCTTCGAGCGGCCCCCCAGGGAATGCGCCGGCCCAGTCGGTCTCGACGTCGTCGCGGTTCGCGTCCTCGAGCGCACGCTGGACGGCCGTCGCGTAGGGCGTGGGCTCGACGTCGAACAGCCGTCGGGCGGAGTCGTCGTGCACGATGACCTCGTTGCGCATGCCCTCGACCAGCGTTCGGGCGATCTCCTTGGGGATCGGCGTGACGAGGTCGACCCAGTACGACGACAGGCGCGGCGTGAGCACCGGGACCGGCACGAGCAGGCGCTTGAGCCCGCGCAGGCGGGCGTAGGTCCTCATCATGTCGCCGTAGGTGAGCACGTCCGGTCCGCCGATCTCGAACACGCGGCCGATCGCCTCGGCGCGGCCGCGCGCGGCGACGAGGTAGTCGAGCACGTCGCGGATCGCGATCGGCTGGCAGCGCGTGGACACCCAGCGTGGGCAGATCATCACCGGCACGCGCTCGGTCAGGTAGCGGATCATCTCGAAGGAGAGGCTGCCCGAGCCCACGATGACGGCGGCGCGGAACTCGGTGACCGGGGCGCCGGTCGCGCGCAGCGCCTCGCCCGTCTCGTGCCGGCTGCGCAAGTGGGGCGACAGGTCGGCGCGTGCCTCGCCGAGCCCACCCAGGTAGATGACCTGTCGCACGCCGGCGCGCAGCGCCGCCTCGCCGAACAGGTGCGCCGCATTGCGATCGCGGGCGGCAAAGCCCTCGCCGCCGGCGAGCGCATGGATGAGGTAGTACGCCGTGTCGCAGCCCGCGAGCGCACGGTCGAGCGCGCCCGCATCGAGCGCGTCGCCCTGCATGATGGTGACCGCCGGATCGGCGCTCCAGGCACGGCCCGCGAGCCGCACGGGTGTGCGCGCGAGGCAGCGCACGTCGACTCCGCTCGCCAGCAGGCGAGGGACGAGTCGACCCCCGATGTAGCCGGAGGCGCCGGTGACGAGGACGGTGGGTCGGGTCACAGTTCGACAGTCTCGCACGGACGCGGTTGCCTCACCAGCGTCCGTGTGCGTAAATCCGGGCATGATCGAGTTCGAGAAGACCCCCCCCGAGGTCAAGGAGATGCTGGGCAAGCGCATCTCGCAACTCGGGCTCAAGGTCGAGGGCTCACCGGTCGAGCGTTCGGTCGAGAAGCTGCGCAAGGAACTCCTGCAGAAGGGCCTCGAGCGCTTCAAGGCCGTGGTCTACCTGACCGACGAGTGGGGCTGCCCGTCGGGGGAGCCCGTGATCGGCATTCCATTCTACCTCGCGGACCCCAAGCTCGCCCGCCTCGAGGGGCACGTCAACGACCTCGAGAGTCAGCGCGAGATCCTCATGTACCTGCGCCACGAGGCCGGCCACGCGTTCAATTACGCCTATCGCCTGTACGCCACGCCCGAGTGGCGCGAGCTGTTCGGGCCGTTCAACCGCCGCTATCGCGACGACTACCGGCCCGTGCCATTCTCGCGCAAGTACGTGCGCCACCTCGCGGGTTGGTACGCGCAGAAGCATCCCGACGAGGACTTCGCCGAGACGTTCGCCGTCTGGCTCACGCCGCGCTCGGCGTGGCGCGAGCGCTACAAGGGCTGGCCGGCGATCCAGAAGTTGCGTTACATGGACCGGATGGCGAAGCGCTTCGGCGCCGTCGACCCGATCGTCGGCCACGGTGACACGGACATCACCGTGGAGGAGATGGAGCTCACCGTCGAGGAGTTCTACCGCCAGGTGCTCGAGCAGAACAAGGCTGCGGTGGACATGGCCATGGACGGCGACCTGCGCGACATGTTCGTGCGCCGGAACCCGCGGCGCAAGAACGTGCGGCCGGCGACCGAGTTCCTGCTCGAGCATCGCGTCGCGCTGACGGACAAGATCACGTACTGGACGGGTGTCAAACGACCGGTCGTGCGCGGCCTGGTGGAAGCCATGGCGCAGCACACGAAGGATCTCGACCTGTGGATCGAGCGGGCGCGGGAGTCGCTGGCGCTGATCGAACTCACAGCCTACGGGACCACGCTCGCCATGAACTACCTGACGCGCGGAAAGTTCATCCACGTCTGAGGGGCGCCACCGGCCCCGAGGTGACCATGGCCCGACTGCGGATCGCAGTGCTCTACGACGTGTGGGACGACGGCAGCGAGGAGGTCGTCGAGGAGGCGCCGCAGGCGCGGAAGAAGAAGCCCGAGAAGGAGGATCGCCAGCAGATCCACGAGGCCCTGAAGACGCTGGGCCACGCGCCGATCTACCTCGAGCTCGACGGCACGACCGAGGCGCTGGGGCGCCTCGCGGCGGCCGAGTGCGACCTGGTGTTCAACCTGACCGAGTCGTGGGCGGGGGACGACACGAAGGACATCCACCTCGCCGCATACCTCGAGTTGCTGGGGAAGAAGTTCACCGGCTCGGGACCCGGCGGCATGCACCTGGCGCAGAACAAGTCGCTGGCCAAGAAGCTCTTCGCATTCCACGGGATCCGGACGCCGTATTTTGCCAGCGTCCACCGCGGGCGCCTCGACTGGTCACACGACCTGCAGTTCCCGGTGATCGTCAAGCCCGCGCGCGAGGACGGCTCGATCGGCATCGCGTTCAACGCGCTGTGCGAGTCGATCAAGGACCTGATGGAGCGCATCCACGACCTGCACGAGCAGTTCGACTCGCCGGTTCTGATCGAGGAGTACATCGAGGGGCGCGAGATGTATGTCGCCGTGCTGGGCAATGGCGAGCCCGAGGCGTTGCCGGTCGTCGAACTCGACCTGTCGAAGCTGCCCGAGGGCACGCCGCGCATCGCCGGCAGCGAAGTGAAGTGGGAGACGGGGACGCTCGCCTACAAGGTGACCAAGAGCGTGATTCCGTCGGACCTCGACGAGAAGGTCACCGCCGACCTGCAGCAGACCGCGCTGCAGGCGTACCGCGCGCTCGAGCTGCGCGACTACGGGCGCATCGACATGCGCCTGGCGGCGGACGGGCGCGTCTACGTGCTCGAGGTCAATCCGAACCCGTGGCTGGCGGCGTCGGCGGAGTTCGCGATGGCGGCGAAGAAATCGGGGCGCGACTATCCCACGCTGATTGGCGAGATCGTGGACCTGGCGCTGGCGCGGTACCGGTAGCGGACTGACTAGCGGTCGCCCAGGATGCGGCGGCGACGGGTGGCGTCGCCGTGCTCCACCGGCGGCGTCACGCGAGCGAGTTCCTCGGCGCCCAGCCCGAGCCGCACTTCCCTTGTCGCCGCGCGCAGCACGTAGACACGCGAGTTGTTCCCGTCCGGATCCAGCGGATAGACGAAGAACCCCGGCTGGTCTCCCGCATAGGTCTGGGCGTGACCGATGAGGAGTTCGCCGTCATCGAAGACCACCGCGATGCGGCGGCCGGCATCCGGTCCGCGGTCGAACTTCGGGAACTCCCGGCTCTTGTGGCGCAGCTTGCTGCCGATCAGGTCGCGCACGAAGAATACCGCCTTCAACTCCGCCATCGCGATCGACACCAGCGGGGCGCCGCCGCGGGGCAGGACGTGGAAGCACGGGTTCTCGGGAACGAAGTCGCGGGTGTGTCCCTTGACCACGTTCCCGTTTCGAGTGCGCGCGACGACGAGGTTGCTCCCGCTGCCGGTCGGCGTGGGCCCGCTCCCCGAGGGATGGGGTTTCATGGCCTGGTGCCTCCTGCGGGGCGAAGGCGGTCGCCTGCCCCATTCCCTCCGCATTCGGTGTGCCGTCCGGCCGGATTGCGGATGGGGAGAAACCTGCTTGGCCGCACCGTCGTGGGGCGGGAGGGGCCTCTCGATCCCGACTTACGCCGCCGCGGGCGGCCTCAGCTTGCTCTTCACCGGCGGAGTGGAGCGCGCCAGTTCCTCGGCCATGGGACCCAGCTTGACCTGCTTCGTCGCGGCACGCAGCACGTAGACGCGCGTGTTGTTCCCCAGCGGATCGAGCGGGAAGACGAAGAAACCAGGGCGTTCGACCGAGTATGTCTGCGCGTGTCCCACCAGCAACTCGCCATCCTCGAACAGCACCGCGATGCGACGTCCGACCTGCGGCCCACTGTCCATGGCCGGGAAGCGGCGGTTCTTGTGGCGCATCCGGTTCCCGATGAGGTCACGCACGAAGAACACGCCCTTGAGCTCGGCGGTCTTCACCGGAATGGGCTGCGATGCCCCCTTGGGCAGCACGTGGAAGAGCGGCCGCTCGGGAAAGAAGTCGCGCGTGTAGCCCTTGACCACCTGGCCGTTGCGATAGCGCGCGACGATGAGATTGTTCTCGCCGCCCGCGGCCGCGGGGCCTCCCGTGGGACCGGTGTGGGGATGCATGGCGTGCCTCCTCCGGCGGGGGGACGGTTGTCGGCCTCCCGGTTCCCCGGGTCATCGGCAGGTCAAGGCGAGGGCTTTCAGGAAAAAACACCGCGGACCAGGCGGTTGAGGAGACCCCGGGGAACCAGCCGAATCAGCGCCGTGAGCGCCTGGTAGCGCCAGCCGACGACCACCGAAGCGTCCTTGCCCAGGCGCCCCAGGGCCGCCTTCGCGACGTCGTCCGGGAAGGTCCAGGCCCAGGCCGGGATCCCCGACGTGTCGATCCCCGCGACCCCGTGGAACTCGGTCCGCGTGTAGCCGGGGGAGACCGCGAGCGCGTCGATGCCGAGCGGTGCCAGCTCCCCCCACAGGCTCTCGCCCAGGAACAGGTCGAACGCCTTGGTCGCGCTGTAGAGCGAGCCCGAGGCCAGGGCCAGGTGTCCCGCGACGCTCGCCACGTAGACCAGGCCGCCGCGCCCGCGGGCGATCATCGCCGGCAGGAGCGCGCGCGTGAGCTCGACGGGGACTCGACAGTGCAAATCGACCTGGGCGAGCAGGCGGGCGGGGTCGGCCGTCGCGAACGGCGCATTGACTGCGATGCCGGCGTTGTGGACGACGAGACCCACGACGATGTTGCGTTCCGCCATTGCGGCGAGCAGGCGGGGGATCGCGTCCGCGGCGACGAGGTCGAGTGCGATCGCCTCGGCGCGCACATCGTGCGCAGCGACCAATTCGGCCGCGAGCGCGTCGAGCCGGTCGCCGCGCCGGGCGACGAGCACGACGTCGGTTCCGTCGGCCGCGAGCCGGCGGGCGAAGGCCTCGCCGATCCCCGCCGAGGCGCCCGTGACGAGGGCGGCGCCTCCGTAGCGCGCGCCAAACGAGTTCGCGCGCAAGCTAGCGGCGGTCGATCACGACAGCGCCACCCTTGATCACCAGGCTCGGACGCTCGAGCAGCGTGATGTCGTCCAGCGGGTCGCCCGGCACCGCCACGAAGTCCGCGTAGCGGCCCCTCTCGACGACGCCGACCTCGTTCCAGCCCAGCAGCCCGGCGGCTCCGGAGGTGGCCGAGACGATCGCGGCCATGGGGCTCATGCCCAGGTCGGTCATGAACTTGAACTCGCGCGCGTTCTGTCCGTGGGGGAAGACGCCGGCATCGGTGCCAAACGCGATCTTCACACCGCCGTTCAGCGCGCGGCGGAATGAGTCGCGCATGATCGGGCCGACCTGCTTCGCCTTGGCCACGGCGTGCGGCGGGATCCCGCCCTTGTCGGCCTGGTCGAACACCCATTCGCCGGCGCTGCGCGTCGGGACGAACCAGCAGCCCTTCTGCTTCATCAGGTTCACGCCCTCGTCGTCGAGGTAGGTGCCGTGCTCGATCGAGTTCACGCCGCCGCGCACCGCCGCCTTGAGTCCTTCAGCGCCGTGGGCATGCGCGCAGACTCTCAGCCCCAGCAGGTGCGCCTCGTCGACGATCGCCTCGATTTCGGCATCCGAGAACGCACGTGCGTCGAGCGCGTCGTTGGCCGACAGGACGCCGCCGGTGGTCATGATCTTGATCACGCCCGCGCCATGCTTGTGCGCGTAGCGCACCGCCTTTCGGCACTCGTCGGCGCCGGTGGGCAGACCCTGCGTGTAGTCGAGGTGGTCCTCGAGGATGCCGGGGCGGTAGCCATTGGCGTCGCCGTGGCCGCCGATGGTCGAGAACGAATTGGTGGAGACGATCATGCGCGGTCCCGGGACCAGGCCGCGGTCGATCGCCTTCTTGAGTGCCACGTCGACGAACTCGCTCGCGCCGAGGTTGCGCACGGTGGTGAAGCCGGCCTCGAGCGTGCGCCGCGCGAAGAGCGTCGCGCCGATCGCCTGGTCGGCGGGCGTCTCGGTCACGCCGCGCAGGAGCGTGCCGGCGGAGACCTCGAACGTCAGGTGGGTGTGGCAGTCGATGAGCCCGGGCAAGAGCGTCTGGCCGGCCAGGTCGAGCGTCGTCGCCCCGGCGGGGGCCGCCAGGTTCGCGCCGATCGACTCGATGCGATCGTTCTTCACCAGCACCTCGACGCCGCGCTGCGGCGCGCCGCCCCTGCCGTCGATCAGCGTCGCGCCCGTGAGCAGGAGCCAGCGCGGCACGGGGGGGTCGGCGGCGAGCGCAGGTGCGATCGAGGTGGCGAGGGAAACGGCGAAGGCCGCGGCGGTGGCCGCGGCCCGGAGTGGATTGGAACGGATTCGGATCATGGGGCCTCCGTGCGCCGCGGTCTTGAAACCAGCTTCGCTACATGAGCTTGGCGAGAAGCTGCTCGTTCGTGGGATACATGCGCAACAGTTCGAGCAACTCGTTCATCGCGCTCTCGGAGTCGCGCTCGGACAGCCGGCGGCGCAGGTTGTTGATCGCGCGCATCTCGTCGGGGCCGTAGAGCTTCTCTTCCTTGCGGGTGCCGCTGGCCTTGATGTCGATGCATGGGAACACGCGGCGCTCGAACAGCTGGCGCGACAGCACGAGCTCCATGTTTCCGGTGCCCTTGAACTCCTGGAAGATCACCTCGTCCATGCGCGAACCGGTCTCGATCAGCGCCGTGCCGAGGATGGTGAGGCTGCCGCCACCCTCGATGTTGCGCGCGGCACCGAAGATCTGCCGCGGCACCTGCATGGTGGCTGCGTCGAGACCGCCCGAAAGCGTGCGGCCGATGCCCTGGAACGTCGTGTTGTAGGCGCGCGCGAGGCGCGTGATCGAGTCGAGCAGGACGACCACGTCCTTGCCGTCGAGCACCGGCACGAGCACGCGGGTGAGCGCCTTCTCGGCGATCTCGACGTGCTCGGCCGACGTCTGGTCGCTGGAGGCGGCCAGCACCTCGCACGGGACGGAGCGCCGGAAGTGTGTGACCTCCTCGGGCCGTTCGTCGACCAGCAGCACGACGACTTCGATCTCGGGATGATTCTTCGCCAGCGAGACGGCGACCTCCTGCAGGAGCGTCGTCTTGCCGGCCTTGGGCGGCGCGGTGATGAGGCAGCGCTGACCCTTGCCGATGGGCGAGATGATGTCGAGCGCGCGCATGGACAGGCCGTCGGACGTCAGCTCGAGCTTGAGGCGCTCGTTCGGATCGATCGAGACCTGCTGCTGAAGTTCCTTGAGCACGTCGGTGAACGGCGCCTCGCGGCGGTCCCGGCCGCCGCGACCGCGACCACCGGCGAAGCCGCCCCCGCGCGAAGGCGCGCCACCGTAGCCGCCGCCGCCGTAGCGCTGGCGTTCGCCCGCGCGATCGGTCGGGCCGCCATCGGCCCGCCGGAAGCCGTTGGTACGTGGCTGGGACGAAGGCGCCGGGCGCGGTCCGCGCTGCGCTCCGTACCCGTTGCTGCTGGGCTGCCGCTCGGGCGGGCGATCCCCACGCGGGACGTCGCGCGAGTCGCGCGTGCCGTCGGGACGAACGCCCTCGGGGCGGCCCCCGGCGCGGCGGCCGCCGCGACCTCGGCGGCGTTCGCCGCGCGGGCCCTCGGCCGGGCCACGGGCACCGGTTTCGCTGCGGGCACCGGGATCGGCGCCGGGGCCCGGCTGGGGACGCGGTGCACGCGTGCCGTACCCGGGCTGCGGGCGAGGCTCGCGGACTTCGCGCCCCTCGCGGGGAGGACGGCCATCGCGGGCCGGGCGGGCATCGCGCTGTTCGCGCGGCGGCCGGGCTTCCCGCGGCGGACGAGGCTCATCGTTGCGCTCGCGCGGAGGCGCGGGGGCATAGGACGGCGGAGGGGCGGACGGGGCCGGGCCGGCCGGACGCATGGGGGATGCGCTCGACGAAGCGGGCGAGGGTCCGGTGGTCTTGCGTGCGGGACGACGGCCGAAGGAGCCGGAGGTGGTGCGTTTCACTATGGGAACACTCGCGTTTTCTGGTTCGGTGGCACGAAATGCGTGTGGCCGCTGGAGCTGCGGCCGGGCGGGCCGGGGCCGTCACCGGAACACCGGTGAGCGGCGGGGTGCCGCCGGGATCGGGACGGGCAGGTGCACCGTCCGCGCGCGTCGTTTCGACCGCGCGAGCCGTGCGATCGAACGGCGATCGCACAGGCAGAGTGTACGCCACCCGCGGCGGCGGGATCAACCGGGAGTTTCCGTCCCGAAGGGACAAGTTATTGGGGCTGGTTTGGAGCCTGGCCGGGCGCGGAGGGGCGCGATGCCGGGCAAGCGAAAGGCCCCGGCTGGGCTGCACCGGGGCCGTTCGCCGAAACCCTGGCTCCCCCTTCGGGGAGCCAACATGGGGAGCCGTTATCTTGCCGTGGCGGCGGTCCCGCCCGCGATGGGGTTGGGCCGCGGGACGCCTGGCACTTCGCGCTGCGCCTCGAGGGCGCGGCGGGCCCGGGCCCGCAGCTCCATCAGGTGCGCGCGCACGGTGTCGCTGCCGGGGCCGGCGGGGCCCAGTCCGCGCTGGCAGGCGTCGGCGATCCGCGTCAGGTGGAGCCGCGCCAGGGCCGGGGCATCCTCCGGCGCCGCCGGCGACGGGTTGATCACCATCTCCGAGAGGCGGTCGACGTAGGCGCGCTGCAGGCCGCGGCGCGTGTTCGGACGATCGAGCGCGGCGTACTTGGCCGCACCCGCCGCCGGAACGGAACCGGCGACGCCGAGCTCGCTGCAGATCGAGCCGGTCAGCCGCGAGAACACGTCCTGCACGCGGAACGCACCGGCGCCGACGCGCGATTCCTGCTCGCGCAGGCGCGACAGCAGCGAGGGCTCGGAGATGCCGTTCATGGCGCCCACCTGGATGGCGAGGACACGCGACAGGAAGGGATAGTCCTGCCGCCCATAGGCGAACAGGTTGTTGCCCCAGTCCCACTGCTGGTCCTTGCCGATCTTGTCGAGCAGTGCCGGCGGCACGTTCATCGCCTCGGCGGAGAAGGCGCGTTGGGCGAGGAAGTCCATCGCCTCCTTCTGCTCGGCCGGCGGCACGTGCGTGAACGGCCCGCTCTCGCCCGGATCACCCTTCATCACCTTGTGCGCGTACTGGCCGCCGACGTACTTGCGGGCGTGCGACAGCCCGCGCGCATACTGCAGCAGCATCGAGTCCATCGCGCGGCGCAGGGCGACGTACGAATCGCCCTCCTTCATCAACTTGCTCTCGAGGCCCGGCGTGTTCCACAGGTTCTGGACGTAGGCGACGCGGTCCTTGGAGAACGCGAGCGGGCTCGCACCCAGGTCGTAGATGTTGCAGCGCGGGTCGAGCGCGTCGGCCGGGTAGGTGTCCTCGTCGGTGCCATAGAGGTGACCGTCGGCGGTCGCCTCGCGCGCGATCGGCGTGACGAGCTTGTAGTCGTCCTCCGCCGTCGTGGCCGAGGTCGGCGTGTAGCCGTAGCGGATCACCCAGTTGTCGTAGGTGCCGACGGTCGGCGACCAGTAGTAGCCCTGGCGTGCCGGGTCGGACGAGACGTTCGGCGTGTCGTAGTCCATGATCGAGCCGACCAGGCCGTTCTGGGCGACCCACGCCTTGTCCTGCAGCATCTCGCGCGGGACGTCGGTCGAGGACTTGAAGTTGTGACGCAGCCCGAGTGTGTGCCCGACCTCGTGCATCGTCACCGCCTTGAGGCCCGCACCGACGAACTCCTTCGGCGCCGGCTCGCCCGGGGGCGTCACACCGGTCAGGGCGAGCGCGGTGGACAGGAACTCGGCCTCGCTGGCGTGGCCGATTCCGGCCATGCACAGGTGCGACGGATCGGTGACGTTCTTCAGCCACTCCTGCGTCGGCAGGTTCATCGCCTGATCGACCACGTCGGGGGCGGCCCAGCGCCGCCAGTTGTTCGAGTAACCGACGATCATGCTGCCTTCCATCAGGATGTCAGCGTTCAGGATCTCGCCGGTGCGCGGGTCGGTCTGGCTGGGTCCGATCGCGCCGAAGCTCGGCTCGTGCGACACGATCCAGCGGATCGTCGAGTAGCGCGCGTCCTCGGCATCCCAGTCGGGATCGTCCATCGGCGCATCCTTGGCGATGATCGCGTTCTTGAAGCCTGCCTGCTCGAACGCCTTCTGCCACTCCTCGATTCCCGCCTTCACGTACGGCTTCCACTCGGCCGGGATGGTCTTGTCGAGGTAGAACACGATCGGCTGCTTCGGTTCGGACACCGCGGCCGTCGGGTCCTTCTTCTCCAGGCGCCAGCGGTTGATGTAGCGCAGCCAGTAATCGGTCTTGCCGTCGCGGCTCATGTCCTTGTACGCGTTGGTGAAGTATCCCGCGCGATCGTCGGCGAGCCGCGGGGCCATCGGCGACTCGGGCAGCTCGAGGAAGCTGTAGTGGACCGTGATCGGCACGTAGCGACTGTCCGCCAGCGGGCCGACGTCGAGGTTCTCGCGGTCGTTCGGCGAGAACGTGAGCAGCGCCTCGACTTCCATGTTCCTGGGGAACGCCTTGTGCGAGGTGACCGCCGAGCGCTCCTTGTCGAAGCGGAACCCCTTGTTGGTCGAGCTCTTGAGCCGCGTGGTCAGGTCGAGGCAGTCGCTGGCGAACATCGGCGCCATGTCGATGAGGACCGTCGAATCCTTTTCGCTCTCGATCTTGAACGCCTGCAGCGCGGAGCTGCCGAACGACAGGTCGACGGCGCGCTTGTACGCGGTGTCCCCCGAGCTGGCGAAGATGCTGGTCGTCGGCGCGACGAGGAAGATGCGGTCGCCGTTGCGCTCGAACTGCACCATGCCGTCGACGATCGGCAGGCCGCCCAGCGTGTAGGCGGTGCCGATGCCGCGGGCGAAGTGCGCGTTCATGAGGAACGGCTTGCCCAGGCGGTCCTGCTTGATCTCCCAATAGATGATCTCGCGCTTGGTCCACGCCGGGAACATGCCGTCCTTGCGTGTCGCGTCCTTGGTGACCTTGCTCCACTCCCCGAAGCCGCTTTCGGGGGTGGCGGACTTCCCGTCCTTCTTGTCCTTGTCGCCGGACGACTTGCCGGCGGGGGGGGCGCCGTCGGGGAAGGGCTTCTGATCGGCCAGGGCGGGCAGGGCGAACGCGGACACGGACGCGACGAGCGCGCAGGTGAACGCCGCGCGCGCGAAGAGCGGACGCAACGACATGAGACGACTCCTCCGGGAGCGTACGAGACCAGGTCGCCCGTGGGGGGCGCGGGGATGAAGGCAAGACGGCCATGATGCGTGAGGATACCGTCGCGCAGGCGACAACTCTGCGTCAAGCGCAGCGCGCGGAACAGCCCTCGGACGATTCCGCTTTCCGCCCCGGTCCGGCGGCTGCCAGAATCGGAGGCGCACCCCATTCCCGGCCCGCCGGCGGCGCCCGTACCCTGCATGGAGGTCCCTGGATGCGACTCCGCTCACTGCTCCGTCCGCTGGTCCTCGTTTCGTGCGTCATGGCGTGCATCGCCTGGGCGGGTTGCGCCGCCCGGTCGGCGCGCGTCGCCGACGCCGCGTCCGCTTCGCCTGCCACACCTGCTGCCACCCCGTCGACGCCGCTGACCACGACGGGCGAGCCCGTGGTCACCGCGGGCTCGGCCGGGCCCGGCACGTCCGGCCCGGGTGGCGATCCGGTTGCTCGCGGAAAGTTCCTCGCCGACGTGCTCGGTTGCGTCGACTGCCACTCGCCGAAAGGACCCGACGGAAAGATCGTTCCCGGATTCATGCTCGCCGGCCATCGCAGCGCCGATCCGTACGCGACCTGGTCGGACTCGCTGTGGGACGCCGGGATGGGCATGATCGTCGCGCCGTCGGGAACCGCGTTCGCCGGGCCGTGGGGCGTCACGTTCGGGCGCAACCTCACGCCCGATCCGACCACCGGCATCGGCGGCTGGAACGAGGAAGCGTTCATCTACATCCTCCGCGAGGGCACGCTCAAGCCTCCGATGCCCAGCCTCGCCTACGGCAATCTGTCGGACGACGACCTGAAGGCGATCTTCGCCTACCTTCGCTCCGTGCCCGCGGTCAACAACCTCGTGCCGTTCCGGCAGCTCGCGCCGCCGCTCCTGCCCGGCGAAACGCCGGGTGTGAAGGGCAAGTCCGCGGGAAAGAAATAGGAGTCCGATGATTCGCCAGCTCGGTTCGGCCCTCGCATTCGCTGCGCTCATGCTCGGCGCCCCACACGTCGCCACGGTCGCCGCCCAGGAGTCCGCGTCACCGCCGCCGGCGAGCGAACTGGTGCGCGTGCATCCGATCCCACCCGTCACGATCGCGCCCGGTGCGACGATCGAGGTGACGATCACGTTCGACGTCCTGCCGACGTGGCACATCAACGCCAATCGCCCGAACGAGGACTTCCTCGTGCCCTCCGTGCTCGCGCTGCCGGCCGCTCCGGGTGTGCGGCCCGGCGCGCCGCGTTACCCCGCCGCGCACCAGGTCACGCTGTCGTTCTCGGAGACGCCCCTCGCGGTGTACGAGGGGACGGCGACGATCGTCCTGCCGCTGAGCGCCGCGGCCGATGCCACGCCCGGCCCGCGCACGATCGCGGGAACGCTGCGCTTCCAGGGCTGCAACGACCAGGTGTGCCTGCCGCCGGCCTCGGTGCCCGTGCGCTTCGCGGTCACCGTCGCCGGCGAGGTGCCCGCGGGTGGCGCCGTCGACTCGAGCGCGAGCGAACTCGCGCCCGTCGCGCCGGCCGACACCACGCTCGCGCCGATCGCGGGGTTCGAGACGGGGCCGCCCCCCGGTGGAGTCGCGCCCGCGCGTGCGGCGCCCGCCGCGGACAACCTGGTCGGGCGCTGGTTCGACGAGCGCGGTACCGGGCTCGCGTTCCTCTTCATCTTCCTCATGGGCCTCGCGCTCAACCTGACCCCGTGCGTGTACCCGATGATGGGCGTGACCGTATCGCTGTTCGGCGGCGCCGCCGCGTCGGCGTCATCCGGCTCGTTGCGGGGCAACCTGCGCGCACTGCCGCGCGCCATCGTCTACGTGCTCGGAATCGCGCTCATGTACTCGACGCTGGGCGTGATTGCGGCGCTGACCGGCGGGTTGTTCGGCGGCTGGCTGGCGAGTCCGTGGGTGCTGGGCGGGATCGGGCTCCTGCTGCTCGCGCTGTCCCTGTCCATGTTCGGCTTCTACGAGATCCAGGCGCCGAGCGGGCTCCTGTCGAAGCTGGGCGGCGCGACGGGAGCGGGCTACGTCGGCACGTTTATCGCCGGCTTGATGGTCGGCGTATTCGCCGCGCCATGCATCGGCGCGCCCATCATCGCCCTGCTCGCCCACGTCGGGGCGAAGGGGGACCCGATCTTCGGCTTCCAGGCGTTCTTCGTCCTGTCGCTGGGGCTGGGGCTGCCTTACCTGGTGCTCGCCGTGTTCTCGGGACTGATGACGCGCCTGCCGCGTTCGGGCTCGTGGATGGACTGGGTGAAGCATCTCTTCGGCGTGATCCTGCTCGCCGTCGCCTTGTTCTACCTGACGCTGGCGATCGCCCCGAAGCACGTCGGCTGGGTCGTGCCGGCGGCGCTGGGCCTGGGCGGCCTGTACCTCGGCTTCCTCGAGCCCACCGGGCGGGATCGACCCGCGTTCCGTCGCTTCAAGTGGGCGGTCGGCGTCGCCGCGATCGTCGCCTCGGTGCTGATCGTCTTCCGCCCGGCCGCGCCGGCCCTCGAGTTCGCCGCCTTCGATGACGCCGCGCTGGCGACTGCGCGGACCTCCGGCACGCCGGTCATGATCGACTTCGCCGCTGAGTGGTGCGTGCCATGCCACGAGCTCGAGGAGATCACGTTCACCGATCCCGCGGTCGTGCGCGTCGCCTCCGGCTTCGTGCGCATGAAGGTGGACCTGACCCGCTTCGATTCCCCCGAGTCGGAAGCGCTGCGCGAGCGCTTCGCGATTGCAGGCGTCCCCACCATCGTGTTCCTCGGCGCCGACGGGAACGAGGTTGCGGCCGCGCGCGTCGTCGGCTTCATGCGACCCGAGCCGTTCCTCGATCGCCTGCGCCTGGTGACCGGCGGCGCGGCGCCCGCGGCGCGATAGTGCGCCGCGAAGCCATGTCCCGCCGCGAAGCGGCGGCGCTCGGGATGCTCGCGCTCGCCGCGGCGCTGGCACTGCTCATCCCCGCACCCGTCTGCGCCGTCCGCGCGCCGGCCGCGCCCGACACCGCCGACACCAGCGTCGTGGCCGCGCTCACGCGCGATGCCGTGGCGGTCGCGCCGCTGTGTACCACGCCGGTCGTCGAGCGCTTCCTTGCCGCGGTACCGCTGCTGCCGGCGCCGCGGGCGCGCACCGTCTGGCGCGACTCGGCCGCGACCGCGTACTGGAACGAGGACGACGTGTCGATGCTGCCCGACACGACGCGGGCCCGGCTCGTGCGCCGGGACCTGCGCGAAGGGTTCTGGTACTTCACGCGATACGGCACGCCGGTGGCCTACGCGCGGGCGCTCGAGGTGGCGGGCGAGGCGGGTCTGTCGACGCTCGCCGGCAAGCGCATCCTCGACTTCGGCTACGGCGGCGCCGGATCGATCGGCCTGCTGGCCGCCGCCGGCGCGCACGCGGTCGGCGTCGACGTCGATCCGTTGCTGCGCGCGCTGTACGCCGGCGAGCCGGCGCTTGCGGGGCGGCGGACCGCAGCGGGCGGTTCGGCGCGCGCGGTGCACGGCCGCTGGCCCGCGGACGCGGCGGTGCGGCGGGAGGTCCTCGGCGGGTTCGACCTCATCCTGTCGAAGAACACGCTCAAGCGCGGCTACATCCACCCCGAGCGAGCGGCCGATCCACGCCAGCTCGTGAACCTCGGCGTCGACGACACGACTTTCGTGGGCTACCTGTGGGCGGCGCTCAATCCGGGCGGACGCGTGCTCATCTACAATCTGTCACCCGCGCCATCGAAGCCCGACGAGCCCTACCGGCCGTGGACCGATGGACGGTGTCCGTTCCCGCGCGAGATCTTCGAGAAGCTGGGGTTCATCGTGCTGGCCTACGACGCGAACGACGACGCGGCGGCCCGGGCCATGGGCCATGCGCTGGGGTGGGACCAGGGAGTGGCGGGGATGCAGCTCGAGAGCGATCTCTTCGGCCACTATACGCTGGTCGAGCGCCCCGACTTCGATTAGGCGGGGCGTCGCTCCGCGATCGCGGCCGACAGCTCGGCCGCCAGCGTTCCCGCCAGCGCACGTCGCGAGCGGGCGCGCAGCAGCGCGGCGATCGCCGCCTCGTCGGGCCGCGCGGCCGCCGGCGCGCGGTCGAGCACCGCGAACACCGCCGCTACCGCCGCCTCGCCGTCGTTCGGCGCCGCCACGGCGGCACCGCAGGCCCGCGCCAGCCCCGACGCCTCGCTCGTCCCGACCATCGCCACGATCGGCCGTCGCGCCGCAAGGTACTCGTACAGCTTGCCCGGGACCATGGCCTCGTAGCCCGGGCCCTCGTTGCGCACGAGCAACAGTACGTCTGCCTCCTTCTGCAGGCGTCGCGCGTCGGCGTTCGGCACCGGCCCGACGAAGCGCACGACGTCGTCCAGGTCGAGCGCGTGCACGCGGGCGGCGTACTCCTCGCCGAACGGACCCGCGACCAGGAGCTCGACGTGGCGACGCCGGCCCGGCTCGTAGCTCAGGCGACGCGCCAGCGCCTCGAGGAAGCGCAGCATCGCCGGGGTCTCGACCAGCGTGCCGGTGTAGACGATGCGCGCCGGGTCGGCCGCCGGAGCGTTCGCCGCAGGCGCACTCGCGCCCGCTTCGGCCGACGCGTCACCGTTGGCCTCGAGCTCCTCGAGCTCGGCGCCGTTGGGCAGGAAGCGGACGCGGGCGCGAACCTGATCCTCGGCCAGGGTGCCCTCGAGCGTGCGCTCGTGCGTGTGCGAGGCGACGAGCACGCGGTCGGCGCGGTGGAGCACTTGGCGCTCGAGACGGCGCTGCAGCGCCGCGTGGAGGGGCGTGGGCGGCGTGCGGTAGTGGAGGCCGACCCATGGATCGCGGAAGTCGGCGAGCCACGGCAGCACCGGCCCGGCGGTGGGGCGCGCCAGCGCCTCGCCCACGAGATGGCACGACTCGGGCGGTGAGGTCGAGAGAATGGCGTCGATGTCGCCGCGGGCCATGCGCTCGCGGCCGGCGCGGATGGCGGGCCCGGTCCACGCGCGATACGAGTCCGGCACGAACGCGAACCGCGCCACCGCCCGCAACGCATCGTCGCGGCGCACCAGTCCCTTCATGGAGCCGCCGCGAGCGGGGCGCGGCAAGGGCTCGGCGACCGCACCGGCCGGGGAGGGCGCCAGGTGGCGCCGCCACAACGCGACCGCCGTGGGAGCGCCGACGCGGATGACCTCGGTCGCGGCCGGGATGCGGGACAGGAGCGTGGCGTCGTCGATGAAGTAGCCGCCGGGCGCGGACGCGATCACGGTCACGTTCCAATCGTGTTCGGGCAGGTAGCGCGCCCACGCGAGGGGGCGATGCACGCCGCCGCCGCCGAGCGGCGGAAAGAAGTAGGCGATGACGAGGACGCGCGGCATTCAGCTCCCTCCGCTCGCGGGCGACGCGACGGACGGCGCGGGCGCCCGGCTCGACAGCCACACTCCGCTCACGATGCAGGCGACGCCGAGCCAGAGGCTGCGACTCAGCGCCTCGCCGAGCACCAGGTGGCCCCACAGAAGCGCGGCGACCGGCGCGATGTAGACGATCATCGTCATGCGGTTGGCTCCCAGCACCTCGATGCCCCGGATCATGAGCGTGAATGCAATCACCGAGCCGAACACCGCGAGGTAGACGATCGTCGCCGCGGCGGTCGGTGTCATGCGTGCGAACAGCGGTTCGCCGAGCGCGGCCGAGGCGGCAAGCAGGACGGCTGCGGCGATGCCCGCGCCGATGCACGACATGACGACTGCGTGCACGCGCCCCTGCGCGCGGCGGATCGCGATCGACGAAGTGGACTGGATCGCCGCCGTGAGGATCAGCGCCGACTCTCCCAGCCACGAGCGCTCACCGCGCAGTCGATCCTGGAACACCAGGACGAGGCCCACGAGGCCGATCCCGATGCCGAGCACGCGCCCGGCGGTGAGCGGCTCGTCGTGCAGGACGAAGTGGGCGAGCAACGCGACGAAGATCGCCTGCGCGGCGAAGAGGACCGCGGAGAGCCCCGACGGCACGGTCTGTTCAGCGTAATAGATGAGGGCAAACGGGATCGCGAACATGGTGAATCCCAGCTGGACCGGCAGCGCCCACTCCGCGGGCGTGCGCGGCCATGGCAGTCGCCTCCAGCGGACAATCGCGAGCAGGATCGGGAACGCGATGAGAAAGCGCAGGCCCGCTGCGCCGATCGGGGGCAGGTCGTGCGCCCCGATCCGGATGGCGAGCCAGGTGGTGCTGAACAGCAGGCAGACCAGAGCGAACAGCGCGTAGGCGCGGCGGGGCGACATGGGCGACAGGGTACACGAAAGGCCCGCTCTCGAAAGAGCGGGCCTTCGCATACGACCGAATCGTCGTGGCGGCGACTACTTCGTGCCGACGGCGACCTTGGCGGCCTTCGCGATGCGGAACTTGAGCACGGTGCGGGCCGGGATCTTGATGGGCTCGCCCGTCTGCGGGTTGCGGCCCATGCGCTCCTTGCGCTTCACGATCACGAGCTTGCCGATGCCCGGGAGGGTGAAGCCCTTCTTGGCCTCGCGATACGCGAGCTTCGCGATCTCTTCGAGGATCGCCGCGCTGTTCTTCTTCGTCATCTCGAACTTGGTCGCGATGTGCGTGCAGATCTGCGCCTTCGACATCGGTCGGGCAGTCGACTTTGCGGCCATTCAGATTCTCCCTTGAGGGCCAGGGGGCCCCATGACGTCCACCTTGCGGGGGCGGGTCCGGTCCGCCGTGTTGCCGAAAGGGGACACGTCCTGTGTGAACCGATGCGACCTGCGGGCCGCCGATCGGTTGATCCGTCATTCCGGACGAGCGCATCTTGGGCGCGGCTCCCGAGGTGCGCAAGGAAAAGTGCGCCGTTCCTGCATTTATTTCGACCCGATCGCGATGGCCCGCACGGCGCGCGGGCGCGCGCCGGTCGGCCCGGCGGGTGGGCGACGGAGGCCGCGCCGGGCAAGGCCAGGATACGGTCCATCAGCAGCGTGCGGCGAGGAGTTCGTCGCATGGCAGCCAGGACCGATTGGGGGACCACCTGCGCCCCGGGCCTTGTGCCGCCGATTTGCGGTGTAATGGACACGTTGAAATTCGATGATTTCTGGCGTGGAGCGCGTGGTTCGAAGCGGTGCCGAGCCGCGCGGGGTGCAGGATCGCAAACTGTTGGCAGATCGTCGATTCGAGGGCGAGCCTCCGGGGAGGTCCGGGGTCCGCCGGGCCCGCTCGCACGTTGACATGCGCCCCGGGTCGGCTACGCTGGATCGATGCCCGTGCGCGCGCAGCGCCCGGAAATCTCACAAGCCGGTGCGCGAGCCCGCTCCGCCCGCGATCCGCTCCATCGTGACTGCATCGCTCGACCCCGGGAGGGCTCCTTGCCGCGCACCGTCGAACCGTGCTCTCGACTCTCTCGCCCGGGCATCGTGGCCCGGGTCGCCCTGGCCCTGCTCGCGGCGCTGCCGTGCGTTCCCGGCACCGCGTCGGCGGCGACCCCGGCCGCCGCGGTCGACCCCTACGCGCCGGTCTACGGCCGCCGCGGGGAGTCGTCGGTCGGCATGCTGTTCGGCGTGGGCTGGTACGACAACACGGACTTCAACGATGCGCTCATCGGGATCGGCGTCGACCCGATCGAGAACGGATTCGAGTATGGCATCCAGTACCGTCGCAGGATCCGTCATGCCGTCTCGCTCGGCGCGGAGCTGGCCCGGCTCGACGGCCGCACCAGCACGGATCCGGGCGGTGTGGGATCGGAGTTCGGGCTGGCCGGGACGATGCTGTTCGTCGACGCGTTCGTGCATCCGGTGCAGGTCGGGCCCGCGGGGCTGACGTTATTCGCCGGCGGCGGCCCGGTGTTCGGCATCCGGCTGTCGCAGACGTTTCCGGACGGGACCGTCGCCGAGGGCAAGAAGACCGGCTTCGGCTGGCATGTCGGCGCAGAGGGGGAGGCGCGCTTCGGCGAGAACTTCGGTTTCTTCGTGCGCGGCCTGACGCGGCAGGCGGGGGCGGACGACATCATCGTGAGCGATGATCCGTCGGGTTTGATCCGCTTCGACGCCGACTTCGACGGGCTGGCCGTGTCGTTCGGGCCGCGCTGGTACTGGGGCGGGCAGGGCCAGCCCTAGCGCCTCCGTGGGCGGGCCGCGGACGCGGGCGCAGCTGCAGGCGCGCCAACCGGTGAACCGCGCCAGGCGCGGGCCAGCGCGTTCCATCCGTCCTCGAGCAGCGTGTACAGGCAGGGGACCAGCACGAGCGTGAGCGCGGTCGAGACCACGAGTCCGCCGATCACGGTGCGCGCCAGCGGGTAGTAGAGAACGCCGCCGACGTAGGTGTTGCCCACCGCCAGCGGCAGCAGGCCAAGCACTGTCGTCGCCGTCGTCATGAGGATGGGCCGCAGGCGGTCGCGGCCGCCGCGCAACAGCGCCTCCATGCGGGGGACGCCCTCCTCGCGCATCTGGTGGACGTGGTGCAGGAGCACGATGCCGTTGTTGACCACGATGCCGAACAGGATGAGGAAGCCGATCTGGGCCATCAGGTTGAATGGCGTCCCGGTGAGCAGGCACATCCACGCCACCCCGCCGAAGGCGAACGGCAGCGCGAACATGATGGCGAAGGGATGGAGGAACGACTCGAACAGTGCGGCCATCACGATGTACACCAGCACCAGCGCGAGCACGAGGTTGAGCAGCATCTCCATCTGCGTCTCGTTCTCCTCGGAAAACGCCGAGCCGTACGACCACGAGTAGCCCGGGGGCAGCGTCAGGGACTTCAGGTCCTCGCTGATCGCCTTGCGGATGTCGTTGCGCTTCTTCGAGTCGACGTCGGCCGTGATCGACGCGACCGAGCGCCGCTGCTGGCGCTCGATGCCCTGCGGCGTCTCGACCGTGCGGAACGAGGCGACCGCGCCGAGCGGGACCGTGTTGCGGTCCGCACCCGACGGACCGTCGAGGATCGCGTTCTCGACCACGATCGGCATGGTGCGCAGGCGGTCGAGGCTGGTGCGATCAGCCTCGGCCAGCCGGGCCTGGATCTGCACCTCGCCCTCCGGACCACGGAAGCGCGACAGGGGCCGGCCGCGGAAGAACAGCGCGACCGAGTTGGCGACGTCCGCCGCGGACAGACCGTAGCGGGAGGCGCGGTCGCGGTCGACGAGCACCATGATCTCCTTGCTGCCCTTCTCGCCGCCCACCTCCACGCCCTCGGTCCCGGGAACGAGCGCGACGCGGCGCTTCACCTCGAGCGCGATCTCGTCGAGGCGCGGGCCGGGATCGCCGAAGATGTTGACCGAAATTCTCGAGGCGTCGGAGTCGTCGTCCTCGTTGCCCGCGATCTTGAGACTGACGCCCGGCAGCTCGGGGATGCCGCGGCGCAGGAGCTTGCGCACCTTCTCCGAGCCTTCGTCGTCGGCATAGCCGGAGGCGAGGTAGGCGCGGGTGAACGCGAAGTTGTGGGTGAAGAACGAATACGTCGACTTGACGTGCAGCGAGTCCTGCTTCGACGCGATCCAACCCTCGATGCTGGTGACGTAGCGCTCGACCTCGCGATAATTGAGGTTGTCGGCGAACTCGTACTCGATGCGGACCGCCTCGACCTTGGAGCCGGTGAACGCGCTCTTGTTGACGGGGATGAAGGCGCCGATCGAGGCGATGAAGAACAGCACTGCCGCACCGGCGGCCACGGGGCGGTGCTGCAGCGTCCAGCGCAGCGCCCGGTCGTAGAAGGCGGTCACCGCGACCAGCCAGCCAGCCGTCTTCGGGGCGGCGCCCAGGCGAACGAAGCGGCCCAGCGCCAGCGGGATCGCGGTGAGCGAGAGGTAGAGCGAGCAGCCGAGGGTGTAGATGATCGTGCGCCCCACTTCGCCGAGCCAGGTCGTGATCTCGGTGCGGCCGCCGAGAACCAGCGGCAGGAACACGATCACGCTGGTCATCGTCGAGCAGACCACCGCCGGCAGCACTTCGCGGGAGCCGGCCAGCGCGGCGCGCAGCGACGACGCGCCCTCCTGGCGGCGGCGGTGGATCGACTCGAGGACGACCACGGCGTTGTCGACCAGCATCCCGACGGCGAGCATGAGGCCCATCATGGAGAGGATATTCAGTGTGCGGCCCGTGAAGTACATGAGCGCGGCCGCCGCAAGGAGCGAGAAGGGGATCGCGGTCGCGACGACGAGCGTGGTCATTACATTCCGAAGGAATAGAAATAAAACCAAGACCGCCAGCACCCCTCCGATCAGCCCCGACTCCAACAACCCGCGTAGCGAGTTCGTGATCTCGTCGCCCTGGTCGGTGAAGGTGAGGACCTGGATGCCGCGCAGTTCGGGATCGGAGCCGATCGCGGCGAGCGTCTCGCGCGAGCGCCGCGCGACCTCGACGGTGTTGGCGCCCGACTCCTTGATCACGTTGAGGCCGATCGCACGCGTGCGGTCGAGGTGGCGGCCGTACTCGAGCTCGGGTTCGCGCAGCGAGACGGCGGCGATCTCGCGCAGGGCGAGGCCGCGCTGGTTGACCGGTTGCGCGGCGATCTCCTCGAGCGAGGCGAAGCGGTTGACGACGCGCAGAGGCCACGACTCGTCGCCCCGCTCGAGCCTTCCCGCCGAGAGGCTTCGGTTCGACGCCTCGAGCCGGGCGACCACTTCCTCGGGTGCCAGGCCGTGCCGCTCGAGCGCGTCGAGCGAAAACTCGATCAGCACCTGCGGCGGCTCGACCCCGTAGAGTTCGACCTTGGCCACGCCCGGCACGCGGCGCAGCGGGTCGGCGAGGTGGCGATTGAGCAGCTCGTACGAGCGCGACAGGTCGCGATCGGCCGAGACGCGGCACTCGAGCACCGGGATGTCCGTCGAGCGGAAGCCGTTCACCTGGATCAGGTCGACGTCGGACGGCAACAGGTCGCGGATACGGTCGAGCTTCTCGCGGGCGTCGACGCGCAGCGGCCCGATGTCCTCGCCCCAGTCGAACTGGATGTTGATCTCGGCGCCCGTCGACGTCGAGTACGACTCGATGCGGCGCACGCGGCTCATGGTCGCCAGCGCTTCCTCGGCCGGCCGCGCGATCTCCTCCTCGACCTGCGCCGGCAGCGCGTTCGGGTAGGGGATCGAGATCTGCAGCGAGGGGAAGTCGACCTCGGGCAGGAACGCAAGCCGCAGCCTCGGCGCCGTCAACGCACCGACGGCGACCACGCAGACCAGCACGACCGAGGCCGTGATCGGGTAGCGCAGGCTCCAACGCGGCAGGTTCATGACGTCGGCGCGAGCTTCTCGCCGCGATCGACGACGGCGTAGACGACGGGGATGACGACCAGCGTGAGCACCGTCGAGACGACGAGCCCGCCGATCAGCGTGATGGCCAGCGGGGTGCGCACCTCGGCGCCTTCGCCGATGCCGATCGCGAGCGGAACCAGTCCGAGCACCGACGACAGCGTGGTCATGAGGATCGGGCGCATGCGCACGCTGCCAGCCTCGACCAGCGCCTCGAGCCGCGGCATGCCTTCGCGCCGCAGCTGGTTCACGCAGTCGACCAGAACGATCGCGTTGTTGACCACGATTCCGGCAAGGATCACCAGCCCGATCAGCACCATGATGCTGATCGACGTGCCCGTGGTCACCAGGGACAGAATCACGCCCACGACCGCGAGCGGGATCGAGAACATGATCACGAACGGGTGCTTGAGCGACTCGAATTGGCTGGCCATCACCAGGTAGACGAGGAACACGGCGAGGATCAGGGCGAACTGCAGCGAGCCCATCGACTCGGCCATCTCCAGGCGCTGGCCGGCAAGCGTCGCCCGCGTGCCCGACGGCAGCTTCATGGCCGAGAGTCGTGCCTCGATGTCGCGCGAGGCCGAGCCCAGGTCGCGATTCTGCAGGTTCGCCGAGACGATGGCAGCGCGCTGCTGGCCAATGCGGCGGATCTCGCTGGGACCCCGCTCGACTCTCACGTCGGCAACCGAACCCAGGCGCACCGTCGAGCCGTCGTTGCGGCCCACCTCGAGGTCGGCCAGCTGCACGACGCGCGAGCGCTCGGCCTCGGTGGCGCGGACGCGGATGTCGAGCTTGCGGTCGAGGTCGCTGAACTGCGTCGCCGCCTCGCCCTGCACGGCGTTGCGCACCAGGCGCGAGGCCGACGCCGGGTCGAGGTTCATCGCGGCCAGCCGGTCCCGATCGAACGCGATCTGCACCTCGGGGTCGCCGGGGCGCAGCGAACCCTCGACGTCGACCAGCCCGCGGACGTCGCTGATCGCGAGCGCGACCTGGTCGGTGAGCGTGCGCAACGTGTCGAGGTCGTAGGCGTAGACCTCGACCTCGACCGGGCTCTTGAACTTGAGCAGCGCCGGACGCTCGACCGTGTAGGCGACGCCGGGCATCCCCTCGAGCGACGTGCGCAGTCGGGCCGAGATCGCCTCTTCGGCGCGCGAGTCGTTGGGGTCCTTGAGCACGACGGTGACCTGGCCGCGGTTGGCTTCGAGCGCGGAGCCGGAGAACGCGGTCAGGTCGCGCTGGCCGGCGCTGGTGTAGGCGAACTTCACGCGGGGATCGCCCTCGGCCGTCCTGGCGAGTGCCGCGAGGACGCCATCGGTGACATGCAGCGCGGAGCCCTCCGGCAACCGCACGTCGAGCGTGAACTCGCCCTGCGGCGGTGACGGGAACAGGTCGACCGGCAGCAGCATCGCCGTACCGATGGAGGCCGCAAAGACCACGGCCGACCAGGTCAGCACCATCCCGGGGTGCTTGAGCGCCCAGCGGGCGATGGCCGGGTAGTTGTTCGACAGCGCCGCGATCGAGCGGTCGAACGGCCTGAGCAGGCGATCGATCCACGGCATGAGGAAGCGCCCGAGCGCCGCGGCGCCGCGCGTCACGAGTCGCGGCAGGAGGACCGCGGCGCGGGCGAGGCGACCGCCCCAGCACCGGCTGCGCGGCGAGCCGCCCGGGACCTCGGGGGCGACCGGCGCCGCGGCGTGAGCGCCGAGCACGGTCAGCATCGGCACGATGGTGAGCGCGACGATGAGCGCAGCGATGTTCGACAGCGAGATCGTCAGCGCCTGGTCGCGGATCAGCTGCCCGGCAAGGCCCTCGACGAACACGAGCGGGAAGAACACGGCAACCGTCGTCAGGGTCGAAGCCGTGACGGCCATGGCGACCGAGCCGGCGCCCCGCGAGGCCGCCTCGAACGGGGAGTCCCCCGCTTCGCGTCGGCGGAAGATCGTCTCCAGCACGACGATCGAGTTGTCGATCAGGGTGCCGATGCCGAGTGCCAGGCCGCCGAGCGACATGAGGTTCAGCGACAAATTGAAGCGGTACATGATGATGAAGGTGACCAGCACCGAGATGGGGATCGAGATCGCGATGGTGATCGTCGAACGCACGTCGCGCAGGAAGGCGAAGAGCACGAAGACGGCGAGCAGGCCGCCGACCAGCGCGGCGCTGGTCACGTCATCGATGGCGCCCTGGATGAAGCGCGACTGGTCGGCGACCGTCGTGAGCTTCATGTCCGCGGGCAGTGCGATGTCGGCCAGCTTCTGCTTGACGGTCCTGGCGACGGCGACGGTGTTCGCGTCGCCCTCCTTGTAGATCGCGATCTCGACTGCCTCGGTGGCGCCGACGCGGGCGATCACGTCGCGATCCTTCGGGCCGCGGAACACGCGCCCCACGTCCGAGATGCGGATCACGCCGTCCGGGCGCGACGAGAGAATCACGCCGCCGATCTCCTCGGGGGAGAGGAACTGGTTCGTGGCGCGCACCAGGTACTCGGCCTGGCCCTCGGTGAGCGAGCCGCCGGCGACGTTCACGTTCTCCTCGGAGAGCCGGCGCGTGACGTCGGTCAGCGTCAGGCCCACGGCCGACAGGCGGCCGGCGTCGATCTCGACCTGGATCTCCTCTTCCTCGCCGCCGGCGACGCGAACCGCAGCGACGCCGGGCACGCCCTCGAGGTCGCTCTTCACGGTGCGATCAGCGATGCGGCGCAGCCGCTGCAGGTTGTCGCTGCCCGACAGGCGGACGCGGACGATGGGGTCGAGCGACGGATCGAAGCGGAGGATCGCCGAGCGCTTCGCCTCGCGCGGCAAGGTGACCAGGTCGAGCTTCTCGCGGACGGACAGCGCGGCGAGATCCATGCGCGTGTTCGAAGCGAACTCGAGCGTGACCTCCGACTGGCCAGGCCGCGACACCGAGTGCATGCGCACCAGCCCGGGCACGACACCGACGCCTTCCTCGACCGGGCGCGTGACGAACTGCTCGACGTCTCCTGGGGCGGCGTCGGGCAGGTCGGTGCGAACCGTGAGGGAGGGATACGAGATGTTGGGCAGCAGTTCGACGCCGAGGCGCGTCAGCGCGACGAGGCCGAACATCACCGCGGCGACGGTCGCCATCGAGACCGTCACGGGCCGCTTGAGGGATCCGTCGATCAGGCGCATGGGGTCCCCGTCGCGCCTAGAATGCGACCGGCTTGATGCGGGCGCCCTGCTTGAGCCCGCCCTGGCCGACCGTCACCACCTTCGTGCCGGGCAACAGTCCGGCGAGGATCTGCGCGGTGTCGCCGGCGATCGCGCCGATCTGCACCGCGACTCGATTGACCGAATCGCCCTGAGCGACGAACACGTACGAGTCGCCGTCCTCCGTGACGACAGCCTTGCGCGGCAGCACGACGACGTCGGCGTACGATGCGGACTCGAGGCGCACGCGCGCAAAGCTGCCCGGGCGCAGGACGGCGTCGGGGTCGGTCACTTCGAGCGTGACCTTGAACGTGCCATTGCTGCGGTCGACGGTCGGGTTGACGATCGTCACCTTTGCGGAGAACGACCGGCCGGGCTGGGCGTCGAGTTCGAGCACCGCGCCCTGGCCGACGTGCACGCGGTTCTGCTCGCGCTCGGGAAAATAGACGCGGGCGAGCAGCGGCGAGAAGTCGTCGACCCGGAAGCACTCCTTGCCCGGTGTCACCGTCTCGCCGAGCTGGATCATGCGGGCCGTCACCTTGCCCGCAAACGGGGCGACGATGCGCGTCTGCCTCAGGTCGTACTCGGCCTGGGCGACGTTTTCCTTCGCGGTGCGCAGCTTGAAGATCAGGCCGTCAAGCGTCGCCTGGGCTTGCACGCCGCGCTCCTGCAGGGCCTGGCCGCGCGTGGCCTCGCTCTGCGCCTGCTCGAGCGCGACTTTCGAGCGCTCCAGTGCGATGCGCGCCTCGGTGTCCTCGAGGCGGGCGAGCACCTGACCCTTCGCGACGCTCCGGCCCTCCTCCGCGAGCAGCGCGACGACCTGCCCCTGGCGGCGGGCGACGAGCGTCGCGGTGTTCTCGGGCTCGAGCACGGTGGTCGTCTCGAGGAACGTGGAGATCGATCCCTTGCCCACCGTCGACAGTTCCACGGGTGCGGCCGCGACCGTGTCCTTCTTGTCCTTCTTCTTGTCGCCGTTCGCCTGGCCGTTGCGGGCGATGAGCAGGCCCGCGGCAGTGGCGGCAAGCACCACGACGCCGACGACGGGCCACACCCAGCGGCGGCGGCGGGGAGCGGGAGCGAGATCCATGGGGCACCTCCGGGGAACACGGACAGCGGAAAGGGGACCGGGCAAGGGGTCCTACGGCGCTCGGCTGCAGGGGGTTGCCATGAATTTGACACGACGCTGGTGGTCGCCGCGCGGAGCGCGAATCGTGTGCTGCAGCCAGACCTGTTGCGGACGGTCGCGCCTGCGCCGGTCGATGTCTTGGGAAAGAGGATCGTCTCCGTCGAGCGCCTGGGCAAGCGAATCGTCTTCACGTTCGAAAACGGCCTCCATTTCGTGTTCCAGCTGATGATCGTGGGGCGGCTGCGCTGGACTCCCGCCGGTGCGGTTCCGGCCAAAACGGGGAAGATCGATGCGGCGTCGTTCGGCTCTTCCTCAGGATCGCTGGTGCAGCGCAGCGTCGACGCGCACAACGAGACGAACTGCTGTGCGACCTGCCAGATGGTGGGCCACCCGCCGGCCGATCGCTCGTTGTCGCGGTTTCTGCGCGGCGACTGGCCGCGCACGCTCCAGGAACTCGAGGAGAAGAAGCGCGACGCGCGGGGCTGAGCCCCCACGGCGTCAGCCGCGGGGGTTGCGAGCTTCCCAGCTCAGGACATCGCCCTCGATCGGCGCGGGCGCCCCGACCAGCCGCAGCAGCTGGATCACCTGGGCGCGGTGGTGCATCGAGTGGGTGATCACGTGGGCGATCGCCCCGCCATAGGTCTTCTCGGCCGGCGGATCGTCAAGGCCGTCGAGCCAGCGGTGGTCCCACGCGCTTCGCGCTCGAATGTCGTACGCGACGCTCGCCAGGTCGGCGGCGGCCCGATCGAGCCGGGCGAGGAGTCCCTCGATCGATCGACCGTCGGGCGTGGCGTTGCGATTCGGGCGCACGGGCACGCCCACCATCAGGTCGCTCCACACCTCCATGTTGCGGATGATGTGCAGGAAGGTCGCGCGCAGACTGCGGTGCGCGAGGTCGTGCTGGCGGTCCATCTGCTCATCGTCGAGGCCGCGACAGTGCTCGAGCAGGCGGCGCGTGGTCCATGCGTCGTGGCCGAGCAGGCGATCGAGCAGGTCCATGCTCACGGTCCCCGGAACACGATTGGAATGCGGCGCTCGTCGTCGAACTCGGGTTCACCGGATGGGTTGTCCTTCGCGAGGACGAGCGTTCCGGCCGAGCCGGCGGCGGGCGAGGCGAACGTCACGGTCGAGCTGAAGGGCACGAACTCGGTGGTCATCCACTCGCCCCCGGCGGTCGCATAGGTCACGGTGAGCTCGCGGCCGTCGGCGTCGAGCAGGCGGACCGGGAACGACGCTTCGAAGAACCAGGTCCCGCGGGCTTCGCCGCGGAGGGCGAGCGGGCTGCTCACGGTGTCGCCCGGTGCCGGCGTGGCGACGTGCACGAGGCTGTCCTTCAAAGCGGCGGCGACCGGCGCGGGCGTGGCGGCGTGCGGCGGGGCCTTCGGTGTCGTGTCGCCTCCGCAGCCGGACGCGGCCGACATGAGCGCCCATGCGAGAGCCAGCGCGGGCAGGGCATGCGAGTGCGCGGGCGAAGATGGTCGGCGCTCGCGCGCGTAGGTCGCGGTGCGTTCACCGTCCTCGTGCGTCGCGATCCCTTCGAGGCGCATTCCGGACGACTCGAGCACGCGGACCGAAGGCGTGTTCTCCGGATGGACGGTGGCGATGATCCGCTCGAGGCCGAGCGCGCCGAAGCCGTGATCGAGGAGCGCAGGGACGATTTCGCTGGCCAGACGCCGTCCCCAAGTGTCCCGGCGAAACGCATACTTGATCTCGGGCGTGGGCTGTCCACCCGGATGGACGATGCCGCAGAACCCGATCGCCTCGTCCTCCGGTCGCGCGACGATCGCGAACATGCCGTAGCCGCGCGCCGCGTAGTTCGCCGTGGTCACCTCGAGCCAGCGAACGCACTGCTCGGGCGACAGGGGGACGCGATCACCGACGTAGCGAACGGTCTCGGGATCGCCGTAGACGGCGAACAGCGCAGGGAGGTCGCCCTCGGTCATGGAGCGGACGGTACAGCGCGCGGTCGTGAACCGGGTCATGGCGTGGGCTTTGCCTCCGGGCGCCATGTCTCCTGCCACAGGCGCGTGACCTCCGGAGTGAGGTCCGTCGGCGGCGCCCCGAGCAGCGCGTTCACGCCGGCCTGACGTACGAGGCCGTACATCCGCTTCTTCGGCGCCGACCACAGGACGAGCAGGTTGTTCTCCGCGCAGTCGTGGGCCTTGCACGCGGCGACCTGCACGAACTCCTGTCCTGCGAGCGTCACCGTGCGGTTCGGCGGCGCGGGGCCATCGAGGACCGCGATCCAGCGCTCGCGCATGCGCGGACCCATCGTCTTCGAGTATGCGGTGCGGAAGTTCTTCTCCTTCATCATGGCGGCCGCGCCGCCGGAGGAGTCGGGCTCGGGCGTGGCGACGGCAGCCGAAGCGCCGATGGCGGTCACCTTGGTGGTCGTCGCCGTCGCGCCGGGCGCGGGCTTTGCCGCCGGAGCGGGCGTGCTCGCCGGCGCGGGCGCCGCCGGTGCCTTGCACAGCCGAAACGTCATCGCGAGCACCTCGGGGCGGATGCCCTTGAGGTCGGTGAAATCGTTGTCGAGCTTCCCGTAGTAGCCCTCGGAGTCTTCATGGATTGCGAAGACGAGGCCGGGATCCTCGCCCTTGCGAGCCAGGATGGTCGTGCGGTACTCCGGCGGGGAATCGTTTCCGTACCATGCAGCGGCACCCTCGATGTGCGGCGAGCTCACGCGCTTCGCCCCGTCGATCACCACGATCGCGTCGGCCTCGAGCACGACGCGCGGGCCTCTGGGATTCGCGCAGTCGGCGAGATACGTCCCGCCGAACGACTCGAGTGTGTCCTTGTCGAGCGCAGCGTGCGCCGGGGCGGATGCGACGAGGAGCGCAAACAGCGCAGCGGCACCGGAGGTACAGCGCGACATGGGTTGAAGCGTCATGGTCGATCTCCGGGAGTGGATGACGGAGCGGCACCATTCGCCGCGATCGACTTCGGTGCCGCACTCGCGAAGCGGGCCTGGATGAAGTACCGACGATCCCGGACGGTGATCAGGTTGCGCCTGTCGTACGGGTTCCGATTCGCCTCGAGCTCGGGGGGCGTGGCGCCACCACCGGCCACCCCGGGCGCGCCGGAGAGCCCCGGCGGCCAGAGGACCCGCCCCCGAAGCCCGGGTACGCCCGGATCGACCGCGATGCGGCTGCGGAAGAAGTGATCCTCCTCCGGGTGGGCATCCGGTCGTGGGGTGATCCGCGGATCGAACGGGCGCAAGTCGGGAAAGAAGAGGATGCCGCTCTCGCTCTGGAGGAACCACGCGGAGGTGAACTGGTCGACCACCGTGTCCGACCCCTCGATGGCCGCGCCGGCCCCGTTGTCGGTGAACAGGTCCACGCCGAGGATCTGGGCGTAGGGAAACGTGGCGATACCCTCGGTGTAGCCGTCGCTCCCGCTCGAAGGCCCGATCTCGTAGCGATGCACCTCGATCTGCAGGCTCCGCGGATCGATATTCGTCGCCTTCAGGTCATAGAAGCTCTTCAGCTCGAGCTCGCGCGTGACCGCGAGCGGGTCGACCGCCGGGTCCGACTCGAAATAGTCGGGATCCATGTCGTCGGCCTCGAGGTACTGGCGCGGCGCCTGCAGCAGCTTGAGAACGAGCGGCTCGTCTGCCGAGTCGGGCACGCTGCCGACCGTGCGTCGGGATCCACCCGGGAGGATCTCCTCGTACGTGACGGCGAGCATCTGGGACGACGCGATGGGCGTGCGCAGGACGAGAACCGGGAATCGATCCCCGTAGTAGTCGACCTTGACCTGGAAGTCGGCCAGCTCGCGCAGTTCGTCGAAGGTCCCGCCAAGCGTGTCGCCCACAGCCGGCGGCCGTGTCGGATCGACGGCGGCCCGGCCCTCCCGGACGCCCTGGTTGTTCGCTCCGTTGAGGTCGTCGAGAAACACGCGCACCGATCCGGGCTCGATCACGCTCTGGGTCGACAGTTGCTCAGCGGGGTGCTGCAGGAAGTAGTAACGGCCCTTCACGTAGTCGAGGTCGTCGATCGTGCGCACGATGCTCTCGTCGGATCCATCGGGTGCGCTCGGGCCGTCGTCGCTGCAGCCGGTCGCGGCGAAGCCGGCCATCGCGGCGAGGAACAGGATGAGGCGAGGTCGCTGGCGAAGTCTCGGTCTCATGGCGGGCTCCGGGCTATCGGGCGGGGACCGGGGCCGAAAGCCTCTCACCCGTGGCCCCCCGTTGCAAGTCGTACACGGGCTCGTACCCCGGCGGGGTCAAGGATCGCTCACTTTTCATGGTGGCACCCCGCCGGAGCGTGGGCCGGCCAGGCCGGGAGCGCCTGGCAGTGCCCCGGGCGACCCCAGAATTCAGTCGCGTTTCTCCATGCCTTCCGCCGCGGCATCCGCGGCAGCGCCGGCCTGCCAGGGCCAGCGACCCTCCATCTCGACGATCAGCGACCAGCTGAGGATCGTGCGCACGAGCACGAGGATGCCGAGCACCGAGACATTCTCCATCGTGGGGGCGAGCGTCACGGTGCGGGCGACGTCGGCCGCGACGAGCAACTCGAGTGCGAGCAGCAGCGCCTTTCCGAGACTGTGCTTGTAGCGCTCGTAACCGGATTGATCCGGGCGCTTGAACAGGTGCCGCACCGTGCGGCCGGAAACCGTCATGATCACCACCGCCGCGAGGATCACGGCGACGGCAAGCAGTTCGATGCCGAACGCCGCCCAGCCGATCCACAGCCGCATCATGTCCGCGAAAACTCCGGTCGTCTCCATGGTCAGCGGCTCCTTGGAACCGCGTCGATCGCGTCACGCACGTCGATCAGCGGCTGCTGTGAGTGATGGCCCGGCCAGTGCCCGATCTCGCCGTTGCAACGGGGTGAGGCGGGGGAATCATACAGAACCGACCGCTTGGCCGTGCACTTCAGTGTCCCGGAGTGTTGCCGGAGTGCTGCCGGAGCTTCCGGTCCGCTGCCTTCGGCTAGACCACCGCGCCGAAGAGTCGTCCGACGAGAGCCGTGCAGCCCATCGCGACCGCGCCCCAGAATGCGACACGGCGCGCGCCGTGCATGGGGGATGCGCCGCCCAGGCGCGCCGCGGCACCCCCGAGCAGGAACAGGAGGACGAGCGTGACGCCGACGACGCCCGGGGTCACCAGCGCCCCGGGCAGGAACGCGGCAAGGAGTGCGGGGGAAAGCGCACCGACCGCGAACGATGCCGCCGAGGCGACTGCGGCCTGGATCGGCCGCGCACGCGTGCCCGGGTGGATGCCGAGTTCGTCGCGGGCGTGGGCTCCCAACGCGTCGTGCGCGGTGAGCTGGTCGGCGACCTCGAATGCGAGCTCGCGGGTCAGCCCGCGCGTGACGTAGATCTCGGCGAGCTCGGTGCGCTCGGCCTCGGGTGCGGCGGCGAGTTCACCGCGCTCGCGTTCGAGGTCGGCCTGCTCGGTGTCGGATTGCGAGCTCACCGACACGTACTCGCCAGCCGCCATCGACAGCGCCCCGGCGACCAGACCCGCCACGGCGGCAAGGACGATGGCCGCACGATCGGGCGCGGCGGAGGCGACGCCGACGATCAGGCTGCCGGTCGAGATGAGGCCGTCATTGGCGCCGAGGACGGCGGCGCGCAGCCAGCCGATCCTCGCGGTGCGGTGCGACTCGCCGTGCATGATCCCGTCCTTTGTTTCGTCGGTCGTGAAAACGGACCGCGGCGTCGATCTACTGCCTTCCGCGGCCGATTGCGATTCCCAGGCTCAGGATGGTCTCGTTGGCGAACAGGTCGTGGCTTGCCGCACCCTCGTTGATGTTCAGGCTCTTGTAGCGGCCGAAGAAGACCTTCTGGGCCCCCTCGAGATAGCCGCCCTTGTAGAAGTGCACGCGCACCGCGGCTTCGACCCCGCTCCCGAGTCCGCCGTACTGGAATCCGGGCAGGTTGGGCAAGCCGAGCACGGTGTTCTCGGTGTGCGGATACATGAACCCGAAGCCGGCTTTGCCGAGCAGGGCCAGGCTCCCCGTGCGACCCGCCTCGCCGAGCAGCGGGAAGCGCTGGACGATGTTCAGCAGGAGGAAGTTCGCCCCGTTATTCAGCATGTAACCCTGAACGAAGTCGGACGCCGGAACCACCTCGTCGATGGGAGTGCCGGCCAGCGTGCCGGTCACGTGCACGCTCTGATCCGGGCCCAGAATCGCTTTCGCATGATCAAAGTTCAACTCGATGCTGGTGTTCTTCCACAGGAAGCAGCCGATCCGGATGCTGTACTGCGGAATGGTCGGCGGATGGTTCCAGATGTCCGCGCTCACCAGGTCGTGCAGCTGCACGTCGTGCAGCGTGAAATCATTGCCGAGCGAGGGCTGGCGAAAGCGCATGTCGTTGTCGAGGTAGGTCTCGGTGTTGTAGCCCCACGACACGTACCAGGAGGGGTCCGGCGATCCGGCCTCGGCCTGCGCAAGCGTCGCCGACGCCGTGAGCAGGAGGAGGATCGTCCAGAGCGGGGGCTTTCTCATGTCGGGGGCATCTTACAGAAAGTCGCCGGTCGCGGGAAACCGCGGAGGCGATCGACCGTGGCCCGGCTGGACCACGACCTCGTCGATCGCCCCCCGCGACGGCACTCCTACTTCTTGTCGGGCTCGGCGGCGCGCTTGCGATCCTCCTCGGAGAATCCGATCCGATGCCCGGCGTCGCGACGATACATTCCGGCCTGCCCGGAGAAGGCCCGCCACGCCTGCGCGGTGCCCTCTTTGCCCTTCGCGAAGAGCATCCCCTTCATGGTGAGAATCCCGATGTCCCGGGCCTCGTTGAAGGCCGCGAGGTCGGCGCTCAGGAAGACGAACTCCCATGCGTTCTCGTCCGTCCTCGCCTTGATCATCTTCGTGACCTGCACCTTGGTGAACTCGGTGCTCGCGTTCTCCTGACCGTCGGTGAAGATACCGACGATCACCTTCGAGGGCCGCAGCGCCCCGGGGAGCTTCGCGATGGCCGCCTCGATGTCATTGATCCCGCGACCCACCGCATCGAAGAGCGGCGTCGATCCCCGCGGGACGTAGGTCGAGTGATCGAGTGGCGCGACTTCATGGAGCGGGCTGAAGTTGGTGAGGACCTCGTACGGGTCCTGGCCATCGAACTGGACGAGGGTCAGCGTCGCCTTCCCGGGCTGGGCCTTGTGGTCGCCCAGGAATCCGTTGAAGCCTCCGATGATGTCGTCGCGGATCTCCTCCATCGAACCGGAGCGGTCCAGGATCACGGTCATGTGCGTGTAGTCGGGGTTCATCGCGTACCTCCTCGGGGTGTGAACAGACTCGCTCCGTCGGCAGCGAGCGTCGCCATGCCGCGGGCCACGGGGGGTGGGTTCGTTCGTGGTGATGAACTGCGGTGACCAATCGGGGCGGGATCAGCGTCTCGAATCCGGTTCGAGGCGATCCGGCGGCGGCTCCGAGCCGCGCGTGTGATCTGGAGTGGAGTGGAGGATCATGCGAGACGGGGGGAAGATTGTCAAGGGCCCCCGTCCGGGAGCCTTCTAGCCCGCGCCCGACTCCGCGCCGGTCACGGCGCGCCGGCCTTCCTCGAGCGACGCCCGCGTGAAGTCAGCGTTCATGCGCGCGATGAAATTGACCGAGATGCCCTTGGGGCAGGCCGCCATGCATTCGAAGTGGTTGGTGCACCCGCCGAAGCCCTCGGCATCCATCTGGCGAACCATTGCGAGCGCCCGCGTGTGACGCTCGGGCTGGCCCTGCGGGAGCAGTCCGAGGTGGGAGACCTTTGCCGCGGTGAACAACATGGCCGAGGCGTTGGGGCAGGCCGCGACACAGGCGCCGCAGCCGATGCAGGTGGCCGCGTCGAACGCAAGGTCGGCGCTCTCCTTGGCGACCGGCAGCGAGTTCGCGTCGACGGCGCTGCCGGTGGGGGCGCTGATGAAGCCGCCGGCGGCGATGATGCGGTCGAACGCGCTGCGGTCGACGACCAGGTCGCGCACGACCGGGAAGGCCTTCGCGCGCCAGGGCTCGATGGTCAGCGTGTCGCCGTCCTTGAAGCTGCGCATCTGGAGCTGGCAGGCCGTGACGCGGTCGACGGGGCCGTGCGGGCGGCCGTTGACCACGACGCCGCACGAGCCGCAGATGCCTTCGCGGCAGTCATGATCGAAGGCGATGGCTTCCTTGCCTCCGGCCATGAGTTGTTCGTTGAGGACATCGAGCATTTCAAGAAACGACATGTGTTCGCTCACACCGTCGAGCGTGTAGGTCTCGAAGCGGCCCGCGGCCTGCGCGGAAGACTGGCGCCACACGTTGAGGGTCAGCTTCATCACTTGTAGCTCCGCGTGGCGAGTTGGACGTTCTCGAAGACGAGCGGTTCATTCCAGCGAAGCTGGGGTTTGTCAGGGCCGGTCCACTCCCACGCCGCGACATGACAGAAGTTTTCATCGTCCCGCCTGGCTTCGCCGTCATCGGTCTGGAACTCCTCCCTGAAGTGGCCGCCACACGATTCGCGGCGCTCGAGCGCGTCGCGACACATGAGCTCGGCCAGCTCGAAGAAGTCGGCGACCCGGCCCGCGTGCTCCAGGGCCTGGTTCAGGCCGTCGGCCGTCCCCGGCAGGGCGAGGTTGGACCAGAACTCTCGCTTGAGCTCGGGGATGCGTGTGAGCGCCTCGCGCAGCCCCGCATCGTCGCGCGCCATGCCGCACTTGTCCCACATCAGCTTGCCGAGCTCGCGGTGGAACGACGCCGGCGTGCGCTTGCCCTTGATCGACAGCAGCTTCGCCACCTGCGCCTCGACTGCTTCGACGGTGGCGCGGACCGCGGCGTGGTCGGCCGGCGGGGCGCCGGGCTTCACGCCGGCGAGATAATTGCCGATCGTGTACGGAATCACGAAGTAGCCGTCGGCCAGGCCCTGCATCAGGGCCGACGCGCCGAGGCGGTTCGCGCCGTGATCGGAGAAGTTGGCTTCGCCAAGCACGAAGAGTCCTGGAATGGTGCTCATCAAGTCGTAGTCCACCCACAGCCCACCCATCGTGTAATGCACGGCGGGGTAGATGCGCATGGGCGCCTGGTACGGATTCTCACCCGTGATCTGCGCGTACATGTCGAACAGGTTGCCGTACTTGTCGCGCACGGCTTGCTCGCCCAGCCGCGCGATCGCGTCGGCGAAGTCGAGGTACACGCCCTGGCCGCCCGGGCCGACCCCGCGGCCTTCGTCGCACACCTGCTTGGCGGCGCGTGAGGCGATGTCGCGCGGCGCCAGGTTGCCGAAGCTCGGGTACTTGCGCTCGAGGTAGTAGTCGCGCTCGGCCTCGGGAACCAGGTGCGGCGCGCGGTCGTCGCCGGCGCGGAGCGGCACCCAGATGCGGCCGTCGTTGCGCAGCGACTCGGACATCAGCGTGAGCTTCGACTGGTAGTCGCCGGACACCGGGATGCAGGTCGGGTGGATCTGCGTGAAGCACGGATTGGCGAACGCCGCGCCGCGGCGGTGCGCCCGCCAGATCGCGCTCGTGTTGCAGCCCTTGGCGTTGGTCGACAGGTAGAACACGTTGCCGTAGCCGCCGGTCGCCAGGCACACCGCGTCGGCGAAGTGCGTCTCGATCTCGCCGGTGACGAGGTCGCGGACGACGATGCCGCGCGCCCGGCCGTCGACGACGATCAGGTCGAGCATCTCGTGGCGCGAGTGCATGGTCACCTTGCCGGCGCCAATCTGCCGCTCGAGCGCCTGGTAGGCGCCGATCAGGAGCTGCTGGCCGGTCTGGCCGCGGGCGTAGAACGTGCGCGACACCTGCGCGCCGCCGAAGCTGCGGTTGTCGAGCAGGCCGCCGTACTCGCGTGCGAACGGCACGCCCTGGGCGACGCACTGGTCGATGATGCGCACGGAAATCTCGGCGAGACGGTGCACGTTCGCCTCGCGGGCGCGGAAGTCGCCGCCCTTGATGGTGTCGTAGAACAGGCGGTGCACGCTGTCGCCGTCGTTGCGGTAGTTCTTCGCCGCGTTGATCCCGCCCTGGGCGGCGATCGAGTGCGCGCGGCGGGGGCTGTCCTGGTAGCAGAACGCGGCCACCTCGTAGCCGAGCTCGGCCAGCGAGGCCGCGCCCGATGCGCCGGCGAGGCCGGTGCCGACCATGATCACCTTGTACTTCCGCTTGTTCGCCGGGTTCACCAGCTTGACGGTGAAGCGGCGGGTCTCCCACTTCTCCTCGAGCGGTCCGGCGGGGATGTTCGAACGAAGTTCCATGCGCGCAGGCCTCCCGGTCAGCGGACCAGTCCGAACAGGACCGAAAGGGGGAACGACACGTTCCCGAGGACGATGATCGTCGCGAACGCCGTGGCGCCGGACTGCGCGGCCGCGAGGTAGCGCGGGTGCGACACGCCGAGGCTCTGGAACAGGCTCCACACGCCATGCCGCAGGTGGAGTCCGAGCAGGACCATCGACAGGACGTATACCGTGGCCACCGGCCACAACGAGAAGCCAGTCACGATGTTGTGATACACGTCGCCCTGCCTGAAGTCGGGATGCGCGGTGCCCGTGGTGAAGTGCAGCAGGTGATACACGAGGAACGAGAATACGATCAGCCCGCTCCAGCGCATCGTGCGCGAGGCATAGGTCGAGCGCTTCGGCTTCCACATGCGGTAGCGGACAGGGCGTGCGGCAAGCTCTTCGCGGGCGAGCGAGACGGCGCTGCCGATATGCAGCGCGATCGCCCCCAGGAGAACGGCGCGGGCGGCCCAGATGCCCCAGCCATGCAGGAATTCTTGGAGAAAGCGGCCATAGGCGTTGATCGCCTCGGGGCCCTGGTACAGGAGCAGGTTGCCGAGCATGTGTATGAAGACGAAGCCGACGAGCGCGAGGCCGGTGACGGCCATGACGACCTTGCGGCCGATCGTCGACGACAGGAATGCCGGGCGAGGCATCGTGGGGGCGTCCTCCGGGGCTAACCCGAGTTGTGCGCGGGGTGTCGGGCCTGCCCGACGTGCAACGGATAGCACGAAATCCGCCGCCGGACAAGGCGGGGACCTTGAGACGGGGGGCGGGGCCGCGTACGGTAGCGCTGTGACCACGCCCGCCCCGCACCTCTCCGCCACGCTTGCCCCGTCCGATTGCGCCGCGCTCGTCCGTGGCGAGCATCCGGATCCGTTCTCGGTGCTCGGGCCGCACGCCGTCGACCGCGCCGGTCGGGCCGTGATCGCCGTGCGGGTGCTCGCTCCGGGCGTCGCCGCGGTCCGCGTGCGGGCCGGCCGCCGCACGACCGAGGCGACACGGATCGACGAGGCCGGGCTCTTCGAGGCGCTCCTCGATCCGGCCGCGACGGCCCCGCTCGATCCGGCCACGGGCCGCCCGCGCTATCGGTTGGAGTTGCTTGCCGCCGACGGCGGCACCCGTCTCGTCGACGACCCCTACCGCCTCGGACCGGTCCTTGACGACGAGGAACTCGCGCGCTTCGTCAGCGGAGAGCACCTGGTTGTCGGCGAGTTGCTGGGCGCGCATCTCGTCACTCACCAGAAACTCAAAGGCGTCCGCTTTGCGGTGTGGGCCCCGGACGCGCGTCGCGTCAGCGTCGTTGGCGGCCTGAACCAATGGAACGGCATCGCCCACCCGATGCGGCCGCGCGGCTCGACCGGCGTGTGGGAGTTGTTCATTCCCGGCCTGTCGGTCGGGGAGATGTACAAGTACGAGATCCGCCCTCGCGCCGGCGTCCCGTTCATGAAGACCGATCCGGCGGGGGGCTTCACCGAGGTCCGCCCGGGGACGGCGTCGATCGTGGTCGAGGATGTGCGCGTGCGCCCGCCCTCGCCGCGATCGGGGGGTGTGCGCGTCGTGGCGCCCGGCCGCCCGGGCTCCCTGCTCGATCGCCCGATCTCGATCTACGAGGTCCACGTCGGCTCATGGCGGCGCCAGAGCGACCCCGTCTCCCCACACGGCCGCTGGCTGACGTGGAACGAGCTCGCCGATCGCCTGGTCCCGTACGCGGCTGCGATGGGCTTCACGCATCTCGAGCTCATGCCGATCACCGAGCACCCGTTCGACGGGTCCTGGGGCTACCAGTCAACCGGCTACTTTGCGCCGACCTCGCGCCACGGCACGCCCGCCGAGTTCGCGCGCTTCGTCGCGGCCGCGCGCGATGCGGGGCTCGGCATCCTGCTCGACTGGGTGCCCGCGCACTTTCCGCGCGACGCGGCGGGGCTGGCGCGCTTCGACGGCACGCCGCTGTACGAGCATCCGGACCCGCGCCGCGGCGCGCAGCCCGACTGGGGCACGCTCGTCTTCCACTGGGGACGGCGCGAGGTCTCCGACTTCCTGCTGTCGAGCGCATTGCACTGGCTCGATCGCTTCGGGCTGGAGGGCCTGCGCGTCGACGCAGTCGCCTCGATGCTCTACCTCGACTACTCGCGCAAGGAAGGCGAGTGGCTGCCCAACCGCTTCGGGGGGCGCGAGAACCTGGAGGCGATCGATTTCCTGCGCCGGCTCAACCAGGTCGTGCACGAGAGACACCCGGGCGCGCTCATGTGCGCCGAGGAGTCGACCGCCTGGCCGCACGTCACGCGACCGGCGAGCGAGGGCGGGCTCGGCTTCGACCTCAAGTGGAACATGGGCTGGATGCACGACATGCTGGCCTACTTTGCCCAGGATCCGATCCATCGCCGCTTTCATCACGGCAAGCTCACGTTCGTGATGTACTACGCCTTCAGCGAGCGCTTCCTGCTGCCGCTCTCGCACGACGAAGTCGTGCACCTGAAGCGATCGCTGCTCGCGAAGATGCCGGGCGACCCTGGCCAGCGTTTCGCCCACCTGCGCGCGCTGTACGCAACCCAGTGGTCGCACCCCGGAAAGAAGCTGCTTTTCATGGGCGGCGAGATCGCGCAGTGGGCGGAGTGGAACTTCGCGACGCAGCTCGACTGGGAGCTGCTCGACGATCCCGAGGAGGGCACATTTCATCGCGGAGTAAGCCTGCTCGTCCGCGACTTGAATGCGCTGTATCGGGACGAGCCTTCGCTGCACGAACAGGATCACGCGTTGCAGGGCTTCGAGTGGATCGACTTCCAGGATGACGCATCGAGCATCGTTTCGTATCGACGAATTGCGTGCGATCCCGAGGACTTCCTGGTCATCGTCGCGAACTACACCCCGGTGACCCGTCGCGGTTACCGGATTGGCGTCCCCGCGGCTGCAGGCTACGCCGAGATCCTCAACACCGACGCGACGAAGTACGGCGGCGGCGGCATCGCGAACAGCGTCGTCCTGACCGCGGACCCCGTGCCCGCGCACGGCCGCGCGCATTCGATCGAGTTGACACTTCCCCCGCTGTCGCTGCTGTTCCTGCGGCCACTGCACCCGGATCGGGCCGCTCCTGGGCCGGCCCGAGTGGCGGGCGCAAAACCCGCCCCCAAACGTCGGAGGACTTCATGAATCGTCACCGGACTCTCGTACTGGCGGGCCTCACTGCCGGTGCACTGTTTGCCCTCGGCTGCTCGTCGAGCTACGGCGGGAAGTCGCCCTCAGCCGATGCCGGTGCCCTCGCGCCGGCGCCCGTCGCGTTCGCCACCGTGCAGCTGTCGCCCACGCAGGGCAACTCCGCGGCCGGCACGGTGACCTTTGCCGAGATGAAGGATGGCACCGTGCATGTGGTTGCGGATCTGACCGGGCTCACGCCCGGGCAACAGCATGCGATGCACGTGCACGAGAAGGGCGATTGCAGCGCGCCGGACGCGACGAGCGCAGGCAGCCACTACAACCCCGAACAGCACGTCCACGGCCTCCCGCCGGCCGATCCGCGCCACGCCGGCGACCTGGGAAATGTGACGGCCGACGCGAAGGGCAATGCGCACTACGAGATGACGGTGACCAACATCACGGTCAGGGGGACGAAGAACCCGATCGACGGCCGGTCCGTGATCGTGCACGCCAAGCCCGACGACGGCGGCCAGCCGGTGGGCAACGCAGGCGGCCGGGTCGCCTGCGGGGTGATCGTCGCGCGCTAGCGTGGGTGCTAGCGCTTCTCGAGATCGAGCGCGGCCGAGTTGATGCAGTAGCGCATGCGGGTCGGCATCGGCCCGTCGTCGAACAGGTGCCCGAGGTGCGAGTCGCAGTTGGCGCAGCGCACCTCGATGCGCACCATGCCGTGGGTGCTGTCGGTGACCTCCTTGATGCGATCACCCGCGGCGGCGCGCCAGAAGCTGGGCCAGCCGCTGCCCGAGTCGAACTTCTCGTCGGAGCGGAACAACTCGACGTTGCAGACGACACAGCGGTAGATTCCGTCGTCGTGCGTGTTCCAGTACTTGCCGCTGAACGGAGGCTCGGTCGCGCTGCAGCGCGTGACCTCGTACTGTTCGGCGGTCAGGCGGGCCTTCAGCTCGTCGTCGCTGGGCTTCGTGGCGTCGGCCATGGCGGTTCTCCAGGTCGTTTGTGTCCTTGTTTTCATGCGGAGCTTTCGGCGCCGCCGAGTCTACCCGATCGCGCTCCGGTTCGATGGCGCGAATCCCCGGAGGTATGCGTGAAGAAGATCCTCGTCCTCGGTGGCGGCCAGCAGGGCCGCGTGCTCGCCGCTGATCTCGCCCGATCGCTGCCGGCGGCGATGATCACGGTGGCCGACTTGCGGGCGCCGGAACTTCCGGCGGTACCCAACCTGCGCTGGCTGGAGGCCGACCTCTCGTCGCCGCAGGCGATCGCGCGTCTGTTGCATGAATACGACCTGGGCGTCGGCGCGCTGCCGTCGCGCTTCGGTTACGGCGCGATGCAGGCGGCGATCGACGCAAAGCGGCCACTGGTCGACGTGTCGTTCTCGGCCGAGGATCCGCTCACCCTCGACGGCGCTGCCGCACGGGCCGGGATCGCGATTGTGCCCGATTGCGGCCTCGCGCCCGGGCTCTCGCACCTGCTGGTCGGCGAGGCGACCGGGCGCCACGGGACGCCAGTCGAGCTCGAGATTCTTGTGGGGGGTGTCGCCCAGGAGCGGTTACGACCGTACGGCTACGTCGTGACCTGGTCCATCGACGACCTGCTCGAGGAATACACCCGCCCCGCGCGGTGGGTGCGCGACGGGGAGCACGTCACCGAGCCGGTGCTCGACCGGATCGAGGAGTACGACGTGCCCGGCGTCGGGCCGATGGAGGCATTCGTGTCGGACGGCCTGCGGACGCTGCTCTCGACCGCGTCGGGCGTGCGCACGATGGCGGAGAAGACGCTACGCTGGCCCGGGCATGTCGCGGCGATCCGCCCGCTGCTCGCGGCCGGCACGCTGATCGAGACGTTTCGCCGCGAGTGTGTCGTCGATCCGCCCGCCGACTTCGTCGCCCTGGTGGTCGACCTGAAGTGGAAGAGCGGGCGCACACTCAAGAGCCTGATGACCGATCGGTACGATCCGGCGACCGGCCTGACCGCGATGGGGCGCACGACGGCATTCACGACGGCTGTGACCGCGCAGCTGGCCGCCGAGGGTGGTATCCGTGGCGTCGGCGTCCTGCCGCTCGAGCGCGTCGGGCTCGATGCGGACGCGGCGCGATTCATTCTTGGGGAGATGTCGGCGCGCGGGGTGGTGGTCCAGCAGGTCGAGCCCGCGTAGCGAGGGGTTGGCCCGCAGGGGCTGGAGAGAGGAGTGCAGCCTCGTGCGCCGGGCGGTGATTCTGCGCCCGCTTCCCCGCCATGAACTCCGCTCCGAACACTCGCTCGGCTTCGTACTGATTGTGCGTCCGACAACGCAGCCGCAGGTTCTCGACCGTGCCTAGACCGCCGCGCGCCACTGGCTCGATGTGATCGAACTCGAGGAAGCTGCGCGAGCGACAGCGTTGCAGAGTCTCGCCGAGGAACGTGCAGCGCCCCTGGTCTCGCGTCCAGACTGCGCGACGCACCGCTGCCGGGATGAGGCGCGTGGCGGCAGCGGAGCGCAGTTTCTGTACCCGGGCCTGCGGCCGGGGAGTCGCCGCGAACCTTCGTTTCTCGACCTGCGCGATCAGCGCGTCGAGGGCGCGGTCCAGCACCTGGGCCACGTCGCCGGAAGGAATCGTGTGGCTGAGAAGGGTCTGGAGATAGTGCAGCTTCTCCCGGGTCTTCTTCTCGATCGAGACCTGGAGGAGGTAGCGCGGCGACGGGCCGGCCGGCGCGAGTGCGACGGCGATCGCAGATGTGTCCGGCAGCGATGCCGCGATCGCGGGCGAACCCGGCAGGAGCGCCTCAACTGGTTCCGGAACCAGTTGAGAGAGATTCTCGAGCCCGCTTTCAATGAGTTGTGCGGGAAGGAGTTGTGATCCGAAGTCCAGGCCGGCCACGGCCCTGGATGCCGCCTGGACGAGGGGATCGGGGAATCGTCTCGCGAGCATCTCCTCGAGCTCCGCCTTGCCTAGACCGACGGCGCTTGCCAGCAGTTCGTCGGCGTTGCCCGGAGTGAGATGCGGGGCGAGGAACTTGATCGCCGTCAGGTGGAGCCGGCCCTCGGCGACGAGCCGGAACAGGACCGGATACTTTCGTGCCGCGCGCGCCGCCGTGATGCGCTTGTAGGTCGCGCCCTCGGAGAGGCGCAACTCTTCGACGCAGTAGGCGAACATCGACGGGTAGCCGGCCGGCGCGTAGAGCCGGCGGGTGTCGACCTCGGCGATGTGGGCGAGAAGGGCTGCGGTCGTGGCGCGATCGCGGACGACGAGGTCCTTCAGGTCCTGGAGCAGTGCGGTGTTGCTGAGGTGATGCAGGGAGTACGGACGCATGTGGACACCGGTCCACGGGGGCGGGCGAGCCTTGATGCGGGGGCCTGCGAAGCGAAGACTACACCACGCGAAGGACGAATGGCGTCCCGGTTCGACCGTGTCGGGCGAGCTTACAGTCGCATCCCCTTCACCGTGCGCACCTGGTTCAATGCCGTAAGGCGGTAAAAGTACACGCCGGCGGAGACCGGGCGGCCGGCGGCATCGCGGCCATCCCAGGGCACGCCGTGATCCCCGGCCTCCCGCATGCCGTCGAGCAGCGTGGTGACGCGGCGGCCGCGCGCGTCGTAGATCTCGAGCTTCGCCTCGGCGGCGATCGGCAGCGTGAAGCGGATCGTGGTCGCCGCAGCCGCGCCCGCATCGAGATGACCGAACGGATTCGGCACTCCGCCGGTGAGCGCGATGCGCAGCGGGGCGCCGTCGCCCCCGCCATCCACCGCGACGTTCGCCGGCGTCGACAGGGGATTGCCCGGGTCCGCGCCCGCGTCGAGTTCGTCCCGGTCGAAGAACAGGTCGCGATCGCGGTCGAGGCCCATCCGGCGGCCCGATCCCGGCGGCACGCCGAACCACGTGAGCTCGCTCCCCGTCCCGGCAAGGGCGCGCAGCGCGACCTTCGAGACCGGCGCCTCGCTGGCGCGGTCCGGCTGCAGCGTCTTCGCCGCGCGATCGTAGAGCCAGCTGCGGCGCAGGCCGCCGGTCCTGCCGCGGACGACGACCTCGCAGTGCTGCGAGTCGGCCGCGGCATAGAGTGAATCGAGCAGCGACGTGGTCGCGGCGACGTCGCGGTTGCCGGCGTGCAGCGTGATGCGGCGCCCGACGGAGGGGCGCATGCCCGTAGGGAACGCGAAGAGGAACGCCTCCACGTCGCGACGCTGCGGGTCGCCGCCCGGGAAGGCGAACACGGTCAGGCCGAGGAATGCCACGAGATTGTCGAAGGCCCCATCGTGAGTAAAGCCGAATCCCGACTTGTTGACCGCACCTGGCGCGCGCGAGAGGTCGTTCTTCTCGTACATGTTGCGCATCTGCGGGATCTTCATGTCCTGGTCCTCGAGCAGCGCCTGCGCGTTGATCGACTGTCCGCTCGTGCCCGTCGGCAGGAGATGGCACGTGTTACAGCGGAGCGTGGCGTCGTGCGGGACGTTCACGTACTCGTTGAAGCCACGGGTCGGGTTCGGACCGTCCACGGGATTGGGGAGCCCGTCGTCGAGCCGGCGATTCGGGTTCGGCGGGTACTGGATGGTCAGCACGAAATCGGTGTAGGTCTGCATGTCGCCGGCGCTGAGCGTGTCGGCGCGGCCGTTCAGGGAGACGAATGCCCCGTTGAACGAGTTGAAGTTCGTGCGATCGGCGCGCCAGTGCAGCCGCCCGGTGTTGCGCAGCCCGCGCAGTGACTGGGTCACCATGGGACCCTTCATCGGGTGGAAGTCGGCCAGCAGCGGGTCGATCTGGTTCGGCGGAGACGGTGCCATCTGACCCTGCGGATCGCCCAGGTCCCAGGCGAGCGCGTCGTTGTTGCCGAAGGCATGGCACGAGGCGCACGAGGCGTCGCCATGCCCTGACGTCCGGCTTGCGTCATAGAGGAACGGCCGCCCGTCGCGGATGACGGGAGGCGTGGGATCAAAGCCCAGGCTCGCCGTCGCCACGACCAGGTCTGTGCCGGTATCCACGGTCGAGATCGAGTTGTCGAAGCGGTTGTAGACGTAGAGGCGCGAGCCGTCGGCCGCGAGCGCGAGGCCGATCGGACCCTGGCCGACCGGGATCCGGGCGGTCACCGTGGCGCTGATCCCGTCCAGCACGCCGACCTTGTTCGAGCCGAACGCGGCCACGTATGCCTTGGATCCGTCCGGCAGGAAGCACAGGTCCGTCGGTTGCGCCAGCGAGGCGGCAACTTCGGAGGGCGGTCCGGGGGTGACGGCATAATTGACATGTGGGTTGAGCTGCACCGCGTTCACCGTGCCGCTGGCCGGATCGACGATCGAGATGCGGTTGCGGACGAACTGGCCGCGCAGGTTGGGCTCGAAGCGGCGCAGGTTCGTCGCCTCCGTGTTCGACACCCACAGCGCGCCGGTCGTGGGGTGGGGCGCCAGGTTGAACAGCAGCGTGCCAACGCTGGTGATCTGGTTCACCACGGTGCGAGTCGCCGCATCAACCACGAAAACGTCGCGGTCAGCGACGCTGTAAGGCAGCTTGAACGACCAGTTGCGGCCGACTTCATCGCGCCACACCCCTCCGTCGTTCTGCACGATGAGGCCGACGTCGGGGGCGGCCGGCAGCGCGGGATTCTTCGCGGGGATTGGAGTCGGCAGCCCGAGGCCGCCGTTCCCTGGGAGCACGTCCTGGAACGGCACGAGGCTCGTCCGGTTTCCCGACTCGAATGCGGCGACGTACACCCGCGTCCGATCCGCAGAGAGCGTGAGCGCGCGGGGGTCACCCCCGAACACCGGGATCGGCGTGCCGATGGGAAGCAAGGTCGCCGGATCGTAGGCCTTGACCGCGTCTTCCTGCGAGATGCATACGAACGCGACGGTGGGCGCGTTCGGCGCCGGGCTCGTGCGTGCGAAGACCACGTCGGTCGGCTCGTCGCCGACACGTAATGTCCGAAGGACGTTCCCCGCAGCCACACTGACGACCGACACGTCGTCCGACAAGTGGTTCACGACCCACACTTCGTCATCCGACAGCGCCGCGACCGACACGGGCTCGAGCCCGACCGGAATTTCGTCAAGCAGGCGAAGCCCTTCGGGCAGCACGTCGAAGACCGACAATCGACCGTCCGGCACGTTGACCGCAAACAGGCGATTGCCGCTCGGGGACAGGCAGACCGGATGCACCGGATGACTCTCGAAGTTCGCGAAGTCCGAGGGTGGGGGCGGTTGGGAGTCGGCAGGACGCTCACGGCCCTGCAGGGCGAGAGCGGCGAGCGAGGCCCCGAGAACGGCGGCCGCGAAGACGGTGGGGCGCAGGCGCATGGGTGCGGGCTCCGGACGGGATGCGTGATCGTGAGCGCCTAAGAGGATAGCAGACGGCACCTCCGCACGCCAAGGCCGGGGCTCGACGGGGCTCGACGGCCGGCCGGGTGGGGCCAGGCATCAGGCCAGCGGGCCCCGTGTCGTCTCCCCACCGCTTCCCGCAAGCTCGCGCAAGCGCTCGCGGGAGGGGATCACGAAGCGTTTCTCGCCGGTGACCAGCACTCCCTCGCGCCCCCAGCGCGAGAGGACGCGGATGGCGCTCTCGACGGTCGTGCCGACCAGGTCGGCCACCTCCTGGCGCGTGAGCTGGATCGGCAGTTCGGTGCCGTCCTTGGTGTCTCGACCGATCCGCTCGGCGAGCGTGAGGAAGAGCTGTGCGATCCGGGTCTCCACCGTCTGGCCGCGCATCTCGTCGAGCTTGCGGGTCAGGCCCAGGACGAGCCGCGTCAGCTCGCGGATGATGGCTCGGGCGAATTCGGGATTGCGATCGAGGAGTTCGAACCAGTCGCGGCGGGGCAGGACGAGGAGCGTCGTCGGCTCGAGCGCCACCGCGCCGGCGGGGTAGGGCATGAAGTTGTACACGGCGATCGCACCGACCGGTTCGCCCTCGCCGAACAGCTCGTAGATCACGTCGGAGGACTCGCCCTCCTTGACCACCTTGACGCGGCCGCGGACGACGATGGTGAACGACTCCGGTGGGTCGCCCTCGTGCCACAGGTGCTCGCCGCGCCGGAAGTCGCGAAGCGTGGCGAGACCCGCGATGTGGCTCTGCGCCTCAGGCGCGAGCCCGCGGAACATGGGCACCGTCCGCACCGCTTCGGCGACCCGCTGCGCCTGATCGTTCCCGCTCATCGGCAATCTCCGCTCCGAGGATATGACGGCCATCATGTCCGACCGGCCCGCGCCGGCGCAAGTCGTTGCAGGTCTAGCACGTCCGGTCCCTTCCGTGTCGCCTGGAAATCGCCTGCCGGGGTGACGCCCATCATCACGGCTCCATGCCCCCGCGGCCGATGATCCTTGCAGCCAGAGGAGTCCCGTGGCAGCGGAGGCGCAGATGACAGACCTGATCCTGGAAAGATTGCGTCAGGACCACACGCGGCTGCGCGGCGTCCTCGAACGCGTCGACGCCTTCTTGCGTCGCCGCGCCGGCGCACTCGTGACCCGGGGCACGGTGGCGGCGTTCACGGCCGAGCCGGCGGCGGGAGCCCGGCCACTCGCACTCGAGCTCGCGGCACACCTCGGTGCGCACCTCACCGCGGAGCCCGATGCGGAGGGACTGCTCGGCGGGCTGCTCGACGGGGACGTGGCATCGCGCGGCGCGCTGGCGATGCTGCGTGGCGAGCACGACGAGTTGCGCTCGATGCTCGCGACGCTCGTGCGCACGCTCGACGGCCCGGCGAGCGCACGGCGTGACGAGCAGATCGCCGTCCAGTTGCGGGATCTCGTCGACCTCGTGCGCATTCACGTGCGCAAGGAGGACGTCCTCATCCTCGCGGCCTCGCAATCGACCGTACAGCCGCCGCGGCGGCGGAAAGGGAACCCGTCATGAATCGTCTCGACCACGTCGTTGCCGGCGCGCTCGCCTGCACACTCGCCTGCGTCCTCGCGCTGGCAGTCACCCTCGCGGGCTGCGGCGGTGCGCCATCGGGAGGCACCGCGAAGCTGAGTTCCAACGCCGCGGGCGGCCGATCCGGATCGAAGTACGACAGCGGACCCCGCGCGGGCGCGACCGAGGCCGACGACGAGATGGCGGAGAAGGGCGAGTCGCTGTTCTCGACCAAGGGCTGCACCGCCTGCCATGCGCAGGGACGCCGCCTGACGGGACCGGACCTCGCCGGCGTGTCCATGCGCCGCACGCAGACCTGGCTCGAGCACCAGATTCTCGACCCGGCCACCATGGCGCAGGAAGACCCGATCGCGCGCGAAATGATGGCCACCCACGCGCTGCAGATGCCGAAGCAGGGACTCACCCCGGACGAAGCGAAGGAAGTGATCGAGTTCTTCAAGCACCACGACCAGGAGGCGGGCCTCGCGCCCGTCGCCGCAAAGTAGGTAGGGGGACACGATGAAACGCTGGTTCACGTTCGCGGTCGCGGCGGTCGCGCTCGCGTGGCTGGGCATGCAGGTTCCGGGGTGCGCCACGACCGGCGGCGGTTGGCGCGCCGCGGCGGAGAAGGTCTACGTCAAGCCCGGTGAGCACGACACCTACTACGGGTTCCTGTCGGGAGGGCATAGCGGCAACATCTTCGTGTATGGCTTCCCCTCGTGCCGTTACATCACGACGATCCCGGTGTTCACGCCCGAGCCGGCGGTGGGCTACGGCTACGACGAGGCGTCGAAGGAGATGCTCGGCGGGCGGACCTGGGGCGACGCACATCACCCCGGGCTGTCGGAGACCGGCGGAAACTACGACGGGCGCTGGCTGTTCATCAACGACATGGTGGGCGCCCGCATCGCGCGCATCGACCTGAAGGACTTCAAGACCAGGCAGATTTTCGGACCGATCCCGAATCTCTCGGCCGCGCACGCCTGCCCGTTCCCGACGCCGAACACCGAGTACGTGTTCGCCGCCTCGCGCTTCTCGGTGCCCGTGCCGAACCGGCCGACGAAGGTCGAGGACTACGCGAAGGAGTTCCGCGGCATCATCGCCGGGATCAAAGTGGCCCCGACGGACGGCACGATGTCGATGGGCTTCGAGATCCTGATGCCGCCGTTCGCCTGGGATCTGGCGGACGCGGGCAAGGGCCCGAGCGCGGGCTGGACGTTCTTCACCTGCTACAACAGCGAGGCGGCGTTCGACTCGCTGGAGATCAAGGCCTCGCAGGCCGAGATGGACTACATCGCCGCCGTCGACTGGCGCGCGGCGCAGAAGGCCGTCGACGAGGGCAAGGCCGACATGATCGGCGGTGCCCCGGTGCTCGACCCGGCGAAGGTGAAGGGCATCGTCTACCTGTTCCCGGTGCCGAAGAGCCCGCACGGTGTCGACGTCGACCCGAGCGGGAAGTACATCTGCGCCTCGGGCAAGCTGCAGGCCGAGGTGTCGGTCTTCTCGTACGAGAAGTTCGCCGCCGCGGTCGCCGGCGCGAAGTTCGAGAGCGAGATCCAGGGCGTGCCGGTGCTGCGCTACGAAGATGTCATCGAGGCGAAGGTTCCGGTCGGTCTGGGACCGCTGCACACGCAGTTCGACGACAAGGGCTATGCCTACACCTCGCTGTTCCTCGATTCGCAGATCGCCAAGTGGAAGGTCGGCCCGCCGTGGGACGTGGTGGACAAGATCGACGCCTACTACTCGATCGGCCACCTCATGGCATCAGAGGGCGACACGCGGAACCCCACCGGCGACTACGTGGTGGCCCTCAACAAGTTGTCGAAGGACCGCTACCTGAACGTCGGACCGACGCACCCCGAGGCGGCGCAGTTGATCGACCTGCGCGGGCCGAAGATGGAGCTCCTGTACGACTTCCCGACCTACCTCGAGCCCCACTACGCGCAGATGATCAAGGCCGAGAAGTTGAAGCCCATCACCGTCTATCCGCTCGAGGAGAACACGCACGCGCACGCCATCAAGCGCGCCGAGGATGCCCGCATCGAGCGCAAGGGCAACCGGGTCGACGTCTACATGCTGGCGGTGCGCACCCACTTCACCCCGGACATTGTGCGCGTGAACGAGGGCGACGACGTGTACTTCCACGTGACGAACCTGGAGCAGGACGACGACATTGCTCACGGCTTCGGGATCATCTGGTCGAACTGCAACATGCAGATCGAGCCCGGCGAGACCAAGACGATGCACTGGAAGGCCGAGAAGGCGGGCATCACGCCGTTCTACTGCTCGAACTTCTGCAGCGCGCTGCACCAGGAGATGCAGGGCTTCATCGAGGTCAACCCGCGCGGGACGCCCGTCGCCGCGCTGCAGCGTCCCGAGGCCAAGAGCGCGCCGTGAACGCGCTCCGCGCCGGATTCCGCGCAGGCGAGCGGCGGCTGATCGTGCTGGCCGCCCTCGTCCTGCTGCCGGTGTTCTTCCTGCCCGTGCTGCCGATCTGGCAGATCCGGATGTGGGCCCCGCAGTACCGTGAGGGGCTCACGCTCACGATCTACACGAACGACATCAAGGGGGACGTCGACAAGATCAACACGCTCAACCACTACGTGGGCATGAAGGCGATCACGGCGGCCGACTTCGACGAGTTCGGCTACATGCCCCAGGCCCTCACCGGCTTCGGCGTGCTGGCGCTGTTCGCGGCGCTGCTGAACCGGCGCTGGCTCGCGGTCGCCGGCTGGCTGGCGTTCACCGCGTTCGCGGTGTGGATGTTCGGGCAGTACTGGCAGTGGCTGTGGAAGTACGGCCACGATCTCGACCCGCGGGCGGCGATCACGCTGCCCGCGTTCATGCCGCCGGTCGTCGGTTACTCGCGGATGGCGAACTTCAAGGTGCTGAGCATGCCGCATGTCGGCACCGTCCTGCTCGGAATCGCGTGGGCACTTGGGCCGCTCACGCTGTGGCTGGAGCGGCGGGACGCGGGGCGATCACAGGCGGCGGAGCCGCCTGGTCCGACCGTCGCGGCGCTCGCGGTCGTCGTCCTGGTGGCGTCGCTTGCAGCGGCACCCGCGGGAGCGGCCCACGTCGTCGCCGGGCCCGGCGGGCCCGCGCTCGTCGCGGCGCTGGCGGCGGCGGCCCCGGGAGACACGGTCGTGGCGGGGGCCGGCGTGCATCGCGGCGCCTTCGCGATCGGGCAGGCGATCGTGCTCGTCGGGGCGCCGGGCGCGGTGCTCGACGGCGGCGGCAGGGGCAGCGTGCTCACGATTGCGGCGGGGGGCACGACCGTAACCGATCTCGAGGTGCGCGGCAGCGGGGCGCACGTCCTCACCGTCGACGCCGGCGTGCGCGTGCTGCGCGCCGGCGGCGTGACACTGCGCCGCCTCCGCGTCCGCGACGTGTTGTACGGCATCTACGCGGAGCGCGCGCCCGGGCTGCAGGTGCTCGACTGCGACCTGCGCGGGAGGGTTCCGCCGCTTAAGGAGGACGGCGAGGGCAACGGGGTCCACCTGTGGTATACCGACGAGCCGGTGATCACCGGAAATCGCATCGAGCGGTTCGTCGACGGCGTCTACCTGTCGTTCGTTCGTCGGGCGGAGCTGCGCTCGAATCACTTCCGGGATAGTGGCCGCTACGGCCTGCACACGATGTACTGCCACGAGACCAGACTCATCGGGAACGATTTCGCACACAGTGTCGCCGGCTGCGCGATCATGTTCAGCACCGGGCTCGACGTGCGCGGTAACGACTTCCGGCACAATCGCGGACCGCGCACGTACGGGCTGCTCCTGCGCGACTGTTCGGCGGGGACGTTCCGCGACAATCGCTTCTTCGACAACACGATCGCGATCTTCTTCGACAACTCGAACCGCAACCACTTCGTCGACAACCTGATCCAGGACAACGGGTGGGGCGTCCTGCTGTTCGCCTCCTGCGCCGGCAACGAGTTTGCCGGAAACGCGTTCGTCCACAACGACTACCCGGTCGCGCTCGACATGCCGCGGACCCGGAACCGCTTCGACGACGGCAAGCGCGGCAACTACTGGAGCGAGGCGCGCCCGTACGATCTCGATGGCGATGGCGTGTCCGACGCCCCGCATGCTCCGGTCGATGCGTTCTCGTTCCTGTCCAAGCGCTTCCCCGACCTCTCGATCCTCGCCCGGAGCCCGGCCGTGGCTGCGCTCGGCGTCGCCGAGCGGGTGCTGCCCGCGCTGCGTCCCAGCGACGCGCTCGACCGCTTCCCGGCCCGGCGCCCGGCGCCCGTGCGCGGGACCGGCGCACCCCTGGCGATTCCGGCGGCACGCAGTGCGTCGGGCGGGGCGGCGATCGGCTTTGCCGCGATCGGTGCCCTGGGTGTGCTGGGCCTGTTGCGGGCGTCGTCGTCCGGAGGTCGCGCGTGATCCGCGTCGACAACCTGAGGAAGCGCTACGGCGCGGTGGCGGCCGTCGACGGCCTGTCGTTCGAGGTCGCGCGCGGCGAGACGTTCGCGCTCATCGGACCGAACGGTGCGGGGAAGACGACGACGCTCAAGATCCTGCTCGGCCTGGTGCGCGCCGACGGCGGCACGGTCGAGCTGGGTGAGGAGGGGCTCGCGCCGGCGGACCCGCGCGCGCGCCGCAAGCTGGGCTACGTGCCGCAGCGCGTCACGTTTCCGTCCGGGCGCACGGTGGCCGAGGTGCTCGGCTTCTTCGCCGCGCTGCGCGGCCTCGCGGCGGCGAGCGTGGGCCGGGCGCTCGAGCGCGTGCGCATGGTGGACCACGCCGGTCGGCAGGCGCATGAGCTCTCCGGCGGCATGACGCAGCGCCTGTCGCTGGCCCAGGCGCTGCTCGGGGATCCCGACCTGCTCGTGCTCGACGAGCCCACGGCGAGCCTCGATCCCGAGGCGACGTGGGAGTTCCGCCGCCTCGTCGAAGGGCTGCGCCACGAGGGGCGCACGATCGTGCTCTGTTCGCACCTTCTGAGCGAGGTCGAGCGCGTCGCCGACCGGGTCCTCATCCTCGTCGGCGGGCGCCGCGCCGGGCTCGAATCGATTGCCGATCTCAGGCGTCGCCAG
>JANPEF010000025.1:0-27951 GCA_031431875.1 Candidatus Eiseniibacteriota bacterium | reverse complement strand
GCCGCGGTCATGCTGGGCGAGCGCGCCACGCCCGAGGCGCTGACCGCACTGCGCGCCGAGCTGGGCCTCGATCGTCCGCTGCCCGAGCAGTATGGCCGCTTCCTCAGGGGATTGCTGTCGGGTGACCTGGGCCGCTCCCTGAAGACGCGCGAGAAGGTCGCGATCGAGATCGGCAACCGTTTCCCCGCGACGTTCGAGCTGGCTCTGGCGGCGATCTTCTTCGCCGCGACCTTGGGCGTCGCCGCGGGCATCCTGGCCGCGCGCAAACGCCGCTCGTTCATCGACGCGGCGGTGATGGCGGGCTCGCTGGCCGGCGTGTCGATGCCGATCTTCTGGTTGGGGCTCCTCGCCATCCTCCTGTTCTCGGTGCAACTGGGCTGGCTGCCGCTGGCGGGGCGCATCGATCCGTCGATGGCGGTGCCGCGCGCGACGGGCTTCCTCCTGATCGACACGCTGCTGGCGGGGCGCTTCGACTCGTTCGTCGACGTGGCGCGGCACCTGGTGCTGCCGGCGTGCGTGCTGGGAACGATCCCGCTGGCGGTGATTGCCCGCATGACGCGCGCGGCGATGCTCGACGTGATGACGCAGGACTACGTACGCACCGCGTGGGCCAAGGGCCTGTCCGAGCGCCGCGTGCTGCTGGTTCACGTGTTCAAGAACGCGCTCATTCCCACGATCACCGTCATCGGCCTGCAGTTCGGTTACCTGCTGGGCGGGGCGATCATCACCGAGACGATCTTCGCCTGGCCGGGTGTGGGCCGCTGGCTCGTGCTCGCCGTGTCGGCGCGCGACTTCCGCGCGGTGCAGGGCGGCGTGCTGCTGCTGGCCACGGTGTTCGTGCTCGTGAACCTGGTCGTCGACCTCCTGTATGCCGTGGTCGATCCTCGCGTGCGCCTGACCGGGGGCGAGGAATGAGCGAGACCCGCCGCGCATTGCGCCTGTTCCTGCGCCATCGCGGGGCCGTGATCGGCGCCGTCCTCGTGCTGCTGTTCGGGGTCATGGCGATCAGCGCCGACGTGATCGCGCCGTACGATCCCCTCGCGCAGGACCTGACGCATCGCCTCGAGGCGCCCTCGTCCGCGCACTGGCTGGGCACCGACGACTTCGGGCGCGACGTGCTCTCGCGCGTGCTTCACGGCTCGCGCGTGTCGTTGCGGCTGGGTCTCGTGGCGGTCGCGGTGGCGCTGCTGTTCGGCGGCACGCTCGGCCTGCTCGCCGGCTACTACGGCGGCTGGTTCGACCTGATCGCCATGCGTGTCATGGACCTCATGCTCGCATTCCCGTCGATCCTGATGGCGATCGTCGTCGTGGCGATCCTCGGACCGTCCTTGAACAACGCGATGATCGCGGTCGGCATCATGGCGGTGCCGCAGTACGCACGGATCGTGCGCGCCTCGGTGCTGTCGGTGCGCGGGCTCGAATACGTGCAGGCCTCGCGCGCGCTGGGGGCGGCCGACCCGCGCATTCTCGCCCGGGCGATCCTGCCCAACGTCGCCGGGCCGATCATCGTCACGGCGAGCCTGGGCCTGGCGACGGCGATTCTCGATGCGGCGGGGCTGTCGTTCCTCGGCCTCGGCGCCCAGCCGCCGTTGCCCGAGTGGGGCTCGATGCTGTCGCAGGGCCGCGAACTGGTCCTGGTCGCCCCGTGGGTGCTGACCGCGCCCGGCGTCGCGGTGTTCCTCGCCGTGCTGGGGTTCAACCTGGTGGGCGACGCCCTGCGCGACCTGCTCGACCCTCGACGCACGTAGACAGCTCAAACCCAGCCTCGTGCTAGAGTGAAAGCAATGACTCTCCACGCCCGATTCCAGCCGATTGTGACCGCGATCGTATTCGCCCTCGCGTTCGCCGCCACCTCGCCGGCGGCCAACGCGCAGACACGCTCGAAGTCCGCCGCACCCGAGCCGCGCGCCATCGCCGCCGCCGCGCAGGAAGCCTCGCTCCGTCATTACCTCCAGGGCGTCATGCTCGAGAACGAGGGCGACCTTGCTGGCGCCATCGAAGAGGTCGGCCGTGCGTTTGCATTCGATCCGTCCGCCCCCGACCTGGCCGTCAAGCTCGCCGACCTTTCGTTGCAGGCCCACAACCCCTCGGCGACGCTCGACTTCGCGCGCCGCGCGACCGCGCTCGGCGACACGACCGGGCGCGCGCGCCTGCTCGCGGGGAACGCGCTTGCCTCGATGGGCCTGGTCCGCGAATCGCTCGACGAGTTCGAGCGCGCCACGCGCGAGGACTCGACGCAGGCCGCCGCGTGGCTGGGCCTGGGCCGCGCGCGCGAGGAGACCGGCGACGGGGAGGGCGCCGCCGAGGCGCTGCGCCGCGCCTGGGCGATCGCGCCGACCGACATCGAGACGGCGTGGCGGTTGGCCGGGCAGGAAGCGCGGCTGGGTCACTACGGTGCGGCCGACAGCCTGCTCGACCAGGTGGAAGACGTCGCGCCGCGCCTGCCCGGCGTCGCTGCGACGCGCGGCTGGATCGCCGAGCGCCAGGAGCGCTACCCCGACGCCGCGCGCGCCTACGAGGCGCACCTGGGGCAGTTCCCGGCCGACATGCGCGTGCGCCGGCAACTGCTCCAGGTCTACGCGCGCATGGACGACCGCGTGGGTGTGCGCCGCGAGGCCCAGCTGGTGCTGCGCAGCGAGCCGCGCGATCTCGATGTCGCGCGCCTGCTCATCGCGCTCGACATGCAGGAGGGGAAGAACGAGGAGGCCGCCGCGATCGCGCGCTCGCTGCGCACGAGCAACCCCGGCGACATCGAGGCGGGGGCCCTGGCGATCAACGTGCTCGCGTTCACCGGCAAGGAGGGCGAGGCGCGCAAGCAGGCCGACGCGCTCACCAAGGAAGCGCCAGGCGACTTCCGCGTGTGGCTCCTCGCCGCCGAGGCGTGGGCGGCCAAGGAGGCCGACGGCAAGGGCGCCTCCGAGGCCGACAAGCGCTACGCGACGGCCGTGAAAGTGCGGCCCGACTCGTTGTCGGCGCACGTCGCGGTCGCCCGCTCGTACTCGCGCACGCGTCGCTACGACGAGGCCGAGGCCGAGCTCAACGGCGCGATCAAGCTCGCGCCGCGGGAAGGTGCGCTGTGGCTCGAGCTGGCGTTCGCACACGAGCGGCAGAAGGACATCCCCGCCGCCGAGGCCGCGGCGCGCAAGGCGCTGGCGATCGATCCCAAGAACCCGGAGTACCTGAACTTCCTCGGCTACCTCTTCGCCGATGCCAACGTGAAGCTGGCCGAGGCCGAGCCCCTGATCCAGGGAGCGATCGCAGCCGACCCCCGGAATCCGCACTACATCGACTCGCTGGGCTGGCTCTATTACCGTCAGGGCCGGCTCGAGGAGGCCAGGACCCACCTCGAGAAGGCCCTCGAACTGTCCGGGGGGCACCCCGAAATCCATGCCCACCTGGGCGACGTGTACCGCGCCCTGGGCCGGACCGCCGACGCCAAGTCGCAGTACGAGAAGGGGTTACAGCTCGATCCCACGAGCGATGACTTGACCCGCCGGCTCAAGGAGGTCCGCTGAGCCCGCGGGGCCGTCAATTCCGCGGGAACCCCTCGTGGGACGGGGGAGTACCACGCTCCGACGAGGCCGGCCATGACGCCTGATCCACGGCCCGACCCGCCCGCCCCGATCCTGTCCTTGTCGGACGAGGACCTGATGGCGAAGGCGGCGACGGACGACACGAAGGCGTTCACGGAGCTGGTGCGGCGCTACCAGTCGCGTGTCATGCACCTCGTCAGTCGCCTGCTGAACGATCGCATCGTGTCGGAGGACCTGGCCCAGGAAGTGTTCGTTCGGGTGCACCTGCATCGCAGGAACTACCGGACGGGATCGAAGTTCTCGACCTGGCTGTTCACCATCGCAGCCAACCTGGCCAAGAACGAGATCCGCCGCCGCAAGCGGCGCAAGAACTGGACGAGCCTCGACGAGATGCAGGAGAACCTGCAGGACGCCTCCATGCAGTTCGCGGATCCCAAGGCGAACAAGGAGGTGGACCTCGAACGGGCGCAGTTGTCCGGGCTGGTCGGGGCGGCCATCGCGACGTTGCCCGAGCGGTACCGCGTGGCGCTGGTGCTGCGCGACATCGACGGGCTGGCGTACGAGGAGATCGGGCAGATTCTGAAGATTCCGGGCGGCACGGTGCGTTCGCGCATCAATCGCGCCCGGCTCATGCTGAAACGCAAACTGGAGCCGATGCTCCGCCGGGAAGCCCTCGAATGATCGCTTGCGAACGTGCGCAGTCCCTCTTCGGTCGCGCCTGGGACGACGAACTCACCGCCGCCGAGCGCGACGGCCTCGAACTGCACATGAAGGATTGCGGAGGCTGCCGTCGCGAGTACGACGAGCTGGCCCGCACCCTCGAGCTGGTGCAGGCGCTGCCGCGTCCGGCCGTGAGCGACGACTTCGCCACGCGGGTCCTCGCCGAGGCCCTGCGTCGCGAGAGCGAGGCGCCGGCGAAGCGCCGCATCTTCGCGTTCCCTTCGTTCGAGATCGGCTTCGGCCGCCCGGCCATGGCGCTCGCCGCGACGTTCGTCGTGGCACTCGGCATCAGCGCGTTCCTGATGCGCGGCCCGGTGACGACGAATCCCGCGCCTACGGTCGCGACTCTGCAGCCGAAGGTAATCGAAGCCCCGGTCCTTGCGGTCCCGGCCCCGAGTCCTGCGGCACCTGTGACGATCGCAGCGGCTGTCGAACCGACGCCGCGTCGCGAAGTGAGCACGCCTGCGCGCCGCGCACCGGCGCCGACGAACTCCGCGCTCGCCGCGGCGCCGATGATCCCGGACAGCCTGTTCGACCACACCGCCGATGTCGAGCTCGTGCTCGATCCCGTCAAGCTCCGGCACGAGCGCGGACGCGGCTACACGCCGACGTCGGTGCGGGGCGAAGCCGCCAGCATCACGTTCTGATCATGCTCCGTCGCTTCCTCGGGGCCGCGCTTCTTGCCGTCGTGCTGACGACGGCCGGGGGCGCGGCTTCGACGCATGCGGCCACCCCGCCCGACGACCTCGCGCAGGCGAGCATCGGAGCACTCCAGTCGGTGGTCACCGTTCTCGGCGTACGCTCGCACGAGAGCCTGCAGAAGGACCCCGACGGCCGGGCCCGCCGCCCGCGCAGCCTGGCCTCCGGAATCGTGATCGACGCGCGCGGTCGCATTCTCACCGTCGCCTCGGCCGTGCGCGATTGCGACGCAATCGCCGTGCGCCTCGACGACGGCCGCGAGCTTCCGGCCATGCTCCTGGGCATCGACGAGGACTCGGACGTCGCACTGCTGTCGATCCCGGCCACGGACCTGATCGCGCTCAAGCTGGCGCCGGCGGGCGCGGACCCGGTGGGAAACCCGGTGTCGGCCGTCGGTTCGGGCGTGGGGAAGAACCCGCGCATCAGCTACGGCGCGGTGCGCCGCGTCTACACGAAGCCGCTGGGCTCGCTCTTGCTGCTCTCCAACGACGTCTATCCCGGCTCGAGCGGCGGCGCCGCGCTCAATGCGCGCGGCGAACTGCTGGGCATGGTGATCGGCCGCCTCGACGAGGCGCCGCCCGACTGGGCCGACGCTCCGAGCGCCGGTTCCGCGACGTTCGCCGTGCACGCCGACGACCTCCGCACGCTGATCACCCACCTCGAGAACTACGGCGTCGTGCGCCGCGGCTTCCTCGGCGTGCGCATGGTGCAGGGCGAGATCGTCGATGCGGAGCGCCCGGGGACGCCGTTCAAGGTCGGCGTGCGCGTCGAGGACGTGCTGCCCGGCAGCCCCGCCGCCCGGATCGACCTGCGCGCCGGCGACCTGGTCGTCGGCTGGGGCGGCGAGACCCTGCAGAGCCCCGAGGACCTGATGCGCCGCGTCGAAGGCAGCCCGCCGGGAACGATCATCCCGCTCGTGTGGGTACGGAACGACGAGCGCCGCGAGGGCAAGCTCGTCGTCGGCGCGCGTCCCGACGACGAACTGCTCGCCACGCCCGCCGGAGCCGGCGCGACCAGCGGCGAAGACTCGCTGCGCGACGTGAAGTCGCACGACGAGCTCCTCGAGCGCGTGCGCGCGCTCCGTGCGAAGACGCCCGGCGCGCCCGACTCGAGCAGCCGGGCCAAAACCGGCGGCTGAGCGGCACGACCCCCGAGGCACCCGTTGGACCTCCGTGGTAGGCTGCGGGCACTTCCGAGTCGCCGCACCGGATGATTCGATGATCACGGAGGAACGATGAACCCCACCCGCAACGACCTGCCGCTCAAGGTTCGCAAGGAAGTCATCGCACTGCTGAACGCCCGCCTCGCCGATGCGATCGACCTCAACATGCAAGCGAAGCAGGCGCACTGGAACGTGAAGGGCCCGACCTTCTTCCAGCTCCACGAGCTGTTCGACAAGGTGGCCGAGACCGCCGAGGCGGCCGTCGACGAGCTCGCCGAGCGCGCCGTCGCCCTGGGCGGCACCGCCGAGGGCACCGTCGCCGCCGTCGCGAAGGCGACCACGCTTCCGCCCTACGCCCTCAACGTGAAGGACGGCCGCGAACACGTCGAACGGATCGCCCAAGCGCTCGCGAACTTCGGCGAACAGGTCCGCGACGCGATCGAACGCTCCGACAAGCTCGGCGACAAGGACACCGCCGACCTCTTCACCGGCATCTCCCGCGACACCGACAAGTACCTCTGGTTCGTCGAAGCGCATCTGCAGAAGTGAGGCCTCCGGGGGCGTATCGTCCCCGGGCGTCCGGAGGAACACCATGCATCGGAGTCCGCGCCACGGGTATGTGTTTGCCGCCCTCCTGCTCCTGCTCGGTCGTGCCGAGCCTGCGACCGCTCAGTGGCTGCCGGACGGTCTCCCCGTCTGCGCTGCGCCCGGGGACCAACGGGCACCGGTCATCGCACTGGATCTGGAGGGTCAGGCGATCGTCGCCTGGGAGGATCATCGAGGTCCGCAGAGCGGCGCGGACATCTATGCGCAGCGTTACCTCTGGGGTGAGATCAGCCCGGGCTGGCCATTGAACGGCCTTCCCATCTGCGGCGTCCGCGAGGACCAGCGAAATCCGTGGTTGATCCCGGACAAGACGGGAGGCTTCTACGTCGCCTGGGAAGACTTTCGGAATGGAAACTGGGACATCTACGCGCGCCGGATGCTCGGCTCCGGACTGTCCGCGCCAGGCTGGCCGGATACCGGGTTTGCGGTGTGCAAGGCCGTGGGGAACCAGACCGGACTTGTAGCGGTCGCCGACGGTATTGGGGGTGTTTACGTGGCGTGGAAGGACCTGCGCGAGAACGTGGACGCAATCTATGCCCGGCGCCTCACTCCGGTCGGCGGCGCCATCGGATGGGGAACGACGGGGCGTCGAATCGCCGAGCTCCAGGCGTGGAACCCGGCGGTCGCATCGGACGGCCTCGGCAACGCGTACTTCTCGTGGAACAGTCGATGGGTGGACGGACAGTTCGGCACCGACGCCGTCTTCGTCAGTCATGTCGACACTCTCGGAGCGACCAGACCCGGATGGCCCTTGACCGGATTGAGGGTCTTCGCGGACGCGCAAGGACGGGCACAGGTCGAACCCACGGTCACCGCGCGTCCTTCGGGTGGCGTCTTCGTCACCTGGCAGGACACCCTCGGCGTGTGCAGCAGTTGCTCTCCGCTGGCGGACTTGCATGGCGAAGGCATCGGTGAGGACGGAGTCCCGGATTGGGGCGCGACGGTCTGCGCGGCGCCGGGGCGTCAGGCGAATGCGATCGCAGTCGCGGATGCCGACGTGGGCGGCGCCCTCGCGTGGGAAGACCAGCGGACGGGTACTGCCCAGGTCTATTCGTCCTGGTTCACGAATGCTTCGCCCGCGCCGCAGGACGGACTTGCGGTCGCTCCCGGGGTCCTTGCCCAGGAAGACCCATCGCTCGCGCGGGATCGCGAAGGCGGTGTGTACATCACCTGGCGGCAGCCCGGAGTGCCTGTCGGGGAAATCGAGACGGGAACCATCCATGTGCAGCGTGTCTCGAGCTTCAATGGCGTCCCCGCTGGTTGGCCCTCCGGCGGAGTCCTGCTCTCGGCCGCTCCGACGCAAAAGGTGCATCCTCGCGTGGTCACCGACCTCGGGCGCGGTGCGCTCGTGGTGTGGCAGGAGCGACGGGATGGGCAGGAAGACATCTACCTCCAGCGGGTCGGACCGGGCGGCGAACTGGCTTCCACCGTCGGTGTCGAGGAACTCGGGGCTGCCGGCGCGGCGTGGGTGGAGGTCTTTCCGAATCCGCTCAAGTCGGCGTGCACGATCCGGTACGCACCTGGCCCCCTGGCGACGGCGTCCATCTTGATCCAGGACGTGCGCGGGCGCACCGTGCGCCGCCTCTCGGCGGCCGACAGCGGCGGGGAAGTTCGATCCCTTCGCTGGGATCGGCGCGACCAACGCGGTCGTCCGGTGTCCGCGGGGATCTACTTCGTCCGACTCGATGGGTCGGACCAGCGCACCGAGAAAAAACTCGTCGTCCTGCCCGGAAGCCCGGAGTGAGCCCAACGCGGAAACTGCCGCCGAGACTTCTCGACCGCCTCGCGACGGGCGCGCTTTCAGGCCTCGGTCGTCGGATGCGCGAGCAGGCGCGTCTATCCACCGGTTCCGTCACGCTGATTACCGACCGCACCGTCGATCGTCTTTATGGCGCGACGGTCCGGCGTTCGCTCAAGGCGGCGGGCTACAAGCCCGGGCTCTCGCTCGTGCTGCCACCGGGAGAGCGGACGAAGACGCTCGCCGCGGCGCAGGTGCTGTATGCGCGCCTCGCAAACGCAGGGCATGAGCGCGGACGGCCCATCGTCGCACTGGGCGGGGGGATGATCGGCGACCTCGCGGGTTTCGTCGCTGCAACGTGGTTGCGGGGCGTGCCGCTCGTGCACGTGCCGACGACCGTTCTCGCGCAGCTCGACTCCAGCATCGGGGGCAAGGTCGCCGTCGACCTTCCGCAGGGGAAGAACCTGGTCGGCGCGTTCCACCATGCCGTGCTCATCTACTCGGATCCGCGCACGCTCGAGACGCTGCCGATGCGCCAGGTGCGGGCTGGTTTGGCCGAAGCGGTGAAGGTCGGCTTCGCGCTCGATCGGGGGCTGGTTCTCCACCTCGAGCGCAATGCAGCGGCGCTCACCGGTGGTGGTCCTACCGCTCGCGCGGCGCTTGCCGTCGCCATTGCACGCGCGGCGCGCGCCAAGGCGAAGGTCGTCGCCGTCGACGAGCGCGATGGAGGCGTGCGGCAGTTGCTCAATTATGGTCACACGTTCGGGCATGCGCTCGAGGTCGTGGGCGGGTACAAGCGGTGGCTGCATGGGGAGGCCGTCTCCCTCGGGATCATGGCGGCGGCGCACGCGGCGGTGCGGGTGGGACTGTTGTCGCCCTCCGTTCGCGATCGGCAGGAGAGGCTGCTTCTCGCGCTCGGGTTGCCCACCCGGCTTCGCCGGTTGTCTGGCCGTAACGTGTTTGATGCCATGCGCTTGGACAAGAAGTCGAGCGGAGGTGTGCCCCGTTTCGTATTGACAACCGGGGTGGGGGTTGCTAGGTTCGGCCAGCCCTTGTCGCGCGCCCAAGTTCTTGCGGCCCTGCAAGATACCGGTGCCGATCCCTAAGGGCGGGAGGTCCTCGTGCGCATCCTGGTCGTCAACGGCCCCAATCTCAACCTGCTCGGCACCCGCGAGCCGGAGATCTACGGGACCGTCACGCTGGCCCAGATCGAGGCGACGCTCGAGCGCCTCGCGGCCGACCTCGGGGTGCAGGCGGACTTCTTCCAGTCGAATCACGAGGGCGGCCTGATTGACGCCATCCAGGGCGCGGTCGGTCGATATCAGGGAATCCTGATCAACCCCGGGGCGTATACCCACACGAGCCTTGCGCTGCGCGACTGCCTCTCTGCGGTCGGCCTGCCCGCCGTCGAGGTGCACCTGTCCAATCTCCATCGCCGGGAGGGTTTCCGGCGCCGTTCGTTCACCGCGGGAGCGGCCGTCGGCGTGGTGCAGGGGTTCGGTCCCCTGAGCTACGAACTGGGCCTGCGCGCCCTCGTCCGCATCCTCGAAGGAGCGGGATCGGCGCTCGCCGCCGCCCCGGCCCACCCATGATCAAGACCCTGCCCCCCCGACGCCGGCGCTCAAGTTCGGATCCCGAACGGCCGATGATGGAGGCGGGTGAGTCGAAAGGGAGCGCGATGGATCTCAACGAGATCAAGCGCCTCATCCAGCTCGTGCAGAAGAGCGGTATCGGCGAGTTGGAGGTCACCGAGGGCGGTCGCACGATCCGGATCAGTGCGCTGCCGGTCGTCGCATCGGCAGGTCCGATGCAATACGGATTCTCCGCTCCGCCGGGCTACGCAGGGTCGGCGGCCGCGCCCGTTCCGTCGGCTCCGGCCGCGGCGCCCGTGGCGGCAGCCGAGGCGGTGAAGCCGGACGTCCACCTCGTGCCCGTCATCTCGCCCATGGTCGGCACGTTCTATCGGTCGCCTGCGCCCGACGCCGATCCGTACGTCGAAGCGAACTCGTCGGTCGAGATCGGTCAGACGGTGTGCATCATCGAGGCGATGAAGTTGATGAACGAGATCGAGTGTGAATCTCGTGGTCGCATCGCCCGGATCCTCGTCGAGAGCGGTTCACCGGTGGAGTACGGACAGGCCCTGTTCCTGATCGACCCGAGCTGACGTCCCGCGCGGCCTTGCCGCGCGATGCGCCCACGGGCCCCGGAACGGGGCCCGCACACTTCGGCTCGCGCCGAAGGGAGGGGCCATGGACGTTCGCGAAATCCTCGACTCGATGATGGGCTCGAGCGCCTCGGACCTGCACATCAAGGTGGCGACGGCGCCGCTCATCCGCGTCAACGGCGAGCTCTTCGCGCTCGGCAATCCGCCCCCGTCCGCCCAGGACCTCGAGCTGATCATCGATCAGCTTCTTACCGCCGAGCAGCGCGCCAAGTTCGACGCCGAGAACGAGATCGACTTCGCGTTCGGTGTCCCGGGACTGGGCCGCTTCCGCTGCAACATCTTCACCCAGCGCGGCACGCCCGCGCTCGCCATCCGCACCATTCCGTTCGCCATTCCGTCGCTCGACGACCTGGGCATGCCGGCCGCGATCCGCAAGCTGTCCATGCTGTCGCGCGGACTCGTTCTGGTCACGGGCGCGACCGGCTCGGGCAAGTCGACGACGCTGGCTGCGCTCATCGACACGGCGAACCAGGAGACCAACAAGAACGTCATCACGATCGAGGACCCGATCGAGTTCCTCCATCGCGACAAGATGTCGGCCATCCACCAGCGCGAGGTCGGCGTCGACACCAAGTCGTTCTCGGAGGGCCTGCGCCGCATCCTGCGCCAGGATCCCGACATCATCCTGGTCGGCGAGATCCGCGATCGCGAGACGATGGAGACCGTGCTCATGGCCGCGGACACGGGGCACCTCGTGTTCTCGACCCTGCACACGACCGACGCCGCGATGACCATGCAGCGCGTGCTCTCGTTCTTCGAGCCGCACCAGCAGGATGCCGTCCGCCAGCAGCTGGCGGCCAACCTGCAGGCCGTCGTCTCGCAGCGCCTGGTGCCCAAGCGCGGCGGCTCGGGCCGCGTGCCCGCCGTCGAGATCCTGTTCAATACGCCGACCATTCGCGAGATGCTGCAGATGGGCAAGCCGCTGGACGGCCTGCGCACCATCATCGAGGAAGGCGTGACCCAGTACGGCATGCAGTCCTTCGACCAGTCGCTGATGAAGCTGCTGCGCGACAACCTGATCATCGAGGACGACGCGCTCAAGTTCTGCACCAACCCGAACGAGTTCCTGCTCCACCTCAAGGGCATCAACTCGACGTCGGATCGCACGTGGGCGCCCGTCGAGGCGGGGCATTTGTCCGCCGCCACGAGCGCCTCGACCTACGGCAATCAGGCCGCCGACCAGATCGAGGTGCCGGCGCGCCCGCTGGGCACGGCGGCGACGCGCGGCGGGTTGCCGGGGTGGATGTCGAAGGAGTAGTCCGGGCGGGGCTTGCTTCGCCCGGATCCAGCCGTTAGACTCCGGGTCAAGTCGGTCGGGAGATCCGCCCTTCGCGGGTCGTGGAGGCACGTCTTCCCCCGACCGCATCGCTTTGCCCGCCCCTGCCGACGCGTCCCCGCGAAGGCTCACCGGATGCAGCTTCTGTACGTCGACGAATCCGGTTCCACCGCAGATCCCCGACAATCGTTCTTCGTTCTCGCCGGATTCTCGATCGGAGAGCGGCGCGGTTACTGGATCGGCCGTCGTCTGGATGCGATCGCTGCTCGGTTCGATCCGGCCGATCCGCGTTCGATCGAGTTGCACGGGAGCCCGATGCTCCAGGGCCGAGGTTCGGTCTGGGCAACCGTGCCCAGCGAGGCGAGGATTCGCGCGCTCTGCGACGCCCTCGATGTGCTCAAAGCCAGTGGACCACGAACGAGGGTATTCGCCATCGCCGTGCGCAAAGCTGCGACACCGCAGGGTGATCCCGTGGCATTTGCATTCGAGCAGCTCCTCAATCGATTCGATCGCTACCTGCTGCGGTTGCAGCGCATGGGGGAGCCCCAACGCGGACTCGTCATCTTCGACAAGTCGAGCTACGAGACCACCCTTCAGGGGTTGGCGGTCGACTTCCGAAGTGTCGGGCATCGGTGGGGGGTGATCCGCAATCTTGCCGAGGTGCCTCTCTTTCTCGATTCACGCGCTTCTAGACTGGTCCAACTTGCCGATCTCGTGGCCTACGCGATCTTTCGTCACTGCGAAGCAGGGGACTCGCGGTTCCATGACCGGATCCGCGGCTGTTTCGATGCCGAAGGAGGCATCCTCCATGGGTTCAGGCAGTGGATGTGAGGTGCTTGATCCCGCCCGCCTGTTCGCCTAGTCTCCGCGGACGATGTTCAAAAAGGTCCTGATCGCCAACCGGGGCGAAATCGCGCTGCGTATCCTGCGCGCCTGCCGAGAACTCAAGATCCAGACCGTCGCCGTCTTCTCCGAGGCCGACCGGGATTCGTTGCACGTCCGCCTCGCCGACGAGGCCGTGTGCATCGGGCCGCCGCCGGCCGCGCAGAGCTATCGTGCCATCCCGCGCATCCTCGCCGCGGCCGAGGTGACGAACGCCGACGCGATCCACCCCGGTTACGGCTTCCTCGCCGAGAACGCGCAGTTCGCCGAGGCGGTGGTCGCTTCGGGCTTCACGTTCATCGGCCCGACCGCGCAGATGATCCGCCAGATGGGCGACAAGGCCGAGGCGCGCAAGTTGATGATCGCCGCCGGCCTGCCCACCATCCCCGGCTCGAAGGACGTGCTGGTCGACGTCGACGAGGCGCTGTCGCTGGCGCGCGACATCGGCTTCCCGGTGATCATCAAGGCGACCGCGGGTGGCGGCGGGCGCGGCATGCGGGTGGCACTCGACGAGAAGACACTCCGGAACGGCTTCATGATCGCCCAGGCCGAGGCCGAAGCCGCGTTCGGCAACGGTGCGGTCTACCTCGAGAAGTACCTGGTCAAGCCGCGCCACATCGAGTTCCAGTTGCTGGGTGACTCGCACGGCAACATCATCCATCTCGGCGAGCGCGAGTGCTCGGTGCAGCGCAACAACCAGAAGCTGATCGAGGAGTCGCCGTCGGCCGCGGTCACGCCCGAGATCCGGGAGCGGATCGGTGCGCTGGCGGTCAAGGGCGCCGCCTCGATCGGCTACAGCTCGGCGGGCACGATCGAGTTCCTGATGGACGAGGATGGCTCGTTCTACTTCATGGAGATGAACACGCGCATCCAGGTGGAGCACCCCGTGACCGAGGAGGTCACGGGCCTCGACTTGATGAAGGAACAGATCCGGGTCGCCGCCGGCGGCAAGCTGCCACTGACGCAGGAGCAGGTCGAGATTCGCGGTCACGCGATCGAGTGCCGCATCAACGCAGAGGATCCGGCGCACAACTTCCGCCCGAACCCAGGCAAGATCACCTACTGGTACAAGCCGGGCGGACCGGGTATCCGCTGCGACACGCACGTCTACGCGGGCTACAGCGTGCCCTCGCACTACGACTCGCTGATCGCCAAGATGATCGCCCGCGGCAAGGATCGCGCCGAGGCGATCGAGCGCATGGTCATCGCACTCGAGGAGACGATCATCGAGGGCATTCCGACCACGATCCCGTTCCACCTCACCGCGCTGCGTCACCCGCGCTTCGTCGCCGGCGACCTCGACACGCGCTTCGTCGAGGCCCTGTTCGCCGAGCAGGTGCGCGACGCCGGCCGCACCACGGGCGCCGCCCCGGCCGACGCCGCCCCCGCGACCTCGGGGTAGGCCTTCTTGCCCGCGCAGGCCCGCGCGATCCTTTCCGGGGCGACGCTCGAGCGCGTGCTGGCCGCGGCGCGCGAGGCCAACGATCCGCCGCCGGACATGGTCGTCATCGTCGACGTCCTGCGCGCCACCACGACGCTGGTCCATGCGTTCGCCCACGGCGCCGACGCCGCGCGTTGCTTCCTCGATCCCGAGCTCGCGCGCCAGGCCATCCCGGAGTACCGCAAGGGGACGACGCTCCTGTGCGGCGAGCGCCGCGGCCAGCGCATCCCGGGCTTCGACCTGGGGAACTCGCCGCGCGAGTACGTGGACGAGTTCGTGCGCAACCGCACGCTGCTGTTCACCACGACCAATGGTACGCGGGCGCTGATGCGCACGAAGGACGCCGGGCGTCAGCTCGCCGGCGCGTTCGTCAATGCCACCGCCGTGGTGCGCCGCCTGGTCGCGGGGGCGAAAGTGGCGGCCGAGGCGAACGCGAACGCATCGTTCACCGTCTGGCTCGTGGCGGCGGGGAAGGAGGATCAGGCGGCGGACGAGGACACGGCCTGCGTCATCGAACTCGCCCGCGGCCTGGCGGCCGCGGAGGATGGGGCGTGGACGGTTGCGCTGGAGCCGGGCGACGAGGCGAGCGCGGGACGCTTCGAACACGTCCGCTTCGCGGACGGCATGGCGCTTCGCGCCTTTCTTGGCGAGACCGAGCATGGTCGTGCGCTGGTCGCGATGGAGCGGATGTTCGAGCGCGACCTGGACGCCGCTGCGCGGCTTGATGCGTTCGCGGTGGTGCCGGAAGGGCGGGGCGGGACGCTCAGCGCCGTCGGGCGCTGAGGAACAGGAACAGCGCGAGGGCTCCGAACACCGCGTTAGCGCCCCAGGCGGCGACGACCGGCGGCAGGGTGCCACCCTGGCCCAGCGCCTCTCCGGCGCGCATCAGGCCGTAATAGAAGAATGCCGTGAACACCGAGACCCCGAAGCCCACCGCTGCGTTCGGGTTGCGCAGGCGCGCCGCGAGGGCGGCTCCCATCACGACGACGATGAAGTTGATCCACGGGAATGCCAGCTTGAGGTCGAGCTGGACCGTGTACTTGTCGACGCGCAGCCCGCTCTGGCGCAGCCGGGCCACGTAGTCGGCGAGCTGGGCGAAGCCCATCTCATCGGGCTCCTCGCGGCGCTTGCCGAAGTCCTCGGGCCGCTCGGACAGCTCGGGCAGGGGGAGCGAGACGAACGGCGTGGCCGTCTCGGCGCCGTCCTTGAACGTGCGCGCGACGCCTTCCTCGAAGATCCACTGGTGCCCGTCCCAGCGGGCGCGACGCGCGTCGATCCGGCGCGTGATCGTGCCGTCGCGCATCTCGCTGACCAGCACGTCGTGCATGCGCTTCTCGTGGGCGAGGTAGAGCTTCACCAGGTAGATGCGGCCGTCGCGGCCCAACGCCGACAGGTTGGCGAACTCGGTCGGCTCGCGGATCGAGCGGCGGCGCACCTCGCCCTCGAGGATCGCCTCGCGCCGGCGCGTCGCCTCGGGCACGACCCCCTCGTTGAGCGCGAACGACACGCCCACCGCGACCAGGCCCACGGCCAGCAGCGGCAGGATGATGCGGTCGGTCGACTCGCCGGCGGTGGCCATGGCGGTCAGCTCGTTGAACTTGCTCATCTGGCCGAGCGTGAGAAACGTGCTCATGAGCAGCGCGACCGGAAGCACGTTGACGATCACGTACGGCACCTTGTACGCGTAGTAGCGCGCGATCATCCACCCGGTGGCGTGGCCGTCGAGGAACTCGCGGATCTTCTCGAACAGGTCGACCACGGCAAAGATCGCGATGCAGGCGCCCAGCGACATCGCCAGCAGCATCAGGAACTCGCGCAGCACCAGCCTGTCGAACAGCCGCAGCCCAGGAAACCTCACGCGGCCACCCGGGTGCCCGGCCCGACCGGAGCCTCGCTGCGGCGCACGGTGCGGCCGATCTTGACCTCGCACGCCGACAGCGTGGCGAACAGTCCCCACGTGCCGAGCACGATGTTGGCCAGCCACATGGCCAGCCACGGCGGCAGCAGCAGGCGGTCGGCGAACGACTCGCCGAACTGCAGGCACAGGTAGTAGAAGGCGAAGAACGCGATCGACAGGAAGCCGACGGCCACGCCGCCGCGGCGCACGCGCATGCCCAGCGGCGCGCCCACCAGCACGAACACGACGCAGGCGAAGGCGAGCGCGAACTTCTTCTGCAACTCGACGTCGAGCGACGCCTTGCGGCGCGCCAGCGTCTCGATCTCGAGGCGCAGGATCTGCATCTCGGCCAGCGTCTCGGGCCGCAGGAGCGTGGCGTCGAAGTGCACGCCTTTCAGGCGCGCCTGCGCCGCGGCGACCCACGCCGCTGGCGTGCCCACGCCGGTGCCGTCGGCGCGCGGCACGAGCAGCAGCGAGGGCACGCCCTCGCCGTGCAGGCGCTCGCTCGCCCGATCGTTGGCGGCGGCCAGTTGCTCGTCGGCGACGGCGATCTCCTGGTTCAACTGCTCGAGCGTCATCTCGCGGTCGGAGCGCATCTCGCGCACGGTGCGCCTGAGCATGCTCCCGGCGCCGGGGATGAAGATCCGGTGCACGTCGAAGACGAGCTGGCGGTACTTGCGGGCGCCGGGGACGTCGCCGGGGACCTCGTGGACCACGCCGTCATGGAGCTCGAGCATGGCGGTATCCCCGTCGGGCAAGTAGGAGAGGGACCCGGTCTTCGCGACGATGATCGTGGGGGAGGGGTTGGACCCGAACTCGAAGACCGTGACCCCCTGCATCTCGTTGGTCCGGCCCTCGACCCGGCGGATGAGCAGGCTGTACCCCGGAAAGTCGTTCACGAAGACGCCCTCGGCCAGGCGGACCGTGGGGCGCTTCTGGGAGACGTCGACCATCAGGGAGGCGACCCGATGGTTGGCCTCGGGCAGGACCCAGCAGTTGAAGGCGACCAGTCCCAGGGAGAGCCCGAAGGCCAACGTCAGCGGCGCGGCGATCAGCCGGAAGACGTTGATACCACTGGTCTTGAGGGCCATGATCTCGTTGTCCTGGGCCATCCGACCGAAGGTCATCAGGGTCGCCACCAGGACCCCGCAGGGCATGGACAGGGCAACCATCCAGGCCAGCGACAGGAGGAAGAACTCCCCGATCGTGGCCGGGGAAACGCCGCGGCCGACCAGGAGTTCCATCATGTCGATCAGGAGGTCGAGCTGCAGGAAGTACGTCACAACGCCGAAACCCAAGAGCCAGGGAACCGGGTAGCTGCGTAGGACGTACAACCGTAAGGTCCGCATGGATGCGACCTTACCGCGGGTTCGGGGTCCGGCCAAGCTTCCCCTGCCGATCCCGGACAGAAGTCCCACGTGGAGCCGACTCGAGCCGCCTTTGCGACGAAGCCGTTCCCCCTTCGCGGCACCTGGACATGCGATCCGGGCGCCTTTGGCCGTACTCGCCCTGGCCGTCGCCCTGACGGCCGCGGCGGGGGCGCAAGAGGGCGTGCCTCGATCCTTCACTCCCTTCGACAGCGTGGTCGTCGATACCGCCGCGACAGCGGCGGGTGCTGCCGCGGCCGGATCCCGCGCGTCGGCGGACTCACTCGTTGCCACGGCCGGGGATTCACTCGCTTCGTCTTCACCCGGCTCGCTCGCGCCAGCGCTCGCCGATTCGCTCGTCCGTCCCGACTCGCTCGCCTCGGATTCGACGCGGCAGTGGCGCGTGTCGATTCCGGCGGAGGACTCGATCCGGGCGAAGACGCCGCTCGACCGCTCGGCGTGGATCACGTGGACGCCGCGCATCTCCCATCTGGCGCTGCCGCTCTACGCCGTGCGCGACGGACTGTTCGCCGGCAACGAGCCGTGGCAGCTCAAGTACCCGATCGATGCGCGCACCGTCTCCGTCGCCGTTGATCCGGCGAAGGGGACGATCACGCAGAGCCTCTCGGCGGCTGACGTGGGGCTCGACGTCGCGCTCGAGGTGCCGATCGAGGATTACGCGCGCGACCTGACGCGGCGCAGCCTGCGTGCGGCGTGGATCACCGAGTCGCGCCGGCGCATCGCCAATGTCCCGACCGACATCGATCGCACGGGTGCCCGCGGACCCTTCTCGATCTCGCTGCCGTTCGAGTTGCCCAGGGCGGCGCAGGGCATCCTGGGTCGCGGCGGGCCGTCGCTCAACGTGTCGGGCTCGGAGCGCATCTCGATCGCCGGCACGTCGAACTGGGACAACCGCACGGCCGGCCTCGGCGTCAAGCGTTCGCTGTTCCCGTCGCTCGACATGCGTCAGGACCTCGACATCAAGCTCAACGGCAGCCTCGGCGACAAGGTGCGCATCGACGTGGCGCAGAACTCGGCGAACACGGTGCCGCTGGCCAACCGCATCGGCATCCGCTACACGGGTTACGAGGACGAGATCCTCAAGACGCTCGAGCTGGGCAACACGAACCTGTCGCTGCCCGGCACGCAGTACGTGTCGTACAGCGGCCGCAACGAGGGACTGTTCGGCGTCAAGGCGGGCGCGCGCATCGGCGGAACGGACCTGGCGCTGATCGCCTCGAAGCAGGAGGGACGCTCCGAGCGGAAGTCGTTCCAGGGCACCCAGCAGGAGGTCGTGCGCACGATCGACGACCTGAACTACGTGCGCGGCAAGTACTTCTTCATCCAGCGTCCGGCCGAGCAGCTGGCCACCGGCAGCGTCATCGAGCCCGGATCGGTGCGCGTGTATCTCGACGACAAGAACGGCTCGAACAACCAGGGCGTGCGCATCGGCACGGCCGAGGTCGACCCGACGCGGCCGCCGGGGGTGGGGGACACGCTGTCGGGCAGCTTCGACGGGCTGCGCGAGCTCACCGACTTCCAGGTCAAGGTCGACTACTTCGGCGATCGCTTCCCCGTGCTCGTGCTGCGCAGCGCCATCTCGAACTCGCAGCTGCTCGCCGTCACTTACATCGAGACGCTCGCCGACGGCACCAACCGAACGGTCGGCAACGTGCCGCCGCTGCCGGACGATCCCAACGCCGAGGCGCCGCCGATCCGTCTCAAGCTGCTGCAGGCGCCGCGCTCCCTGCTCAAGGCGAGGGTCGACGCGCCGGACTACTTCGAGACCGACCCGGCACTCGATCCGCTCGCCATCACCCGCGACTACGAGATCAAGAGCTTCTACGATCTGCAGTCGGCGAACATCGACCCCAAGTCCCTGTCGATCCAGGTGCGGCGCTACGATGCGGCGCTCGAGGAGGCGACCGACGCATACAAGGAGGGGACGAGCCTGTTCCCCTACATCCGGGTCATGGGCATCGACTTGTTCACCGACAACGGCTCGGGGGCGGCGATCGAGGGCCCTGACCTGATCGTCGACCAGATCACCAGTGCCTGGTTCCTCGAGACCGAGACCGGCGTGCTGTATTTTCCCGACCTGCGCCCGTTCGATCCGCGCGTCACGCCGCGTCCCGACGCGACGCCCGAGGAGGACTACTTCTTCCGCACGCGCATCGTGGCCAACAACGACGTTCCCGGCCTGCGCGGGCGCATGTTCTGGCCGGCCGGCGTGCCCGATCCGCCGGGCGTCCCCGGCGGTGGCATCACGCCCGAAGACCTCGAATCGAACCCCAAGCCCTACGACAAGCGCAACCTCCAGCTCGTCGACGACCGGCGCTACTACATCTGGGCGAAGTTCGCGGGCACGGACTACTCGGGCACGATCAACCTGGGGCAGGTCGGCATCCTCGACGGGTCCGAAGTGGTCGCCATCGAGGGCGTGCCGCTGGAGAAGAACAAGGACTACCAGATCGACTACGAGGCGGGCGTGATCACGCTGCTGACCGCGAAGGCGCGGGAGAACCGCTCGCGCCTGTCGATCGACTACTCGTACGCGCCGCTCTTCGCCCAGGCGGGCAAGACGCTGGTCGGTGGCACGCTCGGCTATCGCGGCCCGACTCACGGCTTCGGCGGTGCGTTCATCTACGAGTCGAAGGGCCAGGACGAGGCGCGCCCGCGGCTCGGCGAGGAACCGACGCGCACGCTGATCGGCGACCTCTACGGCGACCTGCGCACGCAGCCGCGCTTCCTCACCGACCTGGTCGATCGCCTGCCGTTCTACAACACCACCGAGCCGTCGCAGTTCGACATCAACGGCGAGATCGGCATGTCCATGCCGAACCCGAACACCAAGAACACGGTCTATCTCGACGACTTCGAGGGCAACCGCGACTCGTACTCGGCGCCCATGGGGCGTGGCTTCTGGAAGTGGGCTGCTCCGCCGCTGGTCGTCAGCGGCGCGGCGTACGTCCCCGTCGCCGCCGACTACAACGAGATGGTCTGGTACAACCCGGTGAACACCGTCCAGGCATGGGACCTGAACCCGCGCCTGACCCGCGGCGAGGGCGGCGAGAACTACGTCACCGTGCTCGACATGTACCTGCCGAAGCTGCCGGCAGTGCGCGCCCAGCCCGACCTGTGGAGCGGGTTCACCACCACGGTCGAGCCCGATGGCTCCGACTTCTCGCGCCTGCAGTACCTCGAGGTGTGGGTCAACGACTGGCGGGACATGGACGTGCGCAGCAATCCGGACTTCAAGCTGCACATCGACCTCGGTGTCGTCTCCGAGGACGCACAGCGCGCGCCCGGCGTGCTGCCCAACGCGGCCTACGACACCGAGGACCGCAATCGCGACGGCAAGTACGATCCGAGCAACGACCCGGCCATTCGCGAGGACACCGGCGCCGACGGCATTCCCGACGAGCTCGAGGCCGAGACCTACGACCTCTCGACGGCCTCGGATCAGGACAGGCACGGCGACAACTTTCGCGTCTCGGACGTGAGCCTGGGCAACGACTCGAACGTGATCGAGCGACTCGATCCGCAGAACTACGTCACGCCCACCCTCTCCGAGAAGAGCAAGGGCACTTACGAGAGCGGGAACCGGCTGTTTACCGAGGACCTGGACGGCAACCAGGAGCTCGATCGGGTGGACGACTACATGACGTTCACGTTGCCGCTCGGGGACCAGGCCGCGCTGGCGCCGTTCCTGATCTTCGCCGCCGAATCAACGCTCACGGTCGAGGGCAACCCGGTGGCGCCGAACAACGGCTGGCGCCGCTTCCGCATCCCGCTCGACATCAGCGACCCCAGGATCCGCCGCGTGATCAACGGCGGCAGCCTGGCGAACGTGAAGCACATGCGCGTGTGGATGGAGGGCTTCGAGACCTTTCAGGGCATCGATGCGCCGCCCAAGACCAGCGAGGACGCGCGCGGCCGCCAGCCGCTCCTGCAGCTTGGCGCCGTCGAGGTGGTGGGCAACCGCTGGCGCATCGCCAGCACCGACTCGGCGACGCGTCTCGCCAACGGCTCGGTCGTGGCCCGCAATGTGAACAACCAGGAGGATCGCAACATCTACGACCCGCCATTCGGCGTCGCCACGTCGAACACGGGCGGCAGCACGCAGACGCAGCGCGAGCAGTCGATCGCGCTCGAGGTCACCCGCCTGCCCGTCGGGTCCGCGGCCACGATCTTCAAGGACCAGACCTACGCCGAGGACTACACGCGCTACGGGCGCATCGGCTTCTATGCGACCGCCTTCGGCTTCACCGACCAGGACTCGGCCCGCTTCTTCCTGCGGCTCGGCTACGACGACCGCAACTACTACGAGTACTCGCGGCCGTTCCGCGGGGTGGCCGCCGCCCCATTCCGGCCGACGCCGTGGACCGAGATCATCCTCAACCTCACCGACTTCACCGACGTGAAGCTCGACCGGCCGCCGGGCGCCGTCGTCGACACGGTGTTCCGCGGCGAGGAGCAGTTCGTCGTCGTCGGCTCGCCGACATTCACGCGCATCCAGCGCATGACGATCGGCGTGTTCAGCGAGAAGGCGGTGAACGACAGCACGCTGCTGGGTCGGGCCACCAACAACATCTCGGGGCAGGTGTGGATCGACGACCTGCGGGCGCTCGACGTCGATCGCTCGCGCGGCACGGCGAACCGGCTCACGGTCTACACCAGGGTCGCCGACCTGATGACGCTGACCACCAACTGGGATCGCACCGACGAGAACTTCCAGCGCCTGGGGCAGGCTCGTGGCAGCGACGTCAACGCAGATCGCCTGTCTCTGTCGGGGACCATCCAGCCGCACCGCTTCCTCTCCGGCACCGGCCTCAACTTCCCGATGTCGTTCGCCTGGGCGAAGACGCAGGGCACGCCGCGCCTGCGCACCGGCACCGACCTGTTCCTGCGCGGCGACGATGCGATCAACGAGCAGTCGCGCGCGACCGACCGCAGCTTCAGCGTCGGGCTGTCGAAGACGGGGGATCGCAACCCGATCCTCCGCAACACGATCGGTCGCGCCTCGGTCAACTTCGCCTTCGGCGACCGCGTGGGCCGCTCGCCGACCGGGCTCGATTCGAGCCGCACGCTCTCCGGCGGCGGCGGCTACTCGCTCGCGCCCGCCGAGTGGTTCAAGGTGCCCGTGCCGCTGTGGAAGCAGCGCGGGGGAGGCCTGCAGAAGATCAAGCTGCTGCCCGAGACGGCCACGATCTCGTTCAGCCAGACGACCACGCGCTCGTTCACCTACAAGCGCGGGCTCGACGATCCGGTCGGGGCGTATTCGCTGCAGAGCGACATCTACCGCAAGACGTCCCTGTACCTGCTGGGCGCGACGTGGCGGCCGCTGCCGCTGGGCAGCTATACCGTGGCGGCGACGCGCAACGCCTATATCCCGGGGATCACCCCGGCGTACGTGCTGGGCGTCAACTTCGGACGCATGACGAACTTCACGCAGCGGCTCGACGGGCGCCTCACCGTGCCGCTCCATGCGTTCGTGCGGCCGGCCTTCGACTTCTCGTCGTCGTACAGCGAGGCGCGCACGCCGGACCTGTCGCCGGACCTCTCGCTCGGTTCATTCAATAACGCGACCAATGCCGGGGTGACGTGGGAACTGCCGTTCGCCCGGCTCGCCTCGACCAGCCGTCCGCCCACGCCGCAACCCACGCAGGCGACCCTGGCGGCGCTCAACGCCCAGGCGGCGGCGGTGGGGCGCGCGGCCCGGGCATCGCGCGACTCGGCGCTCGCCGCCGGCGACTCCACGTGGGCCGGTCCCGATTCGGCGACGGCCGCCGCGGGCTATCGCCCGCCGCCACCACCGGTGGCGCCGTCGCGCGGTTTCTCGCTCCCGGTCGGGCGGACGCTGTCGCGCCTGGGCAACGTCAGCATGCGCATCTCCTTCGCGCGGACGACGGGGTTCAGCCGCTTCACCGGCGTGCCCTCGGTGCCGTACCGGCTGGGCCTGGTGCGCGACCCGGACACCCAGTGGAACGGTGACGAGCTCACCTCGATCTATCGCGGGCCGCAGGCGACCGAGAATGCGCAGCGCAATTATTCGGGCGACGCTTCGACCACGGTCCAGCTGGTCGGGCGCTCGACGGCGCGCATCCGCGCCAACTACTCGAACCTGAACCGCAACTACAACAGCCAGGTGTCGAACAGCTCGAACTTCACGTTCCCCGACCTGCAACTCGACTGGGGACAGGTCCACAACCTGATACGGCTGGGCAAGGTGTTCACCGGCATCAACGCGTCGTCGCGCGCGAGCTTCGTCAGGACGCTCGAGGGCGTCAACCTGGAGAAGCCGTCGACGCAGGTGCGGACGAAGAACTTCCGCCCGCTGCTCCAGCTCTCGGGCCAGACGCGCGGGACGGCGAACGTGCAGTTGTCGATCGACCAGAGCTCGTCGATCCGCGAGGACTTCGCGACCCGCCGCTCGGTGCGGAAGGAGGGCGAGACGAGCGTCCGCAGCTCGATCAGCCGCTCGTACATGCCCGGGCAAAAAATGCCCATCTTCGGCAGCGGGCTCAAGAGCACGCTCACCATGTCGCTCGATGGCACCTACAGCAAGCGCAGCGGCTCGACCGAGTCGCAGGGCCAGCAGGCGCTGACCACGCGCACCGATCGGCTCGACCTCAACAGCAGCGCCACGTACTCGTTCTCGACCTACGTCACCGGCACGCTCGGCCTGGGCTTCTCGCAGAACCGCGACCTCTACGGCAAGACCTCCGAGGGCGCCACGCCGACGAACCGCTCGATCCGGCTCGAGGCCTCGGGCAGCGTGCGCTTCTGAGCGCGGCCGGCTGCGCCCGCGCTTGCCGCCATGCGCCGCGGCGTGGTTCAATCCCGGCGCCATGATCCCTGCCCGCGCGATCCCGCGACTTCGTTCCGCCTCCCGCCGCCTCGCGCCCGCACTCGCCGCCGCCTTCGCCCTGCTCGCCACCGGCTGCAACGACCGTCCGGTGCCCCGCTTCGACGAGGCGCGCGCGTTCGAGGACCTCAAGGCGCAGGTTTCGTTCGGTCCGCGCAATCCGGGATCGGCGGGGCACGAGCGCTGCCGCGCGTGGATGGTCGAGCGCCTGGCCACCGCCGGCGGGCGCGTGATCGAGCAGGCGTTCGACGACACGGTCTACGGCCGGGCCTACCGCCTGACCAACGTGCGGGCGCGCTTCGGCCCCGCGACGGGTCCGTGGATTGTGCTCGGCGCGCACTGGGACACGCGGGCGATCGCCGACATGGATCCGGACCCGGCGAAGCGCACGCAACCGGTCCTCGGTGCCAACGACGGCGCCTCGGGCGTTGCCGTGCTGCTCGAAATGGCGCGAGTGATGGGGGAGACGCCGCCGCCGGTCGGTGTCGAGCTGGTGTTCTTCGACGGCGAGGACCTGGGGGAGGGCGGCGACGTCGAGAGCTTCTGCCGCGGCTCGCGGCGCTACGTGCGCGACCTCACGCACCCGCGGCCGATCCTCGCCATCGTCGCCGACATGGTGGGGGACAAGGACCTCGAGATTCACTACGAGCAGAACTCGTTCAACGCCGCGCCGAACATCGTCGAGCGCCTGTGGACCGGCGCAGCGAAGGTGAACGCCCCCGCGTTCGTGAAGGGCGTGCGCCACAACGTGTACGACGACCACGCCCCGTTCCTCGAGGCGGGCATCCCGGCGGTCAACGTCATCGACTTCGACTACCCGGCGTGGCACACCACGGGCGACGACCTGACGCAGGTCGCCCCGGGGAGCCTGGGCCAGGTCGGGCGCACCTTCCTCTGGTACCTGTACGCCAGTGACTGGGGCACCGACTAGGGCACCGACCAGGGCACCGACCAGGGTTCGCCCCTGCCCCCGCGCCCCAGAAAGGGCCTTGCCCGGTCGCCCCGACGGGTGTAGTTTCCGGGAGGTGAGTGGTGCGGTCCGGCCACTCATTTCCGTTTGACGGCCCTCCCGCGCGGCTCCTCGCGTTCCCCTTCTTCAAGGTCTCGCCCCGGAGCACCCGGCCGCCATTGCCTGGCGCGGGGGGTTCTTTCGCGTCGCCCTGTCGCTCTGGAGTCCGCTCATGGACGTGCGCCACGAAGTGCTCGAGATCGCCGGACCCCTCGTCGAGGAGATGGGATTCGAGCTCGTCGACGTCGAGTTCGTCTCGGCCGGCAGCCTGACCATCCGGGTCTATCTCGACCGCCTGGACGGGACGGGTGGGACGGTGTCGATCGACGATTGCACGCGCGTATCGCGCCGGCTGGACGACGCGTTGGAGATGAACCAGACGGTGCCGTACCGGTTCGTGCTCGAGGTGAGCTCGCCGGGCATCGAGCGCCGGCTGCGCACGCTGGAGCACTTCCGGCGGCACCTCGGCGAGCGGGCCTTCGTGCAGACGCACGACTTGGTCGACGGCCGCCGCCGCGTCGAAGGAGCAATCGTCGGCGCGGAGGACGGAACGGTGACGCTGCAGACGGAAGAGGGCGGTCAATGGAGCGCGCCGGTCGAGGCGGTCCAGAAGGCGCACCTCGTGGTGGATCCCTGGGCCGGACTGCGCGCGGCGAAGACGCCCGCTGCCGGCGGACGCGGCAACCCGCGCGACCGCGGACCGAAGGAGAAGGCATGAACACGGAGATTCTCGAGGCGCTCGGCGCCATCACTCGCGAGAAGAACGTCGAGCGCAGCGTGCTCGTCGAGACGCTCGAAGCCGGCCTGGTCAGCGCCGGCAAGAAGAAGTTCGGCGCCACGGCGAACGTCGAGGTCAAGTTCGACAACATGAGCGGCAAGATCGAGATGGCGCGCGTCATGGACGTCGTCGAGACGGTCGAGGACCCGGCGTTGCAGTGCACGCTCGAGGATGCGCTGAAGACGCATCCCGACGCCGCTGTCGGCGGGCCGATCCGCTTTCCGCTCGAGGTCGCCGACTTCGGCCGCAACGCGATCCAGGCCGCCAAGCAGGTGCTCATCCAGCGCGTGCGCGAGGCCGAGCGGGACCGCGTCTTTCAGGAGTTCACGGGCAAGATCGCCACGCTCGTGCGCGGCGTCGTCCAGCAGGTCGATCGCGGCAACGTGATCGTCAAGCTCGACCGCGCCGAGGGCATCCTGCCGGCGCGCGAGCAGATCCCGCGGGACCACCACCGCCAGGGCGACTACGTCCGCGCGGTGGTCCTCGACGTCGACAAGAACGCGAAGGGACCGCAGGTCATCCTGTCGCGCACCCATCCCGACTTCCTGCGGCGCCTGTTCGAGTCCGAGGTGCCCGAGATCGCCGATCGCATCGTCGAGATCCGCGCCGTCGCCCGCGAGGCCGGCGCGCGTTCCAAGATCTCGGTCTACTCGAAGGACCCGCGCGTCGATGCCGTGGGCTCGTGCGTGGGCCTCAAGGGTTCACGCGTGCAGAGCATCGTGCGCGAGCTGGGCGGCGAGCGCATCGACATCGTGCCGTGGTCGACCGACGCGGCGGTGTTCGTCTCGCGTGCGCTGTCGCCGGCCAAGGTGCTCGACGTGCGCGTGATCGAGGACGAGAACCGCATGCAGGTCGTCGTCGCCGATGACCAGCTGTCGCTCGCCATCGGCAAGGGTGGGCAGAACGCGCGCCTGGCGGCCAAGCTGACCACCTGGCGCATCGACCTCATCTCGCGCAGCGAGGACGTCAAGAAGAGCTCGGCCGAGAAGGCTGCACGCATCGACATCGAAACCGTCGACCTGCTGGGCGCGCGCCTGCGCGAGGCCCTGGTGCAGGTCGGGATCGAGAGCGTCGGCGAGCTGATCGCCGCCGAGCCCGCGCGGCTCCTGGCGATTCCAGGCATGAGCGAGCGCACGCTGGAGAAGGCGCTGGCCGTCGCGCACTGGGCGGAGGCCCGGCACAAGGCCGACGCGGCGACGCACGAGGTCCACATCACGCCCGAGATGGAGAAGGACGAGGCCGCGCAGGCGGTGGCGGCGATCGAGCACCCCGAGGCCGGCGATCCCGCCGTGGCCGAGGCACTCGATCCGGGTCCTCCGCCGGAGGCCGTCGAAATCGAGGAGCAGTTCGATCCCGACGTGGTGCCGTCGCACCTCGGCACGCCGGCCGCGTCCGATGACGCGACCGACGTGACCGACGCGGGTGAACCGCGGAAGGAGGAGGGCGAGTGAGCACCAAGTCCGACGGTACGAAGAAGATTCGCGTCTACGAGGTCGCCAAGGACATGAAGATGTCCTCGGAGGCAGTGGTCGAGCTGATCCGCGGGGTCGGCGTCGAAGTGAAGAGCCACATGAGCACCGTCGAGCCCGAGGTCATCGCCAAGATCCAGTCGAAGATGGACTCGGAGAAGGAAGTGGTGAAGGCCGAGGCGGCGCGCAAGCGCGAGCACGAGGCCGAGGTGCAGCGCCGCGTGCAGGCCGAGCGCCGCGAGCGCGAAGCCGCGGCGAACCCGCCGCCTCCGCCGCGTGCCC